>CAJEXQ010000001.1 GCA_903994635.1 uncultured Chlorobiaceae bacterium
AAAGAACAAAAGCGAAAAGAGCGCCGCGCTTGTCAAGCTCGAAAATCAACTGGACATGTGGCTTGAGCAACGATCACTCGCCCAGATTCTGGACTGGTTTGACTGCATTGAAACGACCAACGTGCGAACACCCATGGGCAACTACCGTTGGTCTACCGAATCAGTAGCCAGAGACAGGTTGTTCCTGGAATATCTGGGAGTGCCCTGCAAATAGTGTGCGCTTTATCCTACTTTCAGGATTATATGAAATTGAGGGAGATGAACTTCTCTTCTCATTTTCAACCAAGGCATCCAATGTGTCTGCTTCAATTGCAGCAATAACGGAGCTGATAGATTTATTCAATAAGGCCATTGCCTTTCTGACAAAAGGAGCGTTATTCTCACCCTCTATCAGTTGAAGTTGATTGCCTGATGGTTCATCAAGAGCATACAGCGGGCAAGAGATTTTAAGGACAAAACTCCCAGGCTCAGTGTGCCGAAAACGGGATGCCTCAAGAAACTTTTTTGCCTCAATGCGATTTAAACGAGGATGAAAAAACTGTGGTTTAAGGATGGTATGAGCCGCTGACAGTAATAAATTTTCAGCCCCTTGAAGCATTGAGTATGCAAAAGCCAAAGGAATCGACCGTTCCGACATTGAATTCTTCATGACACGAAAAGATACCGTGTCGTCCCTTGATTCTTCAATATGCCTTCCAAGTAACCAAGGTTCAACCGACTCAAGAGCTGCCAATTTTTCCACAGCAACTTGAAGCGCCTCTTCAAAACCTGGAACTTCGCGATGAACCGGAAAATATATTTGCCTTGAGCTCTCAGGATGGTTAAACAAAAACCCCCCATCAGCAAGAGCCTCAGTTACTTGTAACCAACCCCGAAACTTCATGTAGTCTCTGAGATCAGTTGGCGTTATATCCGAATACATACTCATGATGGCTTTAGTATTTTGGAGTTTGACCTTGAGCAATTTTAATCAATAATTGCTCAAGTCCACCGGGATCAAAAAGCTGACTCTTTTTCAAAAATACGGTTTGACCACTTTTGTTTTCAGAATCAGGGGCTCCTAAAAGACTTATCCAATAAGCACACCGTTTCAGGATCAACTGCTCTTCGCTGATGTTAAGCCACAACTCTTTTTCTGGTGGCAAAAAAAGCACTACAAGAATCCGGGGAATTTGATAATCGTCACGGAGGTCGTTGTATCGGTGGATACCACTTAGAAAATAGGAGAGCCGACCATCATCATCTTCAACAGGCTCAGCAATTGTTGCTTTGAGCTGAATATTGACAGGTTACTTCTTTTTTGTAGGTGCCCGTCGGTAAATTCCAGCCCGTAATCCTTGCATCAATACCCCTATTGTCAGAGTGACGCCCCGTGATACAGCACTCCATACCGGCATTTGCAGCAACGGCGTGTATATAAGCATAACTGAGTTCCGACTCGACATCTAACGAAGAAAGCGAATTCATACCGTCTGAGTTTTTTATCGGGGAAAATGTGCAGGATAGATTGATAATATTGGCTTATCCCTGGATTTGACTAACCATAATCAAATCAACAATATTCCTGGAAATATCGGTTTTTTTCTGATAGCAATACAAAAAGATGAATCAAGAATGATTTGATAGGACAGATGGGAGGAATAGGACTTATGGGGTGGTTTGTTGCTTGGGGGGACTTTGGTTTTGCGATTTTCAGGGACTTTTTTACACGGTGCTTTGCTCCTTTGGCGGGGAGGTTCTGCGTGTTCTGGCTCTTCTTTTCTTTTTTTGCATATTGCTGGTGATGCGGTTTTCGGAAATGGGTATAATTTCACCATCAAGAGCAATGAGACTTTCCCGAATACATTCCAACCCTGTGTTGGACTTTTACACGGCTGATCTGGCGACCGTGTTGGAGTTGCCGCTTTTTGCTGCGGGTGTTTCGGCTGGGTTCCCCTCCCCTGCTGAGGACTATGTGGAGATTGCGCTGGACCTGAACAGGGAGCTGGTAAAGCATCCGGCTGCTACCTTTTATGCTCGGGTGAAGGGTAGTTCGATGATTGATGCGGGGATTGAGGATGGCGATTTGCTGGTGATTGACAAGGCGCTTGAGGCGAAGGATGGGGATATTGCGGTCTGTTTTCTTAACGGTGAATTTACGGTGAAGCGGCTTTCGGTGCGGGATGATGGGGTGTATCTTGTCCCTGCCAATGCGGAGTTCAAGCCGATACGAATTACCGAGGAGAATGATTTTCTGGTGTGGGGAGTTGTCGCCTACGTTATCCACAAACCGCGATAAATTGACCGGAGATTTACTTTATGTTTGCTCTGGTTGACTGCAATAACTTTTATGCTTCGTGTGAGAGGGTTTTTAACCCTGCTTTACGCACTCGCCCGGTGGTAGTGCTCTCGAATAATGATGGCTGCATTATTGCCCGGTCGGAGGAGGCCAAGGCGCTTGGCATTCAGATGGGAACACCGGTGTTCAAGTGCAGGGATCACGACTGCTCCTAATCTGGCGGCGGCCTCTGCGCCCTGGGTGCGCAAGCATCTGCACATCACCGGCGCAAAGGTGCAGGCGGAGCTGAACGGTACTTCCTGTTTGCCGATGGAGCTTGTCAGACCTGCAAAGCAAAGCATTTGCACTTCACGGTCGTTTGGCAAGAGTGTGACGACATGGGAGGAGTTGCAGCGAGCGGTAGCAACCTTTGCAGGCAAGTGTGCGGTGAAGCTCCGCAAAGAGCAGGCTGCTGCCTCAATGCTGACGCTCTTTATCGGCACCAGCCCGTTTGACGACAACGAGACGCGGTACTTGGGGGACAAAAACCATTTCATTACCGTACCCTACTCAGGACTCCATGACGCTGATTCGAGCGGCTCAATCAGTGCTGGATCTGCTCTTTCGCGCCGGGCATGGTTACAAGAAAGCCGGGGTGATTGTGAGTGAACTCTCGCCGGTTGCGTTTGCTGGCAGGACTCTTTCGCTCTTTGCTGAGGAGGCGGCGGCTGACAGTGAGCAGAGTAAAACGTTGATGCTGGTGATGGATGGCATTAATGAGCGGTATGGACGTGGTACGGTGCGGCTGGCTTCGGAAAATTCAGCAGGCTGGAAGCCGAATCAGGAGCGGCTTTCGCCGTGTTGCACGACGCGGTGGGGGGATATTATGGTGGTGAAGGGGTAAACGCAACCGCACGGTGCGGCGCTCTTGTACTCAAGTGCGCCATAACGGGCTGGGAGCAATTTTTGGAAGTAACATTTTTAATGGCCTGTTCATCATCGGAGTAACTGCGATAATCAACCCCATACAGGTTATTTTGCGAAAAACTGGCACAAGAGCCGGAACCAAATGGTCGCAAAGATGCCTATAAAAAGAGACACAAACTCGCCAAAGCGGAGGAGAGATTTTCTGTGGTGAAGTGCCCACAGAGGCTGGCTGAAAGCGTTCTGAAAGAGAACATTCAGAAAAACAACAGATAGATATACCGGTAGTCTTGTCAGTTTCATACGCAATGGGCATGTCAGCATTGTGTCACTCATTTCAAAAAAACTGGTCATAATTTTTGGTACTCCAACTGATCCGTTCCATACAGATTGAGCTGCTTGCGATAATAGGCAAAAGCCTCCTCCTGACGGACTGAAGGGAAGAATAACCATCCAGTAAGTGTCGATGACACTATTTTTACAAAATATTCGAAGGTCAGTAAAAATCATGGTACTGATCAGCACAATGGCATCATGAAATACCACGGCGACATAGCCGGTTAGAAGCCCAACACATACCGCAACAAGAAGAAACGGGATATCCTGGTTCAGATTGAGCTGAACAAGCACATAATCAAGGCTCAGGCGGAAAAATTGTTGAGAATTGCCTTTGAAATATCTGCTTTTTCGGAAAATGCTGTAGACAAATGCCAGTGCCTTTCTGCCCAGCCTTCCTTTTGTGTGGTGTGATAGTTTCGTATTTCAATGTGCGAAAATAGATTTACAAAAATATCAGAAACCTGAGACGCACTCTTTCAAAAAGATTGAAAAGCAAGCAACGCCGGGCAGATGCTCTCCATGCAGCAGTGCGCTGTGCTCCTGAGTTCATACATGAATTGAAAAAACTCCACTGAAAAGCCAATAAAATCAAGGGAGCATTGTGTTTTTGTCTCTGTAGTGCCTAATGAAATATATTTCTTGTTTTTCTTTTTTTGTTTTGTATTTTTCTGTCAAAGGCTTTTTCATTTTCTCTGTGCTTGTCCATGTTTGTTCGAGTCAAATCAACACCGAATTCACCAAGGCAATCCGTGCAGATTGTCGCCAGTGATCGCATCGGAGAGAAAGTCAAGCAGCGCATTGTCCGCTATGTCGGTATTGCCATGAATGACGAAGAGCTGGTGAAAATGAAAGAGTTGGCCGAGTTTATCAAGGCAGGTCTTGAGGAAGAGTCAGCTCCGGCACTTTTCCGTCCTGATGAATTGGCTCAAATGGCTATCGACAAACGAAAAAAGGCTGATTTGTCGCCAGATCAGCCGTTACAGGTAGACCTGAAGCAGCTTCGGGAAGAAAGCCGTGTGACTGCTGGCATCCATGAGATTTATGGCAAGTTGTTTGATGAACTTGGTTTTGACCGGGTGGTCGGTGACCCTGCACGGCGGGTACAGGCAGCAAAGACGATTAAACATCTGGTAATGGCCAGAATTGCCAATCCGGCAAGCAAACGCAAGAGTGTCATCGAACTGGAACGGGACTTCGGGGTTAAACTTGATTTAAATGCAGTGTACCGGACGCTGGATTATGTCGATGAAAAAAGCTTGGAACTCATCCAAAAGAAGGCATGGGATGCTGCGACAGGATTGTTCGCCCAGAAAATCGACGTGGTTTTTTATGACTGCACAACACTATATTTTGAGTCTTTTGCCGAGGATGAGCTGCGGGAAAAGGGATTGAGCAAGGAACATAAATTCAGTGAAAGCCAGGTATTACTGGCCATGATGGTGACCAGGGAAGGACTTCCGCTGGGATACCGGCTCTACAACGGAGCAACGTGGGAAGGCCATACACTCAAGGATGCCATAGCGCATATAAAAAGTATAGCTGAGGTTGATCGTGTGGTGTTTGTCGCCGATAGCGGATTACTCTCAAAGGACAACCTTGCTCTGATTGAGCAGAGTGAAATGCAGTACATTGTTGCCGCACGGTTGAAAAATCAGCCGAAAAGCATCAAGAATCAGATTCTGGATAAAGCAAGTTATCAGCAGGGTAATCAAATAATGATCAAAGAGATCGAGTTACCGGGAAAACGCAGGCTGTTGGTTAACTATACTGAAAAACGGGCAAGAAAAGATGCTCACGACCGCCAAAAGGCACTGGACAAACTGCAGAAGAAAATCAACAAATCGAAAAATCCTGAGTCGTTTATCAGTAACTCTTCTCATCGGAGATATCTGAAGATAGAAAATCAGCAATCGGTGAAGATTGATGAAGAAAAAATCAGGTACGCCGAACAGTGGGACGGGCTGCATGGTGTCATCACCAATATCAGTGATATACCAGCAAAAGATGCCTTTGAGCAATACCGGGGGTTGTGGCAGATCGAAGAATCATTCCGGTTAACCAAACATGATCTGAGAGTCCGTCCAATCTACCATTGGACACCAAGACGGATTCAGGCGCATGTAGCCATCTGCTTTATGGCACTGGTCTGCATCCGTCATTTATCGTACCGGGTAAAATTGCAATACCAGCCACTCTCGCCAGAAATTATTCGCAATGAGCTCGTGCACGTACAGCAGAGCATCCTGATTCATAAAACGAATGGAACCCATTATGGTATCCCGTCAAAACCCACTCTGCACGCCAAGAAAATTTATCAGGTTATGGGCGAAAAACTCAGTTCAGTGCCGTTCCTCATAGCATAGTAGTATGATGTCGAAAACCTGCTCTGTAGTGTCTAATTTTTTAGGCCGCGCCTTATTTTGCATACACTTACACAGTTTTATGTATGAACTCAGGAATATCAGAAACCTGAGACGCACTCTTTCAAAAAGATTGAAAAGCAAGCAACGCCGGGCAGATGCTCTCCATGCAGCAGTGCGCTGTGCTCGGCGCTCAGTTGCCATATCTTACGGGTATATTGGCATCAAGATGGGAACACCGGTGTTCAAGTGCAGAAAGTAAAGCATCGTTTTATCTAATCAAATCAGTCAAGGCAATATTAATGTTGTGCGTCATTACATGATCGTAACCTGTTTCAACCATGTTCTGACAACGCAGCATCAATTTTTTACCCACAGCTCTTTAAGCGGCTTATAGATCGTTGAGCAAAAAGTCATTGCAGGCTGGTAATATGCTTCCAGATTCATCAACTCATACAGGTGGGTTGTAACATTCCATGAAATCCGGGGGCTTTGGTCATCATGAAAAAATGTGTAACTTTTATTGGTTGGTGTCGTTATGCCTGAAAATGAGGGGGCGGTTTAGTCCGCATACCTTTCAAATTGTTACCGACACGTTAAAAAGAGACGTTGACTCTTTTTATTTTTCGATAGTCGAACTCCTGACGAGGAAATATGAAACTATCAGTCACAATCTCAACAGGTTCTCATACTGATTTGTTTCGATCGTGAAGGAAGAAGTTGAGAAGGGAGGTGGCTGCTATGGCTGCTCTGTGTTGGGCCGCTGAGTGAGGGTGGCAGGCAATACTGGAACAAATCCAAGAAAATAAGAAGATCTTTATCATGTCTATCTTCCCCAAAACGCTGTTGATTTACTATGCTTGGCCAAGTGTTATAAATGGGTCATCATTAATGTTCTCCGCAACAGAGAAAGCTGCAGCAAACTTTGCAAAGTACGATTATGTGGTACTGGGCAAAGGTTTGGAAAATCCATGCCACCCTGATTATGGTAATACTATTGCCATTTTATCCATGCCTGAGTTACACAACACGACGATTTTCGGTTATATCAATGTTGGTGCTCCTGGAAACACGAGGAATCATTCAGTATCGGAGGTTGAGACGAGTGTCAGGGAGTGGAAGCAGTTGGGAGTTCAAGGGATATTTTTCGACAACTTTGGTTATGACTTTTTGGTAACACGCGCACAGCAAATCGCGGCGATAACCTGTGCACGCAATAACGAGCTGAAGGTGACTGTCAATGCGTGGTTTCCGATAGATGTCTTTGGTACAGCTCTTCATAATGACATGAATCCTGAAGGCTTACCGCCAATTCGCGGCGGTGTTGACTTTTATTTGTCTGAAAGCTATCAGATCATAGAAGGTGAATATCAGGAGGAGGTCAAGTGGAAAACGAAAGCTGAAGCTTTGGAGGAGTACCGTGCTGAGTTCAAGTTTAAAATATTCTCTATTACTACCAATAATGACACCAATCACTATGATCAGAAGCAATTCGATTACGCTTGGTACTCGGCGCTGCTTTACGAGCATGAAGCGACTGGCTGGGGTGAGTTTACCTTCTCCGCTAATAATGGGATCGCACCATTTCGCCTTCGCCCGATAGTTTCGCCAGATGACACATTTATTTCGCCTCTCCTCGTGAAAAATACCAGGCACTTTCGCCGTACATCTCAAAGTTGTACCCCACCAATCCAGAACTCGGGAGAAGTGTGGATTGACACTGAAACACACAAATCTGGTTTTCTTGCAAGTGGTAGTTAATATGAAGACTTCGTGACTTCAGGAGCAATCAAACTCACGGAGTTTCTGTTGCTTGTGATAATATAATTAGGGTAAAGCATTTCATGAGGCATTCGCATGACAACTGAAAACAAGATCGAGCTGGGCCTTATCGACAAACTGCAAGATCTCAAATACAGCTACCGCCCCGACATTCGCGACCGCGCCGGGCTGGAGAAGAACTTCCGCGAAAAGTTCGAAACGCTCAACAGGGTCCATCTGACCGATGCGGAGTTTGCCCGGCTGCTCGATCTGATTGTCACCCCGGACGTTTACGCAGCGGCCCGCCATCTGCGCGAAAAAAACAGCTTCGACCGTGACGACGGCACACCGCTCTTCTTCACCCTGGTCAACATCAAGGAGTGGTGCAAAAACAGCTTTGAGGTGGTCAACCGGCTCCGCATCAACACCAACAACAGCCATCACCGCTACGACGTGCTGCTCCTCATCAACGGCGTTCCTGTGGTACAAATCGAGCTGAAAGCCCTGGCCATCAGCCCGCGCACGGCCATGCAGCAGATTGTCGAGTACAAAAACGACCCCGGCAACGGCTACACCAAAACCCTGCTCTGCTTTTTGCAGCTCTTTATCGTCAGCAACCGCACCGACACCTGGTACTTCGCCAACAACAACAGCCGCCACTTCAGCTTCAACGCCGACGAGCGTTTTCTGCCGCTCTACCAGTTCGCCGGAGAAGACAACAAGAAAATCACCCATCTCGACAGCTTTGCCGAAAAGTTTCTGGCCAAATGCACGTTGGGCGAAATGATCAGTCGTTATATGGTACTCGTAGCCAGCGAGCAAAAGCTGATGATGATGCGCCCATACCAGATCTATGCTGTCAAGGCCATCGTGGAGTGCATTCACCAGAACTCCGGTAACGGGTATGTCTGGCATACCACCGGCAGCGGCAAAACGCTCACCTCCTTCAAGGCATCAACCCTGCTCAAGGATAACCCGGATATCGACAAATGCCTCTTCGTCGTTGACCGCAAAGACCTCGACCGGCAGACGCGGGAGGAGTTCAACCGCTTTCAGGAGAACTGCGTCGAAGAGAACACCAACACCGACAGCCTGGTGCAGCGGCTGCTCTCGGATGATTATGCCAATAAGGTGATTGTTACTACTATTCAGAAGCTCGGCCTCGCCCTCGACGGCAGCAACAAACGCAACTTCAAAGAGCGGCTCCAACCGCTGCGCAAAAAACGCATGGTCTTCATCTTTGACGAATGCCATCGCTCGCAATTCGGCGACAACCACAAGGCCATCAAGGAATTTTTTCCCAACGCCCAGCTCTTCGGCTTTACCGGCACGCCAATCTTTTCAGAAAATGCCAGTTATCAGCAGATTGAGGGGCAGCAGGGCTCTTTTATCACCACGGCAGAGATCTTTCAGCAGCAACTGCACGCCTACACTATCACGCACGCCATCGAAGACCGCAACGTCCTGCGCTTCCACGTCGACTATTTCAGGCCCGAAGGCAAGAACAGGCCAAAGCCGGGTGAGGCGCTTACCAAAAGAGCCATTGTTGAGGCCATCCTCGAAAAACACGACACCGCCACCTACGGGCGCAAGTTCAACGCCATTCTGGCCACGGCCTCCATCAACGATGCCATTGCCTATCATGAGCTGTTCAAGAGCATTCAGGCCGAAAAGCAGGCCAAAGAGAGCCACTTTCAGCCACTGAACATCGCCTGCGTCTTTTCGCCGCCCGCGCAGGCTATTGCTGGTGATGCCGGGAATCGAAACGAAAAGAATGTGGCAGACATCAAGCAGCTCCAGGAAGATCTGCCGCAGGAGAAGGCCGACAACCAGGTTGCCCCGGATGAAAAAAAGGCGGCCCTGAAAGCCATCATTGCCGACTACAACACCAACTACGGCACCAACCACCGCATCGACGAATTCGACCTCTACTATTCAGACGTGCAAAAGCGCATCAAAGATCAGCAATACCCCAACCAGGACTTGCCGCACGCGCAAAAGATTGACGTTGTGATTGTGGTCGACATGCTGCTCACCGGGTTTGACTCGAAATTCCTGAACACCCTGTATGTGGATAAAAACCTCAAGTACCACGGGCTGATTCAGGCCTTCTCACGTACCAATCGTGTGCTGAACGGCACCAAGCCCTACGGCAGCATTCTCGACTTCCGCCAGCAGCAAAGCGCGGTCAACGATGCTATCGCCCTCTTTTCCGGTGAGCAAGCCGACCGCGCCTGCGAAATCTGGCTGGTCGATTCTGCCCCGGTGGTCATCAACAAACTGGAAAGTGCGGTTAAAAAGCTGGGCGAATTCATGCAATCCCAGGGGCTGGCCAGTGCCCCGGAAGAGGTGGCAAACCTCAAGGGCGATGCAGCACGCGGTCAGTTCATCAACCTCTTCAAGGAGGTGCAACGTCTCAAGACCCAGCTCGACCAATACACCGACCTGACGGACGAAAACGCCCTCAGCATCGAGCAGGTCATACCGTCGGAGCAGTTGCAGGCTTTTCGTGGTGTCTATCTCGAAACCGCCCAGCGGCTGAAAGAAAAAAAGAGCAAAGGCAGCGATGGCCCGGAAGAGGAGCAACTCGATTTTGAATTTGTGCTTTTTGCCTCCGCCATGATTGACTACGACTACATCATGGGCCTCATTACAAGCTACTCGCAGCAAACACCCGACAAGCAAAAGATGAGCCGCACCGAGCTTATCGGTCTGATTGCATCCGAGGCCAACCTCCTTGAGGTGCGCGAAGAGATAGCCGACTATATCGGCACCCTCAAGTCAGGCGAAGGTTTGAAAGAGAGTGAAGTCCGTCAGGGTTACGAAACCTTCAGGGCCGAAAAAAACGCCCGTCAACTGGCTGACATTGCCGAAAAGCATGGACTGGAAACCTCCACGCTTCAAGCCTTTGTGGAGACCATCATGCAGCGGATGATCTTCGATGGTGAACAGTTGACTGATCTGCTTGCTCCGCTGGGGTTGAACTGGAAAAGCAGAAGGCAAAAAGAGCTTGCCTTGATGGAAGAGCTGATTCCCGTGCTGCACAAACTTGCGCAAGGGCGCGACATTTCAGGATTGGAGGCGTATGAAACAGTTTTATGAAACTTGGCAGGCAGACGAAAAACTCTCAGCAGTGCCGAGAGTTTTGTCCTGGTCACAGAACCCCCTTATTGTTGAGCGTTGCAAAAGCAGCGATGAACGTCAAATCAATATCGTACCATCTGAATGTACCTTACAATCAAAAACTCTCACCACTGGTGAGAGAATTACACACAAACAGCCGCCATACCTTTAAAGACAATGATGCATTTGAGTGTACTTGAGTTACGGGATTTACCTAACATGCGACAAAGTGATGAGTTATGAATGTGCCCAAGCTAAGATTTCCTGAATTTTGGGATGCGGGGGAGTGGGAGGCGAAGCAATTAGGAGAACTTTTATGGGGCCATCCTGACTATGGGGTGAATGCAGCAGCTGTACCCTACTCAGAAAATTTACCCGCTTATCTACGAATAACTGATATTTCCGATGAGGGTTATTTCCTTTGTGGTAAAAAAGCCTCTGTTGCGATTAAGGCTACAGAGGCAAACTATCTGAGTGAGGGTGATATTGTTCTTGCTCGAACAGGAGCAAGTGTTGGAAAATCGTACAAATTCAGAAAAGAAGACGGCCAGTTGGTGTTCGCCGGATTTTTGATACGGATAAAGCCAGACTCTACAAAAATAGATTCTACTTTTCTGTTCAACTTTCTTTTTACTGAGCAGTATTGGAATTGGGTTGGAGTCACTTCTGCGCGCAGTGGTCAACCAGGTATTAACGGTAACGAATACGCTACTTTGCTTATTCCGGTTCCTCCATACGAACGGAAGTTAGGAGGGTTATCAGAACAAAAAAAAATCGCCGACTGCCTTTCATCCATCGATGACCTGATCACCGCACAAACGCAAAAGCTTGGCACGCTCAAAACCCATAAAAAAGCGCTGATGCAGCAGCTTTTCCCGGTAATTGAGGAGGTATCAAGCTGATGGGCAAAAAAATCATCATTATTGCCGGACCCAATGGAGCAGGAAAAACCTCTTTTGCCTGTACGTTTCTGCCACAAGAAGCTCAATGCCTGCGCTTTATCAATGCCGATCTCATTGCAGCCGGACTCTCACCCTTTGCCCCTGATGTGGCTGCCATCAAAGCAGGACGTATCATGCTGGAAGAGATTGCCGATAGCGTGCGACGTGAAGAAAGCTTCGCTTATGAAACCACGCTATCCGGCCTTGGTTATCTGACGCATATCCGGCAATGGCGTGCTCAAGGCTTTGTGGTTAGCCTCTATTTTCTGTCGTTACCCAATGTCGAAGCGGCCATTGCCCGTGTAGCGGAGCGCGTTCGCCAAGGAGGGCATAATATTCCTGAACCAATAATCCGCCGCCGTTTTATAGCGGGATTGCGTAACTTTGAGCAACACTACAAAGCTGAGGTAGATGATTGGACCAAATACAACAACGCCGGAGAGACACCGGTTTTATTAGAATGGGGAGAAAACCTGTGAACGCAACAGATATTACAAAGGCTAAAAACCCTGACCAGCGTGCTTCATTAGCCGCTCTGCAACGAGCCGCCGAGTTAGCTCGTGAAACCGCTATTCAGACGAATACCAATATCGTGATTGAAAAAGATGGGAAATTGGTGTGGATTTCAGCGGAAGAGCTGCGCCGCCAAGCATCAGAGGCAAAAGAGTCATGACAGAACAAAACCAAAAGCTCGATACGCTCAAAACCCATAAACAATTGGCAAAGGAAGAGAGTCTCTCTACCCAGCAGACACCGGTGCCTGCCGAGACCTTTAACCCGCGCAGTTATTATGGAGCAGCTCATCAATCCCTTGAAGAGATTGATGAGTATATAGAAAGCAGTCGGGAAGGATGGAATTGATGGATTATCTATGAAATAATGATGAGCATGATGACCGACACAGAGATCAGGGTAAAAGGCATTCAAATTCTTGCCCAATATCTGGGTGATATTGAAATGGAGCGTTTTATCGCGCTGATTCAACGAGAACCTTTTGACTATACCCAGTGGCGAGAGAGCATGGAGCAAGAGGAGAGCGTCGAAGAGATCAGCAGAAAAGCAATGGCGCAAACTAAAAATCAGTTATGACCGAACAAGAACAGAACCAACTGCGCGGAGCCATGAATGCTGACGAGGGGGGGCATGGACGCATTGACCTCTTTTCACGCCGATATCAAAAACATCCTCGAACAGGCGATTCTCTACACAGTGTGTAGAGAATTGAGCTGGAGCCATCTGCGCCCGATCATGCGCCGGGATTTGTCGTAAGCCATTGACTATTATTGCCGCGAAGCCAGCGTGGCCATGCCGATCAACTGGAGAACGATTTCGACAGGGGCAGTGAAGCAGTTGCCATCGACACAGGGAAAATCAAAAAAGAAGAACCGATGACCGAACAAAACCAGAAACAAATGGGCACTACCCTTTGGGGCATTGCCGACCAACTGCGCGGAGCCATGAACGCGGACGATTTCCGCGACTACATGCTCTCATTCCTTTTCCTGCGCTACCTCTCCGACAACTACGAAGCCGCAGCAAAAAAAGAGCTGGGCAGGGATTTCCCCGTCAAGCAAGAGCTGCCCGGCACCACGCCGCTGCAACTCTGGTATGATAATAATCCCGACGATAGTGCTGAATTTGAAAAGCAGATGCGTCTCAAGGTGCATTATGTGATTAAGCCCCAATACCTCTGGGGCAGCATCGCGGAGATGGCCCGTACGCAGGACGGGGAGTTGCTGCATACCCTGCAAAAAGCATTCGATTACATTGAAAACGAATCTTTTGCCAGTACTTTTCAGGGCCTCTTCTCGGAAATCAACCTGAACTCTGAAAAGCTTGGAAAGCAGTATTCCGATCGCAATGCCAAGCTCTGCACCATCATCACCAAAATTGCCGAGGGGCTGAAGGAGTTTTCAACAGACAGCGACACCTTGGGAGATGCCTACGAATACCTGATCGGCCAGTTTGCTGCCGGTTCCGGCAAGAAGGCGGGAGAGTTCTACACCCCGCAGCAGATCTCCAGCATTCTCTCTGCCATTGTGACGCTCGACAGTCAGGAACCTGCCACCGGCAAAAAGAGATATCTCGACAACGTGCTCGACTTTGCCTGCGGATCCGGCTCGTTGCTGCTCAATGTTCGCCATCAGATGGGCCCCCACGGCATCGGCAAAATTTACGGGCAGGAAAAAAACATCACCACCTACAACCTCGCGCGCATGAACATGCTGCTGCATGGGGTGAAAGATTCAGAGTTCGAAATTTACCACGGCGATACGCTGCTCAACGACTGGGATATGCTGCGCGAAGCCAATCCGGCAAAAAAGAAACAGTTCGATGCCGTGGTGGCCAATCCCCCCTTCAGCTACCGCTGGGAACTCACGGACGCGTTGGGAGACGACGTGCGTTTCAAGAACTACGGCCTCGCCCCCAAATCTGCCGCTGACTTTGCTAGCTTGGGCTACCGTTTTTACCGCTTGGCAATTAGGGAACTATAGTTATAGGCCGTGCCAACCATTGTCTCGGAGGTCGGGCGATATTCGATGCCGAGCGTTGTGCCAAGGCCATCCGAATGATACCCTTTCGAATTGTCTCTGGAGGAACGATTGGATACAACGCCATTGCCCTGCACGAACACGGCCCATGAGTTTGACCCGGTTCCTGATGCGCCAGAGCTTTTTGCGGTCGCGACGTTGAACAGATCAAGCCGGTCGAACATGGTGCCGACAAAGGCATCCGCTACAGTAAACCCAAGCTCGCAGCTTGAGGCGAAAGTCTCAGGGGCATTGAGGCGATTAGCGATGTAATTCGCCACAATGGCAAAGCCAGCCGAAGTCAGATGCAACTGATCGACGTAGAACAAATATTCGTTCACCTGGGCTGAATTACCCGGTATCGGGCTTGCTGTAGCGTATTTCGGGCCGTAAAGCGACGGATTGGCCTTGATATTCGACTCGATCATGGCAAGGTCGACATATTCGACCCGCATGCCTGAGGTGGCTACTTTCGACAGATTTTGCTGCCTCGGGGAGGCCAGAGAGCACAGATGCCACAGAAAAAAACGAAAAATGGTCTTTCATCCTGTTGGCAATTGCAGGGCTTGTCTTTCTTGTAATTGCTGGAAAACTTATTATTTCAGGAGCAACCGGTATCGCCATTGCTTTCGGAATGGATAAATTTCTGATTGGGGCGACAGTTGTTGCCTTCGGAACGTCGATGCCTGAGCTGGCCTCATCGCTTATCGCAAAGTTTCGGGGTCACGATGGGGTAGGGTTGGGAACAATTCTTGGAAGCAACATTTTCAATGGCCTGTTCATCATCGGGGTGACTGCGATAATCAATCCATACAGGTCAACTTGCGTGAAACCAGCCCTGCTTTGCTTATTGGGATCACAGCACTGCTCCTAACCTTTCCCGGACCTGATGGTCGGATAAAAAAAACGCAGGGAGTTTTACTGATCCTGCTCTATGCGGGATATCTCATTTTTGCTGTAATGAATCGCTAAAGATCATAGGGGTTATCGATTATTTCAAGAGATAGCTCTTTCTTATGATCCAGAAAACCGATCCGGACGTAGTGAAGGTTTTCAACCTTGAATAGATCAGCACCTTTTTCAGCAGCACGAAGAATAATGTGACCTTTATGATGGCCTAACTCTTTGGCAAGATCGCTCCACTTCCTGAACACCAGATTAGTGTAAAAGTCGCCCTCCCGGACACCCAAGACCTCAGCATCAGTGAGATCGGTGATCAGATCCGGTGTTGAAAGCAGGGACATCTCTTTTCCTATCCAGATAGTGATAATTTCGCAGTGAAAAGGCAGGAAAACAGAGTTTTTGATCACAAATCCCTTTTCTTCGGCATTGATTGCGGCAATAAAACTTTTCATGGTTTCAAGTATTACTAATTAACAGTTCCGCGTCAGTAGTTAAAAAACAGAACCCATAAGAGAATAAAAAATGGGAGCAGTATCGGTAACGAGTATTTATAAATGTATTCCAGAAAATCAGGAACTTCTACATCCGCCTGGGCGGCAATATTTTTTACCATGAAATTTGGAGCGTTGCCGATATAGGTTATTGCCCCAAAAAAGACCGCAGCAACAGAGATGGCCACCAGGTAAATATCCGAAGAGAGATCTCCCTGAACCGGAGAGGCTACCCCGTCTGCAAAAATCCTCACATCGGAGGTTGAAGCGATATTCAGTCCAAACTTCCCTAACGCACCGGCCAGAAAATTCAGATAAGTTGGGGCATTATCAAGTACGCCTGAAAGAGCGCCTGTCATCCAGTAGAATCTGGATACCGAGAACTCACTGGCATTTGATTTAGCAAAATCGCCAATAAGGGCCAGTGCAGGAATCATGGTGGCAAAAATACCTATAAAAAGAAACGCAACCTCCTTTATGGGCTCAAAGTTGAACTCATTGCCCTTGAAGGCTTCATGATTCGAGAATTTATAGGCAAGAAGAGCAATCATAAACATGATCACTTCCCTGATACCGAATGGCAGATAAAAAAGCTCCTGAAGACTTGGAAAGCCTTCTATCACGGCAGGATCAAGAAAAACTGCAAGAATAATCGCGCCAAGAAAAAAGAAATTTCTCCTTCCTGTTATGCTCACGCCACCTTTTGCTCCGGATCCCTTTACATCGCCAATTCCGGCCCTTGCATCAAGAATTATAAAAATGAGCAGAAGGCCAGCAACAGTTATAATCCACGGCAACCATACTTTAGGGAAAACCAAGAAAAATGGCACTCCTTTTAAAAAACCAAGAAATAAAGGGGGATCACCGATTGGAGTAAGTGCACCGCCGATGTTACTGACAATGAAAATGAAAAAAACAATATGAAAGGCTTTCAGCCGACCTTCATTGATGCGCATATATGGCCTTATGAGCAACATGGAGGCACCGGTTGTTCCGACCAGATTTGAAATCACTGCTCCAATAAAAAGCAGCAATGCATTAATCAGGGGCGTTCCTTTTCGCTCAATTTTGATGAGTATTCCGCCGGAAACCACAAACAGTGATGATATCAAGGCAATGAAAGAGAGGTACTCTTCAAGGGTATGCTCCAGGACATGCAGCCCGTTTTCCATGATAATGCCATAGTAACCCGCAACAACAACACCAAGCCCTACCGAAACTGCCGGGTAGTTCCGCTCCCAGAAGCGGTGGAATAAGAGTGGACCGGTAGCTATCATCACAAGAAGTGTCGCGAACGGGGTAACAAGCCAGAGTGGAGGAAGATTTTTTTTGATGATGAGTGCGCCATCAACAGCTTTCGCCATGATTTCTGGAGCTTCTGCTGCCCATACAGGCTGGCTGAAAGCGTTCTGAAATACAACAGTTAGAAAAAAAGCAGATATACATACCGTTAGCCTTGTCAGTTTCATACGCAATGGGATGCAAGAATTATGGGACTCATTTTACAAAAAACAGGTCATGGTTTCTGACCCTCAAACTGGTCTGATCCATACAGATTGAGCTGCTTGCGATAATAGGCAAAAGCCTCTTCCTGACGCACTACGCCCAGCAGGGTGGCGCTTCTTGTATCAAGTACCGGCAGCAAGTCATAATCCGAGATCTCAAAAAGTTTAAGCGCTTCGTCAAGTTTTGAGGTGTCATAGAGTATCGGGACATTTTTTTTCACAATGTCCTCTGCAATCAATCCAACAAGAACATCTTCCTTGAGAAGAATTCTCATCTCATCAAGACTGATAATGCCAGAAAAAAGGCCTTGATCATCAGTAACCAGAAAACTTGACTCTGGGGTATTGAAAAACACATCGATCATCGTTGCGGCAGTTTCTGACACGCTGAATTTTACGTAGTCTTTTTTCATGACTTCGGAAATATTGATATGTTCTGCCACCGAAAGAGCTATGCCAAACCCCAGCCTTACCCCCTCTTTTTCAAGCACGTAGCTCTCCATGCTGTGGCGATATGCAAGCCGTGCAATCAGTGAGGAGGTAACGGCGGCAAACATAATAGGCAGCACAATCTCATACTGACCGGTCACTTCAAAGAGAATAAGGATGACGGTTAAAGGTGCCCTCATGATGCCCGCCGTTAATGCACCCATGCCAACCAGGGCATAAGCGCCCGAGCTGGCGGTTAAGGATGGAAAAACCGTATGGACAATATTGCCAAACATCCCTCCAAGCATGGCCCCCATTTTCATCGCTGGCGCAAACATTCCGCCTGATCCTCCCGAACCGATACTGAGACCAGCCACGACCGGCTTTAACAGGTATATGCCAATCATGTTGGTCCAGCTTTCAGTGCCATGAACCGCATGATTGATGGCATCATAGGAAAATCCATACAGGCCGGGAAGCCAAATACAGATAACGCCACTCATAAGCCCGCCGACCGCTGGCATTGCCCAAACAGGTATCTTCCATCGTTTTTCAACTCTCTGGAACCACTCCTCTATGGCGTAATAGATCTTGATGAACATCACGGAGGAAAGACCGGCGAGAATGCCAAGCAGACAGTAGAAGAACAGTTCTGTATTTGATACCAGAGT
Organism: uncultured Chlorobiaceae bacterium; assembly: GCA_903994635.1. Lineage (GTDB taxonomy): Bacteria > Bacteroidota > Chlorobiia > Chlorobiales > Chlorobiaceae > Chlorobium. The sequence continues at coordinate 18,236 of CAJEXQ010000001.1, forward strand.
GTATTCAGGAACCTGAAACGTCGGAGAGTTACCCAGAAAACTTCTTGAAAGTACTGTGCCGATGACAGCCGCAATGACAATGGGGCTGAACGTTTTAACGCTGAAGTCCCCGAGCAGCACTTCAACAGCAAACATGACACCGCCGATAGGTGCATTAAAAACAGCGGCAAGACCTGCGGCAGCCCCGCAACCAAGCAGCGTACGCGTCTTGTTTGGCGAAAATCGCAACACCTGGGCTACCGTTGAACCAATTGCCGCGCCGACCTGGACAATCGGTGCTTCACGTCCGCCACCACCACCTGAACCAATACTCAATACCGATGTTATGCTTTTATGAATCCATAGGTTGCGCTCAATAATACCATCATTTTGAGCAACAGCTTTGATGACAGAGGCAAGACCATGTCCAGGTCTCGATTTCACCACAAAGGCATTGTAGAGACCAACAAGCAGACCGCCAAGCGCGGGAATGAAAGGAAGAATAACCATCCAGTAGGTGTCGATGACGCTATTTTTACCAAATATTCGAAGGTCGGTAAAAATCACGGTACTTATCGTCATAATGGCATCATGAAATACCACGGCGACATAGCCGGTCAGAAGCCCCACACATACCGCAACAAGAAGAAACGGGATATCCTGATTCAGATTCAGTTGAACGAGCAGATAATCAAGGCTCAGGCGGAAAAACTGCTGGGAATTACCTTTGAAATACCTGCTTTTTCGGAAAATACTGTAGAAAAATGCCACTGCCTTTCTGCCCAGCCTTCCTTTTATGCGATGTGATTGTTTCATCCTCCAATGTGCGAAAAAAAATAGTCATAAAAATATCACAGAAACCTGACACGTACTCTGTCAAGAAGTTTAACGAGCAAGTGGAGCAGCTTCCGGGACTCCGGAGGAGTGTGAAGTGAACTTGTAACAAAAAAAGGGACTCTCAAGAAGCCATCACTTTTTCTTGACATGGGGGCTTCAGCAGATGCAATGATCCTTTTTAACCATTTCTTAAGCTTGGCTTTCGACTTCTTTAAGATTTGGTCAGTTATATTTTCAACGCAAAGAAGAAACAGGTTGATGGTGGTGTTATAATAACTAATCGAGGAGAGTGCCATGAAATGTCCCGCATGTAGTGCTGAGTTGCTTCTTTCTGAACGTCAGGGTATTGAAATTGACTATTGTCCCTCTTGTCGGGGAGTCTGGCTTGACCGGGGAGAGCTGGATAAAATCATTGAACGGTCTGCTCCCCAGCCACGTGGGCGTGAGGAGCATCATGGTCGGGAGTATCGTACAGAGGATTCACATCATGGTCACAATGACGATGATCATGATTATTATATTGATCCAAAAACAGGAAGAAGAAAGAGAAAGGGAGGGGCATTCGGTTTTCTTGGTGAACTGTTCGACTAAAGATCAGTAATTTATTTCATGATGGGGAGTGGTATTGCGATGACAAAAGCAAAACAAAACTATGATTTTCAGAAGATTGTTGCGGTTACTGGCGTTTTGCTTTTTGTCATCAAATTGGGCGCATGGTACATCACTCATTCTGTAGCGATTCTGACCGATGCACTGGAGAGTACCGTCAATGTCACCAGCGCCTTTATTGGCTTGTACAGCCTCTATATCTCTGCAAAGCCAAAAGATAGCGACCACCCTTACGGTCACGGGAAGGTAGAGTTTATTTCAGCAGCCATCGAAGGAACATTGATTGCCTGCGCTGGTTTGCTTATCATCTATGAAGCGATCAGAAATCTTTTTGGTACTCCTGAGCCGATTGGTCAGCTTGATTATGGCATACTCCTGATAACTGTTACCGCTATAATTAACTATCTCGTCGGTGCAATTGCCGTAAAAAAAGGAGGCCAGAACAACTCACTTGCCCTTGTTGCCAGCGGAAAACATCTCCAGTCAGACACCTACTCTACGATTGGCATCATTCTCGGATTGATTCTGCTCTTTTTTACAAAGATGGTCTGGCTTGACAGCGCTGTTGCCCTGCTGTTTGCCCTGCTTATTGTCTATACCGGATACAAGATTATTCGTGATTCTCTGAGGGGAATTATGGATGAAGCAGACGAAGAGTTACTGAAAAAAATGGTTGACCTGCTGGAGGCTCATCGTCCTCAGGAGTGGATTGATCTGCACAATATGCGCATTATCAAGTACGGCAGCACACTCCATCTTGACTGCCATCTGACGGTTCCCTGGTACCTCAATGTTCACGAAGCTCATCGGGAAATCGACAAACTCAGCCGACTGGTCAACGAAAGTTTTGGTGAAACTATCGAGTTATCTGTTCATACGGATGGATGCCTTGATTTTTCGTGTGAAATATGTCAAAAAGAGGGCTGCACTGTTCGTAAGGCAGAATTCAGGCGAAGAGTAGAGTGGACGGTCGAAAATATTTCAAATAATCACAAGCACAACGCATCATTAACGCTCATAAAATAGAGGTCATCAGTGAAAAAAGCATTACGAATACTCTCCATTTCGTTTATCGCTCTCATGGGTATGACTGTTTCAGCTTGCGACAACGTGTCAGATGAGTCAAAAAACAGTGTACTGAGTACGGGAGCAAAGATTGGCACTGGCGCCGTCCAGGGCTCCATTGCCGAGTTTTCAAAAGCACTAAAACTTGACTCCACGTCGGCCAAGGTCTATGTTGGCAGAGCCGCCGTTAAATATACTGCAGGAGACAACAAGGGGGCCATTACTGACCTTACGAAGGCTGTTGAACTGGATCCCAAATCAGCAACGGCATATTCTGCCAGAGCAACCGCAAAATTCTTCGAAGGCGATATTCCCGGTGGCGTAGCCGATGTTATCAGCGCCGGAAAGATTATGGTTTTTTCTTCATTTGGCAGGGAGTGAGGCAACTGATGAACCTTCAGCAACAGGGATGTGATGTTCCGAGTGATTTTGCAGGTAAAAATTTAACAGGAGTGAGTTGATGGCTTTGGAACAGTGGCATACGTTGTCTGCACAGGAGGCGCTTGAAAAAACAGGTTCTTCTGCTGCTGGCCTCACTCATGCGGAGGCAACCAGTCGCCTTGGGGTTTATGGCCCTAATCGTCTTGAAGCTGAGCGTCGGGCAAGTCCCTGGCTTTTGTTGCTTGAACAGTTTAAAAATGTTCTGATTCTTACCCTTCTTTTTGCAACGATTCTCTCGGCTTTTCTTGGCCACGGTGTTGAGGCCGTTGCCATTGCCGTGATTGTCGTCTTTGCTGTGCTGCTCGGTTTTGTTCAGGAGTTCAAGGCTGAACGGGCTATTGAGGCGCTGAAGGCAATGGCGGCTCCACTCGCAAAGGTGCTGCGTGATGGAAAGGAGATCATGATCGATGCTTCTGAGATTGTGCCTGGTGATGTGGTGATGCTGGCCGCCGGAGATCGTGTGCCTGCCGATGCAAGGCTGCTGCAGGCAATGAACCTGCGTGCCGACGAAGCGTCGCTGACGGGGGAGTCGTTGCCGTCTGAAAAAGAGGCAGAGGTTGTTCTTTCCGCACAGTCTGGCCCTGGCGACCGACATAATATGGTTTTTGCTGGTACCTCTATCAGTTATGGCCGTGCTTCAGCCCTGGTGGTTGCGACTGGTATGCAGAGCGAATTCGGCAGGATTGCCGCGATGCTGCAAGGGGTTAAAACTGAAAAAACGCCGCTCCAGAAAAATCTCGACAAGGTTGGGACGGCGCTGGCGCGTGCGGCTTTTGTGATTGTACTGGTTATTGTGCTCTTCGGGGTGTTCCGTGGCCAGTCGTTTATTGAGATGCTGATTTTTGGCATTGCTCTTGCCGTGGCTGTCGTACCCGAAGCACTTCCTGCCGTGGTAACCATTTCCCTTGCGCTTGGCGTGCAGCGCATGGTGAAACGTCATGCTCTCATGCGGCGCCTGCCGGTTGTGGAGACTCTTGGCAGCACCACAGTTATCTGTTCGGATAAAACCGGCACTCTCACGCGTGGTGAAATGACGGTGCGTGTGCTCTACACGTCATCGACACTGATTGAGGTGAGTGGTTCCGGTTATACCCCTGATGGTTCTTTGACGGTTCAGGGAGGAGGAGCTCTGCCGGAGAGTATGGAGGAGCTTCTTGTTGCGGCTCTTCTCTGCAATGATGCGCGGATTGTAGAGAGCGGGGAGGGTGGATGGCAGATTGCCGGAGATCCAACCGAGGGGGCGCTACTTGTGGTTGCCCGCAAGGCAGGGCTGAATGAAATTGAGCTACAGCAGAAGCATGAGCGCCTTGACGAGCAGCCTTTTTCTTCCGAAACCAGACGGATGATTACCCTGCACCGCAGTGGCGAAGGGATCAAAGCTGTCATCAAAGGCGCTCCTGAGGCGCTGCTTCCGGGCTGCCAATTTGTTCGTGTGGAGGGTGGTGTTCAGCCGCTTGATGATGCCTTGAGAGCTTCACTTCTTGCCGAGGCAGATGCGCTTGGCAAAAGGGCGCTCAGGGTGCTTGCCCTTGCGGTAAAGGAGGTGCAGGAGATTAAGGGAGCTGGCGAAGGGATGACCTTTCTCGGTTTTGCGGGCATGATTGATCCTCCGAGGGGTGAAGCCGGTGAAGCTGTGCGTCAATGCCTTGCAGCAGGTATTCGCCCGGTCATGATTACCGGAGACCATCCATTGACTGCCGAAGCCATTGCCCGTGAGCTGGGGATTTTGGGTGATGGAAAGGTGGTGAGCGGGGCTATTCTTCAGAATATGAGTGATGAAGAGCTGCGTGCTGCGGCCAGCTCCATCTCAGTTTTTGCAAGGGTTGCCCCTGAGCACAAGCTCCGCATTGTTACTGCCCTGCAGCAGAACGGCGAAGTGGTCGCCATGACGGGGGATGGAGTGAATGATGCTCCAGCCCTCAAGAAAGCTGATATAGGGATCTCTATGGGCATTACCGGTACCGATGTTGCCAAGGAGGCTTCGGCCATGATGCTGACTGACGACAACTTTGCCTCCATTGTGGCGGCAGTGGAGGAGGGAAGAGGGATCTATGAGAACATCAAAAAATATCTCATTTACTTGCTCTCTTCGAATATCGGCGAACTTGGTCTGATGGCTGTTGCAACCCTTATGGGCATGCCGCTGCCGCTCTCTGCGGTGCAGCTTCTTTATGTGAACCTTGCGACCGATGGTCTTCCTGCTTTGGCGCTTGCTGTTGATCCGGCTGAACGCGACATTATGCTCCGCCCTCCCAATGACCCCAAAAAAGGGATATTTACCCGTTCCGTACTTTCCCTTATGCTGGTTGGCGGTGGGTGGTCGACCATTGTCAATATTTCGCTTTTCCAGTGGGCTCTTGCCTCCGGTCGTCCCCTCAAAGAGGCGATGACCATGACCTTTGTCTCGCTCGTCCTCATCCAGTTTTTCAAGGCCTACAATTTCCGTTCCGAAAAGAGCTCAATTATCAACCGCCCTTTTGCCAACAAGTGGCTGAACCTTGCCATTGGCTGGGAACTGTTGATGCTTGCGGCTATCATTATTGTTCCCTTTTTTCATGCGCCCTTTGGTACTTTTTTGCTGACCGGAGAAGACTGGGCCATTGTGATTGCTTCGGCTGCGACTGTTGTGCCTGTTCTTGAACTGCTCAAATGGTTTTTGCGGAGAGGGCTCTTCGGGTCGGGGCGCAAGTGATGTTTCTGAATGCAGGATTACAACTTTATCTCAATCGTTGGTATATTGGGAAGTTGCTAAATTAAAACTGAGAGGAGGGTGTTGTGGCTATTGGTTCAAAACTGCAGCTTGCCGCCAATGCTGTTCAGGATGCAAAGAGACGGCTGGAGAGGGCAAAGGATGATACGGATGACGATTATGAAATTCGCCAGGCGATGAAACTTCTTGATGATGCGGCGGAGTATCTGCGGGGAGCTATCTCAGAACTTCCGAAGGGGGAGGAGTAGATTAATTCAAAGGGGATTTTAATTGACCATTTGCCACTTCGGCAGCCCGGAGGCTGCCGAAGTGGCTCTTCTTCAGTTCAGCGTGTAACGTAAAAACAGGCGAACTTGAGGTAGCTTGTTTCCGGCATGGCAAGCAGTACCGGATGGTCGAAGGGCTGCGAATTTTTATGGATCAGCCGGAGTTGGCATCCGGCAGCAAGGGCCGCCTGATGTACTGATTGCAGGAAGTCCTCTTCTGAAACGTGGTGACTGCAAGAGGCTGTGGCAAGAAACCCTCCGTTTTTCAGAAGCTGGAGCCCGAGCTTGTTGAGTCTTTTGTAGGCTTTGAGGGCACCGGGAAGGTTTTTGCGGCTTTTGGTGAAACTTGGTGGGTCAAGAATCACAAGGTCAAATGATTCCTTGGCCTCAACCATCTGATCAAGAGTATCGAAAGCATCTGTTGCAACGAGGCCGTAGTCGGAAAATTTGTTGAGTTGCGCGTTGCGCTCCGCCCTTTGCAGCGCCTCTTTTGAGGCATCGACAAGAATGGCTGAACGGGCGCCTCCATAGAGAGCGTTCAGGGCAAAGCCGCCATCATTGGTAAAGACATCAAGCACTTCAGCCCCTTCGGAGAATTTTCTGATAACTTTGCGATTTTCCCGCTGGTCAAGGAAAAAGCCGGTTTTTTGCCCCTCAAAAAGATCGACCTCAAAGGTAATGCCTGCATCGTGAATGGTCTGTATGGTTTCGGAGCGCTCGCCTCTCACCACATCTTTGTGGAGCGTTAGCCCTTCGAGCTCCCTCAGCGGAGATTCGTTCCGAACAATGATAACGGAAGGGTTGAGCAGCTCCTGCAAGACATCACAGATGAGCGGCAGGTGAATGTCCATGCCTGCCGAAAAGGCCTGGAGCACAACTGCCTTGTTGAAGCGGTCAACAATGAGGCCGGGCAAGCCATCCGATTCGCCATGCACAAGGCGGTAGGCGTTGGTCTCCTCAGGTTTGTAGATCTTTTCACGGAGTGTTAGCGCTTCACGAAATTTTTTAAGAAAAAAATTCTTGTCGGGCTCTTCATCGGTGCGGGTAAGCAGCCTGACCGATATGAGCGAGTGAGGGTTGTAGAAGCCGGTTCCGAGAAATTTTTTGTCGTGGGTAAAAAGTTTGACGGTTTCGCCGGAGGCAATATCGCGGGGAAGAGTTGTGAGTTCATTACTGAAGACCCAGAGATGGCCTTTCTGGATTCTGTAGTGCTCTTTTGGCTTAAGATAGAGGGATTGCATGGCTTTAAATAAATTGTTGTGGTTTTGATTGCTCTGTATTTTACCGTAACCTGTGACATAACAATCCACGCGCAGCGCTCGCGATGCCTGCAACTGCAATGTGCAGCAAAAGTGATGAATCTCAAAAGAAATAAGTAGCAGTTACGGGAATTAACATAATGAAAGGAAAGTGGAGGCTGTTGTGGGTGCTCTGCATGCTTGTTCAGGTGTGGGGTTGTGCGGGTTTTAGAACGGTAGGCAAGCAGGAGCTTCCGGCTGAGCAGACCGCGCTTCTTGTTGAACATGCTGTGCTCTACAAGGAAGTTGCAGAGGCTTCGCCATTTATTCGGTCGCTTGACGGATATGCCGATGTATGGATCAAGACGCCGAAACGGCAGAATCGCCTCTTCTGCAATATTCTTGTCAATCGTGGAGGGGAGTCGAGGATAATTGCCACTGCCGGTATCATTGGATGGCCAGTCGCAGATATGTATTTTAGCCAGGATTCCCTCTATGTGCACGACAGGCTCAATAATCGTCTTTTTCTGGGCAGCAACAGTGACATGAATCTTGAGAAAATTCTTGGAGTGAATTCAGGGTATCGGCTCTTGTCGGAATCTCTTTTGGGGCTGGTTAATATTACGGAACCGTTCAGTGCCATCACATCAGTGAAGAGAGGTGCAGGAATGTTACTCTTTACGGTTGCAAGCTCTACGGGAAGCAAAGAGGTGGTCATCAATCCATCCAACAGAACACTCACTGCCCTTCTTTTAAAGGATTTGAAGGGAAATACGATAACAGAGATGCATTTCAGGAATTTCGAGACCATCACCATGGACGGGCGCAGTGCGCTTGTGCCGAAAGAGATTGATATGGTACTTTACAACAGCGGGGATGGCATTGGTGAGCATCAACTGCTCATAGCTTATGACGAACGGGTGTTCAACAGGGAAAAGCGCTCACTCAGATTTCCATTTCCCAAAAAAGCGAAGGTGGTCTTTATCGACGATGCTGCATTCACACCATGGATGTAAAAGTGCCTGCGGGGGGTTATGTCAGCTTGAACTCCAACGTAACCCTCTCCGGCACAACTTCAGCAGGGGCGCAATGCCAGCCAGCCTACGCCACACTCCCTTTTTTGAAATTCTCTGCTGCAAATTTCCAGTTGAGAAGATTGTCAATCACTGCTGCAACATAGTCAGGACGACGGTTCTGGTAGTCGAGATAGTAGGCGTGTTCCCATACATCGATAACAAGAATCGGTTTCTGGCCACTGGTTAAGGGTGTTTGGGCGTTACTGGTTTTTACCACCTTCAGTTGTCCGCCTTCAAGCACAAGCCAGGCCCATCCGCTGCCGAACTGGGTAGCTGCGGCAGCCTTGAGTTCATCTTTAAACTTGTCGAAACTGCCGAAATCCTGGGCAATCTTTGCTGCGAGTTCTCCGGAAGGTTCGCCACCACCGTCTGACGTGAGGCAGTTCCAGTAGAAGGAGTGGTTCCAGGCCTGTGCTCCGTTATTGAAAATGCCAATTTTCTGGGGGTCTGCAGCACTCTGCGCAATTACCTCTTCGAGGCTCAGGTTGTCGAGAGAAGTACCTGCCACGAGGTTATTATAGTTCAATATGTATGCAGCATGATGCTTTCCAAAGTGAAAACCAACTGTCTTTGCCGATATGTAGGGCTCAAGTGCGTTTTCTGCGTATAAAAGTGCCGGTTGGTGATAAGCCATAACGCGTTCTGATTTAAAGTTTAAAAAGTGGCCACAGTGATTACAATACCATAAAAAATGTTTAAACTTTCATCTGGAAGATTTAGTTTCTCTGCAGTCCCGAAATTTACTTTTGCGGTAATGAAATTTTTCTACACTCTTCGGTCATCTTTTTTTTGTCTTCTTTTCATTTGCGCACTTTCAGGGTGCGGCGGAGAGAAGTTGGTGTGCCTTGACAAGGATGATGTCAGAATTGCAGGATTCTACTCGGATTATCTTGTTTTATCGGGAATTACGCCTCATGATGGCGGGGAAGGACTTGCGCAGCTCAATTCAACTGATATTGATGAGCTCCTTCTGCGTCATGCCCTTACCCGTGAAAGCCTTGCCCGCAAGAGGGAAGTTTACATGAGGAATCCTGAACTCTGGAGATCGGTTCTTGAGCTGGTCAGACTTAATATCCGAAAAAAAACAGGTGCAGAACAATGAAGCGGAGATCTCCTTTTCTTGCAGGCGTGACGGGCGGGCTTGGTAGCGGCAAATCAATGGTTTGCCGTTTTCTTGCGGAGATGGGTTGTGCTCTTTTTGAGTCTGATCGGGTGGCAAAAGAGCTTCAGCTTCATGATCCGGAGGTGATTGATGGAATGAGAGCGCTTTTTGGTGCGGAGGTTTATTCGCGTGATGCTGCTGGCGGGATGGTTCTGAATAGAAAAAAAATTGCGGCGACAGTTTTTTCTTCTCCTGAAAAACTTCAGGCACTGAACAGGCTTATCCATCCAAAGGTGTATGCCGAGTTTTGCAAAGCGGTGGACGATGCTGAAAAGCAGGGAATAAAAATTCTTGTGCGGGAGGCGGCAATTCTGTTTGAATCGGGTACGAATGAGGGGCTTGATGCTGTTGTGGTTGTTGCTGCTGATGAGCAGGATCGGATTAAAAGAGCGGTACAGAAGGGTATGGGAAGCTATGAAGAGGTCAAGCAGCGTATTGCAACACAATGGCCCCAGGAGAAGCTGATTGCCATGGCCGATTATGTGCTGTTCAACAAAGGCTCTCTGGATGAGCTGAAAAAAGAGACGGAAGCGCTCTATGGCAAGCTGCTTGCTGCCGCAGCTTGCGATAAACCCCCGGTAGGGCGGCACATCACTTCAGTGCGGCATTGTTCCGGTTGACCTGAACTGAAATCAGTATGCTGACCTCATAGAGGAGAATCATCGGGAGGCCGATGATGAGCTGCGTGACAATATCGGTAGAGGGGGTAACTACGGCAGCAACAATCAGAAGAAAAACAATAGCGTGTTTGCGGTAAAACCTCATGAAGGCAGGTGTCAAGAGACCGATTTTTGAAAGGATATAGGAGATGAACGGGAGCTCGAAAACAAATCCGGCGGTCAGGAGTGTGCCGATAAAAAAGCTGATGTAGTCCTGAACGGAGATATTGTTCTTGATCAGGGGGGTGCCAAAGCTGGCAAAGAACTGAAGCGAGATTGGCAGAAAGACAAAATAACCGAAGGCTATGCCCGAAAAGAAGCAAAGGGAGATGAAGAGTATGGAAAACCGGCCAGCCTTGCGCTCGTGCTCATGCAGGGCTGGAGCAACAAACTGCCATATCTGCCAGGCGATGAAGGGAAAAGAGATGATGAATCCGGCAAAGAAGACCACCTGGAAGTAGAGGGAGAGCTGTCCGTAAGGAACCAGATTTTGAAGTACCAGCGATTCACTGCTTCGTTTGAGCGGGCCAATCAGGATCTCGTTGACCAGAAAATCGGCATAGGTGGCACACAATGCGGTAACGACAAGCAGCGCCAGGGTGGACTTGATAAGTCGTCCGCGTATCTCCTCAAGATGGCCTATAAAATTAAGTTCGTTGTCTGGTTCAGACTCACTGACAGCATGGCTTTGTGGTTTCTCGTCAGAAAGCTGCAGTGAAGGTGTTGATTCTGCTTCTTCGCTCATAAATTTGGTTCAGGATGAAACAAACAGGATAGTTTATCTGGATGCGGCTGTTATATGGCAAAACATAGCAACAAAGATGCACCTGGGCAAGATAAATGTTTACCGGTCTCAATGTAATTGGCAATTTTTTTTGCTCATGGAAATGTTATACCTTGTTTTTTTTGGGAGAGCAGGTTACGATAACATTCCGGGGAGTTGGTGGATATCAAGGACGTTACTGCATCGGTAGCAGTTGAGGTTGGTGTTTTCAGGCAGAGGTACAAAGAGGTGCTGTATGCCCGCAATACGCTTGTTGACAAGGTTTCGCGCTACGTGCTCAAGCAGCAGGGCAAGCAGATACGTCCTGCCATGGTGTTGCTCTCTGCCCAGTTGTGTGGCGGGGTGACTGATGCCAGTTACCGGGCGGCTATTATGGTTGAACTGCTCCATTCAGCAACACTGATTCATGACGATGTTGTTGATGGCGCAGAGATGAGGCGAGGGTTGCCATCAATTAATGCCTTGTGGAAAAACAAGATATCGGTACTCATGGGCGATTATCTTCTCTCAAGGGGTCTTCTCTACTCCCTTGAACACAAGGATTATGGCTTTCTCCATCTTGTTTCTGAAGCAGTTCGCCGGATGAGTGAGGGGGAGATTCTGCAGATTCAGAAAACGCGCAGTCTTGACATTTCTGAAGAGGATTACCTGAGCGTTATCTCCGACAAAACGGCATCCCTGATCGCGTCTTCCTGCGCCATGGGAGCGATGAGTGCCACCACCGATGAGAGCAGCATTGCCGCCCTGAAAAGTTATGGAGAGTATCTTGGCCTTGCGTTCCAGATTCGTGATGATCTGCTTGACTATACGGGAGATTCAAAAAAAACCGGAAAGCAGATGGGTATCGACATCAAGGACAAGAAGATAACTTTACCCCTGATTTATGCCCTTCGCAATGCTTCTGCTTCTGAACAGAAGATGATTCGTTCTATTCTAAAGAGTTCCCGAAAAAGGGCGGTAAAGAGCAGTGAGGTGATAGCGTTTGTAACCGGCAAAGGTGGTCTCGACTACGCCGCTGACGTTGCTGAAAAGTTTGCTGCAAAAGCTGTCGCATCAATCAGCACTTTTCATGACGGTAAGGCCAAAACATCACTGTTGCGGCTTGTGGATTTTGTCATGGTAAGAGAGTATTAGTTCCCGAACAGGTTAACCGTTACAGGTGAGATGAAAAAAGCAGGCGTGATTGTTCTTTTACTCTTCGGGATTGTTCTGCTGTTCGACAAACTGCTTATGCCTCTCTATATTTCTCAGGGGAGTGTCAAGATTGTTCCTGATGTGACCAACATGAACTATGATAACGCTTCCGAGAAACTGCGGATGGCAGGTTTTGATGCCATAAAAAGTTATCACGTAAAATACCTTATTCAGGTTGACTCCAATGTTGTTTTATCCCAAATGCCCCAGGCAGGGATGGAGGTCAAGCCAGGAAGAAATGTTTATCTGGTGGTTAACCGGCGGGAGAAGCCCACTTTTCCAATGCCTGATCTTGTGGGAAGACCCGAATCTGATGCCCGTCAGGCGGCTGCGCGTATGGATATTGCACTTCTTGGTGTGCAGATCAGTACCGTCACCAACCCCGAAGAGAACGGACGGGTGCTGAGCCAGTCGATCCCGGCACAGACCATGGTGAAGTCAGGCACCTCAGCATCCATTATTGTTGGCAGGTATGAAGCGTCGGCCCAGGGGATGAAAAAAATTGCACTTCCCGATGTTCTTGGCATGTCTCTTGCGCAAGCACAGGAGGTGATTACCGGAGCAGGACTTACGATGGGAAAGATCTCGACGGAATATTCTGCACTCCTTGTGCCCAATACCGTTATCAGCCAAAAGCCGGCAGTTGGCTCTTTTCTCTCTCCCGAGCAGCCGGTAGAGTTGACTGTGGTAACGACAGAATAGCTACCTGTAGTTGGCTCTCTTGTACTCCTCTCGAAGATCCTTTATACCTGTTGTTCTGTCGTTTCCGTCGCTGATCAATCCAAAATATTCAAGGATGATGCGCAATACCAGCCAAAGGCCGGCAAAAAAAATTGAGATGGATCCCCAGAGGTAGGCGATGTTTTTTTTTACCATGGAATTTGTCAAGAAAGAATGGCCTTGCGGCGTTGTTCGAGGTGCAGGCAGTTCAGTCGGTCAGGGAGTCTTCCGCTTCTGACCAGTCATCAGCCTGTGAGCCGTGGCCCTTTCCTTTCGCTTCCCAGCGGTAGTATGCCGCAAGTCTTACCTGTTCTTCGTGTATTTCAGGTTTTAGTGCAGTTTCGCCTTTTTTGCTTCCCTTTGCCGGGGCCTTCGTTTTGCCCTCTTTTTCCGTAGTGGTTTTTGCCATTTTGCCGATTTTTTATTGTTATACTCCGCCGATAACTTATGAAATTTTTTCAAAGGAAAAAAACTGTTACAGAAATCGCTTGCCGAGAGCAGTGAATGCAATGACAAGAAGGATGGTGATGGCTTCTATGACCATGAAAATATCTTTTGGAATCAAGGCGTTTACCGTCAGGCCGCCGTATTCGAGAAATCCAAAAAAGAGTGCGGAGAGGAAAATCCACAAGGGATGAGCGCCAGCGAGAAGTGAGACGGCGATGGCCGTAAAGCCGATGCCTCCTGTCATTCCAGCCTCAAAATAGTGTCTGTAGCCGAGAACAATGTTTGCGGCACCCAGTCCTGCAGCAGCCCCGCCAATGCCCATGGCGGCGAGAGTGTGCATTCCACTGTTGATTCCTCCATACCGGGCGGCCTCCGGCTGCAGGCCTGCCGCTCGCATCTCATAACCAAATCTCGATTGAAAAAGGATAATCTGGAAGAGAAGCGCTAACCCGATGGCCAGAAAAGTACTGAGATTGGCGGGCGAGTTGGCGAGCCATCCTGTAACAGCGCCGAAAGAGGGTATGGCGGCTGCGGGAGTGATTGGGGCCGTATGAACGGTCGAAGGGATTGCAAAATGGTAGGTGAGGAGATACCCGGTGAGGCCCTGGGCAATGAAATTCAGCATGATGGTTGCTATCACCTCATTGACGCCAAAACGTACCTTAAGTACTCCAGCCAGAAGCGCCCAGCAGGCACCTGCAGCCATTGCTGACAGGGTGCAGAGGGAGATGGCCGCAACGGCGGGGAGGGAGGCCGGAAGCATGGCACCGGTCATTGCTGAGGCAAAAGCTCCCACAAGAAGCTGGCCTTCCGCACCGATGTTGAGGAGCCTCATCTGAAAGGGAAGCGCAACGGCAAGCCCTGTAAAAACAAGCGTTGTCACCCTGAACACCACCTGTCCTGAGCCATAGGAGGAGCCAAGCGTTGCCTGAAACATTTTTTCGAAAATCATGAGAGGATCCCTGCCCGCCATGAAGATGATCAGCGTGCTGACCGCAAGCGTCGAGAGGATAGAGATGAGAGGTATGAGAACCCGGAGACTTTTAGGACGCATGGCAGGGAGGTTGTTCATTCATGTGATATGAAGGCCGATCTCTTTCTCGAACTCATTTTCCTTTTTTCTTTTAAGCTCTACCTCCTCCTCGCTGAATTCATGGCGGATGGAGCCTTTGTAGAGGCAGCCGATACGGGTTGAAAGTGCAATGATCTCGTCCAGCTCGGAGGAGACAAGCAGTATGGCCATACCACTTCTGCGTGCCTCAATAATTTTTTTATGGATGGTCTCAATGGCGCCAATATCAACCCCTCGGGCAGGCTGCGCAAGAATAAGCAGGGAGATGCCAGGCCGGTTGAGTTCCCGGGCAAGAACGACCTTCTGCTGGTTGCCTCCCGAGAGGGTGCGGATTGGTTGGTGAGCCGGTAAGGTGCATCTGATATCAAAGCAGGAGATCATCTCTGCCGCATAACGGTTGAGAGCAGGCTGGTTAAAGCCGATACCCCGGTGAAAAGAGCGTTCCCGGTGGCGGCCAAAAATAAGGTTTTCAGAAACAGTGTAGTCGAGTATAACCGCATGGCGCAGGCGGTTTTCAGGAGTCAGGGATACGCCCATCATGGCAATTTTGCGCGGGCTCTTTCCGATGAGCGTGATTCCGTTGAGCTTTGCATCACCGGAGATGATGGTACCCTCGGGTGCCAGCCCCCAGAGCGCCTGCAGTAGTTCACTCTGTCCGTTCCCCTCAACTCCGGCAATGCCGTAAATCTCTCCTGCCCTTATTTTCAGGGTGAAATCACGAAGCCTCTCTTCGCCTTTGGGTGTGCGAAATCCAAGTTTATTAATGTTGAGAACGGTTTCACCAGGAGTGGGTGGGGGATTGGTGACCCTCAAGAGCACGCTGCGCCCCACCATCATTCGGGCAAGTTCAGCTTTTGTTACCGAGGAGGCTGGCACGGTGCCGACAATTTCCCCTTTTCGCATGACGCTCACCGTGCAGGCTACAGCCAGTACCTCGTCAAGCTTGTGGGTAATGAGGATGATTGTTTTTCCCTTGTTGCGGAGAGAACGGAGGGTTGCAAAAAGCCGATCCGTTTCCGAGGGAGCCAGCACCGCTGTTGGTTCATCAAAAATCATTATGGAGGCTTGACGGAAAAGGAGCTTGAGAATTTCAACCCGCTGCTGCTCGCCGATACTGAGGCTTGCAACCAGGGCCTCAGGGTCAACGGCCAGCCCGTAAGCTTCAGCATCTTTGCGGATGAGTGCTTTGGCGCTTTTCAGGGGAAGGCTTCGAAAGAGTCTGCTCTTTTCATGGCCGAGGATGATGTTTTCAGCGACGGTGAGTTCCGGCACAAGCATGAAGTGCTGATGAACCATGCCGATACCCGCCTTGATCGCTTCCCGTGGAGAGGTGAAGCGGACAGTCTTTCCCTGTATGGCGATCTCTCCCGAGGTGGGCTGGTGTATCCCGTAGATGATTTTGGTCAGGGTGCTTTTTCCGGCACCGTTCTCTCCGACAAGGGCGTGAATGGTGCCCTCCTCCACCGAAAGGGAGATATTGCTGTTTGCAGCAAAGCTTCCGAACATTTTTGAAACGGCGTTTAAACGGACAGCAATACCCATAGGGAAAGGATTTTCAGTGTTTATACCCAGCTCAACACGGTTTTGATAGATTCCTTGCCGTCAAGAGCCCTGCGCCAGGCCAGTTCAAACTGTGAGACCGGAAAGACACTGGTAAAAAACTTTTCAGAGTCCACTCTCTCTTCCTCAAGCAGGGAAGAGGCTCTCTTCAAGTGAGAGATTGTGGTCATGCTGGAGCTGATGATGACCGGCTCCTTATCCTGTATAAGACGGTAATCATAAGCCATAACCTCATAATTGCCCATCAGCAGAACGACAGCACGCTGCTTCATCAGCCGCACGGCCTTTTCTACAAGCAGGATTCTTCCGGTGGTCTCAATAATCAGATCGTAGCTGTTGTTGAACTCCGGGGTGAAATCATCAATGTCGAGAGCAATATGTTCGGCGTGAGAGAGTTGACCCCTGATACTGAAGGTCTCTACTGCGTCAACATTCCTGAAGCCGAGAGAGTGGAGATATTCCGCAACCATGAGTCCGACCGATCCAAGACCGAGCACAAGAACTCTTGACGAGGTTTCAAGAGGCACTTTATCCAGAGCGCTGACGGCGTATGCCAGCACCCCTGTAAGCAAATCCCGGTGGAGAGGGAGGCGGCCAAGGGGTAAAACATTCTGGCGTGATGTGGGGATAATCTCTGCATGGCACCCAGCATAAGGCTCAATTCCCTCCCAGCGATCTGCCATGAAAACAAAGACAAAATCGCCCGGCTGCAGATCGGTGACCCCCGGAGCAGTTTTGATAATCTGGCCAATAGCTTCACTTCCCGGCATGATGGGATAATGGAAAACCCTGCTCGATACTGGCTTGTTGGTCAGCAGAAGCCGGTCATATCCCGGTGTTATAGTGCTTGCAATAGTTTTGATCAGAACATCATCGGGCTGATCGGCATGGTACGGAGCACTCAGCAGTTTAAGCTTGTTGGCTTTCTGCAAAACAATTGCCTTGGCTTCACCCTTCATGGTCATTGGTATGGTTACTTTGTGAGAGTGTTAATTCAGCGGTGAAACTACGCTTTGCGGTCAAATAACGGCTTTTTTTTTTAGTCATTGGGTAGTGAACGTGAAAGGGAGAAGATAAAAAGGGCAAGCAAATTTGTAAAAGTAATAATATTATCCCGTTTCAACGCACCATATTTTCCATTAACGCCCAAAAGCCTCGCCGAGCAGGCCGTGAATTCGACAACGGTGTTTCAATCGATGTTATGCACAATAATACAAATGTGTTATAAGCAATATTTATTTATACTGAAGAAAATCAGCTAATGCAGCCGAGGGCAGTGAAACCCATAAACCAGAGTGGAGCTATATGAAAGGAATTATTCTTGCAGGAGGATCTGGCACCAGGCTTTACCCGGTTACCAGGGCAGTATCGAAGCAGCTCCTTCCGGTTTACGACAAGCCAATGATCTATTATCCCCTTACGACGCTTATGCTTGCGGGGATAAGGGATATTCTTGTTATCACCACACCCGAAGATCAGCCGATGTTCATGAAGCTGCTGGGAGATGGCAGTGACTGGGGGATTTCGCTCACATACATTGTGCAGCCCTCCCCCGACGGTTTGGCCCAGGCGTTTATTCTCGGCGAATCGTTTATTGGCAGTGATGATGTGGCCCTTATTCTGGGCGACAATATCTTTTTTGGTTATGCCTTCACCTCAATGCTTGAGGCGGCAGTGCAGAGTGTCCAGAAAGAGCGCAAGGCCACGATATTTGGTTATTATGTCAGTGACCCGGAGCGTTATGGGGTGGCGGAGCTTGATGGTGAGGGCAATGTGCTCTCTCTTGCTGAAAAGCCGCTGAACCCGAAGTCGAATTATGCGGTTGTTGGCCTTTATTTTTACCCCAATAATGTTGTCGAGATTGCCAGAGAGGTGCGCCCTTCCCCTCGCGGAGAGCTTGAAATTACGGCGGTTAATGAGGCTTATCTGCTGACGGGGCAGCTTAAATGCTCCATGCTGGGGCGTGGTTTTGCCTGGCTTGATACCGGTACTCATGAATCGTTTCAGGAGGCAGGGAACTTTATTCAGACCGTAGAAAAACGGCAGGGGCTGAAAGTTGCCTGCCCTGAAGAGATTGCCTGGCGCAATGGCTGGATTAATGATGAGGAGCTGCTCAGGTTATCTGAACCTTTGATGAAGAGCCATTATGGACAGTACCTCAAGCTGTTGCTGGTTCAGAGGTGAAGTGCTGTTTTTTGTTGCGGCTCAATTGTTATATTTTGGCTGAATGGTGGTTCATCCATTTTTTCTGGTAAAAGTTCTCCTTTGGCGTGGTGATTTAATATTTTTTTTCGCGTTTATGCAAGTGATTTCTACAGCCATACCTGATGTCCTGATTTTTGAGCCGCAGGTGTTCGGTGATGATCGGGGCTATTTTTTTGAGTCGTTTCGGCAGGATCTTTTTGAACAGCACATCGGGCATGTTTCGTTTGTGCAGGATAATGAGTCGAAGTCGGGCTACGGGGTGCTTCGCGGGCTCCATTTTCAGAAGCCGCCATTTACCCAGTCGAAGCTTGTCCGGGTATTGTATGGCAGTGTTCTTGATGTTGCCGTTGACTTGCGTCTTGGCTCTCCCTGGTACGGCCGTCATGTAGCTTGTGTGCTGGATGCTGAACGGAAAAATATGCTCTGGGTGCCGAAAGGGTTCGGGCACGGTTTTGTTGTACTCTCTCCGGAGGCTGTTTTTTCCTACAAGTGCGACAACTACTATACTCCTTCGCACGATGCAGGGTTTATGTGGAATGACCTGGCGCTTGGTATTGACTGGCAACTGCCAGCCGGGGCGATTCGGGTTTCGGGCAAAGATGGTGTGCAACCAGCCTTTGGTTCGGTTGATCTTTTCCACTACGACGATTACAGGCAGGAAAAACTTTACAAGGCAAAAAGATCATAATTCTGCACGTCTTTATCAAAAAAAAACAACCATGAGCACTTCAGGGCTTTATCTGAACTATCAGAAAGGTCAGAAGCTTTCTGACTTATTCGTGGTTCGGAGAAATGGCAATTATCATTTTAACCCGGCTTTTAATTGTGGCGAATTTGCCGTAATTAAAACCTAAATCGAGAGATGAGGGTGCAGCCTGCTGGACGGGCTGGAGCGGCTCATCACCAAAAAGCGCAACATCAAACAGGCTGCCATGCAGCAACTCCTCACCGGCAAAACCCGCCTCCCCTGTTTCAGCGGCGAATGGGAGATAAAGCGGTTGGAGGAGGTGGCAACGCCACGAAAGGAAAGAAATGATTGGAGTGTGCTCAACCGAGATTTGTGTATTCAAGCCGAATCTGCAACTGATGACAGCTTTTCAGGATTGCTGTTACAAGAGCTTTCAGGTAGTGCTGAAGAATCTCTATACCCACCTTGATGATTACCGGTGATGTTCTATCGACTGGCCGGAGATTACTTCAGATAAAACATTATCTTCAGCTTCTGGTGAGCATTTCAAAAGATGGTCTGGTATTTGGTTATGCCACATTCTGAGCCTTCCGTATCCGACCGGTTACCGCACACGGACCTTGAACTTGTTCATGGAAAGAAAGCTTTAAACCTTATTTGAAAAGACCAGCAGGTACGAACCACAATTTGCAACACAACGGACTACAGAATAATTCATGAACCACAACGGAAGCAACATAGAATCACGACTTTGGGCGGCGGCAGACGAACTTCGGGCTAACTCAAAGCTGAAATCTTCGGAATACTCTGTTCCGGTTCTTGGGCTTGTATTTTTGCGATTTGCCGACCACAAGTTTCAGGTGGCAGCCAAAGAGCTTGAGGGGTCGGGTGGCGGGCGACGCAGCATCGGCGCGGCGGACTATCAGGCTCAAGGTGTGCTGTTTCTACCGGAGGAGGCTCGTTTTTCGACACTGATACAACTCCCTGAAGGTGTCAACATTGGTGCTGCAATCAACGATGCAATGCGGGCCATCGAAGCGGAGAACCCCGATCTCAAGGATGTTTTGCCCAAAACCTACAACCGTTTCGAGAACTCCCTGCTCAAAGAGCTGCTCAAGACCATGAACTCGGTGCCAATGGACATTGAGGGGGATGCTTTTGGCAAGATTTATGAATACTTCCTTGGTCACTTTGCCATGAGCGAGGGGCAGAAGGGCGGAGAGTTCTTTACTCCAACCGCCATTGTTCAGCTCATTGTCAGTATCATCGAACCGTTTCATGGGCGTATTTTTGATCCAGCCTGTGGATCCTGCGGCATGTTTGTGCAGAGTGCCCGCTTTGTTGGTGAACACAAAATGAACCCTGATGCTGAACTGAGTGTTTATGGGCAGGAGAAGGTTTCGGAGACAGTGCGTCTTGGCAAGATGAATCTTGCGGTGCACGGGCTTGGTGGTGATATTCGTCAGGGCAACGCTTACTACGAGGATCTGCATAGCTCTATCGGCAAGTTTGACTTCGTTATGGCCAATCCCCCCTTCAACGTTGACCGAATCGACAAAGAACGGCTCAAGGATGATAAGCGGTTTCCTTTCGGCCTGCCTCGTACCGACAATGGCAATTACCTCTGGATTCAGCTCTTTTACAGTGCTCTCAACGAAGCTGGTCGAGCAGGGTTTGTTATGGCCAATTCTGCATCTGATGCCCGTGGTTCTGAAATGGATATCCGCTGTGACCTCACCGAAGCGAGTGTTGTGGATGTCATGGTCGCCGTCGGTTCCAACTTCTTCTATACGGTGACACTGCCCTGCACGCTCTGGTTTTTCGACAAGGGTAAAAGCAATGGCCAGCGGGCTGATACCGTGCTCTTCATTGATGCTCGTCACCTCTACCGCCAGATTGACCGTGCTCACCGCGACTGGACACCGGCACAGATTGAGTTTCTGGCCAATATTGTCAGGCTCTTCCGTGGTGAAGCTATAGAGAACCTGCATGATAGTGCCGAATTGGTCACGGAACACTTCCCTGATGGCCATTATACCGACATCGCTGGTTTGTGCAAAGTGGCGACGAAAGATGATATCGAAGCACAGGGGTGGAGTCTCAACCCAGGACGTTATGTTGGTGTTACCGCCAGGGTTGAAGATGAATTCGATTTCAAGGAACGGCTTGAAGAGTTGAACGAGGAACTCGAAACCCTCAACATTGAGGCGCGGGAACTGGAAGAGCGAATTGCTGAAAACGTCGTGAAGTTGCTGGAGGTGGAGTGATGTGGAAAATCATACGGATCGCCGATTTTGGAAAAGTAATTACAGGCAACACTCCGTCCTCAAATAATCCCGAACACTTTGGTGACAGTTATCCCTTTATCACACCGACAGACATGAGGACTGGGCGAATTGTTCATACTGAAAGGAGGATATCTGAAGAGGGCCATTTCAAGTTTCGCCGTCAAATACTACCTGTACGATCTGTTTGTTTCGTGTGCATTGGAGCAACAATTGGCAAGATTTGCCTGACTACAGAAAAGAGTCTTACCAATCAGCAGATAAACAGTGTCGTTGTAGATACAGTAAAGCACGATCCGTTTTTCGTCTTTTACTTGCTCTCGACTTATGCTGATAAAGTCAAAAGTATTGCTGGTGGTGCTGCTACCCCAATTGTAAACAAGACATCGTTTGCAAATATTGAGGCTCTCGTTCCCCCACTCCCCACCCAGCAAAAAATTGCAGCTATCCTCTCAGCCTACGATGACCTGATTGAAAACAACCTGCGGCGGATCCAGATTCTGGAAGAGATGGCACAGAACCTCTACCGCGAATGGTTCGTCAAGTTCCGCTTTCCCGGCCATGAGCAAGCCCTCTTTGTCGATTCACCTTTGGGCAAGATACCGGAAGGTTGGGATGTTGTGAACCTTGGTGATCATTTGATTGCACTTGAAAGCGGAAAACGTCCTAAGGGAGGCGCACAAAATATTTTAAATGGCATCCCCAGCGTAGGTGCAGAAAATATATTCGGAATTGGGCGGCATCGTTATCAGAGTGAAAAATTTGTGTCACATGATTTTTTTGATGCGATGAGAAAAGGTATCGTGAAAAATGGTGACGTAGCACTTTACAAAGACGGCGCTTACATTGGCCGATCATCCTATTTCCGTGACGCTTTTCCACATACCAAATTTTGTGTGAATGAACATGTTTTCCTTTTGCGCACCACGGGAAAAAGAGTGACTCAAAATGTTCTTTATCTGTGGTTACAAGAGCCTAATACAGTTTCAGAGATACGCGCAAATAATGCAAACGCAGCACAGCCTGGCATCAATCAGTCTGGTGTTAATGGCTTAAAACTGATAGTGCCACCCATAGAGATTCTGAACTATTTCGATGCAACCGTTGAGCTGCATTTGGCTACAATAATTTCTTTGGCGAAGAAAAATGAAATTCTCCGCAGTACCCGCGAAATGCTGCTGCCCAAGCTCATCTCCGGCGAGGTGGATGTCTCCGATCTTGATATTACCATTCCAGAGGAGGCGGTTGCATGAAGATTGAAGAGTTACTCAGCCGACCAGAAGGCAAAACCCTTGAGTTCAAGCAGGATCTCTCGTCACCAAAGAATATCCTGAAAACAGTGACCGCCTTTGCCAATACGGCAGGGGGGATAGTATTGATAGGCATTGAAGATGGCAGCAAAGCGGTGCTGGGGGTTGAGAACCCTCTGGACGAAGAGGAAAGATTGTGCAGTCTGATCGCCGATTCGATTGAACCGCGACTGGCCCCTAATGTAGAGTTGGTCAACTGGAAAGGGCGTTCGTTGCTCTTGGTGGAGGTCTATCCCAGCGCATTGCGTCCCCACTGGCTGAAATCACAGGGTATCACAAACGGTGTGCTGGTTAGGGTTGGTTCTACCAACCGGCAGGCTGATGGGCCATTGACAGCAGAGATGCGACGTTCAGCCCTGAACCTCTCGTATGATGAAGAAGCCATGCCGGACATCAACCCGGAAGCACTGGACTTCCGGGTTGCTTCCGGGTTGTTTGCCGGGTTCCGTGATTGGGACGACACTATGGCGGAAAATTTGCATTTGGTGACCAAAAACCAGGGGCGTTTGGTTCCGACTGTAGGTGGTATTCTTCTCTTCGGTACTCAACGAGAGCGCTATTTTCCTGATGCATGGATTCAGTGTGGTCGCTTTCATGGCACCAATAAAGCAGAAATACTTGATCAGCAGGAAATCGGTGATCATTTGCCTCTGGCGTTGGAAAAAGCGCTTGACTTCATCAAGAAACATGCGTTACGGGGTGCGGTGTTCGGTGAGTTACGAAGAAAGGATGTCTGGGATGTGCCTCTGGAAGCCGTGCGCGAAGCTTTGACGAATGCCATTGTTCATGCTGATTATTCGCAGACTGGCGCTCCTCTTCGTGTATCAATTTTTGATGACAGAATTGAGATTGAAAACTCTGGATTGCTTGCGGGCGGAATGACCATCGGAGATATTCGTGATGGCGTGTCGAAGCTGCGAAACAGAGTTATCGGCAGGGTTTTTAAGGAGCTTAAGCTGATCGAACAATGGGGTAGCGGATTTCAGCGAATGTCGGCTTCGTGCCGAGCTATAGATTTACCTGAACCAAAGATGGAGGAAATAGCCTTCCGGTTTCGCGTCACCTTCAGCTTGCATAAAGTTTCAAGCCAAAGACGGGCGGATGATATTGAACAGAAAATTATGGAATTGATTAGTGCTTGTGAGGAGAATGGTGGCGCATCAACCCAATATTTAAGTCAGACTGTAGGTATCAGTACCCGGGCTATACGTGATCGGCTGGCACGAATGGTTGAGGCCGGACGGGTAGTCGCCATTGGCAAGAGTGCTTACGACCCACAGAAACGATATTTGCCAGCAAAGGAGTCCCAATCATGACACCACATCCCGGCGGGTACAGTGAAGATGCTCTTGTTGAGCAGCCAGCCATTGCCTTGTTTGAAACCCTTGGCTGGAAGACCATCAACGCTTATGGTGAGTTCGACCACGGTACGAGCATCCTGGGCCGGGAGACCAAGGCTGAAGTTATCCTGAAAACGCACCTGCGCCTTGCCCTTTTGCGTATCAACACTGATGTGGCGGTTGAGTCGATCCACCAAGCCATTGAGGAGCTGACCCGCGACCGGTCACGCATGAGTGCAGTTGCAGCCAATCGCGAAATCTATCATCTGCTCAAGAGTGGTGTTCGGGTTCCCGTAGCCGATCCGGATGGTGATGGCGAAACGGTGGAAGTGGTTCGGGTGGTTGATTGGGAGAACGCCGTCAATAATGACTTCCTCCTCTGCTCCCAGTTCTGGGTGACAGGTGAAATGCACACCCGACGTGCAGACTTGGTTGGGTTCGTCAATGGGTTGCCCTTGCTTTTCATCGAACTGAAAGCCACCCATCGACGGCTTGAAACGGCCTACAGGGATAATTTGCGTGACTACAAGGATACCGTACCACAGCTTTTCTGGTCAAACGCGCTCATCATCCTCTCCAATGGCAGCCAGAGCCGCCTTGGAACCTTGTCTGCCGGGTGGGAACACTTTGCAGACTGGAAAAAGATTGGCAGTGAAAGTGAGGCCGGGCAGGTATCGCTGGAGACCATGCTGCGCGGAGTCTGTGACCCTGCACGGTTTCTTGACCTGGTTGAAAACTTCACCCTCTTTCAGGAGGCTCCGGGCGGATTGATCAAGCTGACGGCGAAGAATCACCAGTACCTCGGTGTCAATAACGCTCTTGAAGCTCTTGCCGATATTCGCCAGAGGGAGGGCAAGCTTGGAGTCTTTTGGCACACACAAGGAAGTGGCAAAAGTATCTCGATGATGTTCTTTGCCCAGAAGGTACTGCGCAAGGTGCCGGGGAACTGGACGTTTGTTGTTGTTACTGACCGGCAGGAGCTGGATGGCCAGATTTACAAGCATTTTGCCTCAGCCGGTGTGGTCACTGAAAATGGTGCTCAAGCAGAGAGCAGCAAGCATTTGCGGCAGTTGCTGACGGAGGATCACCGCTATGTGTTCACCTTGATTCACAAGTTCCGCACCGAAAATGGAGAGCCGCACCCCATGCTCTCCGACCGTCGGGACATCATTGTCATTACCGACGAAGCGCACCGCAGCCAGTACGACACTCTGGCCATGAATATGCGCACCGCTCTCCCGAACGCCTCTTTTCTGGCCTTTACAGGAACTCCGCTGATTATCGGGGAGGAGAAGACACGGCAGGTTTTTGGTGAGTACATCAGCGTTTATGACTTTCAGCAGTCGGTGGCCGATGGCGCCACCGTTCCTCTCTACTATGAGAACCGTATCCCTGAACTGCAACTGGTCAATGAGACCCTCAACGAAGATATGCAGCGTCTGCTCGAAGCAGCAGAACTCGACGAAGCACAGGAGAAGAAGCTTGAGCGGGAGTTTGCCCGCGAGTACCATCTGATTACCCGTGACGACCGGTTGGAGAGAGTAGCAAAAGATCTTGTGGAACATTTCACCGGGCGCGGCTTTCAGGGCAAGGGGATGATGATTTGCATCGACAAGGCGACAGCTATCAAGATGTATGACAAGGTCAAGAAGCATTGGGCGGCGAAGATTGCTTCATTGCAGGCTGAACTGATGCGGGGTACCGATGCAGAGCGTCGAGACATCAAAGATCGCGTTGCACGGATGAAAGAGACCGATATGGCAGTGGTGGTCTCTCAGGGGCAAAATGAGATTGCCGATATGAACGAGAAGGGGCTCGACATTCGACCGCACCGCAAACGAATGGTGGAAGAGGATCTTGAACAAAAATTCAAGAATCCGGATGACCCGTTCCGGCTGGTCTTTGTCTGCGCCATGTGGATGACCGGCTTTGATGTTCCGAGCTGTTCGACCCTCTACCTCGACAAGCCGATGCGCAACCACACCCTGATGCAGACCATTGCCCGTGCCAACAGGGTTTTTCTTGACAAGGTGAGTGGCCTGATTGTGGACTATGCTGGTGTGTTCCGTAATCTGGAGAGAGCGCTTGCCATTTATGGTGTGGGCAAGGGCGGCAAGAAGCCGGTTGAAGACAAGTCCGCATTGGTGACTGCATTACAGCAAGCGTTGGAAGAGACCCGGATCTTGTGCACACAACAGGGCGTGAACCTTGCCTCTATCCAGAATGCTGAAGGGTTTGCGCGTATCGATCTGCTCGACAATGCCGTCGAGGCGCTGATTGTCTCAGAGGAGGTCAAGCGACGGTATCTTGACCTGGCCAATACCGTTCAGCGGCTGTACAAGGCCGTCTTGCCCGACCTGCAGGCTCATGAGTTTGCTGCTGAAGTTTCGCCCATCAAGGTCATTGCCGATAAAATCCGGGCACTGGTTCCCTCAGCCGATATTTCACAGGTAATGGAGCAGGTGGAAGCACTGCTTGATCAGTCGATTGCGACAGAAGGCTATGTTATCAGAGAGGTGAGCGATCCTGATAACGACGACCACTTGATTGACCTCAGCTCCATTGATTTTGACAAGCTGGCTGAAAAGTTCAAAACCAGCCGAAAACGAACGCTCAACGAAAAATTCAAGGGAAGTGTAGGGCAAAAGCTGATGGCAATGGTACGACTCAATCGGACTCGGATGGATTATCTCGAACGGTTCCAGCAAATGATTGCGGCCTACAATGCCGGAAGCCTCAATCCCGAAGAGTTTTTCCGACAACTGGTCACTTTTGCCCAGAGTCTGAATGAAGAAGAGAAACGGGGAGTAAGTGAACAGTTAACAGAAGAAGAGCTGGCACTTTTTGACCTGCTGATGAAGCCACCGATCGAGATGAGTGCTGCTGATCGGGAGAAGGTGAAAGCTACCGCAAAGGAGTTGCTGGTGACACTCAAGAACAACAAACTGGTGCTTGATTGGCGGAAACGGCAACAGGCGCGTGCAGCGGTCAGGGTGGCCATTGACAAACTGCTGGATGACCACCTGCCAAGAGCATACACGCCGGAGCTCTTCAGGCAGAAATCAACAGCGGTGTTCCAGCACGTCTATGATGCCTATTATGGTTCTGGGCGCAGTGTGTATGTGGCGGCGTGAGTGTGCCAATGAAAATCAGAACAAATTATTAACCTTATGGACTATCTGAACTATAACCGTGAAGAACGGGATTTATGTTCGCACCTCTTCAGACTTTTTCTTGAAAATCAAACACGTTGAGGGCCGCTTCGGAAGTTTCTTGGCATTAAAGTCACAAATCTACACATTCACCTAAATAGTGTTAATGCCATTACACTTAAACTATTAAAGGGATTTATGGATAAAATGACCGCGTTACTTGACCTTGCCATCAAGCGAAAACAAACCGAACCTCGTCCAGGATCAACTCGGATCGGCGATTACCAGCATGGAATTTATGAATGTGATTATGTATCTCCTTTCACCAAAGGAGCCTGTAAGGTAAATGCCAATATTTTTTTGCTGTTACAGGATTGGAGCTCACACAATGACATGAGTAAGCCGGTCATCGATCTTGAAAGACAAAAGCTTGAATTAAAGTATGGATATACCCCTAATCAACCTACGAATATAAAGTTAACCGAGCTGCTCAAAACGTATTTTTCCGTTGAAATTTCTGATACCTATGGGACAAATTTGTATCCCTATATCAAATCAGACGATATGAGTTCGTCTATTTTGCAGGAAGATTTAGTATGGGCGGCGGAGCAATTTGCTTTGCCCCAAATCAAAATTGTAGAGCCGAAGCTGGTCATTTGTTTTGGAAAAGTCACTTTCAATGCAATAAGAACGGCTTGTGATGAGAAAGAGGTTGACACTATTGAGGAGGGAATAAATGCGTTTTTCCCTTTCCATAATTCAATGGTCTGGTTACAGGCGCATCCTGGATTTTACGGGCAGCAAAGTCGAAATCGAGGATGAGTGGATAAAGTTAATCCTGACTGGGAAAAAATGGCTGAATATTTTCATTTGTTGCCCTGACCTGAACAAGGAATTGTTCAAGCATCAGGCAGTCACCTTTTATGCACGGGTGAAAAGCAACTCAATGGTTGATGGAGGAATTGATGAAGATGGCTGTTGTTCCTGTTGCATTTTTCGGCCAGCTCAAGCCGATGAAGGGGCTCGGACAACCTCAATCAAGTCTGAAAACTCGGGCGATATACAGAATTGACGGCAACTGCGAAAGGGGATGTCTGAGCATGACGTGGAGCGTTTACTGGCATCCCTGAAAAGGTCATAGTCAATAAGGTCTTCTGTAACTGGTATTACAACGACACAAGCGGCGCAGTCAACTTCAACGCAGAATCCAGAAAGGTTGAAGGATGGACAGAACCATAATGGGGTAGCGTCAGAATACGGATAAATCCTACGCTAAAGGATTGATCAAGTATATAAAATCAATCAGATTTCGGGCCGCCTCCGATCGGCGAAACTTACACAGCGTCACTATCAAATTTCTGAGCTGTATGGAAGATAGTAAGAATCGTCACAATATTGTTATGAACCGTATAAACTACAAGGTATGGGGAGTCTGAAAACAGGAGTTCTCGTGTACCCATCAGACGACCTGGTTTGCCGCTATCCGGGTATTTTGAAAGCTGTGTCTCAGTTTTTTTGATAATTGCAAGAATGACTTTTTGGGCTGCGGCCGGACTTTCCTGGCCGATGTAGGCCTCAATTTCTTCGAGACGTTTTTTTGCCTTGTTAGTCCACTGTACCTGCAATTTTCCCCTCCCAGTGTTCAATCATTTTTTCTTGCGAGATGACCTTACCCTCTTCAAGGTCACGAAGAGCGTCCTGAATGCTTTTGAGCTGCCATTCATTCAGCGCAAGATACTGATCGATTGCTTCCTCGATGACAAAGGTCTTTGTTCTTCGGGTTGCCAGAGCAAGCTGTTCAATCCTGTTTTTGGTGCTCGCAGGAATTTTAAAACTAACTTGATTTCGTGGTTCCATTTGTTTCGCTGAAGATAACATGCCGTCGCCCTACTATAATTGGTATTTCAAAGTATTTCGATAAAATACCAATTATGAAAAGAGGAATCAAGATTTAATTACGCGATTGGCGCACCGTTCGGCAAAAGATACAAAAACACTCAGCGAACCTTCAAGCCTGGAGTACTGCTTAACATGAGGCTTTTCGGGTATGCTCGCGTTTCAACCAGCCAACCGTCACTTGATCTTTCTCGACATTGCGAACAATTGACATTTTCACCAAAAACAATAAACTGTTGTGATAATGATTGAGCAGAGCGCAGAAATAGCAAAAGCCATTCAGATGTTGCATTATTAATTCATGGTTTGTCGAGTTGGATATGAGTGGGGGTTTGGCGAAAAGAATTCGATGGGGTTTGGTATGGTGAAGGTCGATGAAGTCTGAGTCTATGACCGTTGAAACTGAACCACCTTACATTTTTGATGTTTATATCACGGCGGATACGCTGATCCCGCTATCTCTCTGAGCTACTTGATCACTCGGTTGTAACGCGCTGTATACACTAAAAAACATAATGGTTACGCACTTGCTTTCAGCATCGGCTGCACATGGTTCTTTGGTTTGTGCAGAGACAAATCGTAAGTTGCTTGCAGGTTAAGCCAGAACTCCGGTGATGTGTTGAACGCCCCGGCAAGAAGCCAGGCTGTATTTGGTGACACCCCTCTCTTACCAAGGACAATCTCATTGATTCGTTGCACCGGGATGCCGATATGCGCCGAAAGTGCTTTCTGGGACAGACCCAGAGGCTCGATAAACTCCTTCAGTAATATAATTCCGGGATGTGTTGCCACTCTGTTTGATGGTATCATGTTATATCATTGATTCGAATGCTGTGGAAACCTGCGAAATCACCCTTCAATGCTTCCAGACGATTGCCTGGAGGAGATTTCAAATCTTCCAGAGACGGGACAGCATTGAGAACATCCAGTTTGTACAGTGCCACATCTTTTATCTGAACAGGTATTTTTCTTGATCGACTACTTGAAATACCGTGATAAAAATCTGATGTTGCCCGATTTCCAAAAGTAACGATCACGAACAAAAGTTAATTGATTCCCGGTATCCTTGCAAGCGGATATCAGGAAGAACCTGCGATAGCAGAAAAAATCCTGAAGTATGTTGGTGAAAAGCTATCGCAATGACACACCATTCCTTTTTGATATAAGGTCTTTTTCTCAACACTTCGTTTTCAAAGTATGGCGTGAAGTTATAGACACTGGCCATTATTTGGTTTTGTTCCAAAAAAATTTACCACGTACTACGCCGAAGTTAGAAAAAAGGCTAAAGACCTCCAAGTTTCAGAGAAGCCAAAGCGTGACATTATTTGAGTGTCGCATACAATGTTCATGACAATGTTGACTTTGCCTCACGAACAGCTTCAATCTCTGCGGCTACATCATGCTCATTCAGATGCTGTTTCTGCACTGCCATATCGCCAAGCTGAAAAAGATCATTCCACTGAATCTGGCGCTGAATATAAAGCCTCGCAGCTTCACCTTATCAACTCTGAACGACTTCGATACTTATTTCTGGCTGTTTTGTCAATTTCGTTCAGCAATGAATCCTGAAAAGAGACATTCACGGTGACAGTTCTCACAACAATTCTTTTTCGTTAGCAAGAAAATAAGATACAAAGTTTGTATGCCCACAGAGCGCAAGTTTCCACAAATACGTCAATGTTTTTGTCGAATATTGAATTTACAGTACCGTATCTGGCATCATGAGAACTCTTTTTACTCACTGGAAGGTTAGGGGGGAGTATTACGTTAATGATATTTTTTATGTATTTTGAAGCCAGACTATACAGTTAAGCCAACACTTCTTTGCTGCGAACCTACAGGATGTGGTGAGAACTCCGGCTTCTGAGTCAGGGCTGCCGTTTCCCCTAATGCTGCTGCCTGTACTTTTTAATGATTATTGTAAAAAACAGAGGGAGGCTGAGTTATGGAGAGTGAGCTAATGCAAACCACATTGCTTTCCACTGAAACGGATTTACAGAAAAAGATTTACACGTTCAGGGGTGTCCAGGTAATGCTTGACAGAGATTTGGCAGAACTTTATGGAGTGAAAACCATACGCCTTCGCGAACAGGTCAAACGCAACGGCAAACGATTTCCTGTAGATTTTATGTTTCAGCTTTCCGAAAAAGAGGCTGAACTTCTACTATCGCAAAATGCGATACCTTCCAGAATGCACCTTGGAGGAGCATTGCCTTATGTTTTTACGGAACAAGGTGTTGCTGGAATATCAGGTGTCCTGCTCTGGATCTGAAAAAACACAATGCCCAGTATCCGTCGATCTCCATTCAGGAGTTCCCGTATAGTCATGATCGCTTTTTGATTCTGGATGGCGAAACGGTCTATCATCTTGGCGCATCGCTCAAGGATTTGGGGAAGAGATGGTTTGCTTTTTCTCGAATGGAGAAGACTGCGCTGACGATGATCGACAGGGTTGAAGAGTTACTAAAAGCGGGCTCTCATTACTCATGAAAATCATTCATACCCCTCTTGCCCTTCAAGCGTTCGCGCCCATACATAATCGACGTTCAGGGTGATATGCTCCCATCCCGAAGCGCCTCCTTATTCGCCGATAATCTTGATGAGCACCCGTTTTTTTCTCTTGCCGTCAAATTCCCCATAGAACATCTGCTCCCAGGTACCAAAATGGAGCCGACCCTTTGTGACGGCAACAACAACCTCCCGACCCATGATCTGGCGTTTGTGATGGGCATCGCCGTTATCCTCTCCGGTTCTGTTATGCTGGTAGCGGCTTAACGGTTCATGCGGAGCCAGCTCCTCAAGCCACCGTTTGTAGTCCTGATGCAGTCCCGGTTCGTCATCATTGATAAAGACTGACGCGGTTATGTGCATCGCATTCACCAGGCAGAGCCCCTCCTGAATGCCGCTCTCCTGAAGAGCCTGCTCAACCTGGCCGGTGATATTGACAAAATCCATTCTTGCAGATATCTGTAGCCAGAGTTCCTTGTGGTATGATTTCATTCTTCAGAAGGTTAGCGTTCAGAGTCTTGCCCGTACTCATTGCTATACCGGAAATTACCATTTTAAGCGGAAGATGCTGGAATTGGGAAAAAAAATATTTACGGTGTCCCAGGGCAAAGATCAAAACTGACACTGTTCCGTATCCACTATTCGTGAGTTTCACTACAGGGCATGAGGTTGCTTGCCGGAAGGTTGCAGGGTGAACACACAGAGAACTGTTTTTTTATGTATTTTGAGGTAAGCCTATACAGCTAAGCGAACATTTCCAAACATTAACCTGATGAATCCAGATCCAAATCGTCTTATTGATGAGGCAATGCAACTGCAGTCCTCAATTCGTGCATTTATTGCCGAAGTAATACTGGATACACTTGATTGTGAAGACAACTTTCTTGTTTCATCAGCTTGGCAGGTAGAGATACAGAGGCGTTGTGCGGCTATTGATACAGGAACAGCAAGACTAGTTGATAACGAGTCTGCATTCAGGAGCTTAAGGGGCAGTTTGGTCTGATGTTAGTCTTTTGGGATGAGGAAGCTTTGTTCGACGCGGATGCTTCGGTCAAAATTTATCAACAGCGGCAGGTTGGATTGGGGAAACGTTTTCTTGATATCAGAACAACGTGGAATGGATTATTTCGTTGCTTGTTCATTATCTGGAAATTCAATCTGCTTCAATGCGCATTATCTGGCAGGATTTTAGAAAATAGAGCGATTGAGTTGATTGTTGGATTACAAAATAAAAAGCATTGGTTTGCAAGTTACGGAGAGAAAAAAATGATAACGTTTTTGAAAATGAGCAATGTCGGCCCGGCATCTCCCTTGGAGCTGGAGTTTGGCAAAAGACTCAATCTTATTACTGGCGACAATGGTCTGGGCAAAAGCTTTCTTCTCGATATCGTCTGGTGGTCGTTGACTCGCAAGTGGCCTGCGGAGATTAATTCGAAGCTGACAGCCGGGAAAAAAGCGTTACCGGCAACTGATGGCGAAGCAAAAATCAGTTTCTCTTTTTCCAGCAAGAGTAAGGAAGAGAGTTACGACAGCAGTTATCTTCGCAAGGAGCAGGCATGGACTGGAAGATCTGGTCGACCGGCTAATCCAGGCCTGGTGCTGTATGCCATGTCTGACGGCAGTTTTGCAGTATGGGATCCGCATCGTAATTACTGGCGCACTCAGGATGGTCTTGATGTTCAAGACCGAGCAGCAGCATACGTTTTCAGCCCGGCAGAGGTTTGGGATGGCCTGCCCGGCAAGGAAAATACCTGGCTTTGTAATGGCTTGGTTCGCGACTGGGCGGGCTGGCAGAAAGAAAAAGGTGCACCGTTAAAACATTTGAAAGAGGTGCTTAAGGTGCTCTCTCCTTCGAGCAAAGAGACTCTCGAACCGGGTGGATTAACAAGAATCAGTCTCGACGACGTGCGTGACATGCCTACCATCAGGATGCCTTACCAGCAGGATGTTGCTGTTGTGCATGCATCTTCCGGTATGCGTCGCATCATGGCACTTGCCTATTTTCTGGTTTGGGCGTGGGAAGAGCATAAGCAGGCGGCAAAACAACTTAATGAGCCTCCAACAAAACAGATCACTTTTCTCATTGATGAAATCGAATCACATCTGCATCCAAGTTGGCAACGCAGCATTGTACCGGCATTGCTCTCTGTGATGGAAAAACTGACCAAAAATGCAGAGGTACAATTGATCACGGCAACCCACTCTCCCCTGATCATGGCTTCAGTGGAGCCTCTTTTCGATATTGAGCAAGATGCATGGTTCGATCTTGACTTTGAACGCAAAAAAGTAGTGCTACGTCGTCGCGATTTTGAAAAACATGGAGACGCGGCGACCTGGCTTATCAGTGAGGCATTCGATTTAAAAAGCAGTCGATCATTGGAATATGAACGATTAATTGAGGAAGCCGCACTGCTTTTGGAGAAGACTGAGCCCGGCAACTCTCAAATCAAAATAATGAACGAGAAACTTGTTCAAGCTTTGGGGCCAAAAGATGAATTTCTGTTCAATTGGCGTTATATCTGCAAACAAAAGGGCTGGTTGAAATGATTCCTGTTGCGTTACAACCAGAACCGTCAGATTTTGATGCACGTGTTCGACAGCCAGGGCTTATCTGGCTTGCTTCAAAAAATATTGCTGTTAACTCTGCGCCCCCTAAAGCGTCAGATCTTCCCAATTACTGGACACGTTCCAATAAGCAACTCTGGGAATCTTACTCAGGAGTATGTGCCTATCTTGCTATCTATTTCGAGTGGCCCACCGGGGCTGTGTCAACAGATCATTTTGTTGCTCAATCTAAACATGCAGGAGATGCATACGATTGGCGAAATTACCGTTTATCATGTCTGGGGCCGAATCGTAACAAGAATAAGTTTGATGATGTGCTTGATCCAATTGGCCTTCAACCCGAAACCTTCGTATTGAATCTTGCCAACGGTGAAATTCGTCCTAATCCTCTGTTGACTGCCGACAAAAAAAAAGCGGCTCGCAAGACTATTATACGCTTGAAACTGAACAGTCCAGATCACAACGAAATGCGTGCAAAACATTTTGTGCGTTATTTGCGTAAAAAAGATGAGGAGTCACTAAAAGAACTGTCACCTTTTGTCTGGTATGAAGCACAACGGCAGGGGCTGTTATAAGAATCATTGATCATCTCCTGAAAGCGGTTCGCGATGCAGCCGTTCAGGTGTTTGATCACGAACAGGAAAAAAAAGGGTGATATGCTCCCATCCCGAAGCACCTCCTTATTCGCCGATAATCTTGATGAGCACCCGTTTTTTTCTCTTTCCGTCAAACTCACCGTAGAAAATCTGCTCCCAGGTACCAAAATGGAGCCGTCCTTTTGTGACGGCAACAACAACCTCCCGACCCATGATCTGGCGCTTGTGATGGGCATCGCCGTTATCCTCTCCGGTTCTGTTATGCTGGTAACGGCTTAGCGGTTCATGCGGAGCCAGCTCCTCAAGCCACCGTTTGTAGTCCTGATGCAGCCCCGGTTCGTCATCATTGATAAAGACTGACGCGGTTATGTGCATCGCATTCACCAGGCAGAGCCCCTCCTGAATGCCGCTCTCCTGAAGAGCCTGCTCAACCTGGTCAGTGATATTGACAAAATCCATTCTTGCTGGTATCTGTAGCCAGAGTTCCTTGTGGTATGATTTCATTCTTCAGGGTGTTAGCGTTCAGAGTCTTGCCCGTATTCATTTTTATACCGGAAATTACCATTTTGTGCGGAAGATGAAGGTATAGTGCAAAAAATAGGTTCCAAGCATCCCTTCCCGCTGTACGTTTTGCATGTACTCCTTTACTTCTGTTGACTGTGGCGGAACGGGATTGTATATTATGGCGAAACGGGAGTGTAAGGTGCGGCGAAATGGTAGTGTAGCGACTTATAACGTGAGCAAAAACAACAACAAAGGACAATAATGCCCGCATACCAGAGAAGGGTGGTGGATGACGAACTTGATGAGCTGATGCCGACTGAGACCGGAGATATTGCGCCGCTGGCTGGCGGCCTATGCGGCAGCGACAGCGACGACGGCCTCGTTGGAGACTATCAGCGATGCCGCGATTGGCGGGCAGGGTGAGAAACCCTCGAAAACAACGACACAGCCATATCGAGAGATCCTTGAACGACTTTGGATCGTTGATCCACTTCCTGCATGGTTACCGTCCCGGAACCGTTTGAATCGCCTTGCCCAGTCGCCCAGATGGGATTGCCGTTGTTCCTGCTGCATTGCTTGGGCCATGAACACTAATCTTGCCTGTAACACGCGACATTCACTCTATGCCGTCAAGTGGCGGTTTGGTTGTGCAAGCCACTATGACCTTGACCCTCTTGCGTGGCTTTTTTTCCGGGACAAGTTGAGTTGACCGTTTTCAACATCTCCGGCAGAGGAGAACCACAACATTTTGCATGATCCTTCATCAAATTATCGGCGTATGGATCGCAGAGGAATTGAAGGTCACCAGCTTGTGCCAGTTGATAGCGCCACTGTCGTCGCAATACTCGATACTAAATTGTCGGGTAAATTTATTGACCATCCGGCCATAGGAGTCCTGAAACTCTTCGTTTTTTTCCTGGGCCTTGTGACCCAGCGGGTCGATAAGCTCGGTGTAAAGATTTGAATCTGAAGAGATAAACTCCCAAAAGGTTTGGCCGCAATACTTGAAATAGTCACCCTGATCCGAAGTCGTAGTTCTTACGTAACAACAACCATTGACGGCAACAACCTGAATCCCTGAGTTACTCGTCCGCAACGTCTTTGCCGCAGTCTTGAAGTCTGACTTCATTTTGGCAATCTGGCTGCTGTTACCCCAATTCGGCCCCGACTTGATATTGACGATAAAGCGCTTGCCCTCCTTGTCAAATTCAAGGTCAATGCCCGCAATGCCGGATTTCCATCCTCCATACACTTTTTCATTGATAAAAATGGCCAGCCCTTCCAGCCAGTCCCCAAAAATCGTCTCCTCATTTGATGAAATATGGGCATCAACAAGGCCCCTTACAATCTCTTCGGCAGTTTGAACATACTTTGCCTTGAAGAGGTAAGGATTCTTTCTTTTCAGTACTTTCGACAGGCTCAATTCATCAAGGGTTGCAATTCTTTTCTGATGAAAGGTGCCGATGTGCTCTTCAACGTAC
The DNA here is from genome assembly GCA_903994635.1 of uncultured Chlorobiaceae bacterium. Lineage (GTDB taxonomy): Bacteria > Bacteroidota > Chlorobiia > Chlorobiales > Chlorobiaceae > Chlorobium. The sequence continues at coordinate 54,585 of CAJEXQ010000001.1, forward strand.
GTCGAGACATCGTTCAGAATAAGTGGTGTCATTCTCCTCCTTTTGTTCCAGCAGATAGAGCTCAACCGGTTTCAGCTCCTTTTTTACCATATCGTAGTACTCCGGCACCATTTCAATGCCGATGGAGTTTCTTCTCATTCTCTTCGCTACCGCATTGGTTGTTCCTGACCCCATAAAGGGATCAAGCACGGTATCACCCTCTTTGGTGAAAAGCTTGATAAACCATTCAGGAAGTCCTTCAGGAAACGCCGCGCTGTGTTTTTTGTTATTGCACTCTGTGGCCAGGTGCAGCACGTTGGTTGGGTAGGCCATCTCGCGGTTGAGCCAGTTTGAGATGTTTTTTCCGAACCCGCTGCCGACCTTCGACTCGTCGCGCGTTTTATCGGTCTCACTCAGGTTTTTCAACCGGCTTTTCGACCAATCACCCATAGGTACCATCACCGCTTGCTGATCCATATAAAAGTGCTTGCTTTTATTGAACTGGATCAGCCGTTCCCAGGAATCCCGGAAGCGATTTGGCCATTTGCCGGGATAACAGTTTTTTTTGTGCCAGATAAATTCTTCAGTCCAGAACCACCCTTGTTTTCTCATTTCCAGAATGAGCTCCATCACGTAGGTACTCCGTTCACCATCGACCACCTTCTCCTTGATGTTCAAAACAAAGGTGCCCGTTGGCTTTAGCACCCTAAGGAGTTGCAGGGATATCGGTAAAAACCACTCAACATAGTCGTCCGGATGAAAGCCGCCATAGGTCTGCTTCCTCTGGTCAGCATAAGGCGGGGAGGTGAATATCAGCTCTACCGAGTCGTCCGGCAACGTTTTGAGCAGTTGTGTGCAGTCTCCAAGGTAGAGATCGGTTCTTGTTTCCATGTATGTGGCCGTTCAAAAGCATAAGATGTTCATGTATTGCATCGGCAGTGTCGCATATCAATACCGCAGTGGCCGAAACTTACATTTTTTTTCTGATTTATGGGATCGGCACACTGTTCGGCAAGAGATAAAACAATACCAGGGCTGATATGGCGCAGCACCGGCCATGCTATGCAGCGCTTTCTGTTGCGTGGAAGGGTGAGTGTTCGGGATGGTCCTGCCAATATTTTCTCGCAAAGTTGGCTTGGTACTCTCTTGAGGCGAATCCCCTATTATAAGCAATGCTGCCATCAAGCCAAAATTTCGCTATATATGCACGTAAATTGGTTCGTGTTGTCCGCCGCTTTCTTCATTACTGAAAAAATGAAACTGGTATTTTATCATCATTCTCACTGCACCGCGTCTCTATCAAATTTCTGAGCTGTTTGAAAAATCGTAAGAATCGTCACAATATTGTTACGAACCGTATACACAACAAGGTATGGGGAGTCTGAAAACAGGAGTTCTCGTATACCCATCAGACGACCTGGTTTGCCGCTATCCGGGTATTTAGAAAGCTGGGTCGCAGTTTTTTTGATAATTGTAAGAATGACTTTTGCTGCTGCTGCCGGGCTTTCTTGAGCGATATATGCCTCAATTTCTTCGAGACGGCTTTTGGCCTTGTTAGTCCACTGTACCTCCAATTTTCTCCTCCCAGTGTTCAATCATTTTTTCGTGAGAGATAACCTTCCCATCTTCAAGGTCACGCAGACCGTCCTGAATGCTTTTGAGTTGCCATTCGTTCAGAGCGAGATACTGATTGAGAGCTTCTTCGATAACAAAGGTTTTTGTTCTTCGGGTTGCCACAGCAAGCTGCTCAATCCTGTTTTTGGTGCTCGCTGGAATTTTAAAACTGACCTGGTGTCGTGGTTCCATTTGTTTCGCTTGTGATAACATGCCGTCTCCATACTATGGGTTGGTATTTCAAAGTGTTTCGACAAAATACCAATTATGAACAGAGGAATCAAGATTTAATTACGGGATTGGCACTCCGTTCGGCAAAAGGTATAAAAACACCCAGCGAACCTTCAAGCCTTGCATGCTCCATCACACTTCTTCTCTGAAACATTTGGTGCCCATAAACAACCGTTTGTGAACAGTCCAAAAAATCGCCTAAACTCAATATCAAGGATTTTTACAGCGGCAGATCTCTTCCCCATGCGCGTGGGGGTGTTTCATTGTCCGCAAAATTCTTGGAACTGCTGCAAGTTGGTTGAACTCATTTTTCGATCACAGAAGGAAAAAAAGCACTTTTCAGGAGCCGATGTTTGAGTTTATAGAACTCGATGCACTGCTCCGCAATACCTGTTCATGATTTTCCTCACAAGGCATGAGGTTGCTTGCCGGAAGGCAGGAAGGAGAAAGAAATCGTTATCGTGGAAGAATCAAAAAATCAGCAGGAGTCAGAATAGAAAGTATGCCGGAAACAAGAACATTGGTGTCGCATACAATGTTCATGACAATGTTGACTTTGACTCACGAACAGCTTTGACCTCTGCGGCTACATCATGCTCATTCAGATGCTGTTTCTGTACTGCCATATCGCCAAGCGGAAAAAGATCATTCCACTGACTCTGGCGCTGAATATAAAGCCTCGCAGCTTCCCTTATCAACTCTGAACGGGTAAAGAAGCTTAAGCATGCCCTGATCGTTAACTGGTCATCTGTTGCTTCGATTGCCTGAATTTGTTCTTTCTTTTTCGCCGAAATGCTGGTATCTTTTGCCGACAAAAATATCGATTTTGTTGAGGTTTATGCCTAAGAAAAAAAGAGGACATATTTTTCCACCTACTTCACAGGAGATACTAACATGCCAATGACAATAAAACAAATTGAATCAGAAGCTCTCAATCTGGATATTCACTCCCGAGGCAGTCTCGTTGGCAAGCTGCTCTTGAGTCTAGACGAGCCAACAGTGTCGGAAGTCGAACAACTTTGGTTGGATGAAGCAGAAAGGCGACTTGATAATTATCGCGCAGGGAAGGTTAACGGTATTTCTGGTAACGAAGTATTCAAAAGAGCGATAAGCGAGTTGTCATGAATTTCGAATTCTTGCCGGAAGCAAATGAAGAGTTTCGGGAGGCTTCCCGGTACTACGAAAATGAAGCTCCCGGAGTAGGCTTGGCATTTATTGCGGAAGTGCATAGGGTAATATCAATGGTAATTTCCCATCCCCTTGCCGCCAAAAAAATAAGAGGTACGATCCGCAGCAAAGTACTCCTTCATTTTCCTTATAGCTTGTTCTATTCCATTGAATCCAATTTAATTTTGATAGTCGCTGTAGCCCATCAAAAAAGGCGCCCAACATACTGGCGAAGCAGATTAAAGAGTATGGAATAAGACTTTTAATTTTCATCTTTATATCTCCGATCTGGAAATGCGTTATGTAAAGTTTACTCTATCTTTTTCATTATCTTCTGAAACTTTTCAGAAGATTTCCCAAATATACGGAAGGTTCAAAAAAGGGAAATATTGAGCAATTGGCGAAGTTTTGGCTGATTTTGATGCTTTTTGTTTTTGGTATAGTGCTTAAAAATAATCATATATAGGTTTCTCTTGAGAAAATTTGCATGAATATTCTTGTAACAGGCAGCCGCGGTCAGCTTGGCTCGGATTTGCTTGAGCTGTCGGCCCGTTGCCACAACCACCGGTTTTTTTTCTATGATCTTCCTGATCTTGATATTACACTTCCTGACAGGGTTGCATCAATTTGCAGCGACCATGATATAGAGGTGATTATCAATTGTGCGGCATATACTGCTGTGGACAAGGCCGAAGCAGATTCAGCAATGGCTTTCAAAGTGAACCGGGATGGGCCTGCAATCCTTGCGGCATGTGCCAGGGAGCGAAATGCTCTTCTTCTGCATATCTCTACAGACTATGTTTTTGATGGTACCTCTTCTATCCCTTATCGGGAGAGTGATCCGACGGCGCCGCTGGGGGTCTACGGCATTTCGAAGTGGGAGGGTGAGGAGTGTATTCGCCGGATAAAGCCCTCTTACATCATTATCAGGACATCCTGGCTCTATTCCATCTACGGTGTCAACTTTGTCAAAACCATGCTGCGCCTTGGTGCGGAACGCCCTGAACTGACGGTTGTGGCTGACCAGATTGGAACGCCGACATGGGCGGCTGATCTTGCTGCTGCGATTGTGTTGATTATTGACCGGCATGAGAGGGAGGTCCATTATGAAGCAACCTTTCACTACTCCAATGAGGGGGTTGCCTCCTGGTACGATTTTGCAAGAGCCGTTATGGATTTGGCCGGAATTTCGTGCAATGTTTTGCCAATTGAAAGCGCCGTGTATCCCCAGATTGCATCGAGGCCGCAGTACAGTGTGATGAACAAGTCGGCAATAAAAAAAGAGTGGGGCATCGACATCCCGTATTGGCGCGACTCACTTGCAGAGATGCTGCAGCGGTTGGCGGCAAGAGAAGCGTGAGCGAAATGGAGCAGGGAAAATCGTAACAAAATCATATACAATCAATGCATATTCTTATCACCGGAGGAGCTGGTTTCATTGGATCGCATGTTGTCCGGCACTTTTTGACGACATACCCCTCTTATACGATTACCAATCTTGATAGTTTGACCTATGCAGGAAACCTTGCCAACCTCCACGATGTTGAGCATCTGCCGAACTACCGGTTTGTCAAGGGGGATATTACTGACGGTGATTTTCTGATGCAATTGTTTGAGGAACAACGCTTTGACGGAGTGATTCACCTTGCTGCGGAGTCGCACGTCGATCGTTCGATTACCAACCCGACAGCATTTGTGGTGACCAATGTGCTTGGCACGGTTAATCTGCTTAATGCTGCCAACGCCGCCTGGAACAGTGACTTTCAGGGTAAAAGGTTCTACCATATCTCCACCGATGAGGTCTACGGTTCGCTTGGCAAAGAGGGGATGTTTACCGAAGAGACCCCTTACGATCCCCATAGCCCTTACTCGGCCTCAAAAGCCTCCTCCGACCATTTTGTCAGGGCCTGGCACGACACCTTCGGGTTGCCGGTGGTGATCAGTAACTGCTCCAACAATTACGGTTCATTCCAGTTTCCTGAAAAGCTCATTCCGCTCTTTATCAACAATATTATCCAGAGCAAACCGCTTCCGGTCTATGGAAAGGGTGAGAACATTCGCGACTGGCTCTGGGTGGTTGACCATGCCCAGGCGATTGATGTCATCTATCATCAGGGAAAAACTGGTGAAACCTACAATATTGGTGGTCACAACGAATGGAGTAATATCGATCTGATCAGGCTTCTTTGCCGTATCATGGATGCAAAGCTTGGTCGGGCAGCAGGAGAATCTGAAAAACTGGTCACCTATGTCACCGACAGGGCAGGGCATGATCTGCGCTATGCCATTGATTCGTCGAAGTTGCAGCGTGAACTCGGATGGATTCCTTCAATAACCTTTGAGAAAGGGCTTGAACTGACGGTTGAGTGGTATCTCTCAAATAGTGAATGGCTCAACAATGTAACGTCGGGCAGTTATCAGCACTATTACGACGAGATGTATGGCCTCAGGTGACAACAAACAATTATTGAAACAGATCTGTTATGAAAATTTTGGTTATTGGTGGTGCGGGCTATATCGGCAGTCATGTGGCAAGAGCTTTTCTTGACCATGGCTATGAGGTGACGGTTTTTGACAATCTGCAGACCGGCTTCAGGGAAAATCTTTTTGAAGAGGCACAATTTATCCATGGAGATATCATGCATCCCGAACAGTTACGGGCTGTTATGGCTGGTGGCTTCGATGGGTGTATTCACCTTGCCGGGCTGAAGGCTGCCGGGCAGTCGATGCTGCATCCTGATGCTTATGCCGAGTCGAACATTTCAGGCGCGATCAATATCCTCAATCAGGCCTCTGCAGCCGGGATATCACCGATTATCTTCTCCTCTTCTGCCGCAGTTTATGGAACTCCCCAATATCTGCCGATTGATGAGGAGCACCCGAAGGATCCGGAGAACTTTTACGGATTTACCAAGCTTGAGGTTGAACGTCTCCTCGACTGGTATGACCGGCTGAAAGGGATGCGCTATGCAGCAATTCGCTATTTCAACGCGGCAGGGTATGATGTGCAGGGGCGGGTAAAGGGGCTGGAGTTGAATCCCGAGAATCTTCTGCCGATTGTGATGGAGGTTGCTGTGGGGATTCGCGAAAAACTTTTTGTTTTCGGGGATGATTACCCGACACGGGATGGAAGCGGTATCCGCGACTATGTTCACGTGAGCGACCTTGCTGAAGCGCATGTCACCGCTTTTGAATATGTGATGAAGCATGACAAAAGTTTGACGGTCAATCTTGGTAGTGAGAAGGGTGTTAGTGTGCTTGAGATGGTTGAACGAGTCCGGGCCATCACTGGCAAGGCCATTGTGGCCGAAATCAGGGGCAGAAGGGCGGGCGATCCGGCTGAGCTTGTGGCATCCTCCGGCAAGGCGCTGGAGCTGCTTGGGTGGGCACCGAAGTATAGCGACGTTGACACATTGGTATCGTCAACCTGGAAGATGTACGAGAAGTCTGTTCCCCGATAAAAAATAACTTGTTTCTTCATGATTATTCCTGTCATTCTCAGCGGTGGTTCGGGAACCCGGCTATGGCCTCTTTCACGGGCATTGTATCCCAAACAGTTGCTTTCGCTGATTGGTGAAAACACCATGCTCCAGGATACGGTGTATCGTCTTGCCTCAATTGAAGAGAGTGGGCCGATCTACTGTGTTTGCAATGAGAGTCACCGTTTTCTGGTGGCCGAGCAACTGCACGAAACATGCGCTAATATCGGAGAGATTATTCTTGAGCCTAAAGGACGCAATACGGCGCCCGCTGCCGCCATTACAGCAATGGTTGTTACCAAAAAATATCCTGGTGCCCTGATGCTGGTGTTGCCTGCTGATCATGTTATTCTTGATCCGCTGGCTTTCAGCGCGGCTGTTGCTGCGGGTAAATCAGCAGCCGAAAAGGGCGATCTTGTTACCTTTGGTATTACGCCGGGTGCGCCTGAAACCGGTTACGGCTATATCAGGGCCTTGGTAAAGAGCGAGATGGCGGTCTATCCTGTGGTTGAGTTTGTCGAGAAACCTGACAGGGAGACGGCGGAGCGCTATCTCGCCTCCGGTGACTATTTCTGGAACAGCGGTATTTTTCTCTTCAAGGCCGAGAGCTATCTTCTTGAGCTTGAAGCTTATGCTCCGGCCATGATTGTCGCCTGCCGGGAGGCTTTGGAGAGAGCGGTTGAAGATCTGGATTTTCTGCGGCTTGATGCTGAAGCCTTCTCTGCATCTCCCTCCGACTCCATTGACTATGCGGTGATGGAAAAAACCTCGCGGGCAGCTCTTGTTCCTCTCAATGCTGGCTGGAATGATGTGGGTGCCTGGTCGGCACTTTGGGATGTTCAGGAGCGTGATGAAGCGGGGAACATCAAGAAGGGGGATGTGCTGGTGCATGATGTGACGAACTGCTATATCCACGCCACCAGCCGTCTTGTGACCGCCGTGGGGCTTGATGATCATATTATTGTTGAAACAGCTGATGCCGTGCTTGTGGCCCCAAGGGGGTGTGTTCAGGATGTCAAGGTGCTCGTTGAAGAGCTTAAAAAGAGAGGACGTGATGAGGCGCTGACTCACCAGCGGGTTTGCAGACCATGGGGCACTTATGAAACCGTTGATGAGTCAGATCGCTTCAAGGTCAAGCGTATTACGGTGAACCCCGGAGCAGCGCTTTCGTTACAGAAACATCATCACCGTGCTGAACACTGGATTGTGGTGAAGGGAATAGCCCTTGTTACCGTCGAAGAGAAAAAAATTACCCTCAATGAGGATCAGTCAACCTATATTCCTGTCGGGGCATTTCATCGTCTGGAGAATATCGGAATAACTCCTCTTGAACTGATCGAAGTACAGACAGGCAGCTATCTTGGAGAGGATGATATCGTTCGGGTTGATGACCGGTATGGACGGCAATAGAAGAGTGGTTTCTATGTTTTGAGTACCATAAAAATCGGTGTTAAAGATTTGCAACAGCCCTCTCCCCGCTTTGCTTTGATTCCACAATTAAATATATTAGATTTCAGAGTATTGTTTTTTTGCAACAACCCTAAACAGCAGTGTACTATGGCTGAAGAAACCAAAGCGTCCGATCAAAATCAACAGAAGCAAAGCGATTTTGGTACAGGGGAATTGTCTACTATCCTTGTGAGTGTGGGCACTCTTATTGACAGTACGATTGAGCCGGTGAGCAAGGTTGTTATGAGTGTGGGCACTCTTATTGACAGTACGATTGACCCGGTGAGCAGGGTTGTTGCCTCGATGCTTGATTCGCTTGCTGTTGTTGCAAAACAGGTGCTGGAAAGTGTTAGCTCTACGCTCGGCGGCAAGAAGTAGGCGGCGAAAGGCGTTGGCATTCTGGCTGCGTTTATACCTCTTTTCAGGCAAGCTTTTCGGTTTTTGAAAGGCTTGCCTCTTTTGTTTTTATCCATTGTGCTGATAATCTTTTTATAATTGCGGGCCCCGCGCCTGCATTCGACTGAATGATTTTGATGAGTTATGAATGCTAAATTTGTTGAGTATCCCTCAAATGTCTCTTACAGCCTGGTAGAAGCCGGGATTCTGGCATACTGGAATGAGCAGGGAATTTTTCACAAAAGCCTCGAACAGCGGCCTGCCGACAAGGTTTTTTCCTTTTATGAGGGCCCCCCGACGGTCAACGGCAAGCCGGGGGTTCACCATGTTTTCAGCCGCACCATCAAGGATATTGTCTGTCGCTACAAAACCATGCAGGGGTACCGGGTTCCCCGCAAGGCTGGTTGGGACACTCATGGACTCCCGGTGGAGATTGCTGTGGAGAAGAAACTGGGTTTGAAGAACAAGTCGCAGGTCGTTGACTATGGCGATGCTGAGTTCAATGCCGAAGCTCGGGCGCTTGTCTATCACCACATTGATGATAACCGGGAAGGGTGGGGAAAGTTGACTGAGCGGATGGGATACTGGGTTGATATGGACAATCCCTACATCACCTGCACCAATGACTATATCGAATCGGTCTGGTGGGCCCTGAAAACGATTTTCGACAAGGGGCTGATCTACAAGGACTATAAAATTGTGCCGCAGGATCCAAAATCCGAGACGGTGCTGAGCTCGCATGAGCTTGCCCTGGGGTACAAAGAGGTGAAAGATCCGAGCATCTATGTCAAGTTCAAGGTTCTCGGGGCTGAAGAGTCGTTTCTGGTCTGGACAACGACGCCGTGGACACTCATCTCAAATGTAGCGCTTTGCGTCGGCTCAGATATTGACTACGTAAAGGTATGTCATGCGGTGAGTGGAGAGGTGCTGATTCTTGCCGAGTCGCGCTTGCAGGTGCTTCTGGAGAAGAATGAAGAGGGTGAATCACTCTGGAAGGTTGTTGCCGAGCTGAAAGGGCGCGATCTCGAAGGGCTGGAGTATGAGCCGCTCTTCACCTACATTCACCCTGAAAAAAAGTGCTGGTATGTCACGGCAGGTTCTTTTGTCTCTACTGAAGATGGCACAGGTATTGTTCATATCGCTCCGGCCTTCGGCGTTGATGACTACGAGATTGCCAAAACATACGATTTGCCGATGCTTCAGCCGGTTGCCCGGAATGGCTGCTTTACCTCCGAGGTGAGCGACTATGATGGCATGTTTTTCAAGGATACTGATCCCCTGATTATACAGCAGCTCAAGAGTGCGGGGAAGTTATACCGCAAGGAGATCATTACCCACACTTATCCCTATTCGTGGCGTTACGATGTGCCGGTCATCTACTATGCCCGCGAGTCCTGGTATATCAGGACGACGGCAGTAGCACCGCGCATGGTGGAGCTTAACAAAACCATCAACTGGTGCCCTCCCGAGATAGGGGCAGGGCGTTTTGGTAACTGGCTGGAGGAGAACAAGGACTGGGCGCTCTCCCGTGAGCGATTCTGGGGTTCGCCTCTGCCGCTCTGGGTTTCAGAGGATTTTGTTATTGGCGATGATGCCTCTTCGGGCAACATGTTTGCTGTTGGTTCAGTTGCAGAGTTGCGCGATGGCTTTATTGATGTTGAAGGTGATCGTCTCCTCCTTGGAGAGGCGCTCGACAGGGGGTTGGTGGAGCTTGATCTGCACAAGCCTTTTGTTGACAGGATCTACTTTATCAGGGATGGCAGACGCTTCAACCGGACTCCTGAGCTTGTCGATGTCTGGTTCGACAGTGGTTCCATGCCCTTTGCCCAGTTGCACTATCCGTTCGAGAATCGAGAGCTGTTCGACAGGATGTTCCCGGCAGATTTCATTGCCGAGGGGGTCGATCAGACCAGGGGTTGGTTTTACACCCTCCATGCCATTGCAACGCTTATTTTCGACAAGCCTGCCTATAAAAACCTGATTGTCAATGGGCATATTCTCGACAAATCCGGCCAGAAGATGTCGAAGTCGAAAGGCAATATGGTTGATCCTTTTGAGACGATGGAGCGTTACGGCGCCGATGCACTTCGCTGGTACCTGATGGTGAGCAGCCCTCCATGGAGAGCGAAATCGTTCAATACAGCCGAGATTGAGGAGGAGCAACGCAAGTTTTTCCGGGCCTTTATCAACAGCTACAACTTTTTTGTGCTCTATGCCAATGTCGATGGCTTTACCTTTGCCGAACCCGAAATTGCGCTGCAGGAGCGTTCCGAGCTTGACCGCTGGGTGCTCTCCTGCCTGAATACGCTGATTGATGCCGTTCATCTCCGCATGGAGCAGTACGACATTACCGCTGCAGTCAGGCTGATCAACGATTTTACCATCGATGACCTTTCAAACTGGTATATCCGCCGGTCGCGAAAACGGTTCTGGAAGAGCGACATGGGGCACGACAAGATTGCAGCCTATCAGACGCTCTATGGTGCACTTGAAACGGTGGCAAAGCTGCTCGCTCCCATTACCCCGTTTATAGCGGATCGCATCTATCTGAATCTGAATGGTATCAGCCAACGTGAACCCTTTGACTCGGTGCATCTCGCCTGTTTCCCGCTGCTTGACCTTGAGGCTATTGATCGCCCGCTTGAGCATCGCATGAAAAAGGCGCAGATTATCACCTCTCTGGTTCGTACCATGCGCGAAAAGGCTTCGATCAAGGTTCGTCAACCGCTCAAGCGCATTCTGCTCTCCATCAGTGATGCTGCGGCGCGGGAGGAGTACCGACAGGTTGCTGACATTATTATGGAGGAGGTCAATGTCCAGAAGATCGAGTATATCGAAGAGGATGGATCGGTGATCAGCAAGAAGGTAAAGCCAAACTTTAAAACTCTTGGTCCCCGTTTTGGCAAAGAGATGAAAGCGCTGGCTGAAGCGATCAGGATGATGAGCCACAAACAGATTGCGCACCTTGAACAAGAGGGTAAACTTTCGCTTGAGCTTGATGGTCGGGTGTTTGAGGTGAAGCGCGAGGATGTGGAAATTATGCACGAGGATATTGAGGGGTGGCTTGTTGCTTCCGATGAAGCGAACGGTATTATGGTGGCGCTCGATACGGAAATGACCGAAGAGCTTGAGATGCTGGGTCTGGCACGTGAACTGGTGAGCCGAATCCAGACGTTGCGAAAGGAGAGTGGTTTTGAGATTACTGACCGGATTTCTCTTTCCCTTCAGGGATCGGCAAAACTGCTGGATGCGGTGGAGAGCAATGCAGAGTACATTAAATCCGAAACCCTTGCCATGGCCCTTGCCATTCTGCCATTTGACGATGCTTCCTGCACAAAGAGGGATGAGATGATAAACAGTGAATTGTGCAGGTTATCACTTGAAAAATATGAAAGTTAATGGTATTATCCTGCGCTCTGTTTTTACGTAATTCGGTTAGATAAAAAAAACAAGTTTATTATGGCGAAAAGAAGAGAGACAGCTTTCAGCAGAGAGAGCGAGATAATGGAAGAGCCTGTCCTGACCAGAACGTATTTAACCGATGAAGAGCTCGAACATTTCAGGCTGTTGTTGCTAAAACGACGCGAAGAGGTGGTTCGTGATCTGGATATTCTTCGCTCCCCGCTCTCTGACGAGAATGTGGAAGATTCAGTCAATTCGAACTACTCCATGCACATGGCTGATCACGGGACAGATACCATGGATCGTGAACAGCGTTTTATGTTTATTGCCCGTGACGAAAAATATGTAACCTATATTGACCAGGCGCTTGACAGGATCAGAAACCGTACTTACGGGATTTGTATCAAGTCAGGGAAACCGATTCCGAAAAAGAGACTTGAGGCGGTGCCTCACACCTCAGTGCGAATTGAGTTCAAACAGGGGAAAAAGTAAGAACGACGACTTTTGTAGTCAGTCATTCGGCAATCATCCACTGGACTTTGTCTATGTGTGCAGGCGGAGGTGTTTGTAATGGTGCACCTCCTTTTGCTTCTTAGTCGTTTTCCTCTTTGTCCGTGGTTGCGTCGCTGATCTGAATCGGATAGTCCCCACTGAAACAGGCTGTACAGTAACTGCACGTTTCACCCTCAAACGAAGGCACGCTGTTCATCAACCCATCCATGGTGAGGTATTTCAATGAATCCACGCCAATATACTGCCTGATTTTTTCAATTTCCTCCACCTCATTATCCAGATTGTCGAACATGTGTGTGAGCAACTGCCGTTTGGTAGGAAAATCCATACCGTAAAAGCAGGGGTTGGTGATTGGCGGGGAGCTGATGTGCAGGTGAATTGCCGTAGGGGCAGCCTCACGGATCAGTTTGATCAGCATCTTGGCCGTTGTGCCCCTGACTATGGAGTCGTCGACAAGGATGATCGGCCTGTCCTGAAGGACACCGCGGACAATATTGTATTTGGATCGAACCTTGATGCCTCGGCTGTGAATGCCCGGCTGAATGAAGGTTCTGCCGACATAGTGGTTACGGATAAGGCCATGCTCAAACCGGGCAGGCTTCTCCATCTTGATACTCTCCCTGACAAATCCGAGCGCTGCGGTGTTGGATGAATCGGGTACACTGACAACGCTCAGCTCTTTTTCGCCAGGCTGATGCTTAATGGATGACTCCCTGGCAAGGTTTTTCCCGAGATTTCGCCTCACCTTGTCAACGGAATGGCCAAAAATAAAGCTGTCGGGACGGGAGAAGTAGACGTATTCAAAAATGCAGCGAGCCTTGCGTTTGGAGGCAGGAAGGAAGAGTGACGTCGGTTTTTCATTGGTTACCGCGAGGTGATCGATCAGCAGAATTTCTCCGGGTTCAATATCGCGAATGTATTTTGCCTGGATGATATCGAAAGCGCAGGTTTCACTGGCAACAATATAGGTGAGCTCTCCGGTAAGGGGATCAACTTTTTTGCCGAGAGCAAGCGGTCTGAACCCGAAAGGATCCCTCGCTGCGATCAACTGGTTGTTGGCCAATAGAACTATCGAGTAAGCACCCTCAACCTGCAAGAGCGCTTCATAGAGCTGGTGTATCGGCTCTTTTTCACGGCTGCGTGCTGCGAGGTGCGGGATGATTTCAGTATCCGAAGAGGCCTGAAAGATAACTCCCAGTTCGGTCAGATCGCGACGCAAGGCACGGGAGTTGGTAAGGTTACCATTATGGGCTATTGCCAGGCTCCCCGAGCGATAGGTGAGGGAAAATGGCTGAATATTGTTGATTGAAGCCGATGAACCAGTGGTTGAGTAACGGTTGTGGCCAATTGCGGCATAGCCGCCAAGGGTTTCAAAAATAGTCTCATCCCTGAACACTTCAGCAACCAGGCCCATGCCCTTGTGCTGCTTGAAGAGAGTCCTTTTTTTTGCCTTGTTGTATTCTGCGACAACGATACCAGCGGCCTCCTGTCCTCTGTGCTGAAGTGAATAGAGACCGTAGAAAGTATCCTCTGCGGGAGTTTTAGAATTAAAAACACCGAAAACACCACACATTGCAAGGGATGTTAAAGTTGAGGAAACCGCCCAATCTGCCTCACCCTCTCGATGAGGAACTGAACATAACGATTCGGAGAGTCAATTGAAAGTCCGCAGACTTTTTATCTAAACGGTGACAACAATTTTAAGAGAGAGAGCCTCCCATATTTCTCTTGCTGTGAAATGGCGAAAAAATCGTATATTGGCCTCCGTCATAATCAATCTCTTTGTTGGCTGAAACACAGGCTGAAACACACTTTTTTACATGCTGTCATTAACGCCCGGTGAACTCGAAAAAAGAGCTGAAAAGATAAAGCTTGTTATTTCCGATAACGATGGCATCTTTACCGATAACGGTGTTTACTATTCCGGGAGTGGAGAGGAGATGAAGCGCTACTCCATCAGGGACGGGATGGGTGTTGAACGGCTGAGAAACATCGGCATTGAAACCTCCATCATGACCGGTGAGGTGTCGCCAAGTCTGAAAAAACGTGCTGAAAAGCTCGGCATAAAGAGGCTCTATCTTGGAGTCAAAGAGAAGCTCTCAATGGTTGAAACCGTGCTGGCTGAAACTGGCCTTAGCCGCTGTGAACTGGCCTATATCGGCGATGACATCAATGATGCTGCGATTATGGAGGAGATAGCGAAGGAGGGCTTGACGGCATCTCCCCGCGATGCAATGCTCTTTGTTGAGCCTTACACTCACTATCGAACCCTGAGTGATGGAGGATACGGTGCATTCCGCGATTTTGCCGAATGGCTCATTGCGCTCCGAAATTCCTGACTATATTTGTTGTTTTATTAATATCGATTCCGGACATCCCATTCACAGAGAGTGGCCGGTTCATTTTATCCAGAGTATTTTATGGCGGAAGTCACCATAGGGAACAGAAAAGTCGGAGACGGGCATCCTGTCTTCGTTATTGCCGAGATCGGCATCAATCACAACGGGTCGATGGAGGTTGCAAAAAAGCTGATTGAGGGTGCTGCTCAGGCAGGCTGTGATGCTGTCAAGTTTCAGAAGCGTACTCCGGAGCTTTGTGTGCCGAAAGATCAGCGCGACATTGAGCGCGATACCCCCTGGGGCCGCATGAAGTACATTGACTACAGATACAAAGTCGAGTTTGGACGTGACGAGTATCTCGAAATAGACAAGTACAGCAAAGAGCATGGTATTTCATGGTTTGCCTCCTGCTGGGACGAGGAGTCCGTTGATTTTATGGAACAGTTTAATCCCCCCTGTTACAAGGCAGCTTCAGCCGCTCTGACTGATCTCGCGCTTCTCAAGAAAACCGCAGCAACCGGGCGCCCCCTTATTATCTCTACCGGAATGTCAACCATGGACGAGGTTGAAAAAACTGTTGAAGTGCTCGGTACAGAAAATCTCCTTATTGCGCACACCAATTCAACCTACCCCTCTCCTATTGAAGAGCTGAACCTTCGGATGATTACAACGCTCAAGGCACTCTATCCCACTGTGCCGATAGGCTATTCAGGCCATGAAGTGGGGCTTTCAACCACATGGGCAGCAGTGGCACTCGGAGCGACCTTTGTTGAACGTCACGTCACCCTTGACCGGGCCATGTGGGGCTCTGACCAGGCAGCCTCTGTCGAACTTTCAGGCCTCTCAAGGCTTGTTTCAAACATTCGCGATATCGAAAAAGCTCTTGGCGACGGAGTCAAGCGTCTCTATGAGGGCGAGGCGGCAGCGCGCAAAAAGCTTCGCCGGTCATGATTATAAATCTCTTTTTCTGAATGCTTGCTCTCATCGACCTGGTCAACAAGCTTTCATAAATAAACAAAGCACACTATTTAATATGAGCAACAGCAGTAACAACGGTACAGCACCTCTCCAGGAGTTTCAATACAAGGCTGAAATGAAGCAGCTTCTGGATCTTATAGTCCACTCCCTTTATACCCATCCCGAAATATATCTCAGAGAGCTGATTTCAAACGCCTCCGATGCACTGAGCAAGGTGCGTTTCAATGCACTTACCGACCAGGATATTCTTGACAAGGAGGCTGAACTTGCCATCAGGATCACCATCGATTCCAAAGAGATGACTTTTGTCATTGAAGACAGCGGCGTTGGCATGACCGAAGAGGAACTGATTGCAAACCTCGGAACGGTTGCCAAGTCGGGGACGCTCAGCTTTATGCAGTCGCTCAAAGAGCAGCAGCAACAGCTTGATGGCAACCTCATAGGGCAGTTTGGTGTTGGCTTCTACTCAGTATTCATGGTCACTGAAGAGGTCACCGTAGAGACCAGAAGCGCCCAGCCAGATTCGCATGGGTATCGCTGGCGCTCCGGTGGCCAGGGCACCTATACCATTGAAAAGATCGACAAAGCGACCCGTGGCTCCCGCATCTCCTTCAAGCTCAAGGAAGAACATAAAGAGTTTGCCGAAGAGTACCGCGTTGAGCAGATCATCAAGAAATATTCAAACTTTGTTGACTTTCCGATTTACCTGGGCGAAAAGCAGGTCAACAGCATCACGGCGCTCTGGCAGCGTTCAAAAAGTGAGCTGAAGGATGAGGAGGTCAACGAGTTCTACAAGTTCATCGCCAACGACTATAACGATCCGCTCGACTACCTGCCAATCTCTGTCGAAGGGAAGGTTACCTTTAAGGCGCTCCTTTTTCTGCCAACAGAGGCGCCGCCAGAAATGCTCCATCGTCAGGGTGATCTCGAAAATCGTGGGCCGCAGCTCTATGTGAAAAAGGTGTTGATCCAGAATGAGTGCCGTGATCTGCTCCCCGAGTACCTTCGCTTTATCGTCGGTGTTGTCGATACCGAAGATCTTTCGCTGAACGTTTCACGAGAGGTGGTGCAGTCGAGCCCGGTGATGGCTAAAATCCGCCAGATTCTTACCGGCAAAATTCTTGGCTGGATTGAAACCCTTGCCAAAGAGCAGCCTGAAAAGTTTAAAACTTTTTACAAGGCATTCGGCCCCATCATCAAGATTGGTTTGAACACCGATTTTACCAATCGCGACAAGCTTATTGAACTGCTGCGCTTTGAGAGCACAAAAACCGCCGAGGGTGAATATGTGACGCTCAAAGAGTATACCGGGCGAATGGGAGCTGACCAGAAGGAGATCTACTACCATTCAGGAAGCAGTCGCGGGCAGCTTCTTGCACACCCCAATCTTGAGTATTTCCAGAATATGGATATTGAGGTACTGCTCTTGAGCGATCCGGTTGACGTTTTTGTTATTCCCTCGATTCATGAGTTCGATAAAAAGCCGCTCAAATCCATTGAAAAACCGGATATCGATTTTTCAAAGCAGAAACAGAAGAGGGATGGAGTCGAGCCCCTTCCTGAAAATCTTCTTTCTCCGGTGTTGCAGCTTTTCCGTGAAACACTTGCGGAGGAGATTGAAGATGTTCTTGAATCACACCGGCTGGTCAATTCACCGGTGACGCTGGTGAGCGGAAAGGACGGCCTCGACAGCCAGATGGAGAAGATGATGAAGATGATGCAGGCCAACATGCCTGCTGCCAAAAGGATTCTTGAGGTCAATACGTCACATCCGATTATCCGCAACCTTTCTGGCATGATTATTGCCGATGCTGGTAATCCCCTGATCAGAACTGTCATCAGGCAGCTTTATGAAGGCGCTCTCTTTCTTGAGGGGGGGCTTGATTCGACCACTGCTTTTTTATCGAGAATGAATGAGTTGATTGAGGTAGCAACGCTCAGCAGATAAGAGGATCCAATAACCTAAACCAGTGAATTCGTGAACAAGGGAAGGGCCTTCGATGCAAGGGAAATTGCGGTTTTTCAGCGGAATGAGATAACCGACCATCAAATTTACAAAAATCTTTCCGGCAAGATAAGCGGCATTAAAAATCGCCGCATACTCTCCCAGATTGCTGATGATGAGATGCGCCATTACAACGTCTGGAAAAACTATACACGGAAAGATGTCGGCCCCGACCGCTTCAGGGTGTGGTTTTATATGCTGGTCAGTACGCTGTTCGGCTCTGCCTTTGGCCTCAAGTTGATGGAAAATGGTGAAAAAAAAACTCATGCGCTCTATAACCGCTTTCCAGGCTCTATCAAGGAGGTAAACGGTATTGTCCGTGACGAGGAAGAGCATGAACAGGCACTCCTGGTGCTGCTGGGCGAAGATCGCCTCAAAGAAGCAGGATCTCTTGTTCCAGGTCTCAACAATGCGCTTGTTGAGTTGATGGGTGTGCTGGCGGGCTTTACCTTTGTTTTGCATAACACAACAGCGGTGGCTCTTGCGGCCTCCATTGCCTCCATTGCAGTCGCACTCTCCATGGCGGCGGCTAGCTACCTCTCAACAAAAAACGAGCAGGGAGGGAGAAACCCCTTTTTTGCCTCACTCTACACCGGAGTTGCCTCTCTGTTTACCGCGCTGGCGCTGATTGTGCCCTACCTTTTTCTTGAAGATCGCACTCTCTGTCTTGGCCTCTCCTTTTTTATTTCGGTCAGTATCACCGGTATTTTCAACTACTATCTCTCCGTTGTGCGTAACCTCCCTTTCAAAAGCCGTTTTCTTGAGATGGCAGGGCTGATTTTCACCGTAACCGCGCTGAGTTTTCTGGCTGGATATGCCATTAATTATGCCTTTCATTATCTCATGATGTAGTTCTCCTCAGGCGGTGACCGATTGCAGCCGCAAAGCAATGGCTGAAGCGTCGACCTTTTGCTCACTGTCAATATCAAAAGTGATCGCCTCCTCTTCAACGGTAAGCGCCTCCTGCATCTCGAGCTGCAATCTGAGCACTTCAGTGTCGGCCTCCGAAGCATCATCTCCTCTCTGATACCTTCTCCTTACCCTCTCGATGAGCAGCTCATCGGGAGCAGAAAAACGCAGAATCCTGCATGGAGTGTGGTGCGCCTCCGCAATCGCCATGAACATCCGCCGATTGCTGCCCTTGAGAAACGTAGCGTCCACAATGACCGTGATTCCAGCCTCAATGCAGAGCAGAGCCAAGTCAAGAAGCCTGCGGTAGGTTTTCCGGCTGCTGTCATTTGCATATAGTGATGTATTTTCTTCACTCCGCTCAAGCGCCTTGAGCCCCGCCAGCCGTTTTCGCTCAATATCTGAACGGATATGAACGCAGCGTAACGCCTCTGCAATGCTGCGGGAGAAAACCGTTTTTCCACTTCCTGAAACCCCGAATGTCAGGATGAGCATCGGTTTTTGTCTACAGGTGTAGCTTTGGGCCCGGGCAATATAGGAACAGTGCTCTTCAAGAATCCTTTTGGCCTCCTGACTCTCACTCTGCGAAAACCGGATGGCGGTCACCTTTGCCCGCACCATGGCGCGGTAAAGAGCATAAAAACGGAGCAAAGGCAGGGCATCGAAGTCACCGGTTTCCGCCAGATAGTTGTTCAGGAGCCTCCAGGCCAGTCCCGACTCTCCTCCATGCTCCAAATCCATGAAGAGAAATGCCAGATCGCTTATAACATCAATATTGCTGAGCGCCTCATTGAACTCAATGCAGTCAAAGATAACAATCCGTTCTTTCCATAACACCATATTACCGGTGTGCAGGTCACCATGGCACTGTCGTATAAAACCATCACTCTCTCTTTTGAGTAAAAGAGGGCAGAGTCGTCGATGCTCCTGGCGGGTAAATGCCTGAAGCAAGGCAATCTGGTTGAGCTCATGCGCGTCGGAGATGATTGACTCAATGGTAGTGAAATTATTCAGCATCGGTTTCACAAGATTGTCGGGATGGCCGAAACCGCTTTCGGCAGGCAGGGCAGGAAGAGAGGAGTGGAACCCGGCAATCGTGGTGGCCAGGCAATCAATATGCTCCACTCTGAGCAACTGTTGTGAAAGCATCCGGTCAAGCTCCGTTGCCCGATCAAATTGCACCATTTTAACCGCATAGTCTACAATATCACCCGGTGCATCAACGAGCAGACTCTCACCCGCAAGGACAACCGGTACGACAGAGAGGTAGATCTCAGGGCAGAGTCGCCGGTTAAGGCGGATCTCCTCGTTACAGTAATGGCGACGCTTTTCAGGGGTTGAAAAATCCAGGAAACCGAGATCCAGCGGTTTTTTGACCTTGTAGGCGAAAGATCCGGTAAGAAAAATCCACGAAATGTGTGTTTCCACAACCTCCACCGCCCCGGAAGCATGGGGATAAGCTTCAGGGCAGCTCAATGCTTCAACTATTGAATTCATGGTTTCTCCGGTTCTCTGTTCATTGGCGCAAGCGCCACAATATAAGCTTCCTGAAGCAAATATAGGGGAGAGAGCCGGAGCAGACAAGAATTGTGTGGTGCGAATGGTTTCCTTCAAAAAAAATGTAAATTGGAAGGGTGTTTCACGGAGTGCCGCTTTATCACCATCATGCATTCAACAAACCTCTATGATACATTTTGCAAGGATACTCTGCCGCAAAAATTATTTCAGAATAAGGTCATAACGTACTCATACACCAGCTTCATTATTATGGAAAATTTCAGGGAATCAATTCTCTCGCTTATTACCGAAACATCAGCCAACCTGCCGAGCGACATTCGCTGCGCACTTTCCGCCGCAATCGACCGCGAAGATCCACTTTCCCAGGCCGGTCTTGCCATGTCAACCATCTCGGTCAATATCGACATGGCGGTCGACAATGTTTCACCGGTTTGCCAGGATACCGGCCTTCCAACCTTTTTCATCCATACACCCCGAGGCGCCGATCAGCTTCTCATGAAGCGCCAGATCGAAGAGGCCGTTGCCGAAGCCTCATTGAAAGGCAAACTTCGACCCAATGCGGTTGATGCCCTCAGTGGCAAAAACTCCGGCAACAATCTCGGCAGCCATTTTCCCGTTATCCATTTTGAGCCCTGGGAAAAGGATGAAATTGAGGTGAAGCTGATTCTGAAAGGGGGCGGATGCGAAAACAAGAATATTCAATACTCACTTCCCGATGTAATTCCCGGTCTTGGAAGTGCCTCGCGTGACCTGGACGGCGTACGCAAATGCCTGCTTCATGCCGTCTATCAGGCACAGGGCCAGGGGTGCAGCCCCGGAGTTATTGGAGTCGGTATCGGTGGCGACCGCACCAGTGGCTTTGAGCTTGCCAAAAAGCAGCTTTTTCGCACCGTCGACGATCGCAACCCCGACCCTGAACTTGATGCCCTTGAGCAAGAGATTCTGGAAAAATCGAACACCATGAATATCGGCCCCATGGGATTTGGCGGAAAAACCACCCTCTTTGGCTGTAAAATTGGCAAATCACACCGTGTTCCGGCAAGTTTCTTTGTTTCCGTAGCCTACAACTGCTGGGCATACCGCAGGCTTGGAGTACTGCTTGACCCTGCCACCGGCTCCATTGAGCGCTGGCAGTACAGGGATAATGATGAAATCAAGCGCATGGCCAGGGGCGAAGGGATGCCTTTGACCGGAAAAGAGGTTGTTCTGCAAGCTCCAGTTACCGAAGAGCAGGTACGTGCGCTGAGGGTTGGCGATGTTGTGCTCGTCAATGGCACCATGCATACCGGGCGAGACGCTTTTCACCACTACATCATGCACCACGACCTGCCTGCTGGTCTTGATACCAGAGGCGGAATTCTTTTCCATTGCGGGCCGGTTATCATGAAAAACGATGACGGCAGCTACCGGGTGACCGCCGCAGGCCCAACCACCTCGATTCGTGAAGAGCCATTCCAGGCCGATGTTATCAAAAAGCTGGGCCTGAGAGCCATTATCGGCAAAGGCGGCATGGGCCCGAAAACTCTCAAGGGGTTAGAGGAGCACGGAGCTGTCTATCTCAATGCCATTGGTGGCGCAGCACAGTACTATGCCCGCTGCATTGACAAGGTGACCGGTGTTGATTTTCTCGAAGAGATGGGCGTTCCGGAAGCGATGTGGCATTTTGAGGTTAACTCCTTCCCGGCCATAGTTACCATGGATACGCACGGCAACAGCCTGCACAGCAAAATTGAAGAGGAGTCGTTCCGTCAACTCGGCACCTTTTCCAGCGATACGCACTGACAGCCATTCGGCCGGATTGCCACACATATTAACATGAAAAGAGGAAAGTGATGAAAAAAATAAGATTTATGGATGTCTCATTCCGGGACGGATTTCAGTCATGTTTTGGCGCAAGGGTAAAGACCGAAGACTTTCTGCCAGCCCTGGAGGCCGCCGTTCATGCAGGCACCGATAATTTTGAGATAGGTGGAGGTGCCCGCTTTCAGAGCCTATACTTCTACTGCGAAGAGGATGCCTTTGTGATGATGGATGCTGCCCGCAAGGTTGTAGGGCCCGATATCAACCTTCAGACACTCTCAAGAGGCGCCAATGTTGTCGGACTGGTCTCACAGTCCCGCGATATTATTGATCTGCATGCCCGTCTCTTCAAAAAGCATGGCATAACCACCATCCGCAATTTCGATGCCTTGATGGATGTCCGCAACCTCACCTGGTCTGGAGAGTGTATCCACAACGCAGGGCTTCGCCACCAGGTTGTTGTGGCCATGATGGGCCTTCCACCCGGCCTGAACGAGACCTACTGCCACACCCCGCAGTTCTATCTCGACAAACTGAAAGAGATTCTTGAAGCCAATATTTTTTTCGACAGCGTCGCCTTCAAGGACGCTTCAGGCACAACCACCCCGGCGGTTGTTCACGAAACCATCAAGGGTGCACGAAAGATGCTCCCCGAAGGCACCGAAATTCAGTTTCACACCCACGACACCGCCGGAATGGGCGTAGCCTGCAACTTTGCAGCAATTACGGGGGGAGCCGACATCATTGATCTCTCCATGGCACCGGTCAGCGGAGGAACCGCCGAAGTTGATATTCTCACCATGTGGCAGCGCCTCCGGGGCACCGACTACACCCTCGACATCGATCACGAAAAATACCTTGAAGTCGAAGCGCTCTTTATCGACCAGATGTACAAATACTACATGCCCCCCGAAGCCACAGCGGTCAATCCGGTCATCTCCTTTTCACCCATGCCCGGCGGAGCCCTTACGGCAAACACCCAGATGATGCGCGACAACAACACGCTTCACCTTCTGCCCGACGTCATCAAAAACATGCGTGAAGTGGTCGTAAAAGGCGGATTTGGCGCATCGGTCACCCCCGTTTCACAGTTCTACGTCCAGCAGGCCTTCGCCAACACCATTCAGGGTCACTGGAAAAAGATCACCGACGGCTACGGCAAAATGGTGCTCGGCTACTTTGGCAAAACTCCCGCTTCGCCCGACCCGGAGGTTGTAAGGCTCGCCTCCGAGCAGCTTGGCCTTGCTCCAACAACGGAAGATGTTCACGATATCAACGACCGTAACCCGGAGCTGGGTATACCCTACAACAGGTCTCTGCTTCAGAAAGCCAATATTCCGCAGACCGACGAAAACATATTTATTGCAGCCACCTGTGGAGCCAAAGGAATCGCCTTCCTTCAGGGAGATTGCACAACAGGAATCCGCTACAAGGCCGACATTGCCGTTGAGATAAAAGCAAAAACAAAGGCAGAGGTCGTTGCCGATTACCACGAAGCACACAAACACGACGTCCATCAAAAAGAGGTCAACCACAGGCTTGAAGAGCTCTTTTCAAAGCAGGCCACCGCATTAGCTGCCGCTCAGTCACCGCCAGCCTCAAAAGTCATCTCAATGGCCGGGAACTTTACCGTTTTTGTTGATGGCGCCCCTTTTACCGTCTCTTTTGCTGAAGGCTCATCCATTCATCACTCCTCCGTTGCAGCGCCAGAAGTGGCTGTTGCTGCAATGGCAGAGCCACAGCCTCACGCAGGTACGCCGGTGCCCGCAGTCATGCCCGGCAATGTTTTTTCAATCTCCGTCAAGGTCGGTGATGAGGTCAAGGAGGGAGAAGAGCTTGCTGTTATTGAAGCCATGAAAATGGAAAACCCCGTCAAGGCCCCCTGTGCAGGAAGAATCCTCTCCATCACAGTAGCCAAAGGCGACACCGTGGGGATGGGAGAGATCATGATGACCATAGAATAACAACGGTTGCCTTTCTTTCGGCTCCGCGATAAAAATTGTGGAGCGGGGGAGGCATAAAGAATTTTGCGGAACCCACTTTTTTAATTAGCTTCCGTGGCGGTATTGAGGGCAGAAGGTATCCGGCTGAGGGTAGGGTGATTGTACAGTGTTGGCTGGTTTTATCTGACATTTAAATCGCTATAGGACATATTCCTCGAAGCTTTGCTTCGGGAAGAAAATCTTAAACATGAATTCATACCCCGTAGCTCTGCTGCGGGGTAGTTGGTTATGTCGAATGAAGCGGCAAAAACATTTATCGGTAAAATGAAAGCGGATAAGTCCGACAAGAACAGTTGGTGGTAAAATCAGAAGGGTACGGTGCACCTGCCCGGCACTCTCCGGGTAGTCAGCACTGACCGTTTTTTCAAGTATAAATTTTTATAATGGAGGTGAGTTATGTCCGTAGAGCAAGCAGAGGTATTTATCGAGAAGATGAAATCGGATGATGAGCTGAAGAGGCGGGTGCTCTCAATTGACGATGTCGGTGAGCGAATCGCCTACATCACCAGTTTGGGGTATAGTTGTACCGAAGCAGAGATCAGGCAGGTGCAAGGTTTATTGACAGACGAAGAGTTGAGCGGGGCAGCTGGTGGTTGCTATTGTTTGTCGGCTTATACAGAGAAGGAAGTAGTATAACAGCAATTTCATCTGTTTGCCACGTCAGCTTGCCTTCTCAAAGCTCCGTGAGTGCAGGTGGACTACTTATTGAATTAAAAAATGCGGGGTGGCCGAGCCAGCCACCCCGCATAAGCGTTGTATACTCATTTTCCATGCAAACTATGAAGCCTGCTGCATCGAAATATCCACTTCCCAGCTCTGGCCTCCAACCGTAACAAGAACCTTCACCCCCGACATCCCCTGTGGCATATTTGTTGCGTTAAAGGTTGTGGTCTCGGCAGTGTACTGCAACCACCCCGGCAATGAACTGCCATCAGGCAACGTGACGGTGTTCGCTGCCGAAGATGAAAGGTCGGGGAGAAAAGAACTCAAACTCCTGTCTTAATCCGATATACCAATCAGGCGGCACATCAAAATCAAGGCGGATGCCAACCCTTATGACAAAAAATGGGATATGTACTTTGAGGCACGTGAAGCGAGCAAAAGACAGAATTCATTAGAAAGTCAGAACAAAAGGAGAGTATCCAACTTATCTCAGAAGTGAAATCGGGTGCCGCAAGGTGCCTTTGCCGAGGCTTGAGCCGTGTGCGGTGAAAGTCGCAAGCACGGTTCTTAGGGGGGACTGGCGTAGCAATGCGCCACCCTATCCGACACAGTGAAGAAAATTCCTGCAGATTCGTGCGCTCTTGTTGCGCTTGATGGTGAGCTTCCCGTCACTTTTCACTTGGGAAATGAAAATTTTGATGATGCCCGAGGTAATATCCTGCTGCGGAAGGTAGCCCCTTGCTTGCAACCCCTTTGCTTTCAGCATCGCCGTAACCCTGTCGGTCAGGCCATTGAGTTCCCCGAAGGTGACGCTTTTGCCAATAAAACCGGCAACCACCTCCTGAAGCTCCGCTTCGGTTGCCAACCCTTCGTATCCGCTGAAGGTAAATCCCTTCACCAGAACATGAACCGTTCCCTCCACTTTTGAGAGCGGCTCTTTTGTTTTTTCAGGAGCGGGAAGCTGCTCAGGCAACTGTTGTTGCGACTGCTGCAGGTCGCGCAGGATGCTGCCCGCATCAGGCACAGGTGCGGCAGAAAGCAGCATGGAGGGCTGAGAGAGCGAGAGAACGAGCAGGAGTCCCGTCAGGGAGAGCGCTTTGGCTGTAATAGGATGTTGCACGGAGGATACGGTTTATTTGTAAGTGAGGAACTGATGAGGCAACACTACCTTTGCCAGCTCAGGTTTGAATCTCTCAGGGTTAAATTCCCCCCGCTTGCGGTGAAGTTTGTAAAGCTTCTTATTATAACCAGATACTCCGCCGCTTGCGGCGGAGAGAGTTCATTTTAAAATCCAAAAAAATCTACATCAATTAACCACAATCACCAAGAACTTTTTTATCAGAAGTGCTGTGCTGCCGCCCTGGAGACGGTTTTATCAGATACTGGCGGCAGCTAAAACATAACGGTAAAACCACTTTCATGTGGAGATGGCAAAGCCCGACGCAACCTTCAAAGCCTCGCTCCCCCCGAAATCTCCAGAATCTGTCCGGTAATAAAGGCGGCATCATCGGAGGCAAGAAAAAGGGCGCAGCGGGCAACATCTTCCGGCGTTGCGACCCGTCCAAGCGGGTAGCGTTGTGCGCACTCCTTCCGGAGCATCTCCCACCGTTCAGCACCCAATGCCGCAACAAAAGCGGGTACCTCAACCAGCGCTGGCGCAAGGGCATTGGCCGTTATACCGTAGCGACCGAGCGCAAGGGCAAGTGAGCGGGTAAAGGCGTAAATGCCCCCTTTGGCTGCTGAGTATGAAAACTGGTTGGGACTCCCGCGATAGACCAGCGAGCTCATGTTGACTATTTTGCCCAAACCCTGCGGCTTCATCAACCGTGCAGCTTCCCGGCAGGAGATGATACAGGATTTGAGATTCAGGTCAAGATTGGCGCTCATTTTCAAATAGTCAATCTCCTCAACTTCGGCGGAGGGTTCACAGTCGCCACCGGCAATGTTCACCACAATATCAAGCCTCCCGTAGCGCTCCCCGATGTGGCGGTAGAGCGCCCGAATCTCCTCCTCTTTGGTGACATCAACCGGCACAGAGATGCCACTCCCCCCGCTTTGCTCAAGAAGCGCCAGGGTTTCAGCGCATTCAGTTCTATTGATGTCGCTGGCAATCACGATGGCTCCCTCTCCAGCAAAACAGAGTGCCACGGCCCTTCCAATTCCTCCCGCAGCTCCGGTGACGAGCGCTGTTTTCTCAAAAAGCCGCATGGTCGTTGATGATTATTGGTTACAGAATGACGGAAAATGTTCAAAGTCCAAGGTTCAGGGTTCAGGGTTCAAGGTTCAAAGTTGGGAGGTAGAGAAACATGAGTGGTATTGGATGTTTTGAGAAGATATTGATGCTTGGCAAAATGCCAGAGAGCTAACTATGTTAGTATGTTTACTGAGTAATGAGGGGGGGGTGTTCGAGACTTTGGCCTGCGCGACCGGAGTTGAAGGGCCCCAGTTTCCATCATGTCAAACATTGCTGAAGGTTTTGTGCGGGGTTCTGACAAGGAATTTATCCAATTTCTCTACATTGCAAAAGGATCGGCAGGAGAAGTTCGTGCGCAATTATACGTTGCTCTCGATCAAACCCGTATCAACCAGGCAAGTTTCAACCTGTTGAACAAAAACGCTCCTGAGATTAGTCGGATGCCCTCCGGGTTAATCAACTACCTCAATAAAGCAAGCTTTCAAAGGAGAAAAAAGATACCACGAAACAACCAACTTTGAACCTTGAACTTTGAATAAAAAAAACTTTCCCTTCCGGGGTTTTCAAACGGTGCTTCATTTTGGTAACACTGTCTGCATCTTCCGCCAAGGGCTCCGGTTTACTGAATCGTTCTTCAAGGTTTCGATTATGCTTGTCTCTGCCAACAGCTATCAGCGGATTGATGTCTGCATCTTCACAGGCATCGACATTGGACTGGCTGAAATATCCGGCATCAGCTATAATTTTTTTGACTTGACCGAGTTGTTCGGGTAATTGTTCCAGCATTTCAATTGCGGGTTCGATTTGCTGTTTATCGTTGGTTTGCTGGGTCACATGAGTTCCAACAATCAGCATGGTGGCGATATCAACGCATGTTTGCGCATTGAACGCCTGCATGAATCCGCCTCCACTTGTCGGCATGATCCGGGATTCTTCATCGGTCAGGTTAACCTGATCGTGAGGTTTCGGCCCTGGCTCTGGTGCTTTACCTCCTGGTTTCCTGCCTCGTTCTTTGGCTTTCTGTTCCCGTTCCGCAAGCTTGTTCTCGTAGACTTGCTTTTCCTGCTCATAGCGTTCAGTCGCCCGTGCTTCTATTTTTTTCTTGGCTTCCGCTATCGTTGCAAGACGTGGTTCTCGCCGCACAAGCTCTTCTGGAATTTTCATGCCATCAGGAATCAATGCTTGATTGGCCTGATCAGCCAGTAACCATAATTGTTCGACCTCTTTTTGGAGTTGCAGTTCAATTTTACACGCATGCTGCCAGCTCATCGCCTGATGCTTCGATGCATTGGCCTTGACTTTCGTGCCATCAAGACTCACGGCTCCAAGCTTCAGAATCCCCATTTCATGGGCAATGATGAGAATCTGGTTAAACAAATTCTTCAGTTCTGCTGAAAACCGTTTCCTGAACATTGCGATGGTATCATGATCCGGATGTTGATTGCCTGTAATGTAACGGACCGCTATGGAATCGTACGTTGCCTGTTCAAGCTTTCTGCTGGAAAACACTCCGGTTGAATAGCCATAAAAAAGCAAGGAGAGCAACAAGGATGGATCATACGGCCTTGAGCCTTTACCGACATACACTCCTCTGAGTGATGACAAGTTGAGTTGCACCACCATATCAACCACAAAACGGGCTAAATGATCTTTGGGTAGCCACTCTTGAACTGATGGAGGAAACAAAAACGGTGTATCACGGTCTGGTATGATAAAATCGATACTCATAAGGCAAAATCACAGAAGATTCGGATATAAAAAACTATATCCATTCTACTTTAGGAGAACACCTTATGGCGATATTTCCAAATTTATTTGAAGTATTTTAAGTCCGACAGGCTGCTAGCCCCCTCTCTGCCTGTTGCTGGCAGATTCAGCGTTTCCTCACGGGTCAGCCTACAGTTTCCTGCGGGTACTTTTCCGACAGCTTCAAACAAGGCAATTGCTTATCTTATCTCCTCATTATCTTCGAAGGGAGCTTTTTTTCTTTCTTACATTGAGGAGTCATGAAGTTGAAAACTGAGATCATTTATCACACTGTTTTATGATGAGATGCGTAATTGAATTCGGTGGTGTTGCAGACATTGCTCTCCTGATATCCAATGTTGACATGACGGTATCACGAATTTATGAAATACGTTACATCTAACTGTTTAAAGAATAAAAGGATATTGAATAATGAAGGTTGTAGCAATTAACGGAAGTCCCAAGAATGAGGGAAACACTTTTCATGCGCTGGCTGGAGTTGGGACTCAATTGCAGGAGGCTGGCATCGACTTTGAAATATTGCACATAGGCAATCAGGCTATCAGAGGTTGCATGGCTTGTGGCACGTGTGCCAAGAACAGGGATGAGAAATGCAGTATCAACAGTGATGCTCTGAATGAGTCGATTCAGTTGATGAAAGAGGCAGATGGTCTTATCCTCGCCTCACCGGTCTATTTTGCAGGTATTGCGGGCACCATGAAATCTTTTCTCGACCGTGCTTTTATGGTATCAGGAGCCAATGGCGGGCTTTTCCGTCAGAAGGTGGCGGCAGCGGTTGTGGCGGTTCGTCGTACTGGAGGCTCTTCGACCTTCGACAGCCTGAACCACTATCTGACCTATTCAGAGATGATTCTTGCAACCTCTAATTATTGGAACATAACCCACGGACGGGCCCCTGGCGAAGCATTGCAGGATGCCGAAGGGGTGCAGATTATGGAGGTACTCGGAAGAAATATGGCTTGGCTGCTCAAGATGCGTGAGCAGACGAAGACTTCAGTTCCAGGGCCAGAAGCGCTCGGTAAAGTGTTTACCAGTTTTATCAGGTAGAAAGCTTTGCTCTAACGAGGCGAAACGTTTGATGTATATATGCTTCAGTGTTGAGCATGTACCTTTGCGAGCTGCATGTTATTGGCGGAGGATATTGAGGTGGTTTCAATCGCTGAACTTGCGCAACTGGTGATGCAAGGGGGTTGAATTATTTTATAAAAAAGTCGTAGCTAAGGGCACGAAATACAATTATTTCACGAGTCTGGGTCATTTTATTATACCTTACTGTGCATGACAGGTTTTCAGAGTGTAAATGCTAAACAGGAGGTTCGACAGTGTTATCCACGATTGAACAAGTAAGGCTTAAGGTCTCGAAATCAACTGCGGCCAAAAGAAAGTCGGAACTTGGGCAGTTTTTTACTCCAGCACGAATCGCCTGGTTTATGGCTGGCCTGTTTGATCGAACAATACAGAACAAATGCCAGCTTCTTGATGCCGGGGCAGGAATTGGCTCACTCTCTTCTGCGTTTTTGCAGCGAATGGTTTCAGGAGACTTCGAGCTTCAGCAGATCGCAATTGATGCGTTTGAGATTGACAAAAAGTTGCACCCATTTTTGAACCAGCTTCCTGAAAACTTCGGTCAGCATCTGGATATCAAGTTAAGAGTCTGGAGCGATGACTTCATTGAAGCTGCGGTAAACTCAATCTCTGGAAGCATTTTTGCTGAAGTTCTTCCGGAATATACTCATGCCATTCTTAATCCCCCATACAAGAAGATACGGAGCGACTCCCCACATCGTGCAGCTTTGCGGCAGGCAGGTATTGAAACGGTCAATCTTTATTCGGCATTTGTTGCATTGTCCTTATTGCTTCTTGAAGAGCAGGGTCAGCTTGTTGCCATTATACCAAGAAGTTTTTGTAATGGCCCCTATTATCGACCGTTTCGCGAGTATGTTCTTGAGCGTGCTGCCCTTCGGCATATCCATTTGTTCGCTTCAAGAAACAAGGCATTCAAGGATGACGATGTGCTTCAGGAGAACATTATTATCATGCTGGAGCGAGGTTCCCCGCAGGGTGAGGTAACAGTTACCACTTCGACTGATGACAGCTTCAGTGATTTATCTACTCATCGACATCACTACGATCGTATTGTGATGCCTGACGATCCTGAGCATTTTATTCATGTTCCAACATCGAATGAGTGTAATGTTATTGAGCAATCTGCCTCTGTTTGCTGTACGTTGCAGGGTATTGGCATCAATGTTTCGACCGGCCCTGTTGTTGACTTCAGGCTTAAAGATCACTTGAGCATGATGCCAGGGTCAGGAACAGTTCCTTTACTGTATCCCTGTCATATTCAGGGATGGGCGTTAGATTGGCCAAAACAGGAGTCGAAAAAGCCCAATGCTCTTCACCGAAATGCTGATACTGAAAAGTGGCTTTTTTCGAATGGCTTCTATTGTGTTGTTCGCCGTTTTTCATCAAAAGAGGAGAAACGAAGAGTTGTGGCCGGGGTAGTTCGCCCCGACAATTTTCCCGGTGTTGATGGGATAGGTTTTGAGAATCATCTGAATGTTTTTCATGAAGAGAAGCACGGTTTGCCCGAAGCTCTCGCTTATGGCCTGACCGTTTTTCTGAATACAACCGCAGTTGATGAAAACTTCAGGCGCTTCAACGGTCATACTCAGGTTAACGCGACTGATTTGCGTCTTATAAAGTATCCCTCAAGAGCGGCACTATTGCAACTTGGCGAATGGGCATTGAGCAGTGGTAATCCTTCTCAAGCCATGATTGACAAACAATTTGAGAGTCTCGGGTTATGAGGAATAAAAGCAATAAACGTATTGCAGGAGATTGTAAAATCACGCTTAGCCCCGGAGAGCACAGTGATTTGATCAGGGCTATTATTGAGGAGTTTGCTTCACGTTTTGCTCCGGGAAGTGTTCTTGTGTATGCCGGAGATACCGGTGAGAAGTGGGGTTACTTTGATGCAGTATTGTTGTCTGAGCTTGGTGTGGATGTTGATTCGCATGGCAAGATGCCGGATGTTATCCTTTATGACACTGAGCGGAACTGGTTGTTGCTGATAGAGGCGGTTACCAGTCATGGCCCGGTTGATGCCAAACGACATGCCGAGCTGTCCAAATTGTTTATAACGTCAAAAGCTGGATTGGGTTATGTCACGGCTTTTCAGAACCGTTCTGTTATGGCACGGTATCTCTCTGAAATAGCCTGGGAAACTGAAGGCCGGGTTGCTGACTCACCGTCGCATCTTATTCATTTCAATGGCGAGCGTTTTTGTGGGCCTTATTGTTAAATGCGAAATGGATAGGGAGAGAATGATGTTATCGTTTATCAAGGTATCTCCAACTGCAAAAACGTCATTCTGAAATGCTTCCCTCACCACCAACGACTTTTGATATCCACCAATCCCCCCTTAATGCGGCTACCCACGAGCCAGTTCTCAACATCAGCGAGCTGTCGAAATCATACGTCATGGGTGAGGTGCAGGTTGATGCGCTGAAGAGTGTGTCGGTGAAGTTTTATGCGGGTGAGCTTGTGGTGCTGCTTGGGGCTTCAGGAAGCGGGAAGTCAACGCTGATCAATATTATCGGGGGGCTTGATATCCCCTCATCGGGCAAACTCTTTTTTCATGGGCGTGAGATTACGGCGGCGACTGAGGCTGAGTTGACGGCCTACCGGCGGCGCTCAATCGGTTTTGTGTTTCAGTTTTACAACCTGATATCGAGTCTGACGGCGCTTGAGAATGTGCAGCTTGTGACTGAAATTGCTGAAAATCCGATGTCTGCGAAGGAGGCGCTTCTGCTGGTGGGGCTTGGCCACCGTCTCAACCATTTTCCGGCGCAGCTTTCGGGTGGTGAACAGCAGCGGGTGGCCATTGCCCGTGCGATTGCCAAGCGGCCTGAGCTGCTGCTCTGTGATGAGCCAACGGGGGCGCTTGATTTTCAGACCGGTAAACTGGTGCTTGATGTGCTTGAGAAGGTTAATCGTGAACTGGGGACAACAACGCTGGTGATCACCCATAACGCTTCGATTGCCGATATGGCTGACCGGGTTGTGCGTCTGCGCAGCGGTGAAATTGTTGAAGATCGGAAGAATCTGGAGCGTCTCTCTCCCTCTGAACTTGTCTGGTAGGGGAGTGCGATGAAACCCCTGCAGAGAAAGTTGTGGCGCGAACTGCTTCACCTGAAGGGGCAGATGCTTGCTGTGGCGGCGGTGGTGGCCTGCGGAATCTCGGTTTTTGTCTCCATGAGCAGTGTGAAGTACTCTCTGGAGGCATCGCGGCAGCGCTATTACAGCCGCTTCCGGTTTGCGGATCTCTTTGTTGAGGTCAAGCGTGCGCCGGAGTTTTACCGTGAGATGGTAAGCCGAATTCCGGGAGTGGCCTCGGTCAGCACCCGCATTATTGCCGATGTGACGCTTGATGTGCCGGGTCTTGATGAGCCTGCTACGGCAAGGCTGGTGTCGATTCCCGAGTACCGGACGCCGGTGCTGAACGATATTTTTCTGAAGAAGGGGCGCTACATCGAACCGGGCAAGCCGGAGGAGGTGATTGTCAGCAAACCTTTTCTTGAGGCCAACCATCTGGCACCGGGCGACCATATCAGTGCGGTGATCAACGGACGAAAGAAGGAGCTGCTGATTGTCGGGATGGGTCTCTCTCCTGAATACATCTATGAGGTGCAGCCGGGCTCCTTTTTTCCCGACAGGCGCCGGTTCGGAGTCTTCTGGATGAGCCGCAGGGCTCTTGAATCGGCCATGAATATGAGCGGCGCTTTCAATAACATGTCGTTAACGCTGGCGCATGGTGCATCGGAAAAGGATGTGATCATGCAGCTCGACAACCTCTTCAGGCGCTATGGCTCGCTTGGGGCGTACGGGCGGAGTGAGCAACTCTCTGACCGCTTTATTGTCGATGAAATCAAGCAGGTTGGCATCCAGATTACCTTTCTTCCTGTTGTTTTTCTTGCGGTTGCGGTCTTTCTGCTCAATGTGGTGCTAAGGCGACTCGTGGCTACCCAGCGCGACCAGATTGCCGTGCTCAAGGCGATGGGCTACTCGAACGAGGATGTCGGGCTGCACTACCTCGGTTTTGCCTTGATTCCCACCGCAGTGGGGGCGGTTGCAGGGACGCTGCTTGGTGCCTGGCTCGGCAGGGGGCTGATGAATATCTACGGCGATTTTTACAATTTTGCGGAGCTGGTCTACTCTTTCCGTTTTGAGGATGTCGCCCTGTCAGTGTTGTTGAGTTTCGGGGCGGCGGTTTTCGGTGCGCTCGGCGCTGTCCGAAAGGCGGTGCAGCTTCCTCCGGCGGAGGCGATGCGGCCTGAATCACCGGCAATCTATAAACCCGGCTTTTTTGATCGCGAGTCGTTGCGGAGCAAAATCCCGGTCTCCCTGAGAATTATTGTGCGCAATCTGGAGCGTCGTCGCTGGAAGGCGGCCCTGTCGGTGTTGATGATTTCGCTGGCGGTGGCTATTCTTGTTGCCGGTCGATTTACCTACGATTCAACGGAACGAATGGTGCAGGTTGAGTTTAACGGGAAGCATCGTGAGGATGTGACGGTGCTCTTCAACACCCCCATGCCCCCGTCGGTAGCTTATGCAATTGCTTCACTTGACGGGGTGCTGGAGCATGAATATTATCGCGAAGAGGCGGTAAAGATGGGCTTTGGCCACCGGGTCCGTCGTCAGTCGATCAGGGGACTCCAGTCTTCGGAGGGGTTGCAGCGGCTGGTTGACAAGAACAACCGGCGGTTGACTCTTCCGCCGGATGGCATTGTGCTCACCAAAACGCTGGCGGATATTATGGGCATCAGGGTGGGCGACAGGATGCAGGTGGATTTTTTGCAGGGCAAACAGCTTCATCGGGAGGTGGTGGTCAGTGGCACCATTGATGAAATTCTGGGTCTTTCGGCCTACATGAATCTTGGTGCGCTTAACCGGCTTGCGGGTGATGGTGGGGCGTTGAATGCTGCCTATCTGCGCATTGATCAGGCAAAGGCCGCTCCTCTCTACACTACCTTCAAAAAGATGCCGGGTGTTGCCGGTATCATGATGCTGAAGGCGATGAAGGAGAGTTTTGATGAGCTGATAGCCCAAAGCATGACCACCTCGACGCTCATTCTCACCACCTTTGCCTGTGTGCTGGCCTTCGCTGTGGTCTACAACGGGGCGCGTATCTCGCTCTCGGAACGGGCGCGTGAACTCTCAAGCCTCAGGGTTCTTGGCATGACGGAAGCTGAGGTCTCGGTCATTCTGCTCGGCGAGCAGGCGCTGCTCACCATTCTGGCCATTCCGGTCGGCTTTCTGATAGGGATTGGGCTCTCCTGGTTGCTGGCCGAAGGGCTCAGCTCTGAACTCTACAGGTTGCCGCTTGTCTTCAGCACTTACAACTTTCTTTTTGCTTTTACGGTTATCATTGTTGTTTCAGCGCTCTCCGGCCTTCTGGTCAGACGGCGCTTGGTAACGCTTGATCTGGTTGAAGTTTTGAAAACAAGGGAATAGATTATTTCAAGTTATGCTATCGATTTTGTAACTGTTAACCTTGATTAGTCATGAAGTCATGGGAATGGAACTAAATTGATGTACTTATTTTTATAACGGTTGCTGCGGGGTGGCTGGCTTGGCCACCCCGCCATTTTGTAAACAAACAAAAATCAAATGATTCCTCGCTTTGTCGGCGTTGCCGGTTTGCCAAGATCTGGTTCTACGCTGCTTTGTCAATTGCTTGGCGAACATCCCGATATCAGTTGCGAGGGGCACAGTTCGCCGCTCTGCAACTCCCTTCTGGCAACACGCCGCTTTATCAGCGACGACCAGTTTTTTCTTTAGCAGCTTGATGTGCAGTACGACACAACATACGACCATCTCCGTACGGCTATGCAGGGCTTCCTTCATGGATGGTACGGTGATTGCGGTAAAGCAATTGTTATTGACAAAAACAGGGCCTGGCTCCACTGTATTGAGCTACTCCTTCATCTTGACCCCAAGGCCCGTATTTTGGTGCCTATTCGTGACCTGAACCAGATTTACGGCTCCATAGAGGCGCAGCACCAGAAGTCCATTCTTGTTGATTTTATCGACCATCTGGCTGATTATGACCGCTTGGGAAGGGCAGACAAGCTTTTTGCCCAAGACAAATCCATCGGCGCTCCACTTTTGTCGATTCAGGCGGTTCTTGATCTGCCTCAAGCAGTCAAGGATCGGCTCTATTTCATCAAGTTTGAGGATCTGGTTGCAAAGCCTGTGGAGACGATGTTGCGTATATACTCGTGGCTGGAGCTTTCACCCCACAAAATTGATATTGAAAACCTGACGGTAAGGGCGCATGAGAGCGACAGCCATTACCGGTACAAATATATTCACCGGCAGCAGGGGCGAATT
This sequence comes from uncultured Chlorobiaceae bacterium, assembly GCA_903994635.1. GTDB lineage: Bacteria > Bacteroidota > Chlorobiia > Chlorobiales > Chlorobiaceae > Chlorobium. The sequence continues at coordinate 90,386 of CAJEXQ010000001.1, forward strand.
TCTGCACCAGCACCGCACGAGGTGCCGCTTCGCATCCAGAATCTTATCGCCAAAGCATGCAAGTGGTACAACGATTGGTTTTATCCCACACAGTAGAACTCATAAAACCTGGTATGGCTGGAATAAGCTTTCGTTGTAGCTCACTATCTGGCAACCAGCGCCCAATGGGCAAGCGCGGCGGCGTTGGTGACGTTATGTTTTTCAATTAGCAGAGTAACGGCCGGGTGCTGGCGCAATCCTCAACCAGTGAGCCATCAAGGCGCGGAATGGTGGCTTGGCTGTCCTTATGGCACCCATCGTGACCAACGGAAGGGCGCGATAATCAAAGCGGTGTCTGTTCCAAAAGCATCTGTCCGCCACTGGCAGGTGCAGCGTATAACTTTCTTTCCACTTTTATCGTTATTATCATACTCTCTTTCCGGCATTCTGGTCAGAAGGCGGCTTGTAACACTTGATCTGGTTGAAGTTTTGAAACAAGGGAATAGATTATGATAATTTTCGCTGACGACTGATCCGGGATGGACTGATGTTATCTCCGCAACGATAATGCAGAGCTGTTTGAGCATGACACCATGAACATGGCGCTATCTGGAAGCCTTTATGCAAGAAATGAGTAAGCCAATGGCGGAGGTGATGAAAATAGCTATATTAAAAGACTGTTGGGCCGGTTTGGACTGCTCTCTATAAGCCGGATGGAAAACGTATGATAAACGCATCTATCAGGAAGGATACCATGCAGACACTAACGGCAAGCCAGGCACGCTCAAACCTCTACTGCATCATTGATGAAGCTGCTGCAAACCATGAACCAGTAGTCATCACTGGCAAAAGAAATAATGCGGTGCTCATCTCGACAGAAGATTGGGCATCTATCCAGGAAACCATGTACCTGCTATCCGTTCAGGGCATGCGCGAGTCTATTATGGAAGGGCTACTGACTTCAGTTGGCGAATGTTCTCAAGAGTTAGAGTGGTGATGTGGGAATTGGTTTATCAAGTATTAGAAGAGCTTCATGTCGTTAAGGTGCTGAGGATGTGGTCACGCTATGAGTGAATTGTGCCGGTAACAAGCGGCTCAACGGGACAGTGCTGTGAGCGGCGTTGCGAAAATTGCTCTTTCATTGGCCAACGCTGGCTACCCATTCTGTTAGGTACATGAATTTTATGATACTCTCAAAAACACAGCGTATTATTGGCCTCTCAGTTGCCATCGTGGCACTGATTCTCTTTTTCGTCATGCGCCCCTCTCCGCTGCCAGTGGATTGCGGTGTGGTGAAGCGTGGCCCACTTCAGGTAACGCTTGATGGCGAGGGAGTTACCAGAGTCAATGATCGCTTTGTTCTTGCCGCTCCGGTGACCGGCAAGCTGGTAAGAATAGCGCTTGAGGAGGGTGATGTTGTCAAAAAGGGGAGTGTTGTTGCTTCAGTGTTACCTGCTGAACTTGATACCCGATCATACAGTGAAGCCTCTTCACGGGCAGGTTCAGCCCGTGCAGCGCTTGATGAAGCTGTTGCCCGGCAGCGACGCGAGCAGCTCTCCCTTGATCAGACTGAACGCCGTCTTGCCCGCTATCAGAATCTCTATCGCGAAGGAGCTGTTCCGAAAGAGAGCTATGAACTTGCCGAAACTGAAGCCAACATTGCAAAAAAAGAGGCTGATCAGGCGCGTTCAGGTGTAGAGGCTGCCCGCTTCAATCTTGCTGCGCTTCAGGCAACGGTAGATCGCCAGGTGGGAGGTAAAGCTGTTACGGTGCACTCTCCGGTTGATGGGCGTGTGCTGAAAATTCATGAAAAAAGCGAACGGCTCATCACTGCCGGGGCACCACTGCTCGATATCGGAGACCCTTCAGCAATTGAACTTGTTATTGATGTTCTCTCCTCCGATGCCATTATGGTCAAGCAGGGGAGCAGGGTGCTTGTAACCAACTGGGGTGGCGACAAGCAGTTGCAGGGCGTGGTAAAAACCGTCGTTCCAGCGGCATTTAACAAGGTATCAGCACTCGGTATTGAGGAAAAACGGGTCAACATCGTAGCTGTTCTTGGCGCGAATGAACCGTTGCTTGGCGATAACTTCCGTGTTCAGGCAAGCATTGTGCTCCGTGAAGCCAGGAGTGCGCTTCAGGTGCCGGTCAGCAGCCTCTTCAGAGGAAAGAGTGGATGGCATCTCTTTGTCATCGAGAATGGAACTGCGATTAACAGGAGCGTCACTCTCGGAATGCGCGGTACCTGGCAGGCCGAGGTGCTTGCCGGAGTCAGTGAAGGGCAGCGGGTTGTGGTTCATCCCTCCAATGAGCTCAAGGACGGGATGGCTGTGCATGTTCAGGAGTGAGTGATGCGAATAGCCAGTCTGTTTTTATTTTGTAAAAGTGATGTAACCCCTTAAAGTGAGTATAAATGGCCAAGAAACAGTCCGAATCCGTTCCAAAAGCCTTAGAACCTGCCTTTTCGGCAATTGTCAATATGACAGAGAGCATTTGCAAACAACACTTGAACAGCGATTATGCAACGCTTGCTCGTCAGTTGGCGGCAACGCTTGCGCGCAAACGCCCCTCTCCAATCATGCGGGGAAAACCGGAAATTTGGGCATGCGGCATTCTCTATGCGCTCGGCACCGTCAATTTTCTTTTCGACAAAACGCAAATTCCACATCTCCGGGCGGATGAGTTATGCGCTGTCAGTGGTGTCAGTAAAAGTAGCGGAGAAAACAAGGGCAAACTTATTCGTGATCTGCTGAACATGTATCCACTTGACCCAAACTGGTGCTTGCCTGGCCATGTAGATAACAATCCATTGATTTGGACATTGAAAGTCGACGGGTTTTTGGTAGATATTCGCCACATGTCGCGTGACCTTCAGGTAATTGCCTACGAGAAGGGGTTAATTCCCTATATCCCGGCAGACCAATGAACGTATTTTGTCGCCAGATTACACAAGTACCAAAAGTGCTGAACGTTTTTCCGGTTTTGTGTCAAGTTTTCATGAAACATTCTTCTCTTGTAATTACATCGTACGAACTTGCGTGATTTTCTGGATGGGAAGCTCTTTCGGTACAGGTATAGTACGAGGCGAATACCGGCTCCATCAGCTCATCGTAACCTGCAACCTCCTGCTCGTCACGAGTCTCGAAAGAGCAGATTGCAAGGTTGGAAAGCAGGCGATCCACCTCTCGATCTGAGCCTTGTTTCTTCCGGGTATCGGTCACCTTGCGCCGTTATTGTTGCTGCGTCGCACTCTGTCTCGCGGATTTCGTTTACAAATTTATGGCATTATAGCGCCGAACGGAGAATCTTGATAATATCTGCCTCACTCATGGGGGGACGACCCGGCAGACGACCTTCTCCGTCATGAATAATATGGACAGTATCCTGGGCATACCGTTGAAGCAGCGCCTCTCCGATCTTCAGTTGTGACAGGCGAGTTGGGCAGCCGATTGAATGGAGAAACGCCTCAAACCTGTCGATTCCTTCCATTGCAACTTCTCTCTCTTCAGGATGTTTCAATGAGAGTCCAAAGATACGTTGTGCAAACTGGGCAAAACGTGCAGGACGGGTTTGAGCGGCAAAACGCATCCAGGCCGGGTTGACCACAGAGAGACCTGCACCATGCGCGACATCGTGATGTGCCGAGAGTACATGCTCGATTGAATGCACCGGATAGGCAGCAGCGGTGCCGACCTGTACCCACCCGTTGAGGGCGACAACCGATGCCCATTGCACTTGCGCTCGCGCTTCGAGATTATTACCATCGGCTATGGCTTTTGGTCCCCACTCCATAGCGGTGAGAATGACCCCTTCCGCGAAGCGATCCTGAAGCGGCGTACCATCGGCACCATTGAAGTATGACTCGGTCACGTGGGTAATGAGGTCGCAGATGCCGAACGCCGTCTGATCCGGCGGCACGCTCAGGGTCAGTTCGGGGTCGACAATCGCCACTCGCGGGTAAAGGCATTTGGCGGTGACAAAGGATTTCACAGTCGTCTTTTCATTGGTGATGACCGCACCACCATTCATTTCAGAACCGGTGGCCGCCAATGTTGGTATGGTTATGATGGGGAGCGCGATCGTCGGGAGCCTCCGGTTATCCTGACCGTGGGCAATCATCTCCCATGGGTCACCATCGTAGTTGACGGCAGCCGCCATTACTTTGGCAGCGTCCATGGTACTGCCACCACCCAATCCGATGACGACATCGCAACCTTCATCGCGGGCGATTTGGGCACCTCTCACCACGGTCGACAGCCGGGGGTTTGGTTCGACGCCAGAACATTCTACAACGGTAACTCCAGAGGCGTTCAAACTTGAGACTGCCCGTTCATAAGTTCCGTTGCGTTTGACGCTGCCACCGCCGGTGACAAGCAAAGCCTTTTTCCCGTGGGTGCGCACTACTTCACCTATTTGCGAAAGTGTCCCAGCACCGAAGAGAAGACGTGTTGGATTCTCAAATTCAAATTTCATGCTGTGCTCCTTGAATAATTTTATGGTGATCGGTTATTAAAAATGCACCTTCTGAGTAGTACTTAACCTCACGCATTACGGAGTGAGCGTCGTTGATGTTTTGAGCCCTTTTTTATCGACATGCTCATCTTTCATTTAGCCCCCCATCCTCCATACGCAGGCAGCGATCAGCAAGCGCGGCATACTCTTCGTTGTGGGTAACGATAATAAAGGAGGTGCGTCGCTCTTTGCTCAGCTTGGCCATCAGTTCGTAGAGGATGTGGCTGTTCTGGTTGTCGAGGTTGCCGCTTGGCTCATCGGCAAGCACCAGCTTCGGGTTATTCATAAGGGCTCGAGCAATGGCGACCCGTTGCTGTTCGCCGCCGGAGAGCTCTGAGGGGAGGTGGTCGAACCGCTCCGAGAGGCCCAGGCTTTCCAGCAGCTCAGCCGCCCGTTTTTTTGCTGGCGGCATTTTACTGGTTGCGATGAACTCGGGCATTGCCACATTTTCGAGGGCGGTGAAGTCAGAGAGGAGGTGGTGGAACTGAAAGACGAAACCTATTTTCTGGTTCCTGAACCTGGCAAGCGCCTTTTGAGAAAGGGTGTACTTTGTATCCCTGAACAAAAGCTCTTTGTCGAACATGATCTCACCACTGTCTGGGGTGTCGAGGGTGCCGAGCAGATTCAGCAAGGTTGTTTTGCCACTTCCCGAGGCTCCGATGATGGTCACCATCTCACCTTCGCCGACCGTCAGATCGACCCCGCGAAGAATCGGTATGGTGCGCTTGCCCGGTATGGTGTATGACTTGCTGATGTTCTTTGCTGTGAGCATTATGTCGTTAGTCTGGTTTTGCTGTTCCTTTCGATGATTAAATTTTCAAGTAATGATGTTATGATATTGGGGCAACCTGATTCTCGGGGTGGGTAACGATGAGATCAGCCAGAGCGTAGCGATAGACTGGATTTCCATGCACCGGCACTATGTCGCCAGCAAAGATTGATGTTCTTTTTGAGGTAAGGCCAGGTTTGTCGGGGCCTGTAATGTTGATTAACAGAAGCACGATCATCGCGGCACAGTAAGGGTTGCTTGTGTTTTGAAGATATCAATTAAGTTCAAATTTTATCTTTTTTTTCAGAAAATCAGGCAGTATGGAATTGCTGAATCCACAGTAACAGTAATTTTGGCAAGTATGAATTAGCACCAGGGCGAATTTCTGGTGCTTGAAACCGTAAATATCCCAATGCACCTGCCCGAATCACGATGGCAGTGGTTTTTTCTACAAGAAAACCGCTGGACAAACCTATACAACACGCGAAAAAGGACGGCAGAGTGTTCTACGCCTGCGCATTCTTTGGCGCGGGTTTTTATTTTGTGTACTATCCTGTTATACTATAATGAGTCGTGTGCCGTATTGGGATGGTTTGTGATGTGTTATGCTGAAAGAAGTTTCTGCTTTTTCCGAATCAGGCAGATCCGTCTAAATAATGTTTTGGCCAAACAGGCCAGTCAAAAAATAGGAGAATCATGATGAAGACGATGATGCGAAACTCCGTGGAGTTTAATTTTGCCAAACATGCTTTCAGGGTGTGTTGTTTTCTTACCTGTTTCGTTCTTGCCGCTACCGTGTGCCGTGCGGAAAAACCAGGGGGAGAACCAGCTCTGGCAAATATAGCTACCGTTGTGAAAGGAGCTGTTGGTCCTTTTAGCAAGTATTGTGATGGCTACGGGAATCCGGGTGCAAGCGGATTGGGCTATATCTGTGCCATGACCTTGGACATCGGACTGGTTGAGCAGGATATGGATATAGTCCTTAACGGAATAGTGGCTTATGATCGTGCGGAAACTAAAGGCGCATACATCGGACAGATTAACATGCTGGCTGCTTCTTCCTTCTGCGGGTTGAATGGCGCGTTGTGGGGATACGACTTGGCGCGGGCCGAAGAGATTGCCTCAGGCAAGTCTAAGGCGTTATTTGATGTGGCCAGGCATGATCAGAAGACAATTCCGGTCTATTCGGCTGACCCGCTGCTTGACTCGGCCAGCCGGCTGTTTGGGACAAAAGAAAAGCGCCGCTTCCCTCTGCTTCCCGGGGCACACGTGATTTGTGCAGAAAAGGAATACACATCGCCGGGCCCAAAATACATATGGTCCGCTATTGCCATCGCCATCGCTGAGGACCGCACGGTTGATTCCTGCCTCTTTATTGAGGATGCTGGCGAAGTAACCGTTGGGGATGCAAAAGATATAGCTGCGTTTGCCGACACTCTGCGGCACAAGATTGCAACCTGTGCCGTGAGGTGCGGTGAGGACAACATGGCCCTATACAAGGAAATATGGATTAGCTACCGAATCAAGTGGATTCCAGAAGGTAAAGTGGGGTGTGCGCTTGTGGCCGCTCCCTATCTCGTGTTGGCGAAAAATGCCGTACCGGAGGGCAAGCCGGAACAATTGCTGAAAACGACAATATCCGACTGGGAAAAGAAGATGTTCCTGACGCGATAGCACGACACGTTTATTGCCGGGGAAAGACTCAACGCCATCTGCGGGCGAGTGTGATGCAGTTCATCCGTTGATAGCCAGGAGATAGCGTGGAGCGAAGGGAGAAACGGGAAGACAGGCAGAAAGGCTGTCGGTACTTGGTGCCTAAATCGAAGGTTTGATCCGAACAAGCGGCTGGTGGGTGTTGTCGATATGATACTTGCCAGTACTTGGCGATCCTTGCACAGCTACGCCCGCAGCTTTTTCAAGCCGTTGAGTGATAGTGACCTGCTCTTCGTTGTAGGGTAGGGGAAAATAAAGCTCCTCGGCTGTACCCTGACTTGATCCGCGACTTGATAGCCCATGGAAACGAATAGTCTCGAATTCTACTGGTTTATCTGAAGGCGGGGTAACAAGGGCAAGTGGGCCAGATGGAATATCGCATCCGGTCGCCAGTTTCTCCTTCAGGCGTTTTAAATCATCCGTCAGATAGTGAGTGGTGCGCGGTCGTGAAAGCAACACCCAGGAATCTGTAACAATCAAGTCAGCATCGGGGGCTGGAACAAGGTCGCCCCTTGAAAGGATCTCTCGATAGCTACCGTTGCTATCCATGTTTGATGCTGCAAGTTTGAGTATATCGGTATAGCTCGAAGCATCAAACGGGGTAACAGGACTTTCGTTGTGCCTTTGGAAATGCTCCTTGATAGCGCGCTCAACGTCAGTAGAGCCGGGGAGTGAGCATGCAGCAAACGTATCCATTTCCACTCGCGTATCGGTAGATCGGGGACGAACATCCAGCGCCATGCTTTTTTCGTCTATGGAAATTTCGACGGCTTGAGTGAGCAATGGATATTCAAAACTGACGATGCTTTCTTCAAACGGGATCTGCCAGGACGCAACGCCTACGCCCCATACGAGTTCCTGATGTATTTACCACTTTTTTTGATGTGTTGGGATTATTTCGCTATCATCATGTTACGCTGTAAAGTAAAGGAAGAGTTGGTTCGGAGCGGTGTACTCCTGGCATGGCGCTTTAGACCGTAAGGATCCCAATATACCTGCCGAATGTATATGGTTAAGGGTATTTTTTCAGGAACACCGTTGGACGAAGATGTCAACACGCGAAGAAGGATGGGATCATATACACGAAACGATTATTCAGTGCGCAGCAAAAGATGCTATCAAGATCCGTCTAAACAATGTTGATAGACAGAGTGACTGTAGCAGAGTGAAAAGAGAGCGAATAGAGATAGAGGACTGAGAGTATCCAGCATGAAGAAAATTTATCGTAAAGAAATTAGCCGAGGAGATTAAATGCAACACGCAATCATTACAAAAGGGCGATTGCAGTCACCGAGAAGTATTATTCTTGATGAGAATATTCCTTATACCGGAGATTTGTTTGAAATCATCATCATCAATAATACGGCGGTAAAAGAAAGGCTTTCAAGAAAGGTTGGAACTCTGAAAGGGAAAATACATATCAAAGATGATTTTGATGAGTCACTTGAAGACTTCAGGGAATATATGGAATGAAGTTAATAATCGATACTCATACATTGCTCTGGTTTTTCAGTAATCATGATGACTTATCGGAAAAAGCAAGAAGAGCAATTGAAAATTCAAGCAATGATGTTTTTATAAGCATTGCAAGTTTTTGGGAAATTTCTATTAAACTGAGTTTAGCAAAAATAGCTTTGGATATTCCCTTTGAATTGTTGTTTGAGGAGGCGGAAAAACTGGACATCAGCATCTTAAACGTAAAAAAAGAACATTTAATTTGCTTGAAAGAACTTCCTTTTATTCATAGAGACCCATTCGACAGAATGATTGCATGTCAATCCATCGTTGAAGATTATACTCTTGTCTCTATTGATAAGATTTTTGATGCATATAAAATAAAAAGAGTTTGGTAATTATTTTGGGAGCAGAGAATTGTTTGCCTCTGTTTGATTTTCAATTTTTCGTAACATCTTATTCGCGTTTGCCCAAGCTCTCTGCCAACATGGATGTTACAAGAGAGTTCATGCTAACACCCTCTTGTTTTGCTCTCATAACCAAACGAGAATGAATGGTTTTAGGTACCCTTTGAATAAACTTGCCACTATACGTGCCGCCACTACCTGGTTCTGGAACAGGCATGTTCAAGCTTTCCAGGGCAGCTATTGTTTCTTGTAAGGCATCCATGCCATTTTCAATTGCCGCCGCTATGGTTTCGCCATCTGAAATACATTCAGAAAAGTCAGTAAATGAAATCATATAACCACCACCCTCTTCTTTTGAGAGGGGACGAATTTCAAATGGGTATTTGCTTAAATTTTTCATAGCTCAATCCATTATAAAATCAACAAATTTCTTGATGTATATCGGTTTAATTGGCCTATGAGCAGGTATAGGTAACGTCCGACCATCAGTGCGTATAAAAACGACGTGACTTGTACCACGTTGTCGCCATTCAATATTGTAAGCGCTGGCAACGGTATTCAGACTATCAATCCGCCAATCAAGGGGATTGTTTTGCATCCGCTGAAGGATTTTATCTGCCTTGCTCACAGGATGAATGATACTAAATATCATGATGCAAGTGGGGAAAAGAAAATGAAGAGATTTATTTGGTCTTTCCGCGTTCAATTCCCTAAATTTTTTTCGCCGGAACTGATTTCAGTGTAGATGTCGTCTGGTTTCATGAGGCGGTCGGCATAGTACTTCCAGAAGCGTTCATTTGTCAGCGATTTCACCGTGAATCCACAACTCATATTCACTAATATCAATATTCTTCCGCCAAACAACTGCGTAGCCACCCACATCCACTCTTACAGCTCTGAATAGTGCTGCATTTCTCAACGGTGTAAACATCTCCTTCTCAAGCAAGGGGTTAATGTCATAGGTTTTCTTCTGATGATTATCGAATTCAACGAGAAGTGAATGATCATCGATTGCTATTGCGCTTATGATTTTTGGATGATTCATCATGCTCTGGCTATTTCAGGCATATTCTCATCAATGTCTTTGTTTCAAGTTTTCTTGCCTCACCCTGCTCATAGTGCAAATGCTTTCCAATTCCCACCTAGCACACCGGCCTCACTTGCCATTCCCATTTATACGTTGTCAGCTCATTCAGCGCCAAGAGCGAATTGTGCGCCGTCGGTGAAGGCCAGAGATCTCATGCTGACACCCTCTTGTTTGGCTCTCATGACCAAATGTGTGTAAATAATTTTATTAGGTGTAATCGTTTTAGGGTGCTACTTATTGCCTCAAAGCCAGAAAAATTGTTGAAGCTGCTGATGAATCCCGCTGGTTCAATGCACGCTTTGTTCGATGACGTTACATATTGTCAAACTCTTCTGGTTCTACATCAGGAACTTTGCTTAAAATCTCAAGAAATTTTTCATGACTACCACGTTTAGCTCGTTTTTCTAAATATTCAATCGCAGAAAGAGATGCAACTTTTTCGGCGACTGCAAGCATAACAAACTGATTGACCGAAATACCTTCTTCTTGTGCTACTTCTCGAAGTTGCTCGTGTAATGATTTTGGTAAACGTAAACTTAATGCGCTCATTCTTTTACCTCACGAATAATTTGCAAAAACTCTTTCGGGGTTATTGCTCGAATACTAAATTTTTCAGTACCTCTGAAATCTTTTATGTTGTGTGTAACGATATATTCACATTGTGCAGAAACCGCTAATTCGAGCACAAGTTCATCATTTGGGTCAGTCAAGAATGGTCGCCATATAAAATATATCTTGTGATGGTGTGCCATTGAGCATAGCGTATCAATAAAAATTGATACCTCCTTGTTTGATAATCCAAGTCCCTCCCGGTGACGTTGAATGACATCTTCATACTCAAGGATTAGAGCTACTGAGTCATGGATTTCAAACTGATGTGTTCCAACTAATGATAATAACTTGTACGATGCCCCTCTCTTTGAACGCAGGGCTGCAATGATAACATTTGTGTCGAGTACGATATCAGGGACTCTCATGGCGGTATTATATGCAATGTTTTATGTAATACCAAGCAGGAGTTTTAGAAAGGTTTATAGATCCGTTTGACCCACCATGCACACCCATCACACTGGCCTCACCTGCCCGTTCCCCTCAATAATCCATTTATACGTTGTCAACTCTTTCAGCGCCATTGGCCCGCGTGCGTGGAGCTTCTGGGTGCTGATGCCGATTTCGGCGCCAAGCCCGAATTGTGCGCCGTCGGTGAAGGCGGTTGAGGTGTTGGCATAGACCACGGCGGCATCGACGCGTTTCAGGAAGGTGGCGGTTGTGGCGGCATCGGTGGCGATGATGGCTTCGCTGTGGCGGGAGCTGTAGTGGGCAATGTGTTCCAGCGCCTCTTCAAGGGATGATACGGTTTTTACCGACATTTTCAGGGAGAGGAACTCTGTGCCGAAGTGCTCCGGGTCGGCTAACTGAAGGAGCGCATCAGGGTAGTGGCCGTGCAAGGCGGCAAAAGCGGCCTCATCGGCAAAGAGCAGCACCTGTTTTTCCAGAAGTGGAGCAACAAGGGCAGGGAGGTCGCCAAGGCGGTCGCGGTGGATGATGAGGGTATCGAGCGCGTTGCAGACGCTGGGGCGTCGGGTTTTGGCGTTGAAGATCACCTGTTTGCCAAGCTCAAGGTCGCCGCTTTTGTCGAAATAGGTGTGCACAATGCCAGCGCCGGTTTCGATCACGGGAATTTTGGCGTTGTCGCGCACAAAGTCGATCAGCTTCTGGCCCCCTCTGGGGATGATCATGTCGATGTAGCCAACCGCATTGAGCATGATGGCGGCGGCCTCACGCTCAGCGGGGAGCAGGTAGATGGTATCGGGGTTGATGCCGTGCTCTTTCAGGACGCTATGGATAAGCTCGACAATGGCGATGTTGGAGTACATGGCGTCGCTGCCGCCCTTCAGCACGGTGGCGTTCCCCGATTTCAGGCAGAGGGCGAAGACATCGAAGGTGACATTTGGCCTTGCTTCGTAGATGATGCCAATGACACCGATGGGAACAGTCACCTTTTTCAGGCCAAGCCCGTTCTGAAGCATTCGCTCTTCAAGCACCACATCGAGCGGGGAGGTGAGCGACGCGACGTTGCGGATGTCGGCGGCAATGGCTTCGAGCCTTGCAGGGTTCAACAGCAGTCGGTCAACCATTTTGTCTGCCGGATCCATTCGCTCCACATCTTTTTTGTTGGCGGTGAGAATGGTCTCCTGGTGAGCAGGTATTCGGTCGGCAAGGTCACAGAGCAGACGGTTGATTGCCTCATCGGTCAGGGTGATGATTTCGCGGCTTGCCTGCAAGACCGCTCCAAGCTGCTTCGTTATCGTTTCCTTCATGTCGAACGGAGTTCAGGTGGTTATATAGAGATAATCGTAATGAACAAGGGGCTTCTGATCTTTCAGCCCCATGAGTGACACTGTTTTTTCTGAGCTGTACTGAGCCATCCCGTAGCCAATAACCGTACCATCGGTGGCGCATACTTTGATAATGTCGCCTTTCAGAAAGCGCCCTTCAACCGACACAATTCCTACCGGCAGCAGGCTGTTGGCTCGTTCTCCCGCCACCAGCGCCATTTCAGCACCCATGTTGACGGTGACGGCTCCCTTCTCCATCCCTTCGCTGTTGGCAATCCACCGTTTCGGGCCGTGCGTCGGTTTTTGCGGTAAAAATGTTGTGCCAGTCTTTTCTCCCTCAAGAATCGAGAGGAGAATATCCGGCTTGCGTCCGTTGGCAATATGAACGGTGATGCCAAGTTTTGAAAGCTTTTGCGCAATGTGGCATTTGGTCAGCATACCTCCTCTGCCAAACTCGGATTTTCCCGGATTGATATATTGGTGGAAATGTTTGGTTGAGGGGTCGATGACCGGAATGATCGCGCCATTGCCGCTTTTCATGTCGAAAAGTCCGTCAACATGGGAGAGAATGATATAACCCTCAACATCCATCATGGAGGCGATAAGGCCGGAGAGCTCATCATTATCGGTAAACATCAGCTCTGTGACCGAAACGGCATCGTTCTCATTGACGACGGGGATGATGTTCTGCTGGAGCAGGGAGGTGAAGCAGGTCTGCATGTTGAGGTAGTGCAGGCGGTCGCTGAAATCGCTTTTGGTGACCAGAATCTGTGCAATGATCAGTCCGTGCTGCAAAAAGAGGTCGTTATAAGTGCTAATCAGCTTGATCTGTCCGGTTGAGGAGAGCACCTGCCGGGCGGCAACGGGCGCAATGGTACCCGATAGCTTGACCACCGAGCGTCCGGCCCCTACTGCGCCTGAAGAGACGAGAATAACCTGAATGCCCAGTTTGTGCAGTGCGGCAATCTGGGCAGTGAGACTGTTGAGCACGTCAAGGTCAAGCTCTCCGTTTTTACCGGTAATGACGTTGGTGCCGACCTTGACGACAATTTTTTTATAAATATGTTGCTGTTTCATCTTTTAGTGAAGCTGTTCCTGACTATAGTGTAATCCTGCAACGCCAATAATAATCAGCAGCAGGGAGATAATTTTGATGGCATTGATACCCTCTCCGAACCAGAGAACGCCGATAACGGTAATTGCCGCCGTTCCGACTCCCGACCAGATAGCATACGTCAAGGCGATGGGCAGTACCTTGAGCGCCATCGAGAGAAAGGTAAAGCTCAGCCCGTAGAAAATAAAGATAAAAAGCGTTGGCACAAGTTTACTGAACCCGTCAGAAAATTTCATGCAGGTTGTGCCTGAGACCTCAAGCAGGATAGCGACAACAAGATAGAGCCAGTGCATGGAAGAAAAGGTAAAAGGTTTTAAGAGTGATAGTAAGGGCACCTGTTTGTGTTCGACTGAAAAGATATGCATATTTCCGAAAGAATTGAATCGCATTTTGCCTTGCGTGGCTTTTTCACTGAAGCTTGTTTTTTAAAAGGTATATGGCGAAAATAACTTTTGTGCCATGCTGTTGATGAGCCCGCTTGATATAACTCTGCCCTTGAAAAACCCGGTGTTGCAGTTTTCCCTGTTGCTGCTTATTATTCTTTTTGCGCCGGTTCTCTTGGGCAGGCTGAAAATTCCGAGTCTGGTCAGCCTGATTATTGCTGGGGCGGTGATTGGCCCTTTTGGACTGAACTTGATGCTGCGCGACAGCAGTATTATTCTCTTCGGAACGGTCGGGCTCCTCTATATCATGTTTCTTGCAGGGCTGGAGATTGATGTTGCCGATTTTCGCAAAAACAGCAGCAAAAGCATTTTCTTCGGGCTCTATACCTTTTTTGTTTCTATTCTGCTTGGCATCGTTGTGTCGCTCTATATTCTTCAATTTTCACTTCTCTCATCTATTCTTGTCGGCAGTATCTTTGCCTCTCACACGCTCATCATCTACCCGGTCGTCAGCAAGCTTGGCATAGCCAAAAACAAGGCTGTTAATATTGCTATTGGTGGTACTATTATCACCGATACTCTTGCGTTGCTCGTGCTGGCTGTTGTTGCCGGAATCTCGACGGGAGAGGTGATGAGTGGATTCTGGATCAGGCTTCTTGTCGGGCTCACGCTTTTCAGTCTGGTTGTGCTTCTGCTCTTTCCGATTATTGCCAGATGGTTTTTCAAGCGCTTTGACGATAGTGTTTTGCAATATCTTTTTGTGTTGGCCATGGTCTTTTTCAGCGGATTTCTTGCTGAAGCTGCGGGTGTTGAGGCTATTATCGGGGCATTTCTTGGAGGGCTCGCCCTGAATCAACTGATTCCACGAACCTCGCCGCTGATGAACAGAATCAAGTTTGTTGGTAACGCCATCTTTATTCCATTTTTTCTGATAGGGGTCGGGATGCTTATTGATATCCGTGCTCTTTTCAAGGATTATGAAACCATAAAGGTCGCTGCAGTTATCACCCTGGCAGCAACGGCGGCCAAATATTTCTCGGCATGGATAACCCAGAAGATTTATGGGCTTTCGCTCGACCAGAGGCGACTGATCTTTGGGCTTATCAGCGCTCATGCGGCAGTGGCGCTGGCCACGGTGCTTATCGGTTATAACACGGTCACCGGTTATACAGTCACTGGTACTCCCGTCAGATTGCTTGACGAAAGCGTGCTGAATGGAACCATTCTTTTTATTCTGGTCACCTGCACGCTGGCAACAGTCATTGGGGAGAAAGGGGCTCACAATATCGCCCTTGCCGAGGCGGCTGATGATGTTTCAGAATCGGGACTTATGGCAAAAGAGAGCAGGATACTTATTCATACTGATGACCTCAGCACTGTAGAAGAGCTGGTTAATCTCAGTGTGACCGTGACATCAGATAAAACCCGCAACGGCATTTATGCCATGCATGTTGCCGATAACAGCTTGCCTGATGAAACGGCGGAGAAGAATGCGGGCAAAATCTTTGAAAAGGCGGCAGTTGCAGCCTCTTCGACCGATAATGTTTTGACGGGGCTGCTTCGGTATGACTGCGATGTGGCCAACGGTATTTCCTGTGTTATCAGGGAGCAAAAAATCACTGACCTGATTTTGGGAGTGCATCACCAAAGCTCTATCATGGAGAGTTTGCTCGGCAGTTCGTCGGAGAGCATTCTTGGGAGATGTAACGTTACCACTTTTATCTACAAGCCCTTCCAGCCGCTTGCAACGATCAGGCGCACCATTATGGTTATCCCTGAGGGCGCAGAAAATGAGATTGGTTTTTTGCTCTGGCAGCAGCGCGTTACGAACTTTATTAAAAACAGTGGCAGCAAACTGGTGGTCTACGCCTCGAAGCAAACCATTGCCTGTTTGAAGGAGAATTATGCCAAAGCCGTCCCTGATGCTGAGTACAAGGTGTTCAGGGAGTGGAATGATTTTCTGCTGCTGTCGAGCGAGATAAAAAGTGATGATAATCTCATTATTGTGATGAGCCGAAAACATCACCCCTCTTACCATGCCAAGATGGCCAGGATTCCGGCCTATCTCAACAGTTATTTCCAAAAAAACAGTTTTATTCTTATTTATCCCGTTCAGACCGGCGTTCCCGAGGACGCTTGCGATGATATTCCTGAGCAGCCTGTCAAAAAAGTTGCCGTCAGTTTTGTTGGTGTCAGAAAAATGCTGAAGAAGGTGTTTAAGGGAAGGACTTGAACTGAGTTGAAACGCCGGCTTCACAAAGAACTCTTTGTGCTTGCAAAGGAAGGTAAAATGCCTTATACTGGATAAATT
Organism: uncultured Chlorobiaceae bacterium; assembly: GCA_903994635.1. Lineage (GTDB taxonomy): Bacteria > Bacteroidota > Chlorobiia > Chlorobiales > Chlorobiaceae > Chlorobium. The sequence continues at coordinate 106,455 of CAJEXQ010000001.1, forward strand.
TAATCCAGTTCGTACCATTATCTCTTAACTCAAACAAAAAAAGGAAAATACCATGAGTGTGCTTGTTGGCCGCAAGGCCCCGGATTTTGATGTTGCCGCTGTTGTTGATGGCTTGCAGTTTGTTGATTCCTGCAAGCTTTCCGATTTCAGGGGAAAGTATGTAGTGCTCTTTTTCTATCCGCTTGATTTCACCTTTGTCTGTCCGACAGAGTTGCATGCATTTCAGGAGAAGCTTGAGGAGTTCCGCCAAAGAAATGTTGAGCTGATCGGTTGTTCAGTCGACTCCAAGTTTTCTCATTACGCATGGCTTCGCACGCCAAGAAATTTGGGCGGTATTGAGGGCGTTACCTATACGCTGCTTTCTGATCTCAACAAGACGGTCGCAGCCGATTACGATGTGTTGCTTGAAGGTGCGGGGATTGCGCTGAGAGGATTGTTCCTGATTGATAAAGAGGGTGTTGTGCAGCACCAGGTGGTGAACAATTTGCCTCTTGGCCGTAATGTGGATGAGGCGCTCCGTCTGGTTGACGCACTTCAGTTTACCGAAGAGTTTGGTGAAGTCTGCCCCGCGAACTGGAACAAGGGTGACAAAACGATGAAGCCGGATGAAGAGGGACTGAAGGAGTTTTTTAAAGAGACCTGATTGTCAGGTAATAGCGGCTGCGTTGGTATTTGTTCTTGAACCGTGATTCATCAGATTTACCTGATGGTCATGATTTCATCGATTTGTTCAGACATGTACGTTTTTGTGTCGCAGGGGCGTATTGCAATACGCCCCTGCTTTTTTTTCGATCAGTACGCTTTGGCAAAGACCACTTTGCGGGCTGCGGGTTTGCCTGAATAGATGCAGGTTCCGGGCTCATTAATGCGGTACTGTGCGATATAGTCGGCCTCTTCGGGAAGTACCCTGATGGTGGCTTTTGTTTCCTCCTTGATTTTTGCTTCGCTCTCTGCGGTGCCATCCCAGTGGGCAATCACAAATCCCTTTTCAACAGAAATTTTGAACTCCTCGTAGCTTTTCACTTCAAAAGTGTTCTCGTTGCGAAACTGCAGCGCCTTGTCGAACATACTCTGCTGAATGGTGTTCAGAATTTCGCTGATATGCTCCGACAGCGTATCGTCAAGTGCAACTTCGGTCTTCTCAAAGGTGTCGCGGCGTGCGGTAATGCAGATGTTTTTCTCGATATCTCTTGGCCCAAGTTCGATGCGGATCGGAATGCCCTGCAGCTCATATTCAGCAAACTTCCATCCAGGGGAGTTCTGTTCGCTGCTGTCGACAAAGGTGGGGATGCCACTATGGTTCAGCCTCTCGGCAATCGAGTTGGCTTTTGCGATTACAGCGGCTTTGTCGCCCTTGAGGATCGGTATAATCACTACCTGGCGCGTGGCAAGTTTCGGAGGAAGCACAAGGCCGCGATCGTCCGAGTGGGCCATGATGAGGGCGCCAATCAGTCTTGTGGAAACTCCCCAGCTTGTGGCCCAGACGTAGTCAAGTGTGCTCTCTTTCGTTTGAAACTGGCAGTCGAATGCCTTGGCAAAATTTTGTCCGAGATTATGGGATGTGCCAGACTGGAGCGCCTTGGTATCCTGCATCATCGCCTCAATGCAGTATGTTTCAACAGCTCCGGCAAACTTTTCACTGTCGCTCTTCTTTCCCATGATGACCGGCATCGCCATATACTCTTCGGCAAATGTCTTGTAAACGTTAATCATGCGTAGTACCTCTTCCTGTGACTCTTCAGGGGTGGCATGAGCGGTATGGCCCTCTTGCCAGAGAAATTCAGTGGTTCTCAGAAAAAGACGGGTTCTCATCTCCCAGCGTACCACATTTGCCCACTGGTTGATCAGAATTGGCAGGTCGCGATAGGACTGGATCCACTTTTTATAGGAAGACCAGATGATGGTTTCCGATGTGGGGCGGACATAAAGCTTTTCAGCAAGTTCCTGCCCTCCGCCGTGGGTGACAACAGCACACTCCGGGGCAAATCCCTCAATATGCTGAGCCTCTTTTGCGATAAAACTTTCGGGAATAAAGAGCGGGAAGTAGGCGTTGACATGACCAGTCTCCTTAAACATGCGGTCAAGGGCGACCTGCATTTTTTCCCATATTGCATAGCCGTTGGGACGAATGACCATGCAGCCCTTGACATCAGCGTAATCGGCCAGTTTTGCCGAGCGCACAAGGTCAATGTACCATTGGGAGTAGTCCTCGCTTCGTGAAGTGATTTTATCTGCCACGTTACTTGTTTAAAAAATTATTGTTAGTATTACATATCGTGTGAAAGGTTGCGTTCTGTTCTGCCATAAAAGACTTTCTGAAAGAACAGAACCCGCCTACGCTGAAACATACAAAAAAGCTGGTTCATGGAGGAAAAAAATAACCCTGGTCATTTCGAGCATCAGCGAGAAATCTTGCTTATGGTGCTATAAGATTTCTCCTCACTCCGTTCGTCGAAGTGACAAGGTGATAAGCGCTTAGCCAAAAGTCGTTCCGTAATATCAACCTGAGTAGCACAATGTTGCCCAGTGAAGGGTTTACGAAAAAAATTCATTACATCGGCGCATATTACTCAAATTTCTTCATCTTCTCCATAAGGTTTTTCAGATGCGCTTTCTGCTGGATGTCCAGGGGTTTCTGATTGCTCGTGATTTTCTGGTATCCAGCAGGCACGGTGAAGAGCGACGGGGGAACTGCTTTTCGGGAGATTCGTGTGAGTTCCATGATGTATGGCCCGTTATCGTTATATTGCAAAATCTTGACTGGAAATCCCTCAATACCGGCAGCGTTCAGGGTTTTTGCGAGCTGTGTGTTGGAGAGGCGGGGATTTTGTGACTGAAGAATTCTGAAGGTCGAAAACTCGCCAAGGTCGCGAGTTATCCAGAGCTCCAGCTTTTCGGTGGTGCTGGTTAGAATGATGTGTTCGCAGTTATACCCTTTGATGCCCTGTTTTCCGGAGCGTGTAAGCGTGTAGTTGCTATCGAAGTCAAGTAGCATGGAGTTTTCGGCGGCAGTTTTAAGATTGACGATGCTGTAGTTTTTTGCCTGGTGGTTGATGATGTATGCCTCATCCGGTTGGGAGGCTTTGGTGATGATGGTTGTTTTGAGCTGGTCTGGTATCTTGTCCATCTGCATGACCATGTCCATCCGCTGGGTGTTCTGTCCGAAGAGGTAGGTAACAGTGGCGGTACCGTTTGGCATGGTAAGGGACATCTCCATTGTGCCGCTGAATTTCGATGCGGGTGAAGCGGAGGCGGAGGCAGCAGCGGAGAGAAGCAGGAGAAGGGTGAGCAGGACTTTGTTCATCGTGAAGTTTTTGTGATCTCTTGTTGTGCGGGAGGCTGGTTCTCAATAGTGAGATTGAATGTACTCTTTGTGCAAGTTATGTGACAGGATTTTTTTCAGGAATGGTTTGTTCAAGTGACAGGGTTGGGAGAAGATTTTTTTACTGAAACGGTTTGGTTCAAGGGATTGGGATGGATGAGCTGAAAGAGTGGCTGGTTGTTGATCTGCTCAAGACGACGACTGATTTTTTTGTGGCAAAAAATGTGGATGAGGCTCGAATCAGCTCGGAGCTTCTTTTGGGTCACGTTCTTGGTCAGAACAGGCTTCAGCTCTATCTGCATCATGACAGGCCCGTCTATCGGGAAGAGCTGGATCGTTTCAGAGTGCTGTGTCGCCAGAGGCTTGAAGGTCGTCCGGTGCAGTATATTGTTAAAGAGCAGTTTTTTTACGGTTTACAGTTTATGGTGGATGAACGGGTTCTTATCCCTCGTCCTGAAACCGAGTTGCTTGTTGAGCGTACTCTTGCCTCTCTTGCTGGCGTGGCAGGGGCGAAAGTGCTTGATATTGGTACAGGAAGTGGCTGTATTGCCATAACCCTGGTGAAACTCAACCCTTTGCTCAGGGTGGTTGCTGTAGATTGCTCACGTGATGCCCTTGACGTAGCGCGGATGAATGCGTCAAAGCATGGAGTGGAGTCGCAAGTGACATTCATTCATGCGGATATGTTTGATGAGTATTTTGCCGCAACTCTGCCGGAAGCGCCTTATGAGCTGATTGTCTCTAATCCCCCCTATATTCCAAGGGCAGAATGGGAAGGGCTTCAACGGGAGGTAAGGCAGTACGAGCCAGAGGTGGCTTTGACCACCCCAGAGGGGATAGAGTGTTACCGGGCGATTGTGGCGCAGGCGCCGTCACTGCTTGTTTCGGGAGGAGAACTCTGTCTGGAACTGCATGCTGACGGCGCAGCAGCGGTCTCGGAGCTTATGGCTGCGCATGGTTTCAGCGGGATTACGGTCTCAAAGGATTATTCTGAACTCGACCGGATTATATCAGGCAGGGTGGCCTGAAACCTCTCTGCTTTTTTTTGTGAATATAGTATCGTTCACAGGGGGGAGAAACGATTGGTTTTATTAAATTCACCTCTGTAATTGAGCACTATTTTTCATTGTAATAACCATGATGTACGTTGACAGATTCTCGTGAACTGAATGGAAGGGAGCGGCAGGTACTGGGTATCATTATCCAGGCTTATGTTGTTACCGCTACTCCTGTGGGTTCAAGATATATTGCCCAGAATTTTAATATGGGTTTTTCTGATGCCACGATTCGCAATGTCATGGCCGAACTTGAGAGTGAAGGCTATATCAGTCAGCCGCACACCTCTGCGGGCAGAATTCCGACAGACAAGGGCTATCGTTACTATGTTGATCTGATTATGACCTTTCAGTCTCTTGGTGAGAGGGAGAAAAAGAAGATAGAGGAGAATCTCAGCATAGATCGGAAGGGTACCTCTTCTGATGTTCTCCTGTCGGCAGTAAAGGTTCTTGGTACCATTTCCCGCCAACTGAGCGTGGTGTTGTCGCCGACGCTCTCGAATGCGACGTTTGAGAAACTTGATCTGGTGTTGCTAAGTTCCACACGGATGATGGTTATCATCTCTATCCAGTCGTTGTTTGTCAAGACCATTGTGATGGAGCTCGATCTTGAACTCTCCCGCCAAACGGTAAATGAGGTTGTCGATGTGCTCAATCAGCGACTTACGGGGCTTACGCTTGCCGAGATTCGTCGCTCAATTGCCAGGCGTCTGTCAGACTGCGTCTGCGACAGTGCCCTGAAAAATCTTATTGTACGTTCTGCGGGAACTCTTTTTGATGAATCGCCGGTTTTTGAACGGCTCTATATTTCAGGCACAGAGTACATTGTTGACCAGCCAGAGTTCAAGCAACCTGAAAAGGTTCGGGAGCTTATCACCATGATTGACGACAAGTTTAGTATGGCAAAACTTGTTGAAAATATTGGACCGACTCGCATGGATATTACTATCAGCATCGGAAAGGAGAATTGTGAGCGACATGCTGAAGATCTCACAATTGTTTCAGCACCCTATTACGTTGGAAACATGGTTGGAAAACTCGGAATTCTTGGACCGAAAAGGATGGATTATGAGCATGCCGTTCGTGTTCTCAACTATATGGCCGACAGCCTTTCTGCAACGCTGTCGGGTGTTAACTAAAAAAAGCAAGGTAATTATGACAAAAAATGTAACGGAGGAATCAGAGATTCCTGATATGGGGGATATTCTCGGTACTTCAGCGCTTGAAGGGGAGTGGTCACAGGGGCAAACACCTTCAGAGGTAGAGCCCTCTCTGGCCAAAGTTGCTGAACTTGAAGCTGAACTCAACAGCCAGAGGGAGCAGGTAGGCAAGTTTCGTGACGAGCTGCTGCGCAGAGCTGCAGATTTTGAGAATTTCCGTAAACAGAAAGAGCGTGAGACAATGATGGCCTCATCAAGGGCTCTTGAGAACGTTATCAGGGAGCTGCTTCCGGTTGTGGACGATGTCAAGCGCCTTCTCTATCATGCTCCGCCCAGCTCAGAGATTTCAAGCGAAGCTCGCCCCTATATTGAGGGTGTTGAGCTGGTGAAGAAAAATCTTGAGAAGTGGCTAACCGAGAAGGGGGTAAACGCCATAGAATCGATCGGGACAAAGCTTGATGTGAATTTTCATGAAGCCATTTCACAGATCGATCATCCTGAAGCTGAGGCGGATACCATCATCGAAGAGTATCAGACAGGCTATCTCCTGGGTGAAAAGGTGATCAGGCATGCAAAGGTTATTGTAGCCAGGTAGCAAAGAGTTTTTTTTACATTGAACGATATAGAGAATATGAAGAAAGAGTACTATGAGGTGCTTGGCGTGCCCCGGGCGGCGACCAAGGACGAGATAAAAAAGGCATACAGAAAGCTTGCCTTGCAGTTTCATCCTGATAAAAATCCTGATAACAAGGATGCGGAGGAGCACTTCAAGGAGGTCAATGAGGCTTATGAGGTGCTGAGCAATGATGACAAGCGACGCCGTTACGACCAGTTTGGCCATGCTGGTGTTGGCTCTTCGGCGGCATCCGGTGGCGGCGGGCAGCATGGAGGCGGCGCGGATATCAATGATATTTTCAGCGCCTTCAATGACATGTTCACGGGCGGCAGGAGGGGAGGCTTTGAAGAGGCTTTTGGTGGCGGTGGCCAGAGAAGAGGCCGTGCTCAGGCTGGCATTTCCGGAACTGATTTGAAAATCCGTCTTAAACTGACTCTTGAAGAGATTGCCAAGGGTGTTGAAAAAACACTGAAGATAAAAAAACAGGTGGCCTGCAAGGAGTGTAACGGAAGCGGTTCAAAATCGGGAGCGACGGAGAGCTGTCAGACCTGTCATGGTTCCGGCGAGGTTCGGCAGGTTTCCAAGACGATGTTTGGGCAGTTTGTCAATATTGCCACCTGTCCGACATGCGGAGGTGAAGGGAGAATTATCAAGGATCGCTGTCCCGCCTGTTATGGCGAGGGGATTAAGCTTGGTGAGGTGACGGTCAAGGTGACGGTTCCTTCCGGTGTTGAGAATGGGAACTACCTCACCCTTCGTGGGCAGGGCAATGCTGGCCCGAGGGGCGGCGCTGCGGGCGACCTGATTGTTGTGCTTGAGGAGATTCCTCACGAACTCTTCTCCCGTAACGGTAACGATGTGATTTATGCCCTTGCGGTCAGTTTTCCTGATCTTGTTCTCGGCACGAAGGTTGATGTTCCGACGCTGGATGGAGCGGTCAAGCTCACCATTCCCCCCGCAACGCAGCCAGAGACCATGCTTCGAATACCTGGCCACGGTATTGGCCATCTGAAGGGCTCAGGAAAGGGAGACCAGTATGTCAAAGTCAATGTCTATGTCCCGAAAGATATTTCACACCAGGACAGGGAGCTTTTGAAGGAGATGCAGAAATCCTCCGGTATCTCTCCGTCGGCGCATAATGACAAGGATGCGAAGGGCTTTTTTGAAAAAGCGAGAGGTATCTTCAGCTAAAAGGTTAAATATGAGAAAGGCCGGTTTGTTGCCCGGCCTTTGCTCTTGATGGTGATTTTTTACTCTACCAATCCTGCCAGCAGCTCTTCCAGCTCACATTCTTCACCTATGCAGTTTGTTCCTACCGCAGTTTGTGCAATACTATTGACAATGTTAGGGACGACATCCTTGTTGAAGGCGGTTGGCATCAGGTGGTCGTGTGTCGGTTCAATAGAGTAGGCAATTGAGGCGGCAACTGCCATTTTGATCGCTGGTGTTACTTTATTGATGCCGCTTGTAAACAGCCCCCTGAACAGGCCAGGAAAGACAAGGGCGTTATTGACCTGATTTGGAAAATCTGATCGACCGGTTCCGACGATGCTTGCACCCGCTTTGTAGGCGAGATCAGGCATGATTTCCGGTGTCGGGTTGGCCATGGCAAAGATAAATGGGGCTTTGTTCATCCCCTCAATCATTTCCGGGCTCACGATGTTGCCCACAGAGACGCCGACAAAAACATCTGCGCCGACGAGCGTGCTCTGCAAATCACCCTTGTGCTTCGCTCTGTTGCTGAACTCAGCTATCCCCTGTTTAATCGGGTTCATCTCCGGACGACCCTCGTATATGGCACCCTGGGTATCTACCAGTACCACCTCTTTGACTTTTGCATGAATCAGGAGCCTTGCGATAGCAATACCTGCAGCACCGGCGCCATTAATGACGACATACAAATCTTTCAGATCGCGCCGGGTGATGCGGCAGGCGTTGATGATGGCGGCCAGGGTGACGATAGCAGTGCCATCCTGGTCATCATGAAAGACTGGAATGGAGAGCTCTTTTTCGAGGCGCTCAAAAATTTCAAAACACCTCGGCGCTGAAATATCTTCAAGGTTTATGCCTGCAAAACTTGGCTCAATTAACTTGCAGAACTTCACAATATCTTCAACATCGGTCGAGTTGATGCAAAGCGGAATGGCATCAATATCAGCAAACTCCTTGAAAATGATGGATTTGCCCTCCATGACCGGCATGGCAGCCTCAGGTCCGAGGTCTCCGAGGCCAAGAATGGCAGTTCCGTCAGTGACAATGGCCACCTGATTGGCCCTGTTGGTGAGTGTATAGGATTTTTGTTTGTCGAGGCCAATTTCCATGCAGACTGCCGCCACACCTGGAGTATAAGCGAGCGAGAGGTCGTTTTTGGTGATCAAATCAACCTTTGAGCGAATTTCAATTTTTCCGCGTGTTCTGAGATGTAACTCTATTGATTTATTTGAATAATCTGTATGTGTCAATGCTGATTTCCTTGTCTTGATCTCTCTGATCGTGGTATAAAATTAACCTGTCGATGCTGGTTTTCTGGAGAACGTTTTCGTGGTATTCCACTGCATTCCAGAAAAAGGCATATATCTACAGGAAGATTTGAAAGCGGTTCAATATAGCTTTTTTTAGCTTTTTTTAGCATAGAGGCATAATATTTATGGCGCATTCCCCCACATTCCTCAAGAAAGAAAGATCTTTTGGGATGTCAGCATGGTGTTATCTCTGCTCTTGACGGTATGCCTTGTTCAGCTTGTCGACATAGTTTGCAACAACAGCAGGGTCTGAAAGCTGATCAGGAGCAAAGATCTTTTCAGCAATGATGGAACTCCCGATAAGGTTCAGCTTTAATTGTGGCAGGTAGAGCAGGTTTGCCATCAGTTCAGGGCTACCGCAGGTGAGGAAGAGTGCAATTTTTTTTCCCTGAAGGCAACTTTTCAGGTTGCTTTGGAGCAGGGCGCCAAGAAGTTCCGATGATACCATCAGATAGTAAATCGGTGCGCCCATAATGACGACATCAAAATCCTTGACAAAGCTGTAATCTCCAGTACTCTTGCATTTTGCTTTTTCAACATAAGCTCCCGTCTCGGCAAGTGTACGACCAATTGAATCGATGAGTTTGTCGGTCGATCCGCCAGACGTTTTGCTGTCGAATAAAATAACAGCTCTCATTGGTGTGGTGGCAGTTTGTGTCATAATGAAAAAGGGTGACGGTGAGTGGATATTCCAATGGTAAAGTATCAAAAAAGGCGCCCTGTCAGAGCGCCTTTTTTGATAAATAGTTTTTTGAAGATCGTTTTTTATACAAACTTCGAGTAGATGTCAAGAAGATCGGTGACTCTGGTGGAGTAGCCAAGCTCGTTGTCGTACCATCCGACTACCTTTACCAGGTTGCCTGAGCTCATGGTCAGCAGAGAATCGAACACACAGGAGTGCGGGTTGCCGACGATGTCCTGTGAAACGATTGGGTCTTCACAGTATTCAAGGAATCCCTTCATTGAGCCTTCGGCTGCAGCTTTCATTGCAGCATTGATTTCAGCCTTGGTTGCAGGGCGGTTGAGAATGGCGGTAACATCGGTGACGGAGCCGTCTGACACTGGAACTCTCATGGCAAAACCGTCAAGGCGGCCAATCAGTTCAGGAATGACTTCGCCAATAGCTTTCGCTGCGCCAGTGCTGGTCGGGATGATAGACATTGCGGCTGAACGGGCACGGCGAAGATCGGAGTGAGGAAGATCAAGGATGTTCTGGTCGTTGGTGTAGGCGTGAACGGTGGTCATGAACCCTTTTTCGATGCCAAAATTATCCTGTAGCACCTTCATCATCGGGGCAAGGCAGTTTGTTGTGCAGCTTGCGTTTGAAACGATCTCTTCCTTGCCGGTGATGGAGTCGCCATTGACGCCGAGCACGATTGTAGCATCAATTTTATCTTTTGCCGGCGCGGAAATGATAACTTTTTTTGCGCCTGCAGCGAGATGTTTCGATGCGCCTTCACGTGAGGTGAAGATACCGGTTGACTCAACAACCAGATCACATCCAAGCTCTTTCCATGGAAGAGCGGCAGGGTCACGGAGTGCTGTAATGGTGATAACTTTGCCGTTGACGACAAGATTACTGCCCTCTACGCTGACTTCACCTTTGAATTTTTTGTGGGTAGAATCGTACTTGAGGAGATGAGCAAGGGTTTTTGGGTCACATAAATCGTTGATTGCAACAATTTCATAGTTTTGGTTGTCCAATGCCTGGCGAAAAACCAGACGCCCGATGCGGCCAAATCCGTTAATGCCGACTTTCACTTTTGCCATAATGTCGTTCCGGTATGGAATTGAGTTAGTGTTGATTTCGCAAAAAAATAATACGTAACTTTTTGCTTACGTATAAAATAACCACCCAATAAGATATGATATCAATCTTGAATTCTTCAGGGATTTTTTTGAAAATTTTCTGACAGAAGATTTTTTAGGTTACCGAAGCTTCCGTTGCTGAGCAGGACGACCACATCACCTTCTCTCCGTTGCTGTTGAAGAAATTCTGCAATATCTGCCGGATAGGCAGTAGGATTTTTACCAGCAAAAAAGACTGTTTTTCCCTGCTGTTGAAGCTCTTCCTTCAGACGGTTGGTGTCGAGTAATTTTTCTGGAGCATAGCGTTCGGGTCGGTGAATTTTTCCCATGACCACAACAGAGGCTGGGCCGAAACATTCCGATAGCTCTTGCTGGAAGATGTTTCGAGTGGTGGTGTTTGAACGGGGTTCAAAGCAGGCGACAATCCTGCGTCCGGGATGAAGCTGGGCGAGAGCTTCAAGGGTTACCCTGATTGCCGTCGGGTGATGGGCAAAATCTTCGATAAGGGTGATGTTACGCGGATAGTTCCCGACTATTTCCATGCGGCGTTTCGGGCGTTTGAAGAGGGGTATGGCGTGCATTATGGCCTCTTCCTTGAGGCCACTTCTTGTGGCTGCGGCAATGGCCGCAAGAGCATTCATGACATTGTAGTTGCCGAAGAGGGGAACGCGGATGGATCCTCTGGGTGTGCCTTGATGGATAAGATCAAAGGTTGATGCCTCGCTGTCTGCGCGTATGTTGGTGGCACTCCACTCTGCCTGGTTGTTCAACCCGAACCGTTCAACCTTGCAAAGGGCTTTCGAGGCAATTTCGATGGCAACCGGATCATCACTGTTTACAAGCAGCAGCCCGTTTCGCGGGATCAAGTTGACAAAGAGCCTGAAACTGCGTTTGATATCCTCAAGGGAGTCAAAAATATCGGCGTGGTCAAATTCAATATTATTGATAATGGCGATGTCGGGGCGGTAGAGCAAAAACTTGCTTCGTTTGTCGAAAAAGGCGGTGTCGTACTCATCACCTTCGGTTACAAAAAAACCCTTGTCGCTCCGACCCGAAGCCCGGCAGCCGCTGGAGAAGTTTTCGTGGATGCCGCCAATCAAAAATCCTGGTTGAAGCCCGCCATCGTCAAGCAGCCAGGCGATCAGCGAAGTTGTGGTTGTTTTTCCATGGGTGCCAGCAACTACAATCGAGCTGTTTTGGCCGATAAGGTGGTGGCGAACCAGATCCGGCATGGAGAGAAGCTCAAGGTGGTGGTCGAGGGCATATTCGAGTTCCGGATTTCCCCGACTGATAGCGTTGCCGACAATCACGGCATCAGGGGAAAGACTCTCAAGGTTCTTTTCCGAAAAGCCACTGAAGTAGCGAATGTTATGGTCGTCAAGATAGCCGCTCATAGGGGGATAGAGCTGCGTGTCAGAGCCCGTAATGGCATGACCGGCGTGTGAAAGCGCGACGGCAACCGAGGCCATAGCCGTACCGCCGATACCGAGAAAGTAGAAAAAACTCATTGTTCTTTTTCAGATTACTGCGCAGGGGATTTTGTGCATATATACACAAAAAAGCGAGCGAGCGCAACAGTGGCCAACTTTTGGAGAATATGGCTTGAATCAAGTGAGGCAAGAGGTAATCGTCAAAGAGTTGCTGTTCCGATCGAAAAGAATGAAATGAATGAAATGAATCCTTATTTTGCCCGCAACAGTTTCGCAAGATTATAAACCTTGACAAATCATGCAATTTATTGACCTGCTGACCCAGAAAGAGCGGATACGCGCAACACTTCTTCAGCGAATTGAAGGGATTCTTGACAGTGGCCAGTTTATCATGGGTCCGGAAGTGACCGAACTGGAGTCAAAACTCGCCACCTATGTTGGGTCGCGGCATTGTATTTCTTGTTCTTCTGGTACCGATGCCCTGCTCATGCCTCTTCTGGCCAAAGGTATCGGAGCGGGGGATGCGGTGTTTACAACCCCTTTTACTTTTGTGGCGACTGCCGAAGTGATAAGCCTTGTTGGAGCAACTCCCGTTTTTGTTGACGTATGCCCCGATACCTTTAATATCAATCCGGTGCTTCTTGCTCATGCAATTGATGAAGCCGTTCAGCGCGGCTTGAAACCAAAGGCGCTCATCCCCGTCGATCTGTTTGGCTTGCCAGCGGATTATGACCGTCTTGATACTCTCGCAAAAGCCTATAAACTCTGGATACTTGAGGATGCCGCCCAAAGTTTCGGTGGCAGTTATAGCGGGCGCAGGGCGGGGAGCTTTGGTCTTGCAGGGGCGACCTCTTTTTTCCCGGCAAAGCCACTCGGCTGCTATGGCGATGGGGGTGCGATTTTCACCGATGATGATGAGCTTGACTCGCTGTTGCGCTCCATAAGGGTTCACGGCAGCGGTGTCGACAAGTACAGCAATGACCGTATTGGCATCAACGGCCGCCTCGACTCATTACAGGCAGCCGTGCTTCTCGAAAAGCTCACAATATTTGATGAGGAACTTGACGCCCGCCAGCGGATTGCCGACTCATACAGCAAGAGGCTTGAGGGAAGGCTGGTTGTGCCTCGGATTCCCGCAGGCTATCGCTCCGCCTGGGCACAATATTCGGTGCTCGCCTCCTCAATGGAAGAGCGGGATCAGCTCATGCAGGCGTTGCAGAAGGCTGCGATCCCTTCCATGATTTACTACAAAATTTCTCTTCATCTCCAGAAAGCCTACAACAATCTTGGCTATAAAGCGGGTGACTTTCCTGTTTCAGAAGATCTGAGCGGACGTATTTTTGCGCTTCCGATGCACCCATACCTTAAGGAAGAGGAGATTGACCAGATATGTTCTGTGCTGCTGGCGTAACGCAATAATTCGTGTGGCACTGCACATCGTCACCTCTGTTCGCAGAAAATTGTTCACCTGAAGTCAGGTTGGGCGGAATTTGCGGTAGTCGATGTCGAATTTTTTTATGCGGAGGCCCATAATTCGGTCGGAGAGGCCGAGCTGGAGTGCGGCACGGGCCATGTTGCCCTGGGTGCGTTTGAGTGCTTCGATGATCATCTCTTGTTCCAGGGCATCGAGTTTTTGCTGCAGGGAACCAGTGTAGGGCGTGCCGCTTGATTCGGCCGTCTGGAGAGTCGGGGGAAGGTGGTAGCCATGTATGACGTTGTCTTCGCTCAGGATGACTGCCCGCTCCATGCAGTTTTGCAGTTCACGGACGTTGCCTGGCCAGTGGTAGCGCATGAGCATATCGATTGATGTTGTCGAGATGCGACGTACCCCTTTCTGGTTTGTGGTGTTGTATTTTTCAACAAAATAGTCGGCCAACAGCAGAATGTCGGTCTTGCGTTCTCGTAGCGGTGGAACGGTAATAGGAAAAATGTTGAGCCGATAGTAGAGATCTTCCCTGAAGAGTCCATTTTTTATCAGCTCTTCAAGGTTGCGGTTTGTTGCGGCAATCACCCGCACGTCAACCTTGATGGTTTTTGATCCTCCGACCCGTTCAAACTCTTTTTCCTGCAAGATTCGCAGCAGTTTTGCCTGCACTGACAGGCTGAGTTCACCCACTTCATCAAGAAAGATGGTGCCGTTATGGGCAAGCTCAAATCTGCCATGGCGGGTGGCCAATGCACCGGTGAAGGCTCCTTTTTCATGGCCGAAAAGCTCGCTTTCTACAATGCTTTCGGGCAGCGCTGCACAGTTGAACTTGATGAAGGAATTTTCAGCCCTGCGGCTTTTAAAGTGGATGGCGCTGGCGACCAGCTCTTTTCCGACGCCACTTTCTCCCAACACAAGGGTGGTGGCGTTGGTTTTGGCAATTTTGTCGATCATGTGGTAGAGAGCAGTCATCGGTTTTGCATTGCCGATAATATTGGCTGGTCGCTCAGCTTTTAAACTGCTCTCGGCTTTACGTTCCTCTTCATGGTGTCTCCGTGAAGGCTTTTCAGAATGGGGTATTTTTGTGCTCTCTTCGTGCGCAAGCTGCTTGAGGCGAACAGCTTGCGAAATCATTGAGGCGATAATGGAGAGTTGGTCAACATAGTACTGGAGTGTATCGGTGCGATCTTCTCCACCCTTTGTTTTTTTTGTCTGCTCTCCTACTGCCGGCTCAAGCTGCCGGTCAGCGCTCAGGGTGCCAATGATCTCGTTTCCCGCCTTGATTGGGATGCAGATAAAGCAGAGTCCCTCTTTTATTGCCTTGCTCCGTGACTGGGTTCGGTCAAGAAAGAGTGGCTCGTCGTTGATGGATGGTACAATGACCGCTTTGCCGGTTTTAACCACATGGCCGATTATCCCCTCGCCGATCTGGTAACGACCTCTCTCTTTTTCCCTTTCGGTCAGCCCGAATGATTCGTTGATGACAATTTCACTGGTATCGCGGTTAAGAATTGTAATCATCCCCCGTAACATGTTCATATTTTCAGACATGATGAAGAGCACAATCCGGAGTACCTTGCCGATATCATCCTCGTTGGTGATGGTTCTGCTGACTTCGGCCAGCAGAGTGATGCTGCCGTGATCCTGATCCTGTGTAATGAGCATGATGGTTGTGAAATAATTTTATCAATGTTTTACAACGAATCTGCTGTTGTATATGGTGTCGAGCTCATCTGGTCGCAGGGCCCGCTTTTTTTCAGTGGCCGTTGTGCGGACAATTGGAAGCAGATAGTTTGCCTCGTTTCTTGTCATATTGATGCCTCTGCCTGAAAAAAAGTGCTGTAACGATGCGCTTCCCGAGTGCTTGCCAATCACCAGCTCAGATTTTTTACCTCCGATCTGATCAGGCAGAAATGGCTGATAGGAGAGTGGATTTTTCAAAAGCGCGGCACAGTGGATGCCCGATTCGTGCTGGAATGCCGACTTGCCAACGACGGGCTTCTGATCCACAATGGCTCTGCCCGACGCTTTGCTGACGGCAGCACACAGCGTAGAGAGCTGCTGGGTGTTAATGGTGGTTTGAAAGGTGCTCGATAGCTTGAGTGCGATGGCAAGCTCTTCAAGCGCGGCATTCCCGGCCCGCTCACCAATGCCGGTTACCGAAACACTCACAGCCTCGCATCCCGCTTCCAGAGCAGTAAAGGCGTTGGCTGTCGCCATGCCGAGATCGTTATGGGCATGAAATTCAAGCGCTGTCGGAGAACATGCTTTCAAATCGCCTACAAGGCGCATCACCGACATTGGGGTAGAAATGCCCACGGTGTCAGCAATTCGTATTCTGTCTGCGCCACAAGCTGTGGCATCAAGTACGAATCGCTTCAGCAACTCCGGCTTAGCTCGCGTGGCATCCTGCGCGCCGACACTGACAACACTGAAATACTTTTTAGCCTTTGTGACAAGCTCCACCAACTGCATCTGCACCCACGAATAATCTTTTTCCATAAGCAGAAGATATAACTCCGAAACCGGAAAGCTGATATGTACTGCCTCAGTGCCGCTGAGACAGGCTGCCTCAATATCCTCCCATTTGGCCCGAGCCCAACTCGTCAGGCGTACCGGCAGATGCAGAGCCACAATATCTCGGATCGCATCCCGTTCTTCAACACTGATGGCGGGATAGCCTATTTCAAGCTCATTCACCCCCGCATCCGCAAGCAAACAGGCAATCTCCATTTTTTCCGCAGCGCTGAACACAACACCGGGTGCTTGCTCCCCGTCCCTAAGCGTCGTATCAACGATCCATGGCATGATTGCCGGGGAGGAAGATGTTGGGCTTTCAATACGCATAGGATTTTTTAATGTGTCAGTTCATAAATACCTAAATAAATAAGGATATTATGGTGAAGTATAATAAATATTTCAGACATTTTTGTATAAAAAGAGACCAAAAGGAAAGTTGAGAGACAATTGATCGTCGGGCTCCGGCATAGAGGTAGCATGATTCTTGTATTAACTTTATTGCATTGAAATTACAGTAGTCTTTGATGGCAATGTAAAGTGAGTGGCACAAGCGTAATAAGGGTGGACGAGGATGGGCTTGAAAGAATGAAATTTTAATTATTTTTAGTATGTTTTATCAATGAGAATCTGTCGGGGACGTGGGTGGTTCCTTTTGCTCCAAAATGTTGGTTAAAATGGGGCGTTTTTGTAGGGAAAAGACGACTCCCCGCGTTGTTTGATGTTATAATTGTTTTAAAAATAAACATTTACACTAATAATGAAAATCAGCGAAAACGGGCTTGATCTTATTCGCAAGCATGAGGGGCTCCGCTTGCAGGCTTACTTGTGCCCTGCAGGGGTTTTGACTATCGGGTATGGTCATACAGGGACTGATGTAAAAACTGCTATGAAAATTGATATTTCCCAGGCTAATGCTTTACTCAGTAAGGATGTTGAGCGTTTTGAGAAGTCGGTCAATGATTTGGTGAGGGTACCGATGACACAGGGGATGTTTGATGCTCTGGTTGGTTTTGCATTCAATCTTGGGGCTGGTTCACTCAAAGGATCGACGTTGCTTGCGAAACTCAATGCAAATGACAGTCAGGGTGCTGCGGATGAGTTTCTCAGGTGGAACAAGGCGAATGGAAAAGTGCTTGATGGATTGACCGCACGTCGTGAAAGTGAGCGTGAACTCTTTTTGGCTTGAGTTAACCTGTTTTTTTTTGCATCGTTTTATAGTAATGTTCGAGGTTTCCTGCAATTACCTCCGTAGCGCCAGCGCGTTCCCGAACAAATTGTCCGGCAGCCGTTCCTTCTTTTTTTCGTTGTGTTGAATTTGTCGTCAGGGCTTTAAGGACTACGGTAAGTTCCTTTTGATTATGAATAACGGTAGCCCCCCCAGCGGCCACAAGCCCTTCAGCTTCAGGAGAGTTATGATAGTGCGGCCCAAACAGCAGAGGAATACCGTAGACTGCTGGTTCGAGCGTGTTATGTACATTAACACCAAAGCCTCCTCCGATGTATGCAAATGATGCTACTGAATAGAGTTCAACAAGGTAGCCGGTCTGGTCGATAACCAATATCTCTTGTTGAGAGTTAAAATTATCATTCAGGGCTGATACCGGTACATAAGCGAGAGAGCGGTTCTGAAGCTCCCGGTAGAGGCGGGCCATGTTTTCGGGGTTTACTTCATGGGGCACAAGAACAAGTGATGGTTTTTTTTCAAGCTCCTGCCATGCGGGAAGGAGCAGCATCTCGTCTTGCTCCCACACGCTTCCTGCAACCAGTACGGTGCTGCTTTCAAAGAGAGGTTTGATGTGTGCGACTTTTGCCGTATTCTTGCTTCGTAGAAGAACCTGGTCAACCCTTGGGTCGCCTGCAGTTTCCGCCTGCTCGCAATTGAATATCTGCCTGAAAGCAAGAGTATCCCTGTCTGAAATCGTATAGATTTGATCAAAGAGATGAAAAATGTTCCGATAAAATCCTTTGAGTAAAGGGTTGAAGTAGGGAGCATTATCCTGGAGCACCGCTGCGGCAAGAATCAGTTTTGTGCCAAATTCTTTTGCTTCACGGAGATGGTTTGGCCAGAAGTCGTAGCGCATAAGCAGCATTACATCGGGCTTGAGCAGCGACACCAGCTTTCGGGCATTAGTGCGAGTGTCGGCAGGCAGATAGAAGACTGCAGAAGCATCCGGAAAGTTTTTCCTGGCGTTGTATCCAGAATCGGAAAAAAAAGAGACGAAAAGAGTGATTTTCGGGTGGTTCGCTTTCAGTGCAGCAATGATCGGGCGTGCCTGCTCAAACTCGCCGACTGAGGCGGCATGAACCCATAATCTGAAGGTGGATAAGGGGAGTTTGTCGATTTTTTGTTCCAGGTCTTCGAACAAGCCTTTTCGTACCCTGAAAAAAATTTTGAGCTTGGGGTGCAGAGGGTTCAAGAGCTTCGCAATTCCAAGAGCAATGGGGATAAGGACGGTGTAGGGTAAAAAGGCTGGGATCATAACAAATTTATTCTGGCTATTAAAACCTTGCTCCCCTCTGGGGCGTGAAAACAAAAAGCATTTATCTCAATGCCGCAGGTATGACATATTGATAGAAACTTGTTGAATTGTTCCAAAGGTACAATAAAAAAAGCTTAAAATGTTGCATGGGCAGGGTCGCGCATTGATAATTAGTATTGTCCCGTGAAAAAAAATAAATTCGTCATTTACAAAATAAAATGGTACTATTCTGACGTTTTTAATGCGTGGTGAATATGCTAAGAAAGAACGCAGTGAAATTTATGGTTGTAACAGGCCTTGATTTCAGCGTTTGTGACGATTCGATGGCGCCAGGGTTTGCCTGATGTTGCCCCGATGTTTTCGGCTGATGAGAACTCTTCTTCATTTTTTTCTTTCCTGCATTGCTGCCACTCTCGCCTCATACGAGGCATTTTTTTATCAATGATATGGAAAGGAATAATACCATGAAAGAACAGCAATTATTGCCGACGGATTTTCACGCCCTCCAGCTTGCCGAGCCCATAATGAGAGCGCTTGAAGAGGTTGGGTACGAAAATCCGACACCGATTCAGGCCCAGACAATTCCCCTTATTCTCGAAGGGCGTGATGTTCTTGGTCAGGCCCAGACTGGAACAGGAAAAACCGCAGCCTTTGCGTTGCCGATACTCTCCAATATTAACATTGATCAAACAGAACCCCAGGCGCTTGTGCTTGCCCCCACAAGGGAGCTTGCCATACAGGTAGCCGAGGCATTTCAGCGTTATGCTGAATATCTCAAGGGTTTTCATGTTGTCCCTATTTATGGTGGCCAGGATTACGGCATTCAGCTCCGGATGTTGAGACGGGGTGTGCATGTTGTTGTCGGCACACCCGGTCGTGTTATGGATCACATGCGGCGAGGAACGCTTAATCTCTCCTTGCTGAAGTGTCTTGTTCTTGACGAGGCTGATGAAATGTTGCGTATGGGATTTATCGATGATGTCGAGTGGATTCTTGAGCAGACCCCCAAGGGGCGTCAGGTTGCTCTTTTCTCGGCAACAATGCCGTCGCAGATTCGCCGTATTGCTCAAAAATATTTGACGAATCCTGCTGAGGTAACCATACAGACCAAAACCACGACGGTTGCTGCCACTCGTCAGCGCTACTGGATTGTCGGAGGCAGCCACAAGATCGACATTCTGACCAGAATTCTTGAGGTTGAGCCATTTGATGGTATGCTCATTTTTGTGCGTACCAAGACCATGACCATTGAACTTGCCGAAAAGCTTCAGGCAAGGGGATATGGCGCTGCCGCACTGAATGGAGATATGCCACAGAGTCAGCGTGAGCGCACCGTCGAGCAGTTGAAAAACGGCACACTGAGCATTGTCATTGCGACTGATGTTGCCGCCCGGGGCCTCGATGTTGATCGCATCAGTCACGTTATCAACTACGATATTCCTTCAGACACAGAATCCTATGTTCACCGCATTGGACGCACCGGACGAGCCGGACGTACAGGCGATGCCATTTTGTTTGTTTCTCCACGAGAGAAAAACATGCTTTACTCTATTGAAAGGGCAACCCACAGCCGTATTGAGCTTATGGAGCTGCCTACAACGGAAGTTATTAATAATAAAAGGGTTGCGAAGTTCAACCAGCGCATTACGGACAGAATTGCCGCTGAAGATCTTGGCTTTTTTACCAACCTCATCGAGCAGTATTGTCATGAGCATGATGTGCCAGCGCTTGATGCTGCTGCAGCCCTTGCCTCGATGGTGCAGGGCGAAACACCGCTTCTTTTATCCAACAAACCAGAGAAAACAAGGTCTCATGAGGATCGTGAAGGATCGGGAAGAGAGCGCAGTTCAGAAAGAGAGCGTGGACCAGTCAAACGGAGAGGCAAGGGTGAAGCTTATGGCGACGAAGGCAAGGAGAGGTACCGCCTTGAGGTTGGCAGTGAGCATGGTGTGAAGGCAGGCAATATTCTCGGTGCGATTTTGAATGAGGTCGGTCTCGATCCAGAATCGGTCGGCCATATTTCGATCAATGAGGCATACAGCACGGTCGAATTGCCGCAGGGGATGCCGGATAATGTATTTCATGAGCTGAGAAAGGTGAGGGTATGTGGCCGTCAGTTGAGACTCACCAAAATGGAAGATCAGGAGCGCGAGTCAGCTTACGCCCCCAAAAAGAGTTTTAAAAAACCATATAAACCCGCAGGCACAGAGACCACCTTCTTTACCGGAAATAAAAAGAAGCGAAAGGGGTAGACCCGAACACTATGTCAGTTACTTCATTCAGGGAGCTTGTCCCTATTCTGCAAACTGCCATTGGCCCGATGATTCTCATATCGGGCCTTGGTCTTTTGCTTCTTACCATGACCAACCGGCTTGGTCGAATTATTGATCGTTCACGATCACTGCTTGATGATCTTGAATCCTATCCGGAATCCTATATCCTCAGAATCAATAAGGAGGTAGCCATTTTATGGAAACGGGCCCGCTACATCCGTATATCAATTTTGCTGGCCTGTGTTACTTGTTTTGGAGCGAGCTGGCTTATTATCCTGCTTTTTCTCAGTGCGTTGGTCAATCTTGATCTCCCGATGTTGTTGTCGGGTATATTTATTGTCAGCATGCTCTGCCTGAGCGTTTCGTTGCTCTTTTTCTTTTTTGACGTTAACATGACCCTCTCAGCCCTGAAAATCGAGATGGAAAGCCACGATAAAAAAAGACTCATCATCGAGACGTCGCGACGATAGATCGCAAGGACTCGTAGTCACCAAAAGCAGTCTTTATCCTCTGGGGTGAAAGGTTTTGTGGACTTCCTTGATGAATGAGCGGTCGATGTGGGCGTAGATTTGGGTGGTGACTATTGAGCTGTGGCCAAGCATCTCCTGGACTGCGCGAAGATCGGCGCCTCCCTCAAGGAGATGGGTTGCGAAGGTGTGGCGGAAGGTGTGCGGGCTGATTTTTTTTTTGGTTCCTGACATGATGGCATATTTTCGCACCATGGCAAAGAGCGCCATTCGTGACAGTTTTGTTCCCCGTGCATTGAGAAAAAGGTAGTCATCAGAATCGTTTTGTACGAGGGAGAGCCGAAGCTCCGATTGGTATCGGGTTACCCATGAAATGGCGGAGTTGCCAACGGGTACAAGCCTCTCTTTCGATCCCTTGCCAAAAATTCTTATAAAACCAGCCTCAAAATAAAGGTTCTGCTGCTGGATATTGATGAGTTCACTGACTCTGACTCCCGTTGCGTAGAGCAGTTCAAGTATCGCTTTGTCGCGCAGGAGATATTTGCCCGGGGGTACAAGAGTGAGTGGGGTTCCAAGCAGCCGGAGGGTTTCATCAACAGTGAGGACGCTTGGCAGGTACCTGGCCTGTTTCGGCTGATGGAGGTTCTCTGCCGGGTTTGTATTGAGTGTGCACTCGATCAACAGAAATTTATGAAGCGAGCGGATCGCAGAGATATTTCGGGCCATTGAGCTTGCCTCAAGGCCTATGGAGTAAAGCACAGTAATGAACTCTTCGATATGTGGGGTTTTTACGCTTTCAATTGCTCTGGAGTTTTGCTGCATGAAGAGCATATAGCGCTTAAGATCGTTGTTGTACGACTCTCTGGTGTTTGCCGAAAAGTTTCGTTCAATCGTCATGTAGTTGAGGAAACTCTCAAGAATTTTTCGGTAGTGGTTATCCAGCCTCTCCATCACGCTACTCTCCGATTTTACGCAATAGTTGGCAGAATCCGCCGTCAAAGCCTTGACGTTCGCCAGGGAGGGTGAGTATTGCCTTGGCTTGGTCAGCCATAAAATCAGGATGTCGTTGCAGAAAGGCTTCAATCTGCTGGCTGTTTTCTTCAGCTTCAATGGAGCAGGTTGCATAGAGCAGCTTCCCGTTAATTTTAAGCAGTTCTGCCGCATGATCAAGAAGCTCGGCCTGTAGCGTCTGGAGTTCGTGAATTTTTTCAGGGCTCACTTTCCAGCGTAGTTCTGCCCGTCGGCCTAGAACCCCGGTGCCCGAACAGGGAGCATCAAGCAGTATGGCATCGGGCTGGATGTCAGGTACAAAGTGTCGGGCATCGGCGGCTACGGTTGTAATGATGGTAATGCCGAGAGCCGCTGCGTGGGCCTCTATTCTCGGAAGTTTTTGTTCATAGCGATCAACGGCAATAATCTGTCCGGAGTTCTGCATCAGCTCGGCCATGAAGGTGGCTTTTCCGCCGGGCGCAGAGCAGAGGTCAACCACAACTGTGCCGGGAGCTGGGTTGAGCAGCAGACAGGCAAGGGCCTGAGTCGGGTTCTGGACGGTAAGCCGTCCATCGGCCACGGCAGGCTCAAAGCGGTTAAAATCTTTTGAAAGAAAGAAGTTTTCAAGGGAGCACTCTTCGTGCGCGGCAGCAGCTTCAGTGTCAGAAAAAAGCTGCTTGAAGGAAGTTTTCAGCCGGTTGATTCGGAATCCAAAAAGCGGAAACTGGTTGTTATACCCAAGGATTGACTCTGTTTTTTCCCTCCCGAAGGCAGCAATCCAGCGCTCGACCAGCCACTGGGGGTGTGAGTATTGAATGGCAAGCTGTTCTTGCGGGTTTTTTTCTATCAGCCACTCATCAAGGGTGACACTCTCTGGAGTAATTTTTCTTAAAACACCGTTTACTAATTTCGACATTCTCTCACCTTTGTACTTTCTTGCGAGCTTCACGCATTCATTGACAGCAGCCCAGTCGGGAACCTTGTCGAGAAAAAGAATCTGGTAAGCACCGAGGCGGAGAATATTTCTCAGTACTGGCGCAGCTTTTTCAAGATTGTGGTGGTAGAATTGGCCGACAATAAAGTCAAGCTGAAGCCGGTAGCGCAGCACTCCATTGACAAGCCCGGTTGCGAGTGCCCGGTCTATTCTGTTCATTGCAGAGTGTTGCAGCGTCCGGTGCAGAATCTGGTCAGATCGTTGCTTTCCGGTTTCAAGTGATTGCAGAACATTCAGGGCCAGTTCGCGAGCAGTGATCATGGGGAGTAATTAAAAGCGGTTCATGTACATTGCATTCTTGTTGTTTGTAAAATACTATTCCCTGTTGTAGATTGGGCAGACTAAATGTTCTTTTTAAGATTTAGCTATCATCCAGAAAGGCGGAGGGACTGGCCCAGAGAAGCCTTGGCAACCATCATTGCACAATGATTGGTGCTAATTCCATCCCGGAGGTGAATTTCCGGGAATGATGATGGTATGTATCCCTTTCAGCAGGTTCATACCTACTCCTCAGACATTTTCCTGTAACTTGTTGTGCTTCAAGTGAAGTGCGCTTTCCGGGGCGATAGCGCTACCAGTGTGGTGGATTTCCAACAAGCTTTTGCATAACTGATATGAGGCGCATGAGAGCATTTACTGAAATCATTTCCGAAAAAACATGCTATTGTGATTTGAATGCTCCCTTTACTACAGAGTTGGGGGGAGTGTTACCTTCTGTGCGAGTAGCTTATCGTACCTGGGGCAAACTGAATGCCGAGAAAGATAACGTGATTCTCATCTGTCATGCTCTGACCGGTTCTGCCGACGCCGATGGATGGTGGGAGGGAATGTTTTCGAAAGGAGGCGCCTTCGATGAGAGTACGGATTTCATAATCTGTACGAATGTGCTTGGAAGCTGTTATGGTACAACAGGCCCTGTCTCCCTTAATCTACTGACCGGAAGCAACTATGGCCCCGATTTCCCGTTCATTACCATCAGGGATATGGTGCATGTTCAGCGTCTCCTGCTTGCCGGTTTGGGTATTGAGCGGGTCAAACTTGCTGTTGGCGCCTCTCTTGGCGGGATGCAGGTGCTTGAGTGGGGTTTTCTCTACCCTGATGTCGTTAAGGCATTGATGCCGATGGGCGCTTCTGGTCGTCACTCGTCGTGGTGTATCGGGCAGAGCGAGGCGCAGCGACAGGCGATTTATGCTGATCGTGACTGGAATGATGGCTGGTATACCGAAGCTCATCCTCCTGCAAAAGGGCTTGCCGCTGCAAGGATGATGGCCATGTGCAGCTACCGTAGCTTTGAAAACTTCCAGTCACGCTTTGGTCGTGAGCTTCAGAATGAAAAAACTTTCAAGGTTGAGAGCTACCTGCATCATCAGGGCCGGAAATTGGTCGAGCGTTTTGATGCCAATAGCTATATTTTACTTACCAAAGCGATGGATATGCACGATCTCGCCAGAGGCAGGGGAGAGTACGAAGAGGTGTTGGGCTCCATGCAGAGCCCAGTCGAAATTCTCTCAATCAATTCTGATATTCTCTATCCCAAAGAGGAGCAGGAAGAGCTTGCCCGGCTTATGCCGAAATCAACGATTCTTTACCTTGACGAACCTTACGGTCACGACGCTTTTCTTATTGATGTTGAAAAGGTCAGCGGTATGGTGCGGAATTTTCTTGATCGTCTTGAACCATGATTTTGGCAGGTCTGGGAGCGCCGAGCTTCAGCTCGGCGCTCCCAGTTTTTTCAGATCTCTTCAAATCCGGTGTAGCGCTGTAATACCTCTGGCACCTTGATATGTCCCTCCGGTGTCTGGTAGTGCTCAAGCAGGGAGACCATGAGCCGGGATGTCGCGAGACCTGAACCGTTCAGGGTGTGCACAAACTCCGGTTTTGACTTGCTGTCGGGCTTGAAGCGGATGTTTGATCGCCTTGCCTGGTAATCCTCAAAGTTTGAGCAGCTTGATGCCTCAAGATATTTCTGTTCCGCTGGAGACCAGACTTCGATATCATAACATTTTGTTGCATTGGCGCTAATGTCGCCACTGCAGAGCAGCAGAACGCGGTAGGGGATTTTCAGCGCCACGAGAATTGCTTCGGCATGGGAGCGAATCTCCTCGAGCGCTGCGTAGGACTCTTCGGGTCGGGTAAACTTCACCATCTCAACCTTGTTGAATTGATGCACCCGTAGGAAGCCTCGGGTATCCTTGCCATAACTACCCGCTTCGCGACGGAAACAGGCTGAGTAGGCGGTATAGGAGATTGGCAGTGTTGCGGTATCAAGCATCTCGCCCCGATGGAGGTTGGTAACTGGCACCTCAGCGGTTGGAATGGCATAGAGGTCATCTTCACCGATGTGATAGACCTGGTCGGCAAATTTTGGCCACTGCCCTGTTCCTCTCAGCGACTCCCTGTTCACCAGAAAAGGTGGAAACACCTCGGTGTAGCCATGCCGTTCAGAATGAGTGTCAAGCATAAAGTTGATCAGGGATCGCTCCAGACGGGCACCTTTGCCAATGTAGGCAGGGAAGCCCGCACCGCTCACCTTTGCACCGCGCTCGAAGTCGAGAATGCCGAGGGATTTGCCCAGTTCAAGGTGGTTTTTTACCGGAAAGTCGAGGTCGTGTACAAAGGCGACTGGCTCTCCAAAAATCTGGTTGTCAGCAGCGCTTCGTCCGGTTGGAACTGAAGCGTGCAGTTTATTGGGAAGCGCCAGAAGAATATTCTCAATCTCCTCTTCAATCTGGTCGAGCGCACTATCCATAAGAGCAATCTCTTCGGAGACCGATTTCATCTGGATGATCAGCTCATCCGGCGAACCGGTTCCCTTTTTTTTCATCTCAGCAACCTCTTTGGAGACTTTGTTGCGTAGCGCTTTCTGTTCGTCCGTACGTTGTACAAGCTCTTTGCGCTTTTTGTCGCATTCGAGCACCCTGTGCAGTTTTGGCTCTTCTGCAGAGAGTTGCCGGTTGTGCAGCATAGCCAGAACTTCGTCAGGATTTTGACGTATATAGTTGATATCAAGCATAGTGGTCGATGGAAGGGGTTATGCTGAAAGCAGTGACTTGACAATCTGCTGAACCCTGGTGCCGTCAGCTTTTCCCTTGAGTACTTTCATCGCTTCAGCCATCACTTTGCCCATCTCTTTCATGGATGCAGCACCTGTTGTTGTGATAATATCCTGTATTACTGCCGTTACCTTCTCGTCGGAGACTGGCGCTGGAAGATACTCCTCAAGCACGGCCAATTCTGCCTGTTCTGTTTCAGCGAGGTCGAGACGATTGCCAGCGGTAAACTGCTCAATGGCATCACGCCTTTTTTTTGCCAGACTCACCAGCACCTCCAGCTCCTGCTCTTCCGTCAGTACGGCAGTGCCGCCAACACGGATGGAGACCTCTTTTTCCAGCAGCGCTGCACGAATTGAACGGACAGCATTCAGGCGAGTTTTATCGCCACTTTTCATCGAACTTTTCAGATCCTGATCTATTTTTTCTTTCAGACTCATGGTGGTGGATGTTCAGCAATTGTAAAAGGTGAACCACAAAATAAAGGAAAAAAGCAGCTTTCCCACATTTGAGTGTGGTTTCTTCATTCATTGATATCGCCACCCACCGGTCTGATGACCAGCTCTTCCACCGATGTTCGCTGCGGAAGGAGATAGGCATTGACCAGAGGCGCTGAAATATCTTCAGGCATCATCATGACACCCTTCATCTCCTCAGGAACCTCTCCCCACATTGGAGTATAGACAGCGCCTGGCATCACATTGGTAATCCTCACATTGCAACTTTTTGCATAGAGCCGGATTGCTTCAAGAAACCCCTTCTGTCCGAACTTGGACATGGAGTAGAGCGAAGAGCTTTTGAAGGCGGTCTCTGCGGCAATGGAGGTGATGAAGAAGATGTGTCCCGACTTGTTCTTTTCCATGACAGGGAAAACCTTCTGGGTTAGGAAAAATGTGCCCTTCAGGTTGGTTGCCATCGTGTATTCATAGTCCTCCACGGTTAATTCAGTGAATGGCTTGAACCGTCCAACTCCCGCATTATTCACAAGACAGTCAATGGCACCGTACCGTTCGAGCGTGACGTTGACGAGCTGGTCGATCTGTGCCATGTCGGCAATGTCCGCCTGGATGATGTCCACTGCTGCACCGAAATCGCGGCATTGAACCGCAACAGTTTCGAGATCCGAAAGCGTTCTCGAAACGAGGATCAGCACAGGCTCAAAATCGTGGTATGTTTTTGAGGCTTTTGCAAAATCAAGGGCTATGGCTTTGCCGATTCCCTTGCCAGCGCCGGTTATGATGATGATGTGTTTCATGATGATGTTTTAGGGTGGTTGGGTGGATTGAAAGAATGGTCTTTCGGTTTTTTTCGAGGCAGATGAACCTGTATATCACCGTGGGGTGTTTATTCCTGCGCGGTCGCGTTGGGATATTCCATGGTCAAAATATATAATCCTGTCATTTCGAGCATCAGCGAGAAATCTTGCTTGTTGTGCTATAAGACTTCTCCTCACTTCGTTCGTC
Organism: uncultured Chlorobiaceae bacterium; assembly: GCA_903994635.1. Taxonomy (GTDB): domain Bacteria; phylum Bacteroidota; class Chlorobiia; order Chlorobiales; family Chlorobiaceae; genus Chlorobium. The sequence goes on from CAJEXQ010000001.1 coordinate 134,032, forward strand.
GAAATGACAAGGTGATAAGCGCTTAGCCAAAAGTCATTCCGTAATTCCGCATTGAGCGTTGCCTGAATCATGAGTGCCATGGCTATTTTATTACGGAATAAATTACAATAGAGTTCTTATCACTATCACAGCAGGCTACTTTCCCGAAAACTGAACCATGTTGTTTTCCCAATAATGACATGGTCGAGCAGTTCGATCTGTATCACGGTGCTTGCTTTTTTTAGAAGTTCGGTAACCTGCTTGTCGGCATTGCTTGGCTCAACGTCACCGGATGGATGGTTATGCACAAGGATTATTGCGTGTGAACTTTCCCTGATTGCAGCCTTGAAAACCTCACGGGGGTGAATAAGGGCGGCGTTCAGTGTACCAACAGAGACAAGCTCTGTTTTGATAATCTGGTTTTTTGTGTTCAGGTGCAAAACGAAAAGATGCTCTTTTGTTTCGTCAGGGACTCGGCCTGACATGTACTCAAAAATATCACTCGCGGCCTGAATTTTTTTGTTAATGTTCCGGCTGTAGTGCAATCGCTTGTTCAATTCAAAAATGGCGACGATTTGCATCGCTTTGGTTTCTCCGATTCCCTTGATCTCCTGAAGTTCCCCGATTGATATATTGACAAGCTTCTCAAGGGTAAACCGGGCAATAATTGTGTTACAAGTATCAACAATGTTAAGATTTCTTGAGCCGGAGCGCAGTATAATGGCAAGCAGTTCAGCCGGGCTGAGTGAGGCAGCTCCACTATTGAGAAACCTCTCTCTCGGCCTGTTGTCGGGGTCAAAATCATGAAGTCGCATAGGTTTCAGATATTATAGGCGTTGTTGAATGTGTGCGGATTGGCGCGAAATAAAAGCGTATCTGACGAACATACAAAAAAGATTAAACATCGAAAGAGCTTCTTTTTTTTTATGAAGTTTTCAGAGTGAGGGGGTATTATCCGCAGTCGGCATCCGCCCAATTATTGGGGGTTTCGTACCATCTGAGTTGCCTCAGTTTCACCCCTTCAGGCAAGTGATTCAAAATCTGGTTAAAAGCCCATTTGGCAAGGCATTCAGCCGTTGGCGGCTCATCAGTCACCAGCACTCGCGAGTTGCGCTTCATGATAAAGTCAAGATCTTCATGGTCTTCCTTCCAAACAGCAAAGCCATGATCAAGTTTATCGTGAATATGCTCCAGCATGATTTCCTTCAAAAACTTGAAATCCATCACCATTCCCTCCTCGCTGTCACCCTTGCGATTAATCAGCTCACCTTCAACGGTGGCAACAACAACCCCGCGATGGCCATGCAGTTGATTGCAGAATGAAAAGCTGTTAGGGAGTGTATGACCGTAATCGATCTCAATTTTTCGTGAAATGCGCATGGATGTATAAAAGATTGTCAATTTCCATTTGGCTATGGCAAGCAAAGTGTACGGAAAAAAATACTGTTTCGCGAATGTCCGGATCGTTCTTTCCAAGTGCCTTTTTGCAGGCAAAAAAAGAATATGTGTGCTAAAATTTTTTTATTGCTTTTGCATAGACCACGGGCGCGCCTGATGGGACGCTTTCTCCTGCAATTTTCCATGCTGCTGTTGATTGGATGCTGTAGTTATTTGAATCAAACCATTTGATTCCGAATCCAGCGCCGGTAAGATTAAGGCTGTTATTGCCAGCATCGGGCAGGGGATTGGAGTGAAGCGTGGCGTAACCATGGTCAATAAATGCGGAGATCTCCAGTTTGCCGGGTAGTTCCCCGGTTGAATCGAAAAGGTAGCGCAGTTCGGCAGTTGAAATAATTCCTTTGTCGGTAGAGGATTCACTGGTCAGCCATGCCCGTACTGCGCTCGCTCCTGTCAGGGAAAGTTGCTCTGTGCTGCTCAGGTTGTTGTTGCTCCACTGACCGTAGGCACCTGTATACAGAGATAATTTGTGGTAAAGTGTCTGTGTCCGGGCAAGAGTCATGTTGAACTTTGAATAGCCTCCGTTGGTGTGTAATCCGATTGATGATTGATCTGTCATGATCGTTTCCAAATCCTGGATACTCAATCTTCCACTGACGAAACCAAGTGAGAATGAGGTAAAGCCTTCCCCAAGAAGGTTATCCATCTGTATACCGCTGACGCCGGCTTGGGCAGAAGCGTTCAGACGCTGACTTCGGGATTGAATACTTTCGATTCTGTCGTCCAGTATCCTGCCTTCAAAGGCAATCGTTGCATTCAAAATAAGATTTCTGCTTCGTATGATTGGATGGGTAAGGGAGAAACTCAGATTGTGCGCATTGCCGTATGCATTTAAACTCTTGAACACTCCATCCATCTTGTAGGTGATATAGTTGTAGATGAATCCAGTTTTTGTGCCGAAAGGCGTTACCGGTATGGTGTAGCCAGTTTGTACATTTCGGAGTTTTCCTGTTGTTGATGTCTGCAAGTGCAGGGTAAATTGGTCTCCGAGATGAAAGGGCGAGTAAAGATCCAGGGTGCCGCTGAAGTGATTGTTTCCGGTTGCTTCGTTGCCATAGTTGTCGATGTTCAGCGAAAAGCTATAGGGATTGCCTTCGGTGACTTCAAGGGTTGCCTTTGTTGTGCCAGGTCTTGACCCGGGTTCAAGCAAAATACGGGAAGAGATATTGGGCAACTCATTGGTTTTCATGATCATTGAGGTAAGTGAACCGTCTTTGACAGGCTGGTTCACAGGCACCTGATTGGCATAATATTCAAGGAGAGATTTCTGTATTCTGGTGTTACCAGGAGTTGTTTCAATAGATATTTTTTCCAGAGTCCCTTCAATGATTTCGATGACAAGAGGTGCGCCAGGAGCCAGCGTTTGAGCAGGAAAAATGGCTGATGCCAAAAAATACCCTTTTTCTCGGTAAGCACTGGTGATTGTTGCGGCGGCATTATAAAGTTCGGGAAGCGTCAACTCCTGTCCTCTGTAACCTGACATTAATTCGGCAAGCTCTTTGTTGGAAAAAATGGTGTTACAGGTAAAGATAAAATCTGAAACCTTGAAGCGGGTACCACCGGACGACTGTTTCCTTTGCTCCACCTTTTTTTGATGATCAGGTGGAGCCTGCTGAGGGATAAGAGAAGGTGGGGAATAACTCTCCTTGAGTAACCGGCCAGCATCGGGAAGATCGGCAGCAAAGGCGACGGCAGTTGTCAAGAGTGATGCTAATAAAAGTATTCTCAATGAAGACGGCATTCATGACTCCTTTAGACCAATGTACAATTGATATCTCCAGCCTTGAGGGGATAAAACCCGTAACAACTTGCAAATGCAGTTATTATCCGATTTTCACAAGTACGACTGTTCGAACTTCTCCACCAAACTGGTCTTTGGCAACAAGTTCAAGCCGGTAGTCACCTATAGCCTCTTTTGGTGCTGTTCCGCTCAAGATCTTTTGTGTGGGATCAAATGACATCCAGTATGGTATTGATGTGCCATTCTCTGAGCGTACTTCAAGAGAGATGATTGCGTCTGGATTGCTGTTGGTAAACAAGCTCTTGAGGGAACGGGCAAAGAATGTCTCAGCAGGTTCAGGGACGACCATCGTGTCAACTGCAATAAAATCACCAGAAGCCGATGTGTTATTGGACTTGCTTGTAGTGGGTGTGGCACCTGTTAAAAGTTCAGATGCTTGCTCGATAAGGTTCATGTTATAGGATGGATAGTTGATGTTGATGCCGTGAAAAGCAGAGGTTGACTGATAAAAATTCCGGGTAAGCATATTTAATGTCCGGTATTGCGCTTCAGCCTGCCAGGTCAGCATTGGGTCGGCATCACCATAGATCTTGCTGAGAGGGATGGCTGCGATGTTAACAGGGCGTTTAGTGATAGAAAACGCATTGTTATCGTTTGCAAAAGTAATAGCATAGTTGCCAGCCTTGCTTCCAGAACCAAGGGTAATATCATAGGTTCCAATATTAGTGCCCGTTTGACGACCCAGGGAACCGGTGATGTCGCTCAAAACATCACTGACACTCACTGTGCCGAGGCTGCCGTCGGTTATGCTGACTGACAGTGCGGGATCTGTTTCACCATAAATTCTGCTTACGGTTGTTGCTCTCAAGGTGATTGGCCGTTGATTAATGGTCAGATCGGCACTGGTGAAGTTGATCGCATAGTTGCTATTATCAAGTGTATTCTGGAGTATAGCATAGCTCCCTACATTTTCGCCGGGCATTCTGCTGAGTTCTCCGTTGAAGCTGTCACCGGCAAGGAGACCGCGTCCGTTATTTTGGGACTCACTTCCCCATGTCAGCGTTGGATCGGAGGTGCCGTAGGTTTTATCCCCTCCATTTGCTGAAATATCTATTGGCTGTTTTTCGATGGTATAGGCAAGCCCAGCGCCGGCAGTAAAAGTGAAACCGGAGCCGCTTGAAAAACCGCTATCATAATTTATCGTATACATGCCAGCGTTAGAGGTTACTGCAGGGGCACCGCTTACCACCATCGTGCCGTGAATACCAATATTGTGTGAGTTATCTTCGCTATCAGCAAAACCAGTCAGTGTATAACCGTAAGTAGCATCAGGCTGATTGCCGTAGTAACTGCTGGCCTTGCCGCTGGCAAGGGTAGTGTTGACCAGGAGCTGCCCTGGAAGAGTGGCATAGATAAATCCGTTGCCTGATTCGTTCACGCCTGCCGGTGAATAGTTGCTGTTTGAACCATTGTAGTGGCGGAAGTCAGATGTCAGCCCCCCTTTGCTGGTTTCAACAGGATTGTCTGAATAGACCAGCCAACGTGCCGTGCCAGTGGTGGAGAGTATTGAACCTGCACTGTTGTCGAAATCCTTGCCCGCCAGAACGATGCTGTTTCCGCTGTTTGCGTTGGCTGCAAGGGTACCAGAAAGGGTAATGCCAGATCCTGATGTTGGTCCGTAGTTTATGGCGCTTATGGTGCCAGCGGAGATATTGTGAAGGGTAATGTCACCGCTCTCCCTGTTGGTGAGCCCCTCCCCGTCGCGCAGATCAATGCTCACGCTGCCAGTGCCAGCGTCTATTGTTGTTCCTGTGGCCATCGTGATTACTGCGTTGCCAGTGGAGCGCCAGGAATCAACGATGCCGTTAGCCAGAGTCTCATTGGAAATCAGTTGCAGGTTTCCGTTATCGGTTGTTATATCTGCATTAATCAGTATGCGTTGTCCTGCATTAAGGGCAAGATTGCCACCATTGCCAAGTGGGTTATTCGTTACAATGGCTGAATTGACGATGAGGTCGTTGTTGGCCTGGAGAATGACATTTTCACCAGCATTAAGAAAGGCAGTGATTTGGGTTGGTGTCAGGATATTGTCTGTTCCTGCATTGGAGGCGTACTCTTGCTGCAGAGAGTTTTGGATAAATTGAGGTGAAATGATTTCCACCAAACCGCTATTATTTGACCAGTTCATGGAGCTGACAACGAAACTGCCGTTCATGCTGCCCACGGTGAGTGGCGTAAAACCTCCTGAACTTATGAGATCGTCTTTCCTGGAGCCAAGTATGCTGTTGGTTGAATTCACAGTCCCGATGAGACCACCGATTCCATTTCCGAAGGTCACGGCACCCGCATTGGAAAGAGAACCATTGTCACAATTTGAAGCTCCTGTCACATAGTTGCCATTCGGCAGGGCTGTTGTCAGGGAGCCAACCTGATCTCCTGATTTAGTGCCAACGAGACTGTTTGTGATGTTTATCTCCCCGACAGTACCGCCAAGTCCACTTCCGAAAGTCACAGCACCTGCATTGGTGGCAGTGCCCCTGTCCCACCCTGGAGAGGATACAACGTAATTGCCATTGGTCAGGGCTGTTATTACATTCGAGCCTGTATTGTCAGGTTTAGCGAAGTCGTATTTGATTGAGCCAATCAGGCTGTTTGCAGCGCTGATTGTTCCTACTGTGCCTCCAAGCCCGTTTCCCCATGTCACGGCACCGGCATCCGTGGTTGCCGGGCTGTCCCAATAAGGAGAATCGACCACGTAATTACCATTTTTCAAAGGTGTTATGCTTTGGAGAGTATTGTCATTGAGAGTGGAACCGATCAGGCTATTTGCTGCGCTGATTGTACCGATTGTACCAGCAGTTCCATTTCCCCAACTCACAGCACCAACATCGGCGGTTGTTGCATTATCCCAGCGTGGCGAAGCTGCCACATAGTTACCGTTTGTCAGAGCTGTCACGGTCATGGATGTTCCGTCATTTGGCATAAAGCCGACAAGACTGTTTGTCTCACTTATTGTTCCGACTGTTCCACGAAGCCCCTCTCCCCAAGTCACGGCCCCGGCATTGACCACTAAACCTTTATCCCAATTTGGGGAGCCAATAACATAGTTTCCGTTTGTCAGGGCCACTACACACGATGAGAGGCCATCATTGGTCGTTGAACCTGTCAGGCTGTTTGCAATGTTGATCATGCCGATTGTGCCTCTTGCACCATCACCCCAGGTTGTGGCACCAGCATCAACTGTTGAACCATTGTCCCAAGTGGGTGAATTTACCACATAATTGCCATTGGAAAGAGCCGTTACACTACTGCCAACCTTATCATTGGCGGTTGGTCCAACCAGGCTGTTTGCTGCACTTAATGTTCCGATAGCACCTGTACTTCCGTTCACCCAGGTTGCTGCGCCAGCATTTGTGACTGCGCCATTGTCCCAATTTGGCGAGCCAACAACATAATGGCCGTTGGTAAGGGCAGTGACGACAATGCCTACATTATCTCCTGTTTTAGAGCCGACCAAGCTGTTAGTTGCACTTATCTGCCCGACCGTACCTCCGAGTCCATTTGCCCAGGTTACAGCGCCGACGTTGGCAACTGCTCCTTTATCCCACAGCGATGAGGATACGATATAGTTCCCGTTTGTCAAGGCGGTCACTTTGGATGAAACGCCATCATTTGCCGTAGAACCGACCAGGCTGTTGAGTGCGCTAACCACTCCCGTTGTACCCCTGGTGCCATTTCCCCAGGTTACTGCACCAGCATCAATCACGACACCATTATTCCAACTTGGGGAGGCGACCACATAATTTCCGTTCGTAAGGGTAGTCAGAGTAGAAAGCAGGCCATCATTGAGTGCAGAACCAACAAGGCTGTTGGCATCGGAGACACTGCCACTGATACCTGTGGTTCCGTCGATCCAGGTCACTGCGCCAACACCTGCCTGCCCTGCATTCGACCATTTACGTGTTAAAGCGACGGCGTTGTTGTTGCCTGTCAGGAGAGTTACTTTTTCACCCACCTGATCATTGGCGGTAGAACCGCTCAGCACAGATAGCAATGTACCGTCAGGTTTATAGAGTCTGACAGCTCCTGCATTTGTTGCAGCAAAATCATCAAGAGGACTGGCAACGACAATATTGCCGTTTTGCAGTTCGAAAATGTTGCCGGATCCATGCTCGTTACCGGCGGCAGGGTTTGGGTCGGGCAGTGGAATGACTGAGAAGAGCTGGGGAGTGGCATTTGCGTCAATAGTGATATTGCGCGGATCAAGCAGCAGTACACCGCTTTTACCGTATGGGGCGGTCATGACGACTTGGCCGGAGATGTTTAGGTTTTCATGACCCGAAACTTCGACTTTTCCGCCGTTGCCACTCTGTTTCCCTCCTTTGGCCTCAATGATGCCAGCAAAAGCGGTTGACTGCTCCGACCAGAGCGCCACGGTTCCGCCGTTGCCGTTGTCAAGAGCGTTGGCATTCAGCCTGCTGCTCTTTGTAACGGCAGTGTTTTTTGCGTTGGCAAGGGTGGCATCCTTGCCCTGCCAGCCACCGCCGATGAAGATACTTCCTCCTCCTCTCAAGCCGTCAGCCGAGAGCTGTGCTCCGGCGAGGAGGGTTTGTGGAGCCGTGATGGCTATTTGGCCTCCATTCCCGGAATTGCCGTTGGCATTGAGTGTACCGGAGAGATAGACTCCTTTTCCTGCTTCTATGCGGATGATTCCCCCGTTTTCCCCGTCAGCGGTTATGCGGCTCGCAGCCGTTTGCTCAATGCTACCAGTTGCGTTGAATTGTATAGAGCCACCTTTGTTGCTTCCCTCAGCATTCCAGATGCCAGCATCGACCAGGTTGTTCATGTTGGCATTAATGTCGGAAGCGCTGAGTGTGCCAGTGTTGATGACGGAGCCTCCTTCAATCACAATTTTCCCATCGCGCTCTGTCATACTGCTCGCACGTACTTTACCGCAGTTATTGACAACTGTTCCCAGGAGGTCATTGGCAGCCGAGGCGCTTATGAGTACTGTGCCGCCGTCAGCCTCTATCACTCCGCTGTTTGTAATTCGGGCGTTATATGCCGTCTGGTCAACCTTGATTGAAACAAGGCCAGTTGTATCGAGGGCAAGGATAACACCATCGCCAACCGCCAGGCCAGTCGACCCTTTGGTGGTAATAATATTTCCCGTATTCGTCAGGTTATTACTGAGCAAAGCTACAAACCCTCCAGTCAGGGAGCCCTGGTTTACCACCGAACCTGTTGCACCATTCCGGAAAAAGCTGTATTTCTGCGAAAGGAAGTCACTGTCGTTAATGGCAAGAGAGGAGGCTACCAGCCCCCCCACGTTCACACTGGCCCCTGGAGCAAACAGCATGCCATTCGGGTTTACTATGAAGACCCTGCCATTTGCTGTAAGGGTACCGAAAATGGATGATGGATCGTTGCCAAGAACGCGGTTGAGCAGTGTGGATTGAACGGCGGGCTGGGTAATGTTAACCGCTTCGCCCGTTCCGATACCGAATGAGTTCCAGTTGATGATGGCGTGGTTACTCCCTTGACCAATGAGCATCGTGGTGGGTGATGGGGTGGTGATGGTGGCCTCTCCAGCACCAACCTTTCCGTTGGTGGGAAGAGCAAAAGTCTCGTTTGCGGGAAGTAATGATTGAGTTACAACGACGGCGACAATCCAGGCACCCCTGGTGCTGCTCCCGATAATCCGATTGGCTTTGTGCATTTGAATGAAGGTTAAGATTCAGATCAGACTTGTCCTGGCGTCATAATACTGTACTTCTCCATAAACAATCACTCTTTAATTACAAATAATTCTGTTAATAGCAAAAAATAAACATTAAAAAACTTCTTTTTCACATCAAATCGCACGGTTGGCAGGAAAAGGCAATGCGTTATTTGAGGAAAGAAATTCGACAGAAGGCTTGCAGTAGAAAAGTTCAGGAGCGAAAAGTATTGCAGATGCTCTCCCGATAGAGGTCGAGCCTTTGGCGGATTTCATCAAGATGGTCGCCGCCAAGCTTTTCAAGCAGTGCATTGGCAATAACCGGAGCAACCACAGCTTCGGCAACGACTCCTGCAGCCGGAACAGCACAGGTGTCGCTGCGCTCAAAGCGGGAAGGAGTTGGTTCCAGGGTTTCAAGGTCGAACGAGGGGAGGGGAGTGACCAGCGAAGAGATCGGCTTCATGGCTGCCCGCAGGTGAATGGTCTGTCCGTTTGACATGCTCCCTTCAAGCCCGCCCGCCCGGTTTGTTTTACGGATTACACCCTCTTCCGGCAAAAGGTGAAATGCATCATGCACCTCTGAACCCCGTTTTCGTGCATTTTCAAAGGCAGATCCAATTTCGACCCCCTTGATGGCCTGAATGGAGAGGATTGCCGCTGCGAGCGCTGCATCAAGACGCCGGTCATGCTGCACATAGCTGCCAAAGCCGAGGGGAACTCCGGTGATAAACAGTTCTATGATTCCACCAAGAGTATCACCTTGCTCCCTGGCTTCGTCAATGGCTTGAAGGGCCCTTGTTTCAATCTCCAGCCCAAGCATGCGCACAGGCGAGAGGTCGGCCTGGCGTGAGATTGCCTCAGCTCCTTTGCTGAGAAGCCTGGATAGCTCTGCATCAGGCGCAGGTTGCGATACTGATCCGATAGTCGAGATATAACTGCCGATTTCAATGCCAAGCGCCTTCAGGAAGACTTTTGCAAGCGTTCCAGCGGCAACACGTGCGGCTGTTTCCCGTGCAGATGAGCGCTCAATCACGGGTCGGATATCATCAAAAGCGTACTTGATCCGACCTGCCAGATCAGCATGGCCTGGCCTTGGAATGGTGATTTTTGCAATTGCCACATCAGATTCTTCAAACTGGGCCATAGTGGTTATCCAGTTTTCCCAATCGCGGTTTTTGATGACAAGGGTAATCGGAGAGCCAATTGTTTTGCCGAACCGTATACCGGATAAAACTTCCACCTGATCAGTCTCAATTTTCATCCGTCCGCCTCGTCCATATCCCTGCTGACGTCGGGTTAACTGATGGTTGATCTCTTCCAGAGTGATGGAGATGCCTGCTGGCACTCCTTCTATTATTGCCGAAAGAGCTGGACCATGCGACTCGCCAGCGGTAAAGTATCGTATCATTGGCTTTAATTAAATTGCAGTGCCCGGCTGCGTGAGGGTGCCGCCGGGCTTTTTTTCAATGCTTAACGAAGAATTTTTGCAGCCTCTTTTGCGTAGTAGGTAAAGATAAGGTCGCCGCCAGCACGTTTCATGCAGAGCAGCGATTCCATCATCACTCTTTTTTCATCAATCCATCCACGCTGGGCAGCAGCCTTGACCATGGAGTATTCGCCTGAGACATGGTAGATTGCTACCGGAACATCAAAGCGCTCTTTGGTGCGGTAAACGATGTCAAGATAGGCAAGTCCTGGCTTTACCATGACGATATCGGCGCCCTCCATGATGTCGAGTTCGATCTCTTTCATCGCCTCATCGGTATTGCCGGGATTCATCTGGTAGGTTGTCTTGTCGCCAAACTGTGGGGCTGAATGGAGTGCGTCACGGAAGGGGCCGTAAAAGCTTGATGCGTATTTGGCGGCGTAGGAGAGGATCCCCACATCAGCGAACTCGGTGTCGTCAAGTGCCCCTCGGATGGCTCCGATGCGACCGTCCATCATGTCGCTCGGGGAGACGAAATCAGCTCCGGAGTTGGCATGGGAGATGGCCATTTTACAGAGCACTTCAACGGTTTCATCATTAAGGATAATTCCGTCCTTGACCAGGCCATCATGGCCAAAAGGGGTGAAGGGGTCGAGTGCGACATCAGTCATGATGCAGAGGTCAGGCACCTTTGCCTTGATGGCGCGGAGGGCGTTCTGGATGATACCATTCTCATTGTAGGCTTCGCTTCCATCTTCAGTCTTGACTTCAGGAATACCAAAAAGGTCGATAGACTGAATTCCAAGATCCCAGAGTTCCTGGCACTCTTTGACTGCATTGTCAATAGAGTAGCGAAAGCTGCCTGGCATTGAGGAGACTTCCTCGACAACGTTGGTTCCCGGACAGACAAAGAGCGGATAAACGAGATCATTGACCGTCAGGGTGTTCTCTTGCACGAGGTTTCTTATGGCTGCGCTTTTGCGAAGTCTTCTGGGGCGTTGAACAATATTGAGTAAATCGAGCTGACTCATGGCGGAAGAGCTGGTTAGGAGTTTTAAAAAATAAAAATACAAAAATCCATGAATATCGCGAAGAATTCCCCCTTGCTGTTATCGCATAAAACCCATAATGATGCCTGCGGCTATCGCTGAACCGATCATTCCGGCAACATTCGGAGCCATGGCGTGCACGATTAGATGATTGTTGGAATCAGCTTTCAGGCCCTCTCGTTGTACAACGTGTGCACTTTCTGGCATGGCTGATACACCTGCAGCACCGATAAGAGGGTTGATCCTGTTTTCTTTTGAAAGAAAGATGTTCATAAATTTTGCAAACAGAACACCCCCGGCTGTTGATATCATGAAGGCAACAGCTCCCAGCACAAAAATATACATCGATTCTGCTGTCAGAAAAGTTGTTGCTTGTGTTGTGGCCCCTACCGTGATTCCAAGCATAATGGTAACGATGTCGTGAAGTTCATTTTTGGCGGTATCAGCCAGCCGTTTTGTCACCATTGACTCTTTGAGCAGATTACCAAAAAAAAGCATTCCGAGAAGCGACAGCGAAGCCGGGGCGATAAAACCGGTCATAAGAAGGGCAATAATAGGGAAGAGTACCTTTTCAAATTTGCTGACTGAACGGGGAGGTGCCATTTTTATGATGCGTTCCTCTTTTGTTGTTAAAAGGCGCATGATAGGCGGCTGAATCAGGGGTATTAGTGCCATGTAAAAGTATACGGCTATGACGATGGATCCCATCAGATGAGGAGCCAGTTTTGACGCAAGAAAAATAGCAGTTGGCCCGTTTGCGGCACCAATTATACCGATCGCCGCAGATTCAACGTTGTTGAAGCCAAGGCTGATGGCACCAATATAGGTCATGAAAATACCGAGTTGCGCGGCAGCGCCAAGCAGGATAAGCTTGGGGTTTGCAATAAGGGTTGAAAAATCGGTCATTGCTCCGATTCCAAGAAAAATCAGTGAGGGGAAAATACCCTTGAGCATACCCTGGTAGAGAAAATTCATGATGCTTCCCTCTTCATAGAGCCCGAGTTGCATTCCTGCATGTTCAATAAACGGCGTGTTTCCTATCAGAATACCAAATCCTATGGGGATAAGAAGCAATGGCTCATATTCATAGCGGATGGCAAGGTATATAAACAGTAACCCGACAAGGATCATCAAGAGGTGACCCGCTGTTGCATTGGCAAAACCAGAACTCTCCAGAAATCGTACAATTCCTTCCATAATAATGTTATTCAATTTCTATCAGAATGTCTCCCTGCATGACGGTATCTCCAACAACAACTTTTACAGTTTTAACGACACCCGGCTTTTCAGCAAAAATATTGTTTTCCATCTTCATTGCTTCAAGTATCAGTACCGGCTGTTCCAGCTTGAGCTGCATGCCTGGCTCTACCGCAATCGAAATAATCGTTCCGGGGAGTGGTGCCCTTATCACACTTAGCCCCGGGGTATTGAGCGCCGGTGCTTTCGGTGGTGCAGGAGGTGTATAGCGAACAAGTTTAGGTGTCTGTGGTGTTTTTATTTCATGACCAAGCTTGACCTGGTAGCTAGTCCCGTTGACTTCAATTTCGGCGATGTTTTCCTCAAGCGATTTGATTTCAACGTTGTATTTATTGCCACTTATGGTGAATTTATATCGCCTCATCGTTGAAAACGGTTAAAATTAATGACATTGTATATTTTTGAATTCCAGGGAGAGTAGCTTTTTCCCTCCTTCTTTATGGTCAGAATAGAGGTTTCCTGATCGTGCAGCTCTTCGAAGTACATTGAAATAGCCATGGCAATTGCAGCGCAGACCTCTCCTGGAACCATTTTACCAGCAATCAGGGTGTTGACTTGAGCCCCCCCTTTCTGCATTTGTTTTCTCAAGTTTCGCGTGTGGAGCTTCGGAAGGATACCGAAAACCAGAGAGAGCAGAAACAGTGTCAAAAAGACAATGACGTAACATGATACTGCAAGCGCCAGATGTTCAGCGCCGATTGCTGAAAAATTAATCGGGAAGAAGAGAGTGATCATTGTTTACAGTGACGGTTAACGGTTACAGTGGCAGTGTTGAGTGCTTTTTGGGTGGATTGTTATCTTTTTTGGTCAAGAGCGTCTGAAGGGCGCGGATGATCCTGAAACGGGTATTACGGGGTTCGATGATATCGTCGATATAGCCGAATTTTGCCGCCTCGTAGGGATTGGAGAATTTTTCACGATACTCCGCCGCATTTTCAGCAACAAACCTGGCACGTTCTTCCACATCTTCGATCGCATTCAGATCTCTGTTGAAGAGTACCTCAATGGCACCTATCGAGCCCATGACTGCAATTTCGGCTGTCGGCCATGCATAATTTACATCACCGCGAAGCTGCTTGGAGCTCATGACGATGTATGCTCCACCATAAGCTTTTCGCAGGATAATGGTTATTTTTGGCACCGTAGCCTCAGCATAAGCAAAAATCAGTTTTGCACCGTTGGTGATAATGCCGTCAAACTCCTGTGCGCTGCCGGGAAGGAAGCCAGGAACATCGACAAGGGTGACGATGGGAATATTGAAGGCATCGCAGAATCTGACAAACCTTGCAGCCTTGCGCGATGCGTTGATGTCAAGACACCCGGCAAGGTAGTTAGGCTGGTTGGCGACAATACCGGTTGAGATGCCGTTGAAGGTGACAAAGCCGACAACAATGTTTCTTGCATATTGCCGCTGTACTTCGAGGAACTCTCCGTTATCGGCAATCGAATAGATAATATCCTTGACATCATAAGGGATGGATGGCTTTTCGGGGATGATGGAGTTCAGCTTGTCGTCAAGGCGGTCTGCCGGATCGTCACATAGAGCAAGAGGTGGTTCTTCAAGGTTGTTTTGCGGCAGGTAGCTGAGCAGTTTTTTAATCAGCAGAATTCCTTCGGTTTCATCCGCTCCTACAAAATGGGTGACTCCTGACTTTGTTGCATGAACTGAAGCGCCTCCAAGATCCTCGTCAGTGATGCTCTCGCCGGTAACGGTTTTCACAACTTTCGGGCCGGTGACAAACATGTGGCTTGTTTTTTCGACCATGACCACGAAATCAGTAAGAGCAGGGGAGTAGACCGCACCGCCCGCACATGGGCCGAAAATGGCAGATATCTGGGGAATGACTCCCGATGCCATGACGTTTCTCTGGAAAATACTTGCATAGCCGGAAAGACTGCGAACGCCTTCCTGGATTCTTGCCCCGCCGCTGTCGTTGATTCCTATGAAGGGTGCCCCGACTTTCATAGCCTGGTCCATCACCTTGCAGATTTTCAGTGCGTTTGTTTCTGAAAGTGAACCGCCAAGAACGGTAAAATCCTGAGAAAAAAGAAAGACAAGACGACCATCAATGGTACCGTGACCGGTAATGACTCCATCTGAAAGAAAGTTTTGCTTGTCAAGGCCAAAATCAGTTGTCCGATGCGTGACAAACATGTCATACTCTTCAAAACTGCCTTCGTCAAGCAGTAAATTGATGCGTTCGCGAGCCGTAAATTTGCCTTTTTTATGTTGTGAATCTATGCGCTTTTGTCCGCCTCCAAGGCGGGCATTTTCGCGTTCAGCAATCAAACGTTTCATAATGATGTTCGGTAGTAATTAACTAACTTGCCGGATGAAGAGCCCTCTTTATTCTGGAGAGCCGTTAACTGTTGTTCAGGATATACCGTGGTGCTGAACAAAGTGTTATGAACAGACACCCGTGAATATTGGAAAAATAAAAGGAATAACCGCGATGTTTGGCATGCTGTTGTGAATATAAGCATACATTAGAGCATAATCGCTTTTATTAACTGAAAGAAACAACTCGATGACTTCTGATCTTCAGCTTGCCGTTGAAATGGCCGAAGAGGCTGGCCGTTTGACCCTCACCTACTTTTCAAATAAATCACTGCAAGTTTTTACCAAAGGGGATGCTACTCCTGTCACTGAAGCTGACAGGAAAGCCGAAGAGCTTATTCGTGACTCAATCAAGTCATGCTGTCCTGCCGATGGAGTGCTTGGCGAAGAGTTTGAAGAGCGCCCTTCCACCAATGGCCGCCGGTGGATAATTGATCCCATTGATGGTACCAAGGCTTTTATTCATGGAGTGCCACTCTACGGTGTTATGATAGCACTTGAGGTTGATGGATTTCAGCAGCTTGGCGTGGTTCATTTTCCTGCGCTTGGTGAACTTTTTCATGCTGAACGAGGGTGTGGAGCCTTTCTGAACGGTTCACCGATAACAGTCTCTTCCGTTTCGGCGATTTATGAGGCCACAGTTCTCTACACGGAAAAAGAGTACCTGCTTGAGCTATCATCTTCTCATCCCGTTGACATGCTTCGCCATCAGGCAGGTCTGGTTCGCGGCTGGGGTGACTGTTACGGGCATACGCGTGTGGCCTGCGGCCGGGCCGAAGTGTCAATCGATAAAATCATGAGCCCATGGGATTGCGCAGCCCTCATTCCTATTGTGACTGAAGCTGGCGGATGCTGTTTTGACTACAATGGAGTAACCACAATTTCAGGTCAAGGGCTTGTAAGCGCCAATAAGGCAATTGGCACGTCACTGCTCGCCACCATAAGCTGTATAGAGGAGAGTGATACTGGAATTGACAACTGATTACTGATTATTGAGAATTCAACGCTTCTGCTATTGCTTTGGCAAACCCCGGAGAATCGAATGATTCTGGTATAATGTCAACGTGAAGACCAAGTTTTTTGAGGGCACTGGCGGTTGTTGTACCGATAGCTGCAACTTTTACTCCGGCAGGAAGTGAGGTTGTGCCCATAGCCTTAAAAAAATTAATGGCTGTTGAGGGGCTGGTGAATGAGAGGCAGGAGAGCTCCCCTTGTTTCAGGAGCGCCTTGATTTTTTCGCTCTCTTCAAGAGAAGGCGGGACGTTGTCATAAACGGTCAACTCAGTGCATTTTCCTCCCCGTTTGTTGATCACGTCAGGAATGGTACCCAGCGACAAGCTTCCCCTGAGAAAAAGAAAAGTCCGTCCGGTGATGGCTTCACTGCCGATCTCCTCCATCAGTGTTACTGCATCGGAAATTTTTGGCACCGGTTGGGTGTTGACACCGTGTACTGCAAGATCCTGAGCCGTTGTTTTGCCAACCGCCCACACCTTGAGCCCCTGAAGGGCTTCAAGCTCCTCCGGGGATTCCGAGAGTAACCTCTCGATAAAAAAAGATACACTGTTGGGGCTTGTAAAAAAAACACCATCAAACATGGCAAGAGAAGGTACATTCCAGCCCGGAACAGGCCGGATCTCGATTGTTGGAAAAACAACCGAGTTCAAGCCATACTCTTCCAGTTTCTTGACAAATGATGCCGCCTGATCTTTAGGGCGGGTAACAAGAACAGTTTTCATCAGCGGGTTTTGCGAATTTCCGACAGAATTTTTTCTGCACCCTGTTTCAGCAGTTCCTCAGCTAAAGCAACACCAGCTTCTTCAGCCTGTTCCGGGGAGGTCACTCCGGTTTTAGTGATTTCGTTATGCAAACCAACTTTACCGTCAACCGAGCCTACATAAGCAAGCAGCTTGAGGGTGCCGTTTTTAAACGAACCATAAGCGCCGATCGGAATCTGGCAACCACCCTGCAGATGACGGAGAAGAGCGCGCTCAGCCCGGCAGCAATATTCAGTTGTTGAATGGTTCAGAATTCTCACAATCTCTCTGGTCTGCTCATCGTCGACACGGGTCTCAATGCCAAGTGCACCCTGGCCGACAGCCGGAAGCATCACCTCGTGCGGAAGGATTTCGGAGATGCGGTCACTGAAATTCAGACGGAACACACCGGCATACGCAAGCATCATGGCATCAAATTCACCGTTGTCAAACTTCTGGAAACGGGTATTGAGATTTCCACGGATGTCGCGGATATCAAGATCAGGACGAAGGCTCAGTAACTGCGACATGCGGCGAAGGCTGCTTGTCGCCATTTTGGCGTTTGGAGGCAGATCTATCAGCTTGATGCCATTTTTTGAAATAATAACATCCCTCGTGTCTTCACGCTCAGTGAATGAGGTGATGATAAGCCCCTCAGGAGTGGCTGTCGGCACATCTTTCAGGCTGTGAACCGCCAGGTCAATCTCTTTGGTAATCAGATGTTTTTCAATGTCCTTGGTGAAAAGCCCCATATCCCCGATTTTGGAGAGGGGAGAATCAAGAAGGATGTCACCGGTTGTTTTAACCAGTTTCAGGGTGATATCCAGTTCAGGAAAATGCCTGGAGAGTTCTGCCTTGGTGAATTCTGCCTGCCACAACGCGAGCGGGCTGGATCTGGTACCGATGATAAGCTGTTTTTTCAAAGCGATTATGAATTTTTATTTAGTGTAACTGATTTGGTTCTTCAAGATCGAAAACGTTGCGCACAAGATTGACCCTGCTTGGCATTGAGTCGGTCGTATCCATTGGCGCCTTAAGCATTTTGATAGGGTGGTGCAGGATTTTTTTCAGGATTCTGTCTGTCAGATGCTCCATTCTCAGGAGTTCTTCTTCGCTCACCTTGTAGCGGTAGCGTTCAAGCTCTTTCTCCTTTATTTCAATAAACTTTGACTGGAGATCTACAATGGTGGGTCGAACCTTCAGTGTATTGATCCATTGACCGAAAGCGACAAGCTCTTCTTCAATGATGGCGTTGACTTTCGGCAGCTCACGACTCCGTTTTTCCAGGTTCTTGTCGATTATATGCTTCAGTGCGTCAATATCCTTGAGGAACATGTTTTGCAGCTTTGCGATATTCGGGTCGACATTTCTCGGCAGCCCAAGATCAAGAATAATAACCGGCTTCAGCTTTCGCTTGAGCATACTCTGGTGCATTTCAGCTTCAGTGAGAATGTACTCCTTTGTGCTGACTGCGGTGATGATAATATCAAACTCGTGGAGATGATTCTTGAATGATTCAAAAGGAAGTACCTGTTTGGTGCCAAGTTCTTCGGCAAGCGCTTCGGATTTTGAAAGAGTTCGGTTGGTAATAACAATATTGCGGGCGTTTTTCTGGAAGATGTGTTTTGCCGCCAACTCGCCGGTTTCACCAGCTCCAATAAGCAGAACCTTTTTGAGGGAGAGGTTGGAGAATATTTTTTGGGCAAGCTCAACAGCAGCGTAGCTTACCGAGACAGCGCCCTCCATGATTTTTGTCTTGGTCTTGACCTTTTTTGCAACACTGAAGGCGGTGTGGCAGAGACGAGTGAGGAGGATACCCGCGCTCTGTGTTTCGGCAGCAATACGGTATGCGTTTTTAACCTGACCGAGAATCTGCCCCTCGCCCAGTACAAGAGAATCAATGGCGCTCGCCACTTCAAAAATATGTCGCGCCGTGCCACAATAAAAACGACCGAAAAAGTGTTCTGGACGAACCTCCTTGCGGGCATCCTTGAAAGAGATAAGATAATCCTTGAGATATTCACAGGTGACCTCCTGCATTGCCGGAACAACATAGAGCTCCGTGCGGTTGCATGTGGAAATTACCATAGCCTCATGGGCCAATCCACTTGAAATCAGGCCAGTGATAAACTCTTTGTTCTGAACTTCTGAAAGGGAGATTCTTTCACGGATTTCAATAGGTGCAGTTTTGTGGTTGACACCAACTGAAATGATGTTCATGGCATGGTTATTTAACGTTAATTATGCCCGCTTGCAAAGGAACAAATATATTCTAAAAGCCCATATTTTCAAATACCACACTCAATTTATAAGCCAAGGCCATGGAATGTTGGAGAAAAAATGGTCATGAAGACAATTAACAAAGTAACAAAGAGGAAAAGGAAGATAAAGAGGTAGGCCATATGCTTGATATCCCATCCGATGATCGGCTTGACAAAAATCCCCATTCCATAGAGCAACCAGATAATAACCAGCGTGACAAGCTTTGGTTCCAGAAGGGTGATTGCCCCACCTGAAGCCCTTTGCTCCAGGATACCGGCAAAAAGGGTGATCGTGAGAAAAAGAAATCCCAAAGAGACCGCGTGCATGGTGAGTTTCTCAAGAACTTCAAGATTTGGCAGTCGCTGGAAAAATAATTCAAACCGGTTTTGCTGAATTTGGCGGTAGAGGAGTAGATAGAGCATGCTGTAGATGCCAGCGATTGCAATAGCACTGAACCCGAAAATAGCCGCAATGAGGTGTACACCTATTCCAATCCCACTGAATGAAGTCATCCCTGTACTCTGTGTCTGGGTTGTCAGAATAGATGAAATAAGCTGTGCACCTGCTGCAAAGGAGATGACAAAAAAGCCGGTTTTATCACTTTTAGTAGTGAATTCAGTGAAAAGATAGGTGGTAGTAAGAGTAAGCCCTACCATGGTCATAAGATTCACCGTTGAGTGGGTGATGATGTAGCCCTCGTTGGATGTGATAAACCCGAGGTAGGCAATATGAGTCAGTACTGTCACCACAAGCAGAGGCTGCTTGAATTTTTTTGCTCCCTGATGATCCTTGAAAAAATGGGCGCCATACAAAAATGTTGATGCTACATAAAGCAGCGAGACAAGCTGATTGAGCAGCAGCAGCGGGATATTATTAAGTAATATATTGTTCATCGCACGGGTACAGGTAGCCAAAGATTGTGGCCTTACTTGCAAATAAATAATGTATATTCCGGCCATTACGGAGTGCAAATATACTTTATTTACAAGGAAAAAAGATGAGATCCACAAAGAATATCAGAAATATTGCCATTATAGCCCACGTTGACCATGGAAAAACAACACTTGTTGATTCTATCTTTCAGAAGACAGGGGTCTTCAGGGATAACCAGCAGGTAAATGTCAGGGTGCTTGACTCCAACCCCCAGGAAAGAGAGCGGGGCATTACCATATTTTCAAAAAATGCAGCAGCAGTCTATAACGATCACAAGATAAATATTGTTGATACACCAGGACATGCCGACTTCGGTGGCGAGGTAGAGCGGATTCTGCAGATGGTCGATGGAGTCCTGCTTCTTGTCGATGCCTTTGAAGGCCCTATGCCGCAGACTAAATTTGTGCTGCGCAAAGCCCTTGAATTGCACCTGAAGCCAATTGTGGTCATCAACAAGATTGATCGCCCGCAGTCTGATCCGGTAAAGGTTCACGATCAGGTCCTTGATCTTTTTATTGCTCTTGGCGCTGAAGAGCATCAGCTTGATTTCCCTTACATATTTACATCAGCGAAACATGGTGTTGCCAAATACAGCATGGATGATGAGGATGGCGATATGAACCTGCTTCTTGACATGATTATCAAGGAGATTCCCCCACCGGTCGCCCATGACGAGGGAGGCTTTCAGATGCTGGTAACCACTCTTGATTATAGCGATTACATCGGAAAGATTGCCATTGGTCGTATCCAGCGCGGCAAAGTCAGCCCCGGTAGTCAGCTCGCCGTAGTTGGTCCTGATGGAGTGATGGGCAAGGGGACGGTTACAAAAGTCTTCCTTTTTGACAAGCTTCAGAAAATCGAGTCCAAAGAGGCGACATCGGGAGATATTATTGCTATAGCCGGTATACCTGACGCCACAGTTGGAATGACCCTTGCCTCCGTTGACGATCCTGTATCGCTTGCCTCTTTCGAGATCAGCAAGCCGACACTTTCCATGCTCTTTTCGGTCAACGATTCCCCCTTTGCCGGGTTGGAAGGCAAAGAGGTTACCAGTCGCAAAATTCGCGAGCGACTGATGAAAGAGAAGATGACCAACGTTGCGCTCAACGTCGAAGAGACCGACAGCGCTGACACTTTCCGTGTTTCAGGAAGGGGAGAGCTTCACCTTTCCGTGCTTATTGAAACCATGAGGCGTGAAGGGTATGAACTTGCTATTTCAAGGCCTGAGGTTATCATGCTCAACGATGAGGATGGAACACTGCTGGAGCCGATTGAGCATGTTACCATTGATATTCCTGAAGAGTACACTGGCGTGATTATCGAAAAGATGGGGCGCAGAAAGGCTGAAATGACCTATATGGGCACGCTTCGGGGGGGAATGGTCAGGGTTGAATTTGAAATTCCTACCAGAGGTCTTATTGGTTACAACCTTGAGTTTACCACCGACACGAAAGGCGAGGGCATGTTGTCACATGTCTTCTATAACTACCAGCCCTTCAAGGGCAAGCTGCCATCGCGTGAAACTGGCGCACTTGTTGTCTCTGAAGCAGGAATTTGTGTTGCTTATGCTCTGAGCGCCCTTGAAGATCGTGGCACCTTTTTTGTGACACCGAACACCAAGGTTTATGGCGGAATGATTGTTGGCGAATCGACCAGGGGACTTGATATTACCCTTAACGTTTGTAAAACAAAAAAGCTGAGCAACATGCGCTCTTCCGGTACGGATGAGTCGCTTCGTCTCACACCGCCGAAAATCCTTTCGCTTGAGCAGGCGCTTGAATTTATCAATGATGATGAGTTACTTGAGGTAACACCCCAGAGCATCAGGCTCAGAAAGAAGATTCTCGATGTCAACCTCAGGGCGAAAGCCACCAAGAAGGCAAACGCCTGATTTTCGTTCCAGTTCTCTCCGGGCGCTTGAAAGCAGCTCCCGGAGGCGCGGCATGTCGGTAACTGTTTTTTGAACGGTATGTCACCCCTCAAAAAACAGCCTCGCCAGCTCTCTTCGCGCACTTGCGAGCAGCTTCCGCACCGCTGATTCCTCTCTGCGAGTCAGTTTAGCCACTTCACTGATCGCTCTCTTTTCCTGCTCCACCATCCGGTAAATCTCCTGCTCTTCCGGGACGAGCTTTGCAATACAGCGTGCCATCTTCCGGTCGTCACTGTTGAGAGTGCTCTTTTCTGCTACCTTTCCGTTGCCGGAGCTGCTCTCTTTTCGCCCAAAAAGCTCTTCGGCGGTGGCTGGTTGTGGTGCATCATCGCTGACGGCGCCGAAGAGGCGGACAAAGCCCATGAAGTCGAGGCCGACGGCTTCGCAGGGGGTGATGCGCTCTGCAACAATATCCTCTGCGAGCTTTTGAAATTTTTCTCTGATTTCAGGCAGGCGAATGGCGAAGTCGAAGCTGTCGTCTTTGTCGCGCGCTTCGGCGTTGTAGGGTACCTTCATGAGGACGGTGATGCCTGCTGCTTCGGCGTATTTTTCGGCCATACCGCTGCCGTCGTCGCGGTTGATGATGAGGCCGAGCAGGCGCGACTCTCCGCCGATGGTTCTGAAGTAGTTGTTGGCCTGGCAGATGTTGTTGGCGGTAAAAATGGATTGCCGGTCATTGTTCGTGACCAGAATGACCTCTTCGCTTAGTGAGCGGGCGAGAGGGGTGGCAAATCCTCCGCAGACGACGTCGCCGAGAAAGTCCATCAGGATGATGTCAAGCTGCCACTTGAAGATGCCGAGTTTTTCGAGCACATCAAATCCCGAGATGATGCCCCTGCCGCCGCACCCCCGGCCAACCTGCGGCCCGCCAAGCTCAATGCCGTAAATAGGTTGGGGGAAGTCAGCAATGTCGCGGCGGAAGACGATATCGCTGATGGTGACGGGCTCACTGCGTGCATTTTTTTCGGCGAAGAGGTCAGTCACGGTGGGCAGTGAAATGCCTCCGAAGAGAGAGGTTGTTGAGTCGTGCTTGGGGTCGCAGCCGAGCTGGAGCACCCGTTTGTTCATCAGGGCAAAGGTGGCGCTGAGGTTGGTGGTTGTAAAGCTTTTGCCGATGCCACCCTTGCCGTATATCGCTATGGTTCTTGCTGCCATCGTTCTCTGCTTATGGTTGTGCTGTGACAGGGGGTGTTGTTCTCTCCTGCTCTGTGCCGGTTTTCCAGAGCAGGATCATCTTCATGCAGTCGGGATCGGTAAATGCTTTCTGGTAGGCACCCGTAATATCCTCTTCAACCCGGTGCTGATGGGTAAAAATTCTTTCGGCGTTGAGTTTGCGGTGTGCAATGAGCTCTCGTACCCGCTCCAGATCGCCCTTGGCCCACTGTTTTGCGGCAATGAAGGAGAGCTCTTTCTGAAAGGCCTGGGAGTAGTCGATGTTGATTCGCTGGTAGTAGCCGCCGAGGACCACTGTTCCCTGAAATTTTAGAAAGCGCAGGCCGGTGTCGATGGCGCTCATGATGCCGGTGCTGTCGATAAGAATGTCGAACTCGTGGCCAGCGAGGGCTGCCGAAACATCCTCTGTTTCGGGATCTACCTTGAGGTCAGCAGTAGAGAGGTGGAGCCGCTTTTTGTTGGGTTCGGTCACGGCTACCAGTTTGGCGCCCATGAGTCGAGCCAGCTCGGCAGCGAGAATGCCCACGGCACCCTGGCCAAGCACCAGCACCTTTTTGTTTTCAACCTGCGCCAGGTCGACGATGTGGAGGGCGGTTGCGCCAAGGGGCAGGGCAATGCCTGACTGGGGATTCTCCATGTTGTCGAGCACGGTGATGCTCTCGACCGGGCAGACGATGTACTCCGAAGCGCCACCGAAGGCGGCATTGACCCCCTCATAACCGAAGGAGCCTGCAACGTAGACAAATTTGCCAATCAAACTCTGGTTGACATGGTCGCCCGCCTGAATGATTTTCCCCACCGTTTCGTAGCCTGGAATAAAGGGAAAGATGAAGGGCCAGGAGGGGATGAGGCCGTTGTATGCCATTTTTTCCGTGCCGGTGCTGATTGATGACCACCAGGTTTCGACCAGCACATCGGTTGAGGAGAGGGGTTTAAGCCTCACCTCACAGAGTTCAATCTGGCGGACGCCGCTGAAGACTATAGCTTTTGCTTTCATAAGAGGTTTTGGTGATCAGGCCGACTGCTGCTTGAGCTTTTTTTCATTGTGCTTTTCAAGAAGCAGACGAATGACAAATTGGGCTGCATTGACGAGGTAGCTCAAATAGGCGAGCAGCGCTGTCCAGATCAGCGTGTCCTCATCAAGCCCCATAAAGAAGAGGATAAAGTAGGATATGTGCACGATCATGGCGATAGCGCTGCCGAAATCTTCCCAGAAAAATTCGGGTGCAAAGGCAAACTGACCGAACACCTCCTGTTCAAAAAAGCCGCCGGTCACAAAAATCAGGGCAAGCATGAGGGTTTTCAGTGTGACAAAAAAGGTGATCCAGGCGAAGTTGTCAATTCCGTTGTGCGACTGGTAGAGCCAGGTGACCGTTAGGCCAGCAAGAAACATGACGAACTGGATGGGGGCGAGGATTCCCTGCACTTTTGTCCAGACTGAGGCATTTCTCCGTTCAAGTTGTTCAGGTGTGTAACGAGGCATAAGAGTAAATTCGCTGATGGAGGAGGTTTTTTATTAACTGCTGTGTAATAAGGTGGCTGAATATAGTAAAAAACGGTGCAGGCGGCAAACCTGAGAAAACCGTCACTTGACACCCCAGTCATAGACGTTGTATAGTGTTGAGATCATGTTGACATCTGCATTCTGGATTCGCTTGCTGAATCCTTCAAGTTCATCATAGTAGTAGAGGAAGGTTCTGGGCTGCTCGTCATGCAGAATCTTCTGGTATCTTTTCCAGAGCGCCACAGAGCGTTCAGCGGAAAGGGGGCTGCTCAGTCCCGCAATAATAGTGTCAAGCTCCTGATGCTGAAAGGCCGATGAGTTAAAGGGGCGCTCGGCAAAATTGGAGCCCCAGATAATAAGCTGGAAGGGCAAGGTTTCAGCCGCCATCCCCGACAGGGCAGCATCGTAGCGGTACTCATTCTGGTTTTTATTGAACACAAGCCCCTCATCAAACTTCAGGCGGCACTCAATACCGATCTCACGAAGATTCTGCTGAATTATGGTTGCCGCATAGTTGCGCCGGGGGTTGCCGACCGGTGCTGCCAGCTCAAAAGAGAATTTCTTGCCATTCTTTTGCAGAATACCGTCAGGGCCAGGCTGCCATCCAGCGTCGCGCAGCAGCGCCGATGCTTTTTTGGGGTCATAGTCATAAGGATCAAGCGAAGCGTCGGCAAGTTCCCTGTATGCGGGCGAGAGAGATGTGTTGACAATGGTGGCGTGCTCCGGCCCCATGAAACCGTCAATAATGGATTGCCGATCAATGGCAAGGGTAAGCGCACGTCGTACCACCCGGTCACCGAAAAGGGTGTTCGGTTTTATTTGATGGCTGCTGCGGTAGGTAGCCCCGTCAATATTCAGCCAAACAATACTGTCGAAGTAGCGATTCTTGACCGGTTTGATCACAACTGATGGAGAGCTTCTGGCAAGCTCTTTGAGATCCTTGGGATTGATTCCGCCCGCCGAGAGCATGGCATCTATCTGGCCTGATTTCAGCATGGCAAGCCGCGTGGTATACTCAGGAACCACCACGAAGATCATGTTTTTGATAATGGCCGGGTGTGGCAAGGTTGAAGAGGGGTTCGATATCAGTTCGAGGCTTTGTTGGCGTACCCACTTTTTGATTGTATAGGGGCCTGCACTGACGACTGGTATTTCAGCCGCCCTGGAGCGGATTTCATCGGGAGAAAATGCCTTGAAAACATGCTCGGCTACTGGCATCAGATCGTTGAAATGGTCAAGTACAATCTCCGCTGCCATTGGTTTGCTGAAATGAAGCACCAGCGTCGAGTCGTCTGGTGTTTTTACAGCGTTCTGAATATCAGCAGTTCCATCCTGAAGCAGCAGAAGATCATTGAGATAGTGCTGGCGGGAACTGGCAATCTTCGGATTCTTGTACAAGTTATAGGAGAACTTGAAATCGTATGATGTCACCTTTTTACCATCCTCCCAGAGAGCGTCGTTCCGCAGGTGAAAAATCACCGTTTTTCCGTCATCAGAAAACTCCCAGCTTTTTGCGGCATTCGGCAGAAAGGTAATGCCCCCCTTTTTTTCGTTGTATGTGGGTTTTACCAGCGAAGGATAGAGGAGCTTGCACACTTCGCGCGACATGGAGAACTGGATAAGCAGGGGATTGAGATAGTCGAAATCAGCCGAAATAGCCGCAACAACCCGTTCAGATCGTAATTCATCACTGTTTTGGCGACAGGCTGATGTGCTGAGAAGCATCATTAATATTGCGGTCATAATGACAAGCCGCCGCTGCAGAGTCCGTTTCATGCCCTTGTGTTTGTGAAGATTAATGCAAGCACTTGGTAAAAAGTCATTCCGTCATTCCGCATTGAGCGATGCTTGAATCATAAGTGCCTTGGCTATTATTACGGAATCAATTACTATGGAGCGCTTAATCACCACAAAGTAGTAAAAACAATGGATAATGAATAATGGATTGCTGGATGCCAGAAAGCCGTCCTATAATGGGACGGCTTTCTGGTGTTGGATGTTTTTACTGTTCAGCGCTCGTTGGCAATCAATATTTGTTGACAAAGCCTGTCTCACTGATAAGGCGTTTGCCTTCGGCGGTTTTTGGCAGGTCGATGAACTGCTTGATAACTCCGGTTGCCTGACCGTTGGTGTACATAAAGAGCGGTCGGGTAATCGGGTAGGTACCGTTTCTGACTGTTTTGACGTCAGCTTCAACACCGTCTACCAGAACAGACTTGACCGAATCATCAACAAAGCCAAGGCCGATGTAGCTGATTGCTGAAGGAGTTGAAGCGACGCGGCTCTTGATGGCACCGTTGCTTGACTGTGTTTCAGCCCTTTTGGATATGGGATTATCCTTGCCCATAACCAGCTCTTTAAAGGAATCAGCAGTTCCGCTGTTCGATTCGCGCTGGATCATCACGATAGCCGAGTTTGCTCCCCCAAGCTGGTTCCAGTTAGTGTATCTTCCCATGTAAATACCGCGAATCTGAGCTTTTGAGAGCGCATTGACACGGTTGCTCGGATGAACAACAATAGAGAGTCCATCAAGGCAGACGAGGTGCTCAACAGGATTGACGCCCTTGCTTCTCGCAGAAGCCTCTTCCTTCTCCTTCATGGCTCGTGACATGGTGGCAATATCGCAGGTTTTGTTGATCAGGCTTTTTGCGCCATTACCAGAACCTGACTCGCTCACCGTGACCTGTACACCAGTAGTTTTGGTGAAGTGATCGGCAAACGCTTTGGCTACAGGCCCAACGGTCGTTGAACCGTCGATAATTATTTTACCTGCGGCACCGGCTGTTCCAGAAGCCATAACGCTGAAAACTGTGGCGCTTAAAAGTATTTTTTTGAATAAGCTCATCCTGATTGTCATAATTGAGATTAATGAATTTGATCGATAAATCATCGGTTGTTGATGATAAACCGGCTTGGCAAGGCACTCCTTCAGCGGCAGGAACAGCCTTGCAAACCAGCCACACAACACAAAAGGGAACAATATACATATACTTCTCAGAACTTGACGACGGCATCAAGCTGGAACTGATTAAGCGTCGGGTCACCAGCCGCAGGCACAATATTTTTGTAATGGTAATACCTTGCTCCGATATTCATATTCTGTACCAGATGATAGGTTCCTGCAATTTCAAGACCCTGAACATTATAGATGGTGCCATTGACTTTTCTGTCAGAATCAGTAAACAGCGGGAAGACAGCATCCCTTTCAATACGGTCGTATTTCAGGTCAATTGCCCAGTTACCAACCTGATTTGTGTCTCCAATGGTCACTCCAGCAAGCCAGGCATTTTTCTGATTGTCATCTATACTCGCGTATGTTGCATGACTTGCACTGTTGAAGGCATACTGAGCGTAAATTTTCCAGGGAAGTGTTTCGGTGATCTGGCCATTAACTTTTCCAAACAGCTCAACAATCTTGTATCCTGATGTTTGATAGAGAGCTACTGGTGGAGCCGCGTAGTAAGTTCCCGCTGCCGGATTGGTACCAACTGATCCCTTGTCACCCGCTGTGCTCAGATTATTGATTTGTGCGTAGTTATTGTATCCTGCGCCGACTGTGTAGCCGATATCATTGATTTCGCCTTTGTAAGCGCCCTGAACGAGGTAAAGAACGGGGTCGGCTACCGTGTTTGAAGACCATGAGTTAAGAAGATAGTAGCCCGCAATGACAATCAACCCATCTTTTTCCTTGCCATCAGCATCCTTGCCATACTGAAGTGTTGCGCCCTCGATGGTGAGATCTCCATCATAAACCAGATTATCTACTCTGATAATCGTATTGGTGATATCTCTTTTTCCAACGATGATATTCATTTTTCCGTCAAGACCATAAGATCTTGGGTGGTAATCAATGAACTCCTCGTTGAGATAGAAGCTTTTTGGCTGGAACAGACTTCCGAAGTTCTGGTTGCGGGATATGGTCTCTCCAGGGGTGTCGCTGCCGGTCGCAAGTTGCACTCCACCGGAAAGTTCATCGTTGATCCATGGATAGACACCAAGCCGAACACGGGTGCGGGCACGGCTTGAGCTTGCGGCAGGGGTTATATCCGTCGTTTTATCGGTGCGCTGGTACTCCCAACGCTCTCTTACATCTCCCTTCCAGTTCCAGTCAGCAGCCTCTGCGTTGTTGAATCCGAGGGCAGCGGCCAGACCGACTAACAGTGCAACTTTTTTCATAACAAATATTTTGTTGGTTTGTGTGACTTTCATTCATCAAATGGCTGAACATCTTGTAATGATCTTTATGTGCGACACAAAGTACCATTCATTCTATTGAGGAATTGTTACAAGAGTGCAACAAGCTTGTGAACAAATTGTGGTGGAATGCTGTAAGTGCTTAGCAAAAAGTCATTCCGTAATTCAGCATTGAGCATCGCTTGCATCATGAGCGCTTTGGCTATTTTATTACGGAATCACTTACTCCGGAGCGCTCAGAACGGCTTAAAGTCAAGAGGAGAGCAAGAGCTTCACCATCTTTAAAAAACAAGGTAGTGTTGAGGGAATGTTGCGATTATGCAACATTCCTGTGAAATTGGTCATCGCATGGTTCTCAATGCTCCTTTTTTCAATTCATTACTAAATTCCAGCAATGGCGAACTTGATGTTTTTTGTATGATTGATGTTGTAATGTAATCTGAAGCTGGTAAAGGAACTTGTGAAAAAAAAAATACTTGATCGATACGAACACTCGGCTGATGGCAGCGTCATTATTGATGTCGCTGCTGGGCGTGTTGAGGATTTGTATGAGAACTTTGACAAAACAGCTCCCTACCATAAAAAGGATCTTGATGAAGATCTGGTCTACTATCTTACAGAGTGTGTGACTGAAATAGGTCGTGCGGATTTTGTGATCAGGTTTATGTTTGAGCAATTTCCTTCCGAAGAGTTTATGCTGCGTGTACGCACCAGTGTCCATAAATTTTTTATGTATCAGCGAGAGCGAGAGCATGCCGCAATGAATAAAATGTTGAGAACTTCAGTAATTCTTCTTATTATTGGCATTGTTATTCTCGGGCTTTCACTCTGGGTTGATCATCTTTTTTTGGAAGAGGGTAATCCATCCTTTCTTGACAATTTTTTTGCCGAAGGGTTGACCATTGTAGCGTGGGTTTCGTTGTGGGAGTCGCTTGCTACTTTATTGCTGAACTGGCTTCCGCATTTGTTCCAGATGAGGCTTTTTAGGAATATTGCCAAGGCTCCGGTGCAGTTTCAGCAGCCATCGGAACCACTTTCAGACTAGCGTGATGGTTCAGAATAAATCAACTGATTTGATCAATAAGAGAAGCTTTTACATTCAGGCCAGCAGATGAAGACGGGAAAAGATATAATCAAGAGAGTCTTCATTCAGAACAATCCTGGAAAAACCGGTTGAACTGAGCTCCATTGGCCGATTACCCATGTCACTTTCAAATTGAGGCCTCTGTTTTCCGTTATACCAGCAGACAAGCCTTATGGTGTTTCCCTCAATTTCAAGGGCGGTGATGCCACGTTTTCCAATGGTGCAACCAGAGTTGAAAAGACTTGGTATGGTGAGGTTGTGGTAAAGCCCACTTCGAAGACCTATCTTTTTGCCTTGCTTGTAGCAGGCTGCAAGCTCAATTTTCATCACATCCATCTGCTCCTTGATTGCTGCACGATGTTCGCCTTCAGCCGCGGGGTATATCCTGCAAAGATCTTCGATCTTGTAGTTCAGAAAATCCACTTTGGAAAGAGATTCAAACAGTGGGCGATGTGTATGGCCTATGATGGAGACGATTTTTTGCTGGTTTGAAAACTCATAAATTGATTTTTCGACAGCGAACCGTCGACGGCTGTTATGGGCAACTGAAAAGTTCTTGATACCGGCAGGTTTGGCAATGTAACGAAGAAAAAAGATTGCTGCACGGCTGACAACAGGAAACGTCTCCCACATAAAGACTGATGCCTGATGACCGTGAAAAAGCAGGAGAGTCTCTTCACCATACTTGAATTTCACTGACTCGACCAGTGATGAAGCAAGCCTGTAATTTTTCTCATCAAGCAATGGCGCATCATGATTGCCGTAGGTTTTCCAGAAAAAGCCGTTCTGCTCAAATTTTTTAAACAGGTCGTAAAACTCACTCCATTGTGATTCAATGCTTGCCAGAGGAAACTTCAGTAATTCTTCAATATCGCCATTCAGCACGAGACTGTACTTTTTCGGACGATAATAGCGTTCGAGTATGTTTTTAACTAATTCTGCGTTCACACGGAACTCATCAAGCCTGCCGCCATTGCCCATGTGCAGATCGCTGAGGATAACAATCTTTGAGGAGCGATCGAGACGCACCGATGTAGCGGTATCAAGAAGTTGTTCAAGACGGGGATGCTTTCTTTGATGAAGCCACATCAGGTTATTTCCAAAGCAGAAAGCATTTTTTGACAGATCAGCCATTATTGATTCTTTTAAACGTGAGTGATTTACCCATGGGAAGGTTTTTTCATGGTCGAGTGGGCCAGAAAGAGATTTTGGCTGTTTACCTTCGGAGATTCATTCTCAATCATGGTGTATTTACCGTCAGCGTTCATCTGCCACGCTTTTACATTATCACTCATGATCAATTCCAGATCTGACAGAACAACCTTAATCAGTGCTTTGTCGAGCACCGGAAAAAGAGTTTCAATCCGGTCATCGAGGTTTCTCGGCATGATGTCGGCGCTTCCAAGATAAAGATCCTCCTTTCCTCCATTTTGAAAGTAATATGCTCTGCTGTGTTCGAGAAAACGGCCGATAACGCTGATGACCTTGATATTTTCACTGATTCCTGGAATACCGGGCTTCAGGCAGCATATTCCCCGAACAATAAGGTCGATCTTCACTCCCTCACAAGAGGCGTTGTAGAGCGCACGGATGGTTTGAGCATCAACAAGGGAGTTCATTTTCATGATGATCCTTCCACTCTTCTCATTCCGAATCCATTCGATCTCCCGTTCAATCATCTCGATGATTCTTGTTTGGGTGTTGATGGGCGAGACAAGCAGCTTTCTGTATGCGGTATGTTTGGAGTAGCCAGTCAATGCGTTGAAGAGTTCTGCAACGTCGTTGGCAAGTTGTTCGTTGGTGGTGAACAAGCTGTAATCGGTGTAGAGCTTTGCATTTGCAGGGTTGTAGTTGCCAGTGCCAAGATGGAGATAGCGCTTCAGCTTCTGTTGTTCACGGCGCACAATCAAAGTCAGCTTGGCATGGGTTTTCAGCCCGGGCAGGCCGTAGGCCACATGTGCCCCAACATCCTCAAGCGCTTTTGCCCAAATGATATTGTTCCCTTCGTCAAACCTGGCTTTGAGTTCCACAAGAACGGCAACCTGTTTACCTGCTTCGGCTGCTTTGATCAACCCATTGACAATTGGCGAATTGCTTCCCACCCGGTAGAGCGTCTGCTTTATCGAGAGCACATCAGGGTCAAGAGCTGCCTGATTGATAAACTCAACCACGGTTTGAAACGAGTCATAAGGGTGGTAGAGCAGGCGATCTTTAACCCTTATGGCGCTGAAAATATCAAGGCTGAACTTCTCATCAATCCGGTTACAGGGTATAAAAGGATCATCCTTCAACTCCGGTCGCTCTATTTTCAAAAGATCTATGAGCGTACTGAATCCAAGTGCCCCATCAATTTCATAGACGTTTCTTGGGGCTACATTGAGATTGTTCATCAGGAGTTTTTTTACCGGTAAAGGCATTGCTGGCGTGACGTCAAGTCGTACAACTTTTCCATAGCGGCGCGACCGGATTCCCTGCTCTATGGTTTTCAGCAGATCGCCCGCCTCATCCTCCTCAATTTCCATATCGGCATTCCGAATCAATCTGAAGAGATGCGACTGAAGAACCTTCATTTCAGGAAACAGGTGTGAAAGATTACTCTCAATGAGATCTTCAATCCAGATATACCGGGTAATTCCATCGTCATCATGAAAGCCTTTGATATCGTTAAGCCGGAGAAGGCGTGGAAGGATGCCAGGAATCTTCACTCGGGCAAACTTAAGTGTGCTGCACTCCTCATCTTCCAGTTCGATGGCGAGGTTCAGCGAAAGGTTCGACATAAAGGGAAAGGGGTGGCCAGTGTCGAAAGCGAGCGGGGTCAGTACAGGATAGATCTCCTTACGGAAATAGTGGCTCAGGGCGCGCTGCTGTGTGGCAGATAAATCTGAAACTCGCAGAAACTCTATTCCCTCCCGTCGCAGAGCAGGCAGCAGATCGTGATAAAAGCATTCATTTCGGAGGCTGAGCTGCTGCTGAACCATCGCTCGAATCTTGTCGAGTTGCTCAGCGGGAGTATAGCCGTCAATCGTGCGCTCCTGAATGCCCGCCTCATATTGATCTTCAATACCGGCAACACGTATCATGAAATACTCATCCAGATTAGAGCTGAAAATCGAAATGAATTTTACCCTCTCCAGAAGCGGGTGTGCCTCAGGATTGAGAGCCTCTTCAAGCACCCGCTGATTGAAATAGATCCAGCTTAGTTCTCTGTTGACATATAAAGAGGTATCCAGAAAATTTGGAATGATCACGTTTTTGATGAGGTTACAAGTTATTCATAAGAACATTCGGTGTGCAGCATAATATCTCCCGTAACAAGAAAAATGACCTCACTGGATATTCGGGCTGCGTGATCAGCCATGCGTTCGATATACCGTGAGATGCTCAAGGCAGCTATGAGCTGATCAACATCAGAATCAGGGCATTTCAGGAGAGTGGTTATTCTTTTGTGTACCTTTTGATGAATGGCATCGATTGTTTCATCCATACCAATGACACCTCTGGCAAGAGTGCTGTCTTTAGTGGCAAATGCTTCAATCGACTTTTTAACCATCTCGCCAGCGTAAATACCAATATTTTCAAATTCAAACGATTCGACCATCTCAGGACTGATTTCTGGTATACGGTCAATAATACGAAGCGCCAAGTCGCTGATGTGTTCCAGGTCATCGTTGATTTTGATAATGGTCACAATCGAACGCAGGTCACTTGCAACAGGCTGCTGGGTGGCGAGAAATGCCAGACAGCGCTCTTCAAGGGTGACTTCAGCTAGGTCAATTTCATTCTCAACCATTCGTATCTGGTATGCTCCCTGTGCGTCTTGATGTTTAATGGTATGAAGGGCACCAAGAAAATTCGTCACTACTCTTTCTGAGAGTTGAACAAGAACCTGAGAAAGCTCTTTTATAAGCACGTGAGTTGGGCGTTCTGACATAAAATTGACGATATAGTTTTGTATTATGAGTTGAATTTTCGATTATGGGTATGGCGCGTCGCTGTTAATTTACAGCATCATTCGATTGCCGTGCTGTGTTTTAATACCTTGGTGATCAAAAAACGAGCATTAACTCAGTGACCGAAATTTAATATTCCTAATCTATACGCTTTAACAGTGGCAATCAATGGCACTTCTGTTACAAGTATGAAACATTTTTTAGTTACGGAAAAAACGTATAGTACGTAATACCTGTCGAGGTGCTTAAGTCTTAAAACAGGTGAGGAGTGCGTTTTGTTTTTTTATAGCCTTTATTGCACGGATTTAACATATTTGTAACAATCCCTTTGCCTCAGGTTGTCTATGTTTATTCCTGAAAAAATCTACTTTTTTCGTGAATGACGATTAATCCGGAGGCACTGCGATGTCATTTGTTCCATCAAAAGTATTCTTCACCAAAGGCGTGGGAAGGCATAAGGAATATCTCTCCTCATTTGAGCTTGCCCTGAGAGAGGCAAAAATTGAAAAATGCAATCTGGTTACTGTATCCAGTATTTTTCCTCCCCACTGTGAGCGCATCAGTGTCGAAGAGGGGTTAAAGCACCTCTCTGCTGGCCAGATTACTTTTGCCGTCATGGCCCGTAATTCAACCAATGAATTTAACAGACTGATTGCCGCCTCGGTGGGCGTTGCTATTCCGGCTGACGATACACAGTACGGTTATCTGTCGGAACATCATCCCTATGGAGAATCTGCGGAGCAGTCAGGAGAGTATGCTGAAGACCTGGCCGCCACAATGCTGGCAACCACTCTCGGCATTGAGTTTGATCCCAATAAAGATTGG
This sequence comes from uncultured Chlorobiaceae bacterium, assembly GCA_903994635.1. Taxonomy (GTDB): domain Bacteria; phylum Bacteroidota; class Chlorobiia; order Chlorobiales; family Chlorobiaceae; genus Chlorobium. Next base: position 168,608 of record CAJEXQ010000001.1, read on the forward strand.
GACGAGCGCGAAGGTATTTATAAAATGAGCCACAAGATTATCAATTCCTACAACATTACCGAAACAGCAGAGGGTGAAAACGGTCTCTGGACAACTGTCATTTCATGCGCCGTTCTCCTGCCATAATGGTATTGGAAGAATCCGGTAAATAACACGATCATTAACAATCAATTAACAGGAGAGCGCAATATCATGGGAAAAAACATAGCACAAGTAACCTTTGCAGATGTAATGGGTAGTTGTGATGGAAAACAGGATATCGATTGTTCAAACAGGGGATTAACATCGCTATCAGGCTGCCCGGAAAAGGCAATGGATTTCAACTGTTCCGGGAACAAGCTGAAAACACTTGAGGGTGCGCCAAAAAAGGTTAAAGGAGATTTCAATTGCTCAGGAAACCTGTTAACCTCACTCGCTGGTGCCCCTGCAGAAGTCCACGGCCATTTTGATTGCGCCCATAATCAATTGATCTCTCTGGAGGGGAGTCCGATTTTTATTATGGGAGATTTTTCATGCGAAGGAAACCAGTTGAAAACGCTGAAATTTGAGAACAATGATTCAGACATTGCAGGTTGCCCGGGCGTCGTTGAAGGCGACTTCAATTGCTCCAGGAACCACTTGACAACGCTTGATGGAGCGCCTGACATCGTAGGTGGTGATTTTGACTGTTCGGACAATCAGCTTGGCACTCTTGAAGGCGCGCCAAAAAAAATCCAGGGTGATTTTGATTGTTCAAACAATCAATTGCTCTCACTGGCAGGCAGCCCTGACTGCATAGGGGGAGATTTTTCTTGTAGTGGAAACCAGTTGACCTCTCTCAAGGGAGTACCTCAAGAAGTTTCTGGTAATATCGATTGCTCCGACAATCAACTTATCTCTATCAAGAGCCCTTATAAAAAGGTTCGCGGTATTTTTAATTGTTCAGTGAACCAGTTGGCCTCTCTCAAGGGCGCTCCTGCAGAGGCCGATACTTTTCTCTGCTTTGGCAATCAGTTACAGTCACTCAAGGGATCCCCTGAAAAAGTCAAGGGGAATTTTGATTGCTCAGGGAACAAGTTGATTTCACTCGAAGGAGCGCCAAAAAAGGTTAAGGGTCATTTCAATTGCTCCGAGAACCAGTTGTCGGAGCTTGATAGCACCTTGAAGAAAGTAGGTGGTGATTATATTTGCGGGGAGAATGCCCAGCCATTTGATGAAAAACAGGTTAGATCGCAGTGCCATGTAAAAGGTAACTGCATCTCATAACAACCACTTTTACCATACACACACCCACAACAGGATCCCGGCAACAGCCATAGAGCGTTGCCGGGGATACAAGTCTAATGAAATGCGTTGGTCAAATCACCAGACAGTGGTCGAACCCCGGGTAATGGCTCAAGCTGAAATCTTTTTGTTATGAATTTCAGGATGGATGTTGTGTCGTACCAGGTATGATCAACAAAATGGGTTTTCGCATAGGGTGATATGATGATGGTTGGAATACGTGTGCCAGGCCCCCACCGGTCACCTTTCGGTGGTGTAACATGATCCCAGAATCCACCGTTTTCATCATAGGTTACAATGATTGCCATCTTTTTCCATTGAGGACTTTTCTGTAACGCACGGATCACTTCAGCAATATGGGTGTCTCCTGACATGACATCTGTATATCCTGGATGTTGGTTCAAATTACCCTGAGGCTTATAAAAAACAACTGATGGCAACGCGCCTGCAGAAATATCCTTTTGTAAATCGACATAGTCTTTCAGATGGATTTTTCGTTCCTGAGAGCCGGCAACTGTTGTTGGATCGAATCGTTTAAAGTAATTGAACGGTTGGTGGTGTGCCTGAAAATTGGAGGATTTGCTGTTGTAGATTACGGCGCGATTATCAAGAGCCTCATTCCAGGCGCCCGCATACCATATCCATTGCACTCCCTTTGCACTTAAAGCGTCTCCAATGGTTCTGAAATTCTGAGGAGGAAGTGGATTTTTGGCTACGTCAGCAAGTTGACTGTTTCCACCAGAAGCTGGCGGGATGCCGCTGGGTTGGTAGGGTGGTTGTAGTGTATTAACTGCATAACCGTCAGGAGTTAGTGGCTGATCGGCAACATAAACCGGTTTGCCCGTTAAGGCACTGACAGGAGAGTTTTCAGCAAGAGTGAGTTTGATGCTGCTTTTTTCAACACTGCTTTTGAGAGCGGCTGGCGCATCAGGGTACATTGGAGTCGATGCTGAAATCAACCAGAAGTGGTTGAGAAATGAACCGCCAAAAGCGCCCATAAAAAAATTATCTGCAATGGTGTACTTTTGAGCTAACTTCCACAGTTGCATGACAGAGCCGTCGTAATAGCCCATCGATAAACCACCGGCGTCGGACCATGCGGCAAACAGGTCGTTTTTACCGCTACTAATCTGCATCTGATTATTATAAAATCGGTGCACCAGGTCAGGGGTGGCTTTTTCGGGGGTTAAGTTTCCAGGCAAAGCGCCAGGTTGTGCATCAATTCGGAATGGGGCATTGGGGAGTCTTTTTATAAAGCTCAGGTTTTCGGGAACTGAAGTGGTTGATGCATTCCATGCCGCCGGAAGATGTGCAAGAGGGGTAATGCCATCACGGTCGATTTGTTTGAACTCTTCAACGGGATTTGGTTTACCATTCGCCTGTTTGAGAATACCATTTGCGCCAGGAAACAATCCATATAAATTGTCAAAACTTCTGTTTTCGGCATAAATCACGACTATCGTCTCAATTTTCTGAAGAGAAGAACCTCCAATTTTTGGGGCTCCAAAGGCATAACTCCATACCGATAATAACGAGAGAGTAATGATTACTGGTAATTGCCACATTTTTAGTCGCATATTGTTAATTAATAATGTTTAGTTAAAATCAGTTTTAAACTGCATGTCGATACTTGGTTGCATAATTTTTATTTCAGGCTCCTGGTTACGAATATTTACGGAGAAGATAGACCTTGAACCAGTCGACATTGTCCCCGAAATGCATGTTTTTTAGCGCAGCTTCTACACTCTCTTTGCTGCTCATTGATATCATTGGGAGTTGTAAAATAATAAATTCCCAATCCCCGGTAATTATCCCCGCTTCATTAATTATTGCAGTCCTCACTCGGGAACGAGAGCCATAGGTTATGGCATAGACTGCATGCTCGTCGTATACGATACCATTAAAATTTCTTGTAATGTTCTCCAGCATTTGATACTTGCTAAGTTTTTTATTGATATGCTTTTTGTAATTTTCAGTGTTGCACTTGATGGTGTTGTGTGCCAATTCAAGAAATATTGTCGTTTTTTCTATTGTATTCTGATTTAGTTCAAACTTTTTGCCATTTAATAGCAGGAACGAGTATGGTGCAATTTCAGCAATAATTGATTGATGAGCTTTGAGGATGATGGGCGGATTGCACTGTTTTAATTCTAGCAAGAACTCACCATCATTCAGGGATGCGTATACCGAATATATTACAATAGTACGATCCTTCATATTTCTAAGATCGACATATCTTATGCAATGTGGTGAGATTTGATTATTTCCAAATGATATTCTTGCACATACGTTAGTGCCAATTTTCTGCAATCCAAGATATAATGAAATTGGAAAAATAAGCAGGCCTGGTATTATTTTAAGAAATTCCTGGAAGGGGAAAAAAAATTCGTGCATAAGAATATTATTGTTCAATAATGGGTTACAAAAAGAGCTGATCAGATAGTTGCCTCAGGTTACTTAATCAGTCATATTTTTGTTATCCATTATCAATCTTTCCCGGATTTTCAAGACTCAGGATGCCTGCTCCCTCTTCGTAGGCAAAATGTTCAGCATATCGTCCCCATTCAATGGCAACCTGTAACACTCTCTCGGCCTCATCTTCACTGAAGAAGTCTTCAAGTTCACGCAAAAAGCGATCTTCTTTTGCCCGATTTCCCGGGCGCTCATCAATGACATGGCGAATGTGGGTCGCAAGAGCAACGTGGCGGATGAGATGTTCAGCAAAGATCACTTTACGTTGCAGAATGTCGGCATTCACATAGCTTTGTCCGGCTGGTGTCAGCTCCACGTCGCCTCCTTCAGTGCGGGCAAACGCAAGAATTTCCAACGCTTCAAGCAGAGGAAAAAGCTCTTCTACACCAAACCCCATCTGGTCGGCCAACTCCGGCAGATCGGCTCTTCCATTATAGATTTCACCCGCCAGCGCTTCCATTAAACCGGCTAACTGGTTGATGGGAGCGGTTGGCAGGCGGTATGACAAGGGTACCGCTTCGCTCTTGCCAGCAGCATTACGGGGTCGTTTTGTCATCAGTTCATACACCTTATCGACGAGCTGTCGGAATGTCGGAGCCTCACGATCGCGTGGGTGCGCAAGAGGGATTGTAATTTCGGCAAGAATTGTACCAGGATTGGTGCCCAGAATCACAATCCGATCGGCGAGGAGAACAGCTTCTTCAATATTATGGGATACCAGCAGAATTCCTTTGGTTGGAATACGCCGCTCCAGCCAAAGCTCAATTAAATCGGTGCGGAGCGTTTCGGCGGTCAGAACATCGAGTGCCGAAAAAGCTTCGTCCATCAGGAGTAGTGTTGGTTCAACAACCAAAGCACGGGCAAACCCGACCCTTTGCCGCATCCCGCCGGAAAGTTCTTTTGGATAGGCAGATTCAAAGCCGTCGAGACCGATCAAGTCAATAGCGGCCAGCGCTCGTCGTCGTTGTTCTGCATGGTGAATTCCCATGGCATCCAGCCCCAGTTCTACGTTTTCGAGGACGGTGAACCAGGGGAAGAGGGCAAAGGTCTGAAAGACCATCGCCAGCCCTTTCACCGGCCCGGTAACAGCTTTACCGCCATAAAGCACTGTACCACTTCCCGGTTGGGCAAGACCGGAGATAATGCGGAGGAGAGTAGACTTTCCTGAACCTGATCGACCCAGAAGTGCAACAATCTCTCCCTCTTTGATGGTAAGGCTTACTCCATCAAGGACGAGATGCTCTTCGCCTCCACTTTTTTTGAAGGATTTTCGGATATTTGTCAGGGTAAGGAGATCGATCCCGGTGTGCAGTGTTTCCATAACTTATTTATTCTAATCAAGACGATAGCGAGTCTGGGCAATGGTGTAAAGTCGCCTCCAGAAGAGACGGTTGAAGAGGATAACGTAGAGGCTCATGACAGCAATACCCAGCACGATATGAGGATAATCACCTTTCGCAGTCCAGAGAGCGATGTAGGAACCAAGGCCAGTGGCTGTAATGGTTGTACTGCCCCAACTGACCACCTCAGCCACTATGCTGGCATTCCAGGTACCTCCTGAAGCCGTGACAAGAGCCGTTAACAGTGATGGGATGATGCCAGGGATTAACAGATGCTTCCAGAGCCTCCATCCTGAGAGACCAAGATTTTGAGCAGCCTCACGAAGATCATTGGGGATGGCTGATGCTCCGGCGATGACGTTGAAGAGTATATACCATTGAGTTCCGAGAATCATGAGCGGAGCTGTCCATATTTCCGGCGAGAGACGGTAACGCACCATCAGCACGACCGCGACAGGAAAAAGCAGGTTTGCCGGAAATGCTGCCAGGAACTGAGCCAGAGGTTGCACTTTTGTTGCCCAACGAGGATGGAGCCCAATAACGACACCAATCGGCACCCAGATCAGAGATGCCAGGAGCAATAAAACCATCACACGAGCGAGGGTTATCAGCCCAAGCATGAAAACATTCAAAATCTCAGACTGATGAACCCCGCTGCTGACGAAGCTGACCAGCATCCAGCCACCGACAGCCATTGCGCCAATCAAGATACCGTACCAGGAGACCTCCTGTAACTTCACCACCAGAGGAGAGCGATCTTTGAAGGTCAGTGTGCGCCTTGGTATTTTCGGGAGCTTTTCCTTCAGCGAGATCCACTTGTCGACTATCTTTTGTGCAATACTGCGGAGCAAGTGGGCTCGTTGAAAAAGCGTAAGAATCCATGATTCAGGAAGATCCTGACTTTCAGTTAATTCAACCTTGAACTTTTCAGACCATGCCACCAGCGGACGAAAGAGCAACTGGTCGTAGAGGAGAATGACAATGAACATGGTGAGAAGAGCAAAGCCAATTGCCGAAAGATCTTTGTTCTGGATTGCCTGAGCTACGTAAGAGCCAATTCCGGGCAGAGTGACGGTAGTCTTGCCAACAGTAATAGCTTCAGAGGCTACCACAAAGAACCACCCTCCTGAAACCGACATCATGGTATTCCAGATCAGGTTCGGCGTTGCATAGGGGGCATCAAGTTTCCAGAACCTTTGCCATGATGAGAGTCCGAAAAGTGCAGAGGCCTCCTGAAGCTCTTTTGGTACAGTTTTCAGTGACTGGTAAAAACTGAAGGCCATGTTCCACGCCTGTGAGGTGAAAATAGCAAAGATGGCAGCCATCTCCATGCCAAGCAGATTGCCCGGAAACAGGGCGATGAAACCGGTAACAGTGATAGAGAGAAAGCCAAGTATTGGAACCGATTGAAGGATATCGAGCAGCGGCACCATAATCCCTTCTGCCCTTCGGCTCTTTGCCGCCAATGTTGCGTAGGTAAAGGTAAATAACAGTGAAACAAGGAGTGCTATCACCATCCGAAGCACCGTTCGCAGGGCATAGAGTGGAAGATGTATCGGATCAAGCGACAGGGGAATCGACTCACCCGGCAAATAGGGCGCAGCCATCTGACGGCTCCCCCAAGCCATGAGGGCTACCAGGCCCATAACAAGAATAAATGCACTGGCATCCCAAAAATTCGGGAGATTTTTTTTAATGCTCTGTTCTACCATGGATTTCGTTTGTCACAAATCAGGTTTCTTTTTTTTTGCATGATCAAGAATGAATGGAGAAGGTTAATGATGATTGGGAAAAAGTGTCTATACCTGTATTTTTACAAAAAATTATATCAACAAGTGTTGAGAGTGTGTTAAGGATGTGTTAAGAAGCGGTGACAAATAGGAGCGTTGAGAGCGGCGGAGGGCTTTTTACGAAAAACGGTTAAAATTTTAGCTGTACCTTGCGGGGTAGCCTTGCGTTGCGTATTTGCGTCCTTGCGTATTTTCGTCCTTGCGTATGCGAAACTGCGGCTGAAGTCCTGAGAATACAATCCTGAATTTGAATATGTTATGCCTGATCCACTGCTTCTCGTTGTTGAGGACGACCTAGACCTTGCCACTCTTCTCGAATATAATCTTAGCCGGGCAGGCTATAACTGTTACCTTTCGGGCAGCGCCGAAGAGGCTCTTGTGCAACTCTCCCGAAAAAGTTTTGACCTTGTGTTGCTCGATATCATGCTGCCGGGGATGGACGGGTTCGAGCTATGTCGCCAAATCAGGCAGCATCAACTCTACAAGGATCTTCCAATCATTATGGTGACAGCCAAAGGAGATGAGATAGACAGAATTCTCGGCTTTGAACTCGGTGTTGATGATTATGTGATCAAGCCGTTTAGTACCCGTGAGCTGAACCTCAGAATAAGGGCAGTTCTCAAGCGGGATCGCCGTCATGGGGGTAAAATGCAGGAGATCCTCAAAACGGGCGGGCTTGAAGTCGATCTCAGTCGCCATATTGTGATGCTTGATGGAAAAGAGCTTGTGCTGACTCTGATGGAATTCAAACTTCTTGTTGCACTGCTCAAAAGAAAGGGAGAGGCCCAGTCACGAGAGATGCTGCTCAGCGATGTCTGGGATGTCGACAAAAGCATCAACACCAGAACCATTGATACGCACATTACCAGAATCCGCAAAAAGCTTGGGGAGACAGGCCGAATGATCAAGACTGTTCGGGGGCTTGGGTACAAGCTTGAGGAGCATGAAGCGGGAAATGCCTGAGCGATGTTTACTGATAGTTTTGACTTTTTAGTATTTCAATAGCTTCCGTCATGGCCGATGGCCGCTAAAGGTGCTGGTGAATGAGCTGATTCCTGGGGTGCTGGAGAGTTTGAAGCCTTCGCCGTAGAGAGTGCCGATTTGTTCGCCAAAGTAGCGGGCGCGAGCTTCGAGGCCGGTGAGGAACTCGGGGCGGTTAATCAAGGTTGTCGTCTCTTCCGTTTTCCCTTCATTGTGAAACTGTGTTGCGAAGGCGAGGACTCCTTTTCTGGAGGCTTGGAAGCTATCGGAGATGTCGACGATGATGTCGGGTTCGAGGTGTTTGAACTGAAGGTAGTAGAGCAGGTGACTGGGGCGGTGGGGTGTTTGTGGCTGGCCGTTCCAGGAGGTGGGGAGTTGCTGCAGTCCGGCATAGTAGCAAGCCTCCGTCACCAGCTTTGAGGCTTTGACGTGATCGGGGTGGCGTTCTTCGGGTGAGTTGGCAAAAATAACAGTGGGCCTGAACTGCCTGATGACCTTGATGATTTCAGCAACATTCTCTTCGGTATGGAAAAGTTTTGAGTCGCCAAGGTCCAGTGATGTGCGGCTATGGTAACCCATCAATGTGGCTGCGGTTTCGGCTTCGACCTTCCGGGTTGCAGGGGTGCCGAGGGTGCCCATTTCTCCTCTGGTAAGGTCGCACACGGCCACGGTTTGTCCTTCACTCATGATTTTCAGGAGTGTGGCCCCGCAGGAGAGTTCGACATCGTCTGGGTGGGCGCCGAAGGCAAGCGCATAGATGGTTTCTGTTGATTGTTTCAATATATTGCGGTTTGATGAAAAAAAAATGACAAGAAGCCACTGCTGACCCATGCTTAAAGTAAAGATAGTTCGCCTTAACAAACAAGCCACTCTTCCGATTTATGCAACGGCTCATGCTGCAGGTATGGATATTTCTGCCTGCCTTGATGCGCCGGTGACGCTTGAGCCTTTTTCAACGGCGCTGATTCCGTCGGGATTGGCTATTGAGTTACCAGAAGGGTATGAGGCTCAGCTTCGTCCTCGGAGCGGGCTTGCCCTGCGCTCCATGATTTCACTCCCGAACTCTCCAGCCACGATTGATGCTGATTATCGTGGCGAGGTGAAGGTGATTCTCATCAACTACGGAAAGGATTCCTTCACGGTCTCTCATGGCGATCGCATTGCCCAGATGGTAGTGGCAAGGGTTGAACAGGTAGATTTTGAGGAGGTGGCGGAGCTTGCATCAACGGTTCGAGGAGAAGGTGGATTTGGCCATACGGGAACTGGGCACCAGTGAAAGAAGGGCTTCACCCCGAGCGAAGCATTCATCCTTATGCAGGATTCTTGGCTTCGCTCAGCATGACAGTGGTGCAGGTATCAAATTTTATTTGTCTTAACCGGATTAGCGCTGCCCTCTGTAGTTGATTTTGGGGTAAAGATGATCTCGGTAACATCTTTTTTTGACCGGTTCTCGCGACCTTTCTGCATTCCTGGTGCAAAGACATTGCTCATAAGCTGCCCCAGTCCTGCGCTGACGTTATCGAAAAGATCCTGAACCTGGTTTGTGTTACCAGCAGCGTTCAGGTTTTCAATCAGTCCGCTCCACAATTTACCGAGTTCCTGAAACGAATTTTGTACCTGCTCGGAATTAATGGTGGAGGTGACACCGTCGATAAGCTGGCCTGGTACGGATGTGACGCTGTTGAACATCTCCTTGACTGGCTCTGAATTGATGGTAGCGGTAACTCCCTCAATCAGTTGACCGGTAGCAGAACCCACTGAGCTGATTATACCCTGTACCGAATCGGAATTGATGGTAGAGGCAACTCCCTCAATCAGTTGACCGGTAGCAGAACCCACTGAGCTGATTAAGCCCTGTACCGAATCGGAATTGATGGTCGAGGCAACTCCGTCAATAAGCTGCCCTGTGGCGGAACTCACTGAGCTGATGATTTCCTGCACCGACTCAATTGTTGAGTCAATCAGGGCACCCATACTCCCGATCAGATGAGCCATGTCGCCATTGCCGATAACGGTTTCAGTATTCCGCGAGGAGACAGGTACGAGTGCGCCCGCCGTTTTGTTTAGTTCTTCTGCTGCCATAGCTGTAGGTGGATTAAGGGTAAGTAATTGTAAACATTTTTTTGAATATAACAACTTATTTACTAATAGTTCACCTATTGCAGCTATTTTCATGGGGTCGGGCTGGCATCGCCCTAGTTGCCAAACCTGCTGAGGAGCTTTTCAGCAACCAGTTTTCCGCTCAGTGCAGCTCCTTCCATTGATGCCAGATAGTGCTGATCGGTGTAATCTCCAGCAAGAAAAAAGTTTTTAACAGGGCTGATTTGGTCAGGTCGAAACTTGTCCACATCCGGTACAGCCTTGTAGACAGACTGCGGGATTTTAACAATGGTTGATTTGAGCAGTTTGGCCAGGCGAGATTTCGGGAAGCGATCATGAATATCCTTCATGACAAGCTCGATGATAATCTCGTTTGGCATATCCATCAGTTGGTGGGCTGGAGCCAACACCATGCTCATGACGCTGCCCCCGTTTGCGGTGCCAATGCCCTTCTGGAAATCTTCTGGACAGGTGATTGAGACATCGGCAAAGGTTGCAAAAATAGTGCCTTGTGAAAACATGAGATTATCGATATCGGTAATTTTCCGGTCAAACCAGAGTTGGCAGTTAGCAACAGGACTGCCAACAAATTCGTGAAGGTTGCGGAAGTATTTGTGGGCAAGCCACTGAACAGGAAGAATTTTTTTGATGTTGTGAACGGGCAGTGCGGAAATGTATGCATCGGCCACAATTTTTTGACCATCCCGGAGCACCGCCTCCTTGATGGTTTCATCGGTGTTGAGTTCAAACCGGCTCAGCTTTGCATCAACAAAAATGCGCCCTCCTTTGCTCTGTATATACTGGCGCATTGGCTCAATCATTGAATCGCCGGGATTCTCATTAAAAAAGCCAAATTTTGTTGCCGTGTAATTATTGCCGAAATAGTTGAAAATGGTAATCATCGGGCGGGCGCTGATGACGTTGGGCTCGATGAAATTCATGGCGAGTGCAATTGCTCGCCATAGTTTCTGCAAGGAATGCTCCGAAGCGCCTTTTAGCCGATGCCATTCGGAGTAGGTCATAAAGTCCTGGCTGCGGAAATAGGCCTCATTACCGGTAATGGCAGGGTAGAGCCCCTTGACAAGCGAAATTTTATCCCAGAAAGAGAGTAAATCGGTCTTCATGCCACCGACCATCTCTGCCCATGGACTGGGTAGATTCGCTTTTGTGAAAAAAGATAATTTACCCTCCGGTTCAGCATAGATAAGTGAATGCTCTTTCCATTGATAATTATCCTCAGCGCCAACCCGTTTAAGGTATTTCTGGAGCTGCTCATAGCCTCCAAAAATAATGTGTAATCCCGATTCTATGGAGTCTCCATCACTGTCTTTCCAGGCAGAAACCTTTCCGCCAAGAATCTTGCGTTTCTCATAAATCTCCACGGAGTGACCTTTATCGACAAGCTCCACTGCTGCAGCAAGGCCTGCAACTCCTGCGCCAAAAATTGCTATTTTCATGTTATACTTTAAACGTCGGGACGGTCTTATATTGTTTTTTAAAAGTCTTTTATGTTGCCTTATTCGCAGAAAAAACAAGTGCTGCGGAGAACAACTTCTTCCCCTCCTGGTTGAGGTGCTATTGTCAAATCTGGACGCAAGATATTGAATTTTTTTCTATTTGGAACAACTCAAGAACTCCCTTCTTTTCTTGTACCATTGAATTTTGTGCGTCATAAGAATAAAATCGGAAATTGCGTTTAGAATTGTCAGTAAATAGTGTTGAATCGATGTCTCTCCTAAATTTATTAAGGCTTTTTTAAGAAAAGCTCCGAATATTAAAGAATATGGTTGTTTTTTTCTTACAATTATGTAATTTCAGGCAACATTGAAAAAGAATTTCTCATTATGTCTGGCCATCTTGATCTGATAGACCTTAAAATTATTGAGTCTCTGGGTGAAAACGGGAGAGTTCGATTGAGTGAGCTTGCTGAAGTGGTAGGCCTTTCAATACCATCGGTCAGTGAGCGGCTCGACAAGTTGCAGAAGAGTGGTATCATCAAGGGCTTTACCATGGAAGTTGATGAACGGCAGCTTGGTTTTGATATTCATGCTTTTGTAAGAGTCAGAATCGATTCGTCAAGGCACTATAACTCATTTATGGAGCATGTGATGAAAGAGGAGGAGATTATGGAGTGTTTTTCTGTGACAGGCGAAGGCTCGCATATTCTGAAGGTGATGACCCATAATACAGCGTCACTTGAGCAGTTTCTTTCCAGGATACAGAGTTGGCCGGGTGTTCTTGGAACCAATACCAGTTTCGTTCTCTCCCAGTTGAAGAAGAACAAGAAAATTTGTGCGGAAATTGTCCGCAAAAACCTTCAGGATCGTCAGGTACTGACAACCTTCGACGAAAAGAGATCAAAAAAATAACAGCCAGGGGTTTTCATTATTTCAAACAAGGAGGTTCTTTTGAACAGCGACAGTAAAATTCCGGTTTCGACCTACTTTGGTTCGATGACCTTTGACCATAAGGCTATGCGAGCAAAACTGCCAAAAGAGGAGTTTGTGGCATTGCAGGACACTATCAAGGCGGGTAAAAAAATAACCGCTGAAATTGCTGGCGTTGTTGCCAATGGCATGAAAGAGTGGGCCATGGAAAAAGGCGCTACCCACTACACGCACTGGTTCCAGCCGATGACTGGATCCACTGCTGAAAAACACGACGCATTTTTATCGATTGATCGCGACGGCACGCCGATTGAGCGATTCTCGGGTGAACAGCTTATCCAGGGTGAGCCTGATGCGTCAAGCTTTCCCTCCGGTGGTATGCGCACCACTTTTGAGGCTCGTGGTTACACGGCGTGGGATCCCTCCAGCCCTGCTTTTCTCATGAAGGGTGGAAAAGATCTCACACTTTGTATTCCTACAGTTTTCATCTCTTACCATGGTGAAGCGCTTGATGCTAAAACACCGCTGTTGCGCTCAATGGAAGCGGTCAGCAAGTCCGCTATGAGGCTGCTTGAGGTGCTCGGTGTTACCGGTGTTTCTCGTGTTAAAACTTTTGCTGGTATTGAACAAGAGTATTTCCTGATCGACAAAAAGTTCTATTCCGAGCGTCCAGACCTTGTTATGTGTGGTCGAACCCTCCTTGGCGCTCTTCCTCCGAAAGGTCAGCAGCTTGAGGATCACTATTTTGGTTCGATTCCTGACCGTGTGCTTGAATTCATGCAGGAAGTTGAGCATGAGCTCTATCTGCTCGGTATTCCAGCCAAGACCCGTCACAACGAGGTTGCACCTCACCAGTTTGAAATAGCTCCGATTTTTGAAGAGGCCAATATATCAGTTGACCACAATCTGCTCGTTATGGAAGTGATGAGAAAGGTTGCCGACAAGAAGGGTTTTGCCCTGCTGCTCGCCGAGAAGCCTTTTGCCGGTATCAACGGATCAGGCAAGCACAATAACTGGTCGATAGGTACTGATACCGGAATCAATCTTCTTGATCCAGGTCATACCCCTGAAACGAATGTCCACTTCCTTGTTTTCCTTGTCGCCGTTCTGAATGGTGTTTACAAGAGGGCTGATGTTCTGAGAATGTCTATCGCAAGCATGGGTAACGATCACCGTCTGGGTGCCAATGAGGCTCCTCCGGCTGTGGTAACCGTTTTCCTCGGTGAGCTGCTCGAAAAGGTGCTTGATGCAATCGAGAGCGGCAAGGTTGACCTGAAAACTGAAAAACAGGTACTTAATCTCGGCCTTTCACAGGTGCCGCTGGTCAACAAGGACTATACCGACCGCAACCGTACCTCACCATTCGCCTTTACCGGCAACAAGTTTGAGTTTCGCGCTGTCGGCTCTTCACAGGCCGCTTCAGTACCGAACATGGTGCTTAACACCCTGATGGCCGAAGCAGTTGACGAAATTGCGGATGCCATTATCGCAAAAATCAATGCCGGAAAAGAGCGGGATTCTGCAATTCTTGAAACCCTTCGTGAGCAGATTACCGCTACCAAGCCGATCCGCTACCAGGGCGACAACTACGCTGAAGCCCTTCAGCAGGCCGCCAAAGATAGAGGCCTGCCTAACCTGAAGAACACCCCGCAGGCACTCAGAGTACTGCTCAAGAAGGATGTTCAGGATATGTTTATCAAGTATGGTGTGCTGAGCGCAGAAGAGACCAATTCACGCCTGCACATCCGTCTCGAACGCTATATCAAGGGTATCGATATTGAGGCACGCACCTTGCAGCTCATGCTGAAGACCTTTGTTATTCCTGATGTTACAGAATATCAGGGCGGCATCGGCAGCTCGTTTAACAACCTGCTTGCGGCGGCTGAGGCTATTGGACTTTCAGAAAAAGCGCTGAAGAGTCAGGCCGATAACCTTAAAGTGCTGGCCGAAAATCTCTCGACCTTGATCGATATGACGGCGGAGCTTGATGAGGCGGTGGAGAAGATCGAGACACTTCCAACAGAGTTTGAAAAAGCCGATTACTGTGCCGAGAAGCTGCTGCCGTTTATGTCGGAAGTGCGTGTTGTTGCTGACTGGCTTGAACAGGTCGTTGATCGCAGTCGCTGGCAGCTTCCAACCTACTCGGAAATGTTGTTTGAACACTGAACCACTCTTTCAATGTGTTGAACAAGAAAAGGCTCGCTTCGGCGGGCCTTTTTTTTGCGCGAATTGTTTATGGTAGCGCAAGATATTTGTACATTGGAGGTCGTTTGCGTTTCCAGTTAACTCTTTTGGTTGGTGGCTGCATCGAATATCGTTTCTTGTAATCAATCGCTCCAGGGCAGGTTATCTCTCCGTGAGACACAACGAGTCAATGCTGGTGATAAAAAAAGATCAATACAGCATGGCATTCACAACAGGTGGTCTTTTTTATCGTGAATCGGTGGCCTTGGCCATGTTATTTGTTGAGCTGAATGACTGGAAGAAGGTCAGGGAGACGGTGCTTTCCGAAAATTTGTTACAGTCAAGAACACTCAATACATCGAAGCGTCAATGCCGTGAAATTATATCAAGGTTGAAAACTCTTGACCCCAAGGAGCTCGATTTGCTGATTTCCGGAAGCACTCAGGAACAGAAATACCTGCTGTGGCTCGCTGTTTGTCGCCGCTACCGATTTATTGCTGAGTTTGCGGAAGAGGTTCTTCGGGAACGATATATAGGCCTGAAGCATAACCTTCAATACGACGAGTTCGATTTCTTTTTCAATAAAAAATCGGAGTGGCATCCTGAACTTGAAGAGATAACGTCAACGACCAGAAACAAGTTGCGTCAGGTCTTGTTCAAAATATTGCGGGATGCCGAACTTCTGACAGTCAGGAACACCATCAACGCTTCACTGTTAAGTCAACGGCTTCTGGCAGCCATACCTCGGCAGTGCCGCAAGGATGTTTTTCTTTTCCCGCTCTTTGAATCTGATCTAAAGTGGAGTGCCCAATGAGTGCAAATAGTGAAAAAAAGCCAGGGAATGAGCGTTTGCAACATTTATTCAAGGTCATTTCAAGTCGTCTTTTTTTGGAAAAAAAAGCGCTGAACGGGGAGATTCCATTTTACGTCTGCGCATATCCACCTAAAGAGTCTGTCGAGATGGAGCGTCTTCAACGACAGCTTGCCAACCGGCTTGAGCTGGCAGGTGTCAAGGTGTTGGAGATTAACCTGTATGATCTCTCTGTTGAGATACTCAAGGAGCGCGGAATCTGGGAGCAAATCCTCAATATGGAGAAATCCGTCTCCAGGGAACAACTTAAAGAGTTGCTTCAGGGTGTATTGGATCCCGAAGCACACCTGGTACCAGCCATAGCAATACAACTTGCAAAGAGTGATTTTGAAGTCCTCTTTCTTTCAGGTGTTGGAGCGGTGTTTCCCTATATCCGTTCACATAACGTTTTGAATAATCTGCAGAGCACAGCAAAAGAGAAGCCAACAGTTATGTTTTTTCCGGGCACCTATCAGCACTGCCAGGAATCAGGCGCTTCACTCAATCTTTTCGGAAAGCTGCATGACGATAAGTACTACCGGGCATTTGACATCTCTCATTGCGAAGCATAAACGAAAAAAACAGGATGATTCTCAAAAGCATTTTCAAAAAGCCGGTTGATCGCCCGATTGAAGGGGTTATTAAAGCTGATGATGAAGCAAGCCTTCGGCTTGAAATCGAAGAGTATGTTTTGACCAATGAGGTTGAAAAACGTCTGAAGTTATTTCTTGATGCCTACATCAATTATGAAGGGGCCAATGGAGTTTGGATCTCTGGCTTCTTTGGTTCAGGTAAATCGCATTTGCTGAAGATACTTGCCATGCTTCTTGAAAATCGGGAGATTGATGGTGTACGAACACTCGATCTCTTTCTTTCTAAAAATATTGATGACGAGATTTTTCGTGCCGATCTCAAGCGTGCGGTAGCCATTCCGTCCAAAAGCATTCTCTTCAACATAGACCAGAAAGCTGATGTGATCAGCAAGACGCAGTTCGATGCTCTGCTTGCTGTCTTTGTCAAGGTCTTTGATGAAATGTGCGGCTACTATGGAAAGCAGGGGCATATTGCACAGTTTGAACGGGATCTCGACAGCCGGGGCCTCTATGAAAAGTTCACAACGGCCTATTATACCCAAGCTGGAAAAGAGTGGCAAAAAGGTCGTGAACAGGCGCTGCTCGAATCGCAGAATATTGCTAAAGCCTACGCCCAGGCCACAGGGGAAGCTGATGTGGCAGCAGCAGGGATTCTTGATAAATACCGGAGCCAGTACCGGGTCTCCATTGAGGATTTCGCTGATCAGGTTAACGCCTATATCAACAAGCAATCACTTGGTTTTCGGTTGAACTTCTTTGTTGATGAGGTGGGGCAGTATATCGCCGAAAATGTCAAACTGATGACCAACCTGCAAACTATTGCCGAAAGTCTTGCCACCAAAAGCAGAGGCAGAGCATGGATCATGGTGACATCCCAAAACGACATGAGCACGGTTCTTGGTGAAATGAACCGTCAGCAGAGCAACGATTTCTCAAAAATCATGGCTCGCTTTGCCACCAAAATGCCGCTGACCAGCACCAATGTGGCTATGGTCATTCAAAAAAGGCTTTTGGCCAAAACAGAAGAGGGTACGGAACTCGCTTCTGACCTCTACCACCGGGAGTCAAATAACTTCGGGACGTTATTTAGTTTCACCGATGGATCACGCGATTACAAAAACTATAAGGACCGGGAGGAGTTCATTCAGAGCTATCCCTTTGTTCCCTACCAATTTGAACTCTTTCAGTCAGCAATAGAGAATCTTTCACGTCACAATGCCTTTGAAGGTAAGCATAGTTCTGTCGGTGAGCGTTCAATGCTTGGTGTCTTCCAGCAGGTTGCCATGCAGATCAGCGATTACGAGATTGGTCAACTCGCCTCTTTCGACCTGATGTTTGAAGGCATTCAAACGGCATTAAAGGCCCAGACACAGAAAGCCATTCTCGCAGCAGAACGGCAGGTCAGCAATGACTTTGCCTTGAAGGTGCTGAAAGCTCTTTTTCTTGTCAAATACGTGAAGGAGTTCAAGCCAACACCCCGAAATCTTTGCGTTCTGATGCTCGATGGTTTCAATCAGGATTTGCCCCACTTGCGCAAGAAGGTTGAAGAGGCGCTGAACTATCTGGAACAGCAGATCTACATCAAGCGGAATGGTGAGTTCTATGAGTACCTCACCGATGAGGAAAAGGATATTGAAAAAGAGATCAAGAACACGGAGGTTGAGTCAACCGAAGTTGCCGCAGAGCTGGAAAAGATTGTTTTCGATCATGTCATCAAGCAGAGGAAAATCCGCTACGAGAACAACGGGCCGGATTATCCCTATTCCAGAAAACTTGATGACCGTCTGCATGGTCGTGAATACGAGCTGGCTATTCATGTTGTCACCCCGTTCCACGAAAACGCCGAGAACGAGCCCATTCTGAAGATGCAGAGCATGGGCCGTGATGAACTTCTTGTGCTGATGCCTCCTGATGATCGACTGATGCGGGATATCATCCTTTTCAAACAGACCGAAAAGTATATCCGCCAGAACATGACGACAGCCCAGCAAGAGGCAGTTACCCGCATCCTCACCAACAAAGGCGATCAGAACCGCGATCGAGAGAGGGAGTTGCAGTTGCGATTGCAAACCCTTCTTGGCCGGGCCAAACTTTTTGTGGGTGGCAGTGAGATTGAAATAGGCGGCGAAGATCCTCAAAGCAGGATTGTTCGTGGTTTTCATCAACTCATCATACAGGCCTATCCCAACCTCCGTATGCTTCGCGGCATTACCTACACCGAAAACGATATAGCGAATTGCCTCAAGCAAACTCAAGAGGCATTGTTGGGAACCGATCTTGCCTCACTGGCGGAATCAGAGCAGGAGCTGCTGGTCTTTATCCAGAGCAATAACCGGAGTGGCGTTCGCACAACGCTGAAGCTCCTGCTGGAAAAATTTGAACGCAAACCTTATGGCTGGTACTACGCCGCAGTGCTTTGTACCCTTGCCAAACTCTGTACCCATGGTAAGGTTGAAGTCCGTTCAGAGAGCAATACCCTTGAAGAGGATGAACTCGAGCGTGCTTTGCGCAATACCCACGGTCATGGCAATATCATTCTGGTGCCACAGGCTGATTTTACGGCATCCCAGGTGCGCAGCCTGAAAGAATTTTATGAAGATTTTTTTGATGCTTCACCAGTAGCCACTGAAGCCAAGGCTCTCAGCCGGGAAACTGGTGAAGCCTTGCAGAAATCAATGCATGAACTGGCCCCTTATGCAGCACAAGTCTCGCTTTACCCGTTCCTGAATGCATTGAATCCGGTGCTTGAAAAGCTGAAAGCGGTGGGTGGACAACCCTACACATGGTACCTCACTGATTTCCTCAAAGAGGTTGATCTGCTGCTTGACCTGAAGGAAGAGGTTATCGACCCGATCCGAAAGTTCATGAGCGGCTCGCAAAAAACCATTTTTGATTCTGCCCGGAAAATGGTTCAGGATCAGGATCAGGATCAGGAATCGAATTTTGCCTACATCCAGGGAGATGAATCAGCGCTACTCTCCGAAGCATTGCTGGATCCGGAAAGCTACAAGGGGAATCGAATGCAGCAGGTTAAAACCCTTGTGGATAGCTTGCAGGAAAAGGTCGGGGCGCAAATTGAAGCTGAGATATCCAGTGCAAAGGCAACATCCCATGCACTTAAGGATCGCCTTTGCGGTATGGCTGAATTCAGCTCTCTCTCTGTGGAGCAGCAGTCAGAGATAACGCAGCCATTTAAAGATTTCATTCAATCAGTAGAGCGTAAACAGCTTATTGCGGTGATTCGCGACATGCAGCGGCGCTTCGAGGAAAAAGAGTACCAGCAACTCTTGTCCCGATTGACAGCCCTGTCGCAGCCAAAACCTCAACGTGTGACTCCGGCACAGACATCTGAAACAGCAAAGCAACAGACAAGCGTCTATCCTCCTATAGCGGAGCCAAAAGTAGAGTATATTCCCGGACGGTCAATCAAAGTTGTATTTGAAAAAGCATGGCTGGCCGATGAGTCGGATGTTGACAGCTATCTGGCATCCATGCGGGAAGCTTTGCTCTCAGAGATTCGCAGCGGGAAACGGATTCAGATTTAGGAACAAAAACGGATTTGCGTAACAATGAAATCATTGGACTAATTCGGCAGGGGGCAAATACAATGAGCGATTTTTTGCATAACCTTCCTACAGAACCAGAAGGCAAAATACCTGAGGGTGTGGCGGGGGTTAGTTTTGATGCTTTGCCCATGTCTGGGCTTGATCTGGAAGCGCTTGATCTGCCAGCCATTCGGTCTGACTTTGCTCGGAGAACACCGGATGAACGGATGTTGCAAAGCCTTAAGATTTTGGTAGATGATCAGGGGCGACTGGTTCCCAGTCAGGGCGGTATCCTGCTTTACGGAAAAGAGCGACGTTTCTATTTTGATGATGCATGGATTCAGTGTGGCCGTTTTATCGGCAACGACAAGAGCGATATTTTCGATCATATCGATATTCACGACCCGCTGCCCAAAGCGGTGGAAAGTATTATGCTCTTTCTCAAGAAACACGCCATGCGTGGTGCCGATTTTTCCGAGATTCTTCACAAGGATCGTTGGGGCATTCCAATCAACATTCTGCGTGAAGTGGTGATTAATGCGCTGGTTCATGCCGACTACTCCCACAGGGGTACCCCGATTCGAATAGCTTTTTACGACAACCGCATTGAGGTTGAAAGCCCCGGACTGCTGCTGCCGGGTGTGACTGTCGAAGAGATGAAACGAGGTATTATGCAAATCCGCAATCCGGTCATCGCTCGAGTGTTCCATGAGCTGGATTTAATCGAACAGTGGGGTAGCGGTATCCCCGGCATTTTCCGGGAAGCCAGAGCAAACAATTTGCCTGATCCGACGATAGAAGAGCTGGCGGGGAGAGTACGTTTCACGGTGTTCCTGCCGGAAATCTTGTCACTCTATCGCAAACAGTTGCGGAAATCCGAATCGACCCAGTTGGGGCAGGTTCGTGAGCAAGTCGGAGCACAAGTTAAGGCACAAGTTTCTGAGCAAGTAAAAGCACAAGATAAAGGGGGGTCGGCACAAGTCCGTATGTATAGGGCACAAGTTGGGGCACAAGAAGGAAATCGGGGAGCACAAGAAAAAGACAAAGAGGCACAAGAAGGAGATCAAGAGGCACAAGTTGATGGGCAGGTAAGTGAGCAAGTCACTGTTGACCTGCAAATTCTTTCTGTATGTCTGACAGCACCGAAATCGTCGGCAGACATTGCAACTGCGTTGGGGCACAAACAATTAAGTGGTAACCTGCGTAAAGCACTTCCCCGATTAAGGTGCGCTGGATTGCTTGAATACACCGTTCCTGACAAACCAAACAGCCGATTGCAGAAGTACCGGTTGAGCGCCAAAGGCAGGGCTTTGTTAACCTCGGCAGGCAAGGGGGAGTGATCAGTGATTAGAATACGGCTGAGAATTTATCAGCTTTTACTGAGATAATTCAATTTGGCAACAGGCTGTTGCCAAGTTGGAAAGCTGTTCGGCTCAATGTTGCTTAAATGCTATGTTGCAGTTGCCGTCCTTACTTAAAGAGATTCGCTGTGGGAAAATAATTCAGATATAAGAGGAATAGTGGGAAATCAGGATTTGATGGAAACTAAATCATTTTCTGGCACTCTTGAGGCCAGTGGTTATAGTACACCTTTAACTTTTTCTGCATCTATATCGCATGGCGGGAAAATAATTTTTGATTTTGGCATCATTCCCTTGATACAAGAAACCGCATACATCCATAAACTATTTCACAAAGAATCTACAAAATTCGAAGACTTTACGCTTTCAGGAACATCTGATGATGGCACTGAATTCAAAACGAAAGACCTTTACTTTACTTGCCTAAATGATTCGTGGAGTAAGGAGGCTGGGAGTCTAATGCGACCTGTTGGAGAATGTCAATCTGCGGAGCTTTTCCGTACTTTAGATGAGTTATCTCCGAAGCCTTTACTTCGAATTTGTTTGAAAGGGTTTAAAAATTTTCATCGGCTGACAGCAGCATGCCGCTTGGGTATGATAGTAATGGTAGGTGCATCGTCAATTGATAATCCTGACACGATCACTGGCACCATCGAAATTCAGCCAGAAATAGCCCCTGTCGATATAACCTATTGGCATGATGAAGCTGATAAATTACTTGAATACATTCGGAGAGTAATGTCTGTTGCGTCAGCAGCTATTCTCCAAGTACCGATAACCGAGTATATAGTTGAAAATAAATGTGAAATTACTGTTTTATCTCAATCGAAACATACGCAAGGAGGGATGGGCGTTATTCATTTTCTTGAGCAACAACCTTTTTTTGATGCCGTTGTCAAGTCTTATTTTGAGCCTCCTATCCGGGATAAAAACCTTTTTTTTGCCATCGAATGGCTTTCCATGGACTCTTCGTACTCGGAAGTTCGACTGGTCAATGCTATGACAGCGATCGAAAACCTTGTTGACTCTAATCTTGGCGATAAGGATGCACTGATTTTATCAAAGGGAGAATTCAATAAAACAAGAAAAGTACTTCGTCAAGTCATTGAAAAGTGCATAGTAAAGTGGTCAGATGTGGATTCTGAAAAGATTGGAGACGGAGTAAATGAGATCAATGCTAAGCTTTCAGATTTGAATCGAAGGTCAATCTTTGAAAAGATTAAGCGATTGGCCGAGCTTTGGTCAGTTCCTCTTGACGGAATTAGTGATGAACAGATAAAATCCGCTAAGAGTGCCCGAGACCGTATTGTGCATCGCGGAAACTATTACAAGCCGGGAGAAGATAATAGTGACGATCTTTGGAAACACGTTATCGTTATACGAGAGATTGTGGTTCGATTCCTTTTGACGGTGATTAATTACAAAGGGAGTTATTGTTACTTATCTGGGCGGGTATCATATAACTCAGTTTCCTCCGATGGAGTCTGAGTTGAATTCTTAAGTTGGGATACTCTACCATGAAATATCATTAATGGAAACTGCAAAACTCAAACAATTCGCTCAGTTTGCCCGTCGTAGTATGATTGAGCAGGTTTCTGCCAAACTCAATCTGGTTCTGGCTGGGGGCAGTGCCGTCCGGCGTGAGCAACCGAAGGCAATAGAAGAGCTTGAAAAGCAGCTTCAGGAGCATGAGCGGGAACAGGTTGTTGAGCGGATAGTCTGCACTTGGTTCAAACGCTTTTGCGCCTTGAGCTTCATGGATGTCAACCTTTACACGCGGATTGGTGTTATTTCGCCCGCAGAAGAGCATTTCCAGCCAAAATTCTGGCTTAGGCCAAAATGGGCCATATTGATGAAAAGATGGTGCTAGTAAAGATTCGCCAGCAGATCTTTGCTTCCATCAAAGTCGACTTCAGTAATGCTTGGCTGGCTGACGAGTCAGTTGAGGAGTGTTATCTTGCTGCTATACGAGAAGTATTTATAAGTGAAATTCATGGCTCTTGGAATATTATAGTGGAAAGGTG
The DNA here is from genome assembly GCA_903994635.1 of uncultured Chlorobiaceae bacterium. Classification (GTDB taxonomy): domain Bacteria; phylum Bacteroidota; class Chlorobiia; order Chlorobiales; family Chlorobiaceae; genus Chlorobium. The sequence goes on from CAJEXQ010000001.1 coordinate 191,498, forward strand.
GAAGAAAAGCGTATCATGATGCATTTGAATTTATGCAGAAGTTAACCACTCATTACCACAGCCTTTTACGTCTTCCCTTGAC
>CAJEXQ010000002.1 GCA_903994635.1 uncultured Chlorobiaceae bacterium
GATAAGAAATATATAAATCAGGTTTTGTTTTTTTACATAATTCGCTTACATTGTCTGTCCTTATGGATTTTATAGCATTTGTGTTTTTTGTAATCAGAGGTTTTTAAAAAGAAAGAGAGTTTCAGTATGCCGACGATTCAGCAGCTCATCAGGCTCGGAAGAAGTGTAAAAGTGTCTAAAACAGCGTCACCGGCGCTTGAGAAATGCCCGCAGAAACGTGGGGTCTGTACTCGTGTTTATACAACTACACCAAAAAAGCCTAACTCCGCGTTGCGCAAGGTTGCGCGTGTCAGGTTGTCCAACAAGATAGAGGTAACGGCATATATTCCGGGAGAAGGCCATAACCTGCAGGAGCATTCAATTGTTCTTATCAGGGGTGGCAGGGTAAAGGATCTTCCTGGTGTGCGCTATCACATTGTGCGTGGTTCGCTCGACACCTCCGGTGTTGCTGACCGCAAGCAGAGCAGGTCGAAGTATGGAGCCAAGCAGCCCAAGGCGGGTGTTGCTGCTCCGGTCAAGGGTAAGGGTAAAAGGTAGATAAGTCGAATCATAAATTCAGGGAAGAACATGCCCAAAAAAGTTGGCTATAAAAGAATCGGAGTTGATTTTCGTTACGGGGACGAAAGTGTTGCTCGTTTTATCAATGCGGTGATGCTTGATGGCAAGAAGGCCGTTGCAACAAAGATAGTTTATGATGCGTTTGCTATCATTGCCGAAAAGTTGAGCGGAGAGGATCCGCTGGAAGTTTACCGCAAGGCTATGTCGCACATTGCTCCGGTTGTTGAGGTTCGTAGCAAGAGGGTTGGTGGCGCCACTTATCAGATTCCTATGGAGGTCAAAACGTCAAGGCGGGGTGCACTTGCTTTCCGCTGGCTGAAGATGTATGCTGCAAGGCGTGGTGGTAAATCGATGGCTGAAAAGCTTGCTGCAGAGTTGATGGATGCTGCCAATGAGCAGGGTGCATCGGTGAAAAAGCGAGACGAGGTACACAGGATGGCTGATGCAAACAAGGCGTTTGCGCATTTCAGGTTCTGAGCGATTTGTTAAAGTGTCGAAAAAAAAGTCTAAAATATTGTTATGGCAAGGCTGGTTGATTTAGATAAAGTGCGCAACATTGGTATCATGGCCCACATTGATGCCGGAAAGACGACGACGACGGAGAGAATACTCTATTATACAGGTCGTCTGCATCGGATGGGTGAGGTGCATGATGGTGGTGCTACAATGGACTGGATGGATCAGGAGAAGGAACGTGGTATTACCATAACCTCCGCTGCGACAACCTGTTTTTGGGTACCCAAGTTTGGTAACTATATCGGTATTAATCACAGGATCAATATTATTGATACGCCGGGGCATGTCGATTTTACGGTAGAGGTTGAACGTTCGCTGCGTGTGCTTGATGGCGCGGTAGCATTATTTTGCGCTGTTGGCGGAGTGGAGCCACAGTCTGAAACCGTGTGGCGTCAGGCGAACAAGTACGGTGTGCCGAGGATTGCCTATATCAACAAGATGGACAGGACGGGCGCTAACTTTTTTGATACAGTCAAGGCTATCAGGGAAAGGCTTAATGCCAATCCGGTACCTCTTCAGATACCGATTGGCGAAGGTGAGATTTTTGCTGGTTTCGTTGATCTTATCAGAATGAAGGGTATCATCTACAATAAAGAAGATGGCAGTACCTTTGATGAAGTCGAGATTCCGCATGACCTGCAGAATGAGGCGCGGACATGGCGAATCAATATGCTTGAGGCGGTTTCAGAGCATGATGATACGCTTCTGGAAAAATATCTGAACGGCGAGGAGATCACTGAGGAAGAGGTAAGAAATGTGTTGCGCCAGGCGACGCTCAAGGTCACTATTATTCCCGTGCTTTGTGGATCATCCTTTAAGAACAAGGGTGTTCAGTTTATGCTTGATGCAGTTGTTGAGTACCTGGCTTCTCCAGTTGATGTTGGCGCTGTCGAGGGGCATCACCCGCGGACAGAGGAATCTGTAACTCGTGAACCGAAAGACGAAGAGCCATTTGCGGCGCTTGCGTTCAAGATTGCTACTGATCCGTTTGTTGGAAAGCTTACATTTTTCAGGGTTTATTCCGGTTTCCTCAAGGCTGGCAGTTATGTGCTTAATACCATGACTGGCAAAAAAGAGCGGATCGGTCGGGTGCTTCAAATGCACTCCAACAAGAGAGAGGATATAGATTGTGTTTATTGTGGCGATATTGCTGCGGCTGTTGGCTTGAAAGATGTGCGGACGGGCGATACAATTTGTGATGAAAACTATCCGGTGGTGCTTGAAAAAATGGTTTTTCCTGAGCCGGTTATCCAAATTGCTATTGAGCCGAAAACCAAGAGTGATTCGGACAGGCTTGGTATGTCGCTTGCCAAGCTCGCTGAAGAGGATCCTACCTTCAAGGTAAAGACCGATGATGAGACAGGTCAGACGCTGATTGCCGGTATGGGTGAACTTCATCTTGAAATTCTTGTTGATCGCCTCAAGCGTGAGTTTAAGGTAGAGGCCAATGTGGGCAAACCACAGGTCGCTTACCGTGAAACAATCAGAGGGACTGTTGAGTTTGAGGGCAAATTTGTCCGTCAGTCTGGTGGTAAAGGTCAGTTTGGTCTTGTTGTTCTCCGTGTTGAGCCGCTTGAAGAGGGAAAAGGATATGAGTTTGTTGATGCTGTCAAGGGTGGAGTTATTCCGAGAGAGTATATTCCAGCGGTTAATGTTGGTGTGCAGCAGGCTATGAAAGGTGGTGTTGTTGCAGGGTATCCGATGCAGGATATCAAGGTTACCCTTTTGGATGGCAAGTATCATGAGGTTGACTCTTCGGAAATGGCATTCAAGATTGCAGGTTCAATCGGTTTCAAGGGTGCCGCTAAAAAAGCTGACCCAGTTTTGCTTGAGCCCATTATGAAGGTTGAGGTTGTTACTCCTGAAGAGTATCTTGGCGATGTTATGGGTGATCTATCAAGTCGTCGCGGCCATATCGAGGGTATGGGGCAGAGGGCCGGGGCTCAGTTTGTGAACGCCAAGGTTCCACTTTCGGCAATGTTCGGTTATTCGACCGATCTACGTTCGATGAGTCAGGGAAGAGCAAATTATTCGATGGAGTTTGATTGTTATCGCGAAGTTCCCCGCAGTATTGCGGAAGCTTTGCAGGAGAAGAGGGTGAGCAAGGATTCGGAATAGGCAAGCATAGGCTGTATCAGTTTTAATTACCACAAACAATAACAGATAACCGACACGGAGATAAGTTATGGCAAAAGAGTCCTACAAAAGGGATAAACCCCATGTCAATATAGGAACTATTGGTCATGTTGATCATGGTAAGACAACCTTGACTGCGGCAATTACTTCGGTTCTTGCAAAGCAGGGTCTTGCAATACAGCGCGATTTTGGCAGCATTGATAAGGCTCCTGAAGAGAGAGAACGCGGTATCACCATTTCAACTGCGCATGTTGAGTACCAGACCAAAAAGCGTCATTATGCGCACATAGATTGTCCTGGTCATGCTGATTACATTAAAAACATGATCACCGGCGCTGCCCAGATGGATGGTGCTATTCTTGTTGTAGCAGGTACCGATGGTCCAATGCCTCAGACACGTGAGCATATTCTGCTTGCCCGTCAGGTGAATGTCCCTTCGCTGGTTGTCTTCCTGAACAAGGTTGACATTGCGGACCCTGAACTTATCGAGCTGGTTGAGCTTGAGTTGAGGGAGCTTCTTACCCAATATGATTTCCCTGGTGATGATATTCCGATTATCAAGGGTTCGGCACTGAAAGCTCTTGAAGGTGATCCTGAGGCTGAAAAGTCAATTATGGAACTTATGGATGCTGTAGATTCATTCATCCCTGAGCCTTTGCGCGATATCGACAAGCCTTTTCTTATGCCTGTGGAAGATGTCTTCTCTATTTCTGGTCGTGGTACGGTTGGTACAGGAAGGATTGAGAGAGGCCGTGTAAAGATCAACGAAGAGGTTGAGATTGTTGGTATTCGTCCAACACGCAAGTCTGTTGTAACTGGTATTGAAATGTTCCAGAAGCTTCTTGATGAAGGTCAGGCAGGCGATAACGCCGGTCTTCTTCTTAGAGGTGTTGACAAGACGGAGCTTGAGCGTGGCATGGTTATCGCTAAACCGGGCACCATCAAGCCGCACACAAAGTTCAAGGCTGAAGTCTATATTTTGAAGAAGGAAGAGGGTGGCCGTCATACTCCATTTTTCAACGGCTACCGTCCCCAGTTCTACTTCCGTACCACAGATGTTACTGGATCAGTAACGCTGCCTGAAGGTGTGGAGATGGTTATGCCTGGAGACAACCTTTCTGTTGATGTCGAGTTGCTGGCTCCTATAGCTATGGATGAAGGTCTGCGTTTTGCTATCCGTGAAGGCGGTCGCACCGTCGGCGCTGGTTCCGTAACAAAGATTGTTGAATAAGAAGTTTGTATAGCGTCCTGGGGCGGGGCTTAAAATCCCGCCTCTTTTTTACTGATAAAACGAAAAAGGGTTGACAAGTGGCTGTACAGCAAAAAATAAGGATCAAGCTAAAATCTTACGACCATAGCCTGGTTGATAAGTGGGCCTTAAGGATTATTGACGTGGTAAAGCAGACGGATGCCATTATTTTTGGGCCAATACCACTGCCAACGAAATCGCATGTCTATACCGTAAACCGGTCACCGCATGTCGACAAGAAGTCCCGTGAGCAGTTTTCTTTCTCCTCTCACAAGAGGTTGATAGAAATAATAAACCCGACATCCAGAACCATTGATATGCTGATGAAGCTCGAGCTTCCAAGCGGTGTTGATGTTGAAATCAAGTCTTAAAGAATTAGAAAAGGTAATTTTTATATGGGTGCGATTCTTGGTAAAAAAATCGGCATGACCCGTTTATTCAATGAGAAACGCGAGGCTGTTTCCTGCACCATTATTGAAGCAGGGCCGTGCTTTGTAACACAGGTTAAACGTGCAGATAAAGAGGGATACGACGCTTATCAGGTGGGTATTGGTGAAAGAAAGGAGAGTAAGCTAACCAAGCCACTTCAGGGTCACTACAGAAAAGCTGGTGTAACGCCGGGTTTCAGGCTGGCTGAATTTCACTTTTCAGAAATGGGTCAGGAGCTTGAGTTGGGTAGCCCTGTTAGTGTTGAGTCGTTCAAGGAAGGTGAGATGGTTAATGTTCTCGGAGTTTCAAAAGGAAAGGGTTTTGCCGGTGTCATGAAGCGCCATAACTTCTCTGGTGCTCAGAGAACACATGGACAGTCGGACAGGCAGAGAGCTCCAGGATCAGTTGGCGGTTCATCTGACCCTTCAAGGGTTTTCAAAGGGACAAGAATGGCTGGACGCATGGGATCAGATAATATTACGGTTCGTAATCTTGTGATTTTCAAAATTATGCCGGAGTCTAATCTTATTGTGATTAAGGGTTCAGTTCCCGGTCCGAGAAATTCCTATGTCAAGATTGTTTCTACAAAAAAGTAAATGCTGAATGCGCGAAGCTATGGAACTTAAAGTCTTAAATACTGCCGGAACTGAAACCGGTGAAGTGGTAACGCTCCGTGACGATATATTCGGCGCTGAAATCTCTGAGCATGCGATGTACCTCGATGTCAAGTCGATTCTTGCAAACAGAAGGCAGGGTACCCATAAATCAAAAACTCGTGGTGAGGTAAGAGGTGGAGGCAGAAAACCTCTCCGTCAGAAAGGCACTGGTAATGCCCGGCAAGGTTCAAGCCGTTCTCCTTTGCATATTGGTGGTGGCACTATATTTGGGCCAGTCCCCCATTCTTATGATCAGAAAGTCAACAAAAAGGTAAAACTTCTTGCAAGACGTTCGGCCCTGAGTTCCAAGGCAAAAGATGGACAGATAGTAGTGGTAGAGGATTTCAGATTTGAGCAGATCAAGACGAAACCTTTTGCTGATATATTGAGGAACCTCGGTCTATCACAGAAAAAAACCCTCATGCTGACGCCTGAGTACGATATGATTATTACAAGGTCCGGAAGAAATATTGAGGTACTTAATATCATGACTGCCGACAAGGCATCAACTTATGATATACTCCACAGCCATACGGTACTTGTTCAGAAGACCGCGTTGAAGAAAATAGAAGAAACGTTAGGGTAACTTTGTAGTTTTTCAGAAAAAGGAGTTAATGAGATGGTAAACCCGTTGTTGCGCCCTTTGTTGACAGAAAAAAGTACCGGGCTGACAGAAAAGAAAGGACAGTATGTCTTTGTTGTCAAGACTGATGCAGACAAGATCGATATAAGGAAAGCGGTAGAGAAAAAATTTGGCGTTGAGGTAAAATCAGTTCGCACGGCTAACTATCTTGGTAAATCCCGCAGTCAGAATACAAAGAGAGGCAGGATTACAGGTAAAAAAAGCGATTGGAAAAAGGCCATTATTACTCTTGAAAAGGGTCAGTCGATAGACTACTACTCAGGTACAGCCCAGAAGAGCGAAGGATAGAAATTATAAAAAGGATAGATCATACATTCAAATGGCTATAAGGAAATTAGCGCCGGTTACGCCAGGGTCACGATTCATGTCATACCCTGCATTCGATGAAATCACCAAGAGCAAGCCTGAAAAAAGCCTGCTTCTTCCACTAAGCAAGTCGGGTGGCCGCAATGCTGCCGGAAGGAAGACGTCAAGGCACAGAGGTGGCGGACACAAACGGCATTACAGGATTATTGATTTCAAGCGCAACAAGGATGGCGTTCCTGCAACAGTTGCTGCTATTGAATATGATCCGAATCGTTCATCAAGAATTGCATTATTGCATTACAATGATGGAGAAAAACGTTATATTCTCGCCCCGAAAGGTTTAAATGTTGGCGACAGGGTGGAAAGTGGTGAAAAGGTCGAAATCAAGACCGGCAACACCATGCCCCTGAAAAATATTCCTCTCGGAACAGATATTCATAATATTGAGATGAAGGCGGGCAAGGGTGGTCAGATTGTACGCTCAGCAGGAGGTTTTGCTGTACTTGCAGCGCGTGAGGGTGATTATGTTACGCTCAAACTTCCGTCTGGTGAAATTCGCAAGCTTCGGGTTGAGTGTCGGGCAACAATTGGTGTCGTTGGTAATAGTGATCACGAAAATGTGGTTCTCGGTAAGGCTGGAAGAAGCCGTTGGCTTGGTATTCGTCCCCAGACAAGAGGTATGGCGATGAACCCGGTGGATCACCCGATGGGTGGTGGTGAAGGCAAGTCGAAATCAGGCGGTGGAAGAAAGCATCCTATGTCTCCATGGGGTCAGCTTGCCAAGGGTCTGAAGACCAGAAACAAGAAAAAGGCTTCACAGAAATTGATTGTACGGGGCAGAAACGCCAAATAATTATAGCGGTTAACAACAACAAGCAGAGAAATTATGCCAAGATCACTTAAAAAGGGCCCGTTCATTGATATAAAACTGGAGAAGCGGATCCTTGATATGAATAGCAAGGGAGAAAAAAAGGTTATAAAGACCTGGTCCAGAAGTTCAATGATTTCGCCTGATTTTGTCGGTCACACCGTTGCGGTTCATAATGGCAAGAGCCATGTTCCGGTTTATGTCGGTGATAATATGGTAGGTCACAAGCTTGGAGAGTTTGCCCCTACAAGATCATTTCGCGGCCATGCTGGTGGTGGGAAGGCCGAAAAAGGCGGCTCGGCACCAAGAAAAAAATAAATTGAATAACGCGAAAGGGTAAAGATTATAATGGAAGCTACAGCAATTTTACGGAACACGCCGACATCACCAAGGAAAATGCGTCTTGTTGCAGGTCTTGTTCGAGGAAAGAAAGTCGACTTGGCCAAGGCCATTCTTCTTAACTCAACAAAGGCTGCATCAAGAAATGTTATGCAGACGCTCAAGTCAGCCGTTGCCAATTATTCGCAGCGTAACCCTGGAGAGAGGGTGAGTGACCAGGATCTCTTTATCAAGACGGTTTTTGTCGATGAAGGGGTGACATTAAAAAGGACTCTTCCGGCCCCGATGGGACGTGCATTTAGGATTCGAAAAAGATCTAATCATCTTACGATAGTCATTGATAAGGTTAAAAATCCAGTAACTTAATAACAACAAGGAGTGAGCATTGGGTCAGAAAGTTAATCCTACTGGATTCAGGCTGGGAATTATCAGGGACTGGGCTTCGCGCTGGTATGATGACAGTCCGGTTATTTCAGAGAAAATCAAGCAAGATCATGTTATTCGTACTTACGTTCTTGCAAGGTTGAAGAAGGAAAGGGCAGGTATAGCACGCATTATTATTGAAAGAACGACCAAGCATGTCAAAATAAATATCTATGCCGCTCGTCCAGGTGCGGTGGTCGGCAGAAAAGGTGAGGAGATCAACAATCTTTCTCAGGAGCTTAGTCGTATCACTGGTAAGGAGGTAAAAATAGATGTCGTTGAGATTATTAAGCCAGAAATTGAGGCTCAGCTTATCGGTGACAACATCGCTTACCAGCTTGAGAATCGTGTTTCGTTCAGAAGGGCGATGAAGCAGGCTATTCAGCAGGCAATGCGTTCTGGAGCAGAAGGGGTTAGGATCAGGTGTGGAGGCCGTCTTGGTGGCGCTGAAATAGCGCGTTCCGAGCAGTACAAGGAAGGGAAAATCCCGCTTCACACTATTCGTGCCAATGTTGATTATGCGAGTGTTACAGCCCACACCATTGCAGGTACTATTGGAATCAAGGTATGGGTTTATAAAGGCGAAGTGCTGGTGCAGCGCATCGATGCTATTGAGGAAGAGGAGATGAAGAAGATGAAGGATAGAAGAGGTGATGCGGGTGCAAGAAATCGCGACAGTCGTGATCCACGTTCAAAACGCCGCACCCGTACCAAACGATCATAATATCAAGTACCACACAATAAGAAAACGAATGGAGTTGCCTGTATGTTAATGCCCAAGAGAGTTAAATATAGAAAGACACAACGAGGCCGGATGAAAGGCAATTCTGGTCGTGGTACGTTGGTATCTTTTGGTTCATTTGGTTTGAAAGCTATTGAACCAGCATGGATTACCAGTCGCCAGATAGAGGCCGCCCGTGTAGCCATGACGAGATTCATGAAGAGAGATGGAAAGATTTGGATCAGAATTTTCCCGGACAAACCGGTTACTCAAAAACCAGCCGAAACCCGAATGGGCTCCGGTAAGGGTTCACCCGAGTTTTGGGTTGCTGTTGTCAAGCCTGGAAGAATCATGTTTGAGGCTGATGGCATTCCAAGAGAAGTGGCTACAGAGGCCTTCAGACTGGCGGCAAAAAAACTGCCGATCAAGACGAGGTTTATTGTTCGTCCTGACTACGAAGATTAAGCAAGCAACTAATTCGACAAGAGGGTTACTCATTATGAAAAAATATGAAATTGCGGCATTGAGCAAACTTGAGTTGATAGAGCGGCTCAAGGGGCTCGAAGAGAGACTTGCCGATATTAATTTTTTTAGGGTTATTGAACAGCCGCAAAATCCAATGGTTTTCCGCAATTCAAGACGGGATATTGCGCGTATGAAAAACCGGCTCCACCAACTGGCGGCTGCCGAGCAGCTCACGGTTTGACTGTAGCGGCAGACAATAAAATTGTTTACTCACATGGAAGAAAATAAAATGGGCAGTGTATCTATGGAACAGAGTGCTCCAGAAAGGGGAAGGAAAAAAAGCTGGTCAGGCAAGGTTGTCAGTGACAAGATGGACAAGGCATGCATTGTTGCGGTCGAGCGGAGTGTTCAGCACCCTGTATATAAGAAATATTTCAAAAAGACGACAAGACTGATGGCCCATGATGAAAAGAATGAGGCTGGAATTGGTGACTTGGTCAAGGTAGTTGAATGCCGCCCGCTGAGCAAGAGAAAGAGCTGTCGTTTGGTTGAGATTATTGAAAAAGCCAGATAAGAGAAGATTTTTATACATTTATTAAAGTTTGAAACAGGATGATCCAGAAAGAGACTAATCTGGTTGTTGCCGATAATAGTGGAGCAAAAAAAGTACGTTGCATTCATGTATTCGGTGGAACCGGGAGGCGTTATGCCTCATTGGGTGATCAGATTATTGTTACGGTCAAGGCAGCAGTCCCTGGTGGTATTGTAAAAAAGAAGGATGTTTGCCGTGCTGTAGTTGTTCGTTGTGCCAAAGAGTCGCGGAGAAAAGATGGTTCCTATATTCGCTTTGACGAGAATGCCGTTGTGCTCCTTAATGCTCAGGGCGAGCCAAGAGGTACTCGTATTTTTGGACCTGTAGCAAGAGAGCTTCGTGACAGAAAGTTTATGAAGATCGTTTCGTTGGCGCCAGAAGTGTTGTAGGGCGTTTCAGGCGGGAGTAACTCAGTTGGTAGAGTCACAGCCTTCCAAGCTGTTGGTCGCGAGTTCGAATCTCGTCTCCCGCTCAGGATTTTATGAAATACTATCATATCAGAGAAAAATGAAAACAGGGATTAAGAAGGTCAAGTTGCATGTCAAAAAGAACGACTCAGTTGTCGTTATAAGCGGCAATGATAGAGGGAAAGAAGGTAAGATTCTGAAGGTATTTCCACTAAAGGGCCGCGTTATTGTTGAGGGTGTTAATATCAGGAAGCGTCATACCCGCCCTGCGCAGGGCCAGTCTCAAGGGTCGATAATTGAACGTGAGTTTCCTATACACTCTTCCAATGTTAAGAAAAGTTGAGTGTTTCCAATAAAATGTCGGGATGACAAAGACCATCCTGATCAATTGATTAAAGAACAAGATGGAGCAGAATAAAGAGATGACACAGGCAAATTCTTCATTAGCGAGACTTGATACCTTCTACCGAGTGACAGTCACCCCTGCTCTCGTCGAGCGCTTTCACTACAAGAATATCATGAAGGTTCCTAAACTTCAAAAGATATCCATTAATATTGGTGTTGGCGCTGCGGCTGCAGAACCAAAGCTTCTCGAAATCGCTCTGCAGGAGCTTGCCCAGATTACTGGTCAAAAACCGCAGATTCGTAAATCCAAAAAAGCTATATCGAACTTCAAATTACGCGAAGGTCAACCTATAGGTTGCCGTGTAACGCTTCGTCGTAAAGCTATGTATGAGTTTTTTGACCGTTTCGTCAGTCTGGCAGTTCCGAGGATACGTGATTTCCGTGGTCTAAGCGATACCAGTTTCGACGGACGTGGAAACTACACAGCAGGTATCAGGGAGCAGATTATTTTTCCGGAAATTGATATTGATAAAGTACCGAGAATATCCGGAATGGATATCAGTTTTGTAACTTCAGCTTCTACAGATGAAGAGGCTTTTGTGCTGCTTTCGGAACTTGGAATGCCATTCAAGAAGAAGAACAACTAAATAATTCAGAAAACAGATGGCCAAGAAAAGCGTTATAGCAAGGAACGAGAAAAGAATAAAGCTTGTAGCAAAATATGCAGTTCTCCGTGCTGAACTACTCAAAGCTGGCGACTATGAAGCGTTACGCAAGCTGCCGAGGGATAGTTCAGCAACAAGAGTTCGTAATCGTTGTGTCCTTACCGGCAGGGGAAGAGGTGTTTATGCTAAATATGGATTGTGCAGGCATATGTTCCGCAAGTTCGCTCTTGAAGGTAAGCTCCCTGGAGTAAAGAAAGCAAGCTGGTAGAAGTCGACAGCCTATAGTCAAAGAAAAGTATTTGTTCATTATTGAAAGTAACCAACGTTTGCTATGCCTGTAACGGATTCTATTGCAGATTATATCACCCGTATCAGAAATGCGGGAAGAGCAAGAAACAAGACAACCGATATCCCCTACTCGAAACTCAGGGAAAGTCTCTCGCTATTGCTCGTGGAAAAAGGGTACATAAAAAGCTTCATGGTCATAACCACTGAAAAATTTCCTTTTCTGAGGATAGATTTGAAGTATACTGCGCATGGTGATCCCGCCATCAAGGAGATTACAAGAGTCAGCAAACCGGGTCGGCGTGTTTATGACGGAAAGGATATTAAGAAGTATCTCGGAGGTCTCGGGTTATATATACTCTCATCGTCGAAGGGTGTAATAACTGACAAAGAGGCAAGGGCGCAGGGCGTTGGTGGTGAAATCCTGTTCCGTATCTATTAATTCATAAGCCAGAGAGCATTAGAATACCATGTCAAGAATAGGAAAAATGCCCATAACCCTGAGCAATCAGGCAAAGATAGAGATAACGGACTCGCATATCAGGGTCTCCGGTCCAAAAGGGACTCTTGAACAGAGGCTGACGGATCAGGTGACGATTTCGGAAGAGGGCGGTGTTATTACCGTTATGAGAATCGACGACAGCAAGAAGGCGAAAGCTCAGCACGGTCTTTATCGTATGCTTGTCAGCAATATGGTCGATGGTGTAACGAAAGGGTATACCAAAAAGCTGGAAATTGCCGGTGTTGGATATCGTGCGGAGCTTAAAAAAGATTTGCTCGCGCTGACTCTTGGCTATTCGCACATGATTTTTTTCAAGGCACCTGACGAAGTCAAAATAGAGGTACCCGATCAGGTTACTATTCTTGTAACTGGTATTGATAAGGCTTTGGTCGGTCAGGTAGCAGCCAAGATTCGTTCATTCAGGAAGCCTGAACCATATCGAGGCAAAGGTATCAAATATCAAGGTGAAGTCATACGCCGCAAGGAAGGTAAGGCGGCAGGCAAGTAACGAATGGTAGATTGGAGTGCTCAGGTAGTCAGGCAATAAACATTATACAACGGTTCAAGAGAATGAGTCAAATCGATAAAGCCTCCCGGAGGCAAAAAATCAAGGACAGAAGCAGGGGCAATGTCCAGGGCACACAGGTAAAGCCAAGACTTTGTGTCTACAGGAGTCTTTCACAGATTTATGCGCAACTTATTGACGATGAGAGCGGCAAAACCTTGCTTGCGGCATCATCAATGTCAAAAGATAACAAGGCATTGAAGGGCAGCAAGTCTGAACGTTGCCGTATTGTCGGCACTCAAATCGGTCAGAAAGCACTTGCTGCAGGAATAACAAGTGTAGTGTTTGACAGGAATGGATTTCGTTATCATGGCAGGGTCAAGGCATTGGCTGATGGTGCGAGAGAAGCAGGACTGATCTTTTAAAAACGTTTCAAAGAGAAAAGTAAATGGCGAAGACATCAGCAAAGAGTATCAGGCCCGGGGAATTAAATCTTAAAGAGAAGCTGGTTCATATCAACAGGACCGCGAAGGTTGTCAAAGGCGGCAAGCGCTTTGGATTTAACGCTATTGTTGTTGTTGGAGATAAAGAGGGTCACGTTGGTTATGGGCTGGGCAAGGCAAATGAAGTACAGGACGCTATAGCCAAAGGCATTGAAGATGGCAAGAAAAATGTTATTAAGGTGCCAATTGTCAAGGGAACGATACCCCATCAGATTGTGGTCAAGTATGGGTCGGCCAAGGTTATGATGAAGCCGGCAACACCGGGTACAGGTCTTATTGCAGGAGGAGCCGTAAGAGCAGTGCTCGAAATGGCAGGAATTCATGATATTCTTACTAAATCGCTTGGATCGTCCAACCCTCATAATGTTGTTAAGGCAGCCATAAAAGGTCTTCAAAGCATATCAGATGCTTACGATGTAGGCGAAAGACGGTCAAAGAGCCTGAAAGAGGTTTATGAAAGCTAAAAGAGAGAATTTATAATATGAGTGAAAAAACTTTAAAGATTACCCAGGTGCGTAGCGTCATCGGTTGCACGAAAAGGCAGAAAGCCACCATTCAGGCACTCGGACTTGGTAGGCCAAACTACAGTGTTGACCGGCAGGATAATCCCTGCACCAGAGGACAGATCAGGGTTGTACAGCATCTTGTAAAGGTTGAAGAGGTATAGGATATTTTACTAATAGCAAGTCGGGAATTGAAACCATGGATTTAAGTTCACTTCGTCCAGCGAAAGGCGCAGTAAAAAATAAAAAAAGGGTTGGCCGCGGTCAAGGTTCAGGAAACGGAACGACGGCTGGCAAGGGTAATAATGGCCAGCAGTCACGAAGCGGCTACAAAAGACCAATTATTGAAGGTGGTCAGGTTCCGGTATACCGGCGTCTACCCAAGTTTGGTTTTACCCCTATAGACAGAAAGCCTGTCAATACCGTTAATCTTACCCAGATTAATAAATGGGTTGAGGAAGGAATTGTTGAAAATGAGGTTACCATACTTCATCTCAAGTCGCTTCTCCACGCAAGTAATGCAGATTATTTCAAGGTTCTTGGCGACGGTGAACTGACGAGTGCAATTAAAATTACTGCCCATGCCTTCAGCAAGAGTGCAGAAGAAAAGATAATTGCAGCGGGTGGGGAAGTTGTGAAGGCATTCCGTACGCTTGAAGAGGCATCCAAGGTCAGCGATCTTCCTTATGAAGAGGCACTCTTGAAACCAAAAGCGATTCTGGTCAAGGTCAAGAGATCCAAAAAAACAACCAAGTCATGAATCCCTTAAAAGGACGCTATGAAGCTTACTGAAAGTATAAGGAACATAAATAAAATCCCGGAACTCCGTCAGCGGATTCTTTATACGCTTCTTTTATTATTTGTCTACAGGCTTGGTTCACATATTACCATACCGGGTGTTGATGCGGCTGCTGTGTCAGGCGCATCGCAGACCCATTCAAATGATCTGTTCGGACTTTTTGATCTTTTTGTTGGTGGCGCTTTTGCGAGGGCCTCAATTTTCTCGCTGGGTATTATGCCCTATATCTCCGCATCTATCATTGTACAGTTGCTTGGCGCAGTAACTCCCTACTTCCAGAAATTGCAGAAGGAGGGGGAGGACGGTAGACAGAAAATAAGCCAGATGACGCGGTATGGAACTGTTTGTATTGCCATTCTCCAGGCGTGGGGAGTGAGTGTTAGCCTATCAAGCCCTGCATCGTTTGGAAAAGTGATTGTACCAGATCCTGGTGTTTTTTTCACTCTTACAGTAGTAGTTCTCCTGACATCGGCAACCGTTTTTGTCATGTGGCTTGGTGAAAAGATTACTGAACGGGGTATTGGAAATGGAATATCGCTTATTATCATGATCGGTATTCTGGCCAGGTTTCCCCAGGCGCTTGTCGCCGAATTCCGCTCCGTATCATTAGGAAGCAAGAACTGGATTATTGAGATTATCATTCTTGCGATGATGGCTGCTATTGTGGCTTTTGTTGTGGTGCTTACCGTCGGTACCCGTCGTATTCCTGTTCAGCATGCCAAAAGGGTTGTCGGGCGCAAGGTCTATGGGGGCAGTACACAATACATACCCATGAAGATTAATACTGCCGGTGTCATGCCAATTATTTTTGCGCAATCAATCATGTTTCTGCCCGGCACCTTCCTCTCTTTTTTTCCTGAAAATGAGGTGATGCAAAGAATCGCAGGATTATTGGCTTATGATTCATGGTGGTATGCCCTCATGTTTGGTACCATGATTGTTTTCTTTACCTACTTTTACACGGCTATCGCCTTTAATCCAAAGGAAGTTGCTGACACCATGCGTCGGCAAGGGGGATTTATTCCTGGTGTCCGTCCGGGAAAAAGCACCGCAGACTTTATAGATAATATTCTGACACGAATCACGCTTCCCGGCGCAATATCGCTTGCAATTATTGCAATACTTCCCACTTTTCTTACAAAGTTCGGTAACGTAACTCAGGGTTTTGCGCAGTTTTTTGGTGGAACCAGTCTTCTTATTATTGTTGGTGTGGGGCTTGATACTTTGCAGCAGGTTGAAAGCCACCTGCTGATGCGCCATTATGATGGTTTCATGAAGTCTGGAAAGACACGGGGAAGACAGAGCAGGTGAGTTCACTCCTATGATAACGATAAAAAGCGAGCGGGAAATTGATTTGATGAGAGAGTCCGGTGCCTTGGTGGCAATGGTTCTCGATATGCTTCAGCTTGAAATCAAGCCGGGTATGACCACGAAACAACTCGATTCAATGGCTGAGGAGTTTATACGCGATCATCACTCGGTACCGAGCTTCCTTAATTATGTTCCCAAAAGTGATCCTGGTGTGACACCATATCCTGCAACGCTTTGTGTCTCCATTAATGAAGAGGTTGTTCATGGAGTCCCGAGTGCAAAAAGGATTGTCAATGAAGGTGATATCGTTTCCATCGATTGCGGTGTTTATAAGGGAGGCTATCATGGTGATGCTGCACGTACCTTTGTACTTGGTGTTATCGATGAAAAGGTGCAAAAGCTTGTTGACGCAACTGAAGAGAGTTTAGCAAGAGGAATAGCTATGGCGGTTGTTGGAAATCGCCTGCATGATATTTCATCAGCTATTGAAGATTACGCCCGTTCATTCGGATTCAGCGTAATAGAAAATATGGTAGGGCATGGAATAGGCAGCGAACTGCATGAGGATCCCGCTGTTCCGAATTATGGCAGGAAAAACACAGGAGTAAGACTCAGGGAGGGGATGACCCTTGCTATTGAGCCAATGATCGCTCTTGGAAAATCGCGCAAGGCAGTCAGTCGGCGCGGCGGCTGGGTGGCGGTAACAGAGGATGGAAAGCCAGCGGCGCATTTCGAGCATACTATAGTCGTAAGGTCGGGCAAAGCTGAGATACTTACCGGTACTTTTCTCGGTATTAAACACATTTGATCGCAAACAATACTCTATCGAATTAAAGGAGCAGACAATTTGGCCAAGGAAGAATCAATTGAGATTGAAGGCGTTATTCTGGATGCACTTCCGAATGCGCTTTTTAAGGTAAAACTGGAAAATGGACTTGAGGTACTGGCCCATGTTTCTGGTAAAATCAGGATGCACTATATCAGGATTCTCCCGGGTGACAAGGTTAAAGTTCAGATATCCCCTTATGATATCAGCAAGGGAAGGATCACTTATCGGTATAAATAAGTGATAAACGGATAATCGGGCTGTTGGTTTTAACATCTTTATTTATTACATTAAAAACCTTTTCACATTTGGGATGAGTTGGTTTAATTATTGCATGTCGGGTCTATTATGAAAATATATTCTTCTATCAAAAAGCGTTGTGAGCATTGCCGCATTGTTAAGCGTAAAGGCAAGAGATATGTGATTTGCAAAGTAAATCCCAGCCATAAGCAGCGCCAGGGTTGATCTTCAGAAAAACAATAGAACTTTAATGAGAATATGAGGATAGCTGGGGTAAATTTGCCGCTGAACAAACATGCCGTTATTGCACTGACACATGTTTATGGTATTGGAAGAGCATCAGCAGAAAGTATTTTGCAGAAGGCTGGGATTGCTCCTGACAGGAAAATCTCTGATTTGAACGATCAAGAGGCGCATGCCATTCGAGAGATTATTGCCGAAGAGTACAAAGTTGAGGGGCAGGCTCGAGGTGAGCAGCAGACTGCGATTAAACGACTTATGGATATCGGCTGTTACAGGGGGCTTCGTCATCGGCGCTCTCTGCCTGTTCGTGGCCAGAGGACACGTACAAATGCAAGAACCAGAAAGGGTAAACGCAAGACTGTCGCGGGCAAGAAGAAGGCGGTCAAGAAGTAGTAGTGTACAGGCAATAAATCTTCGATTATTTAAGAGTGTAAGTTCATGGCTACAATAAGCAGGAAGAAAAAGAAAGTCAAGGTTACCCCCGAAGGTGCTGTGCATATCAAGGCATCCTTCAATAATATTATGGTAACCATTACCGATGTCCAGGGCAATACAGTTTCCTGGTCAAGCGCCGGTAAAAACGGTTTCAAAGGGTCAAAGAAGAATACCCCTTACGCATCCCAGGTTACCTCTGAAGCTGCGGCTAAGGAGGCTTATGATCTTGGCATGAGACATGTTAATGTTTTCATTAAAGGACCGGGCGCTGGACGTGATGCCGCGATACGGGCATTGCAGGGAGCTGGACTCGACGTGCGAACCATCAAGGATATAACTCCCCTGCCGCATAACGGTTGCAGGCCTCCAAAGCGCAGAAGGGTCTGATTTTATACTATTCATAGAATTTCAATGAAGTAATAGACATGGCAAGATTTAGAGGATCAATAACAAAAGTATCCCGCAGGTTAGGTATTGCGCTTGCACCCAAAGCTGAAAAATATCTCGAAAGACGTCCTTTTCCTCCAGGTCAGCATGGTCAGGGCAGAAAAGGCAAGGTTTCAGAATACGCACTTCAGCTTCGTGAAAAACAGAAGATGAAATATCTGTACGGTATTCTTGAAAAGCAGTTCAGAAATTATTATCAGAAGGCTGTTGCTCAGAGAGGTATAACTGGCGATAACCTTGTCAAACTTCTTGAGAGACGTTTTGATAATGTTGTTTTTCGTGCGGGGTTTGCTCCGTCGAGGTCAGGTGCCCGTCAGCTCGTTACTCATGGCCATCTTCTGATCAATGGCAGGAAGGTTGATATTCCGTCCTACATACTTTCTCCCGGGGAGCTGATTGAGTTCCGTCAGAGAAGCAAGAATATGGGTGCTGTTACTGATTCTCTCATTAAGGCGCCGGAATCCAGAATACCTTCATGGATACAGGTCGACAAAGCCAACAAAAAGGCTGTTTTTCTCAGCGTTCCTGAAAGAGTGGATGTTCAGGAGCAATTCAACGAGCAGTTGGTCGTTGAATTATATTCGAAGTGATTTTAATGAATTCTAAGGTATAAATACTATGATATACCAGATGCAGATGCCTGCAAAAATAGAGGTAGATGAAGCCACTCATAACGATCGTTTTGGCAGGTTTATAGCGCAGCCGCTCGAACGCGGTTACGGTGTGACCCTTGGAAACGTTATGAGAAGGGTTTTGCTTGCCTCACTTCCGGGAACTGCAATTACAGGTATCAAAATAGACAATGTCTATCATGAGTTTGCCGCAATTGATGGCGTTCGTGAAGATGTGCCCGAAATTGTACTTAACCTGAAGAGGGTGCGTTTCAAGTCGACATGTAAAAGGAACTGTAAAACCTCCCTGACTCTTGTCGGGCCAATGGATTTCACTGCTGGCGACATTGTAGCCCAGGAAGGCGAGTTTGAAGTGTTGAATAAAGAGATGCACGTTGCCACCATCAATGCTGGAGTGACTTTACAAATTGATCTGTATGTCGGGAGAGGTCGCGGTTATATTCCTGCAGAGGAGAACAGGCCTGAAGGGATGCCCATTGGCTATATAGCGATTGATGCTATCTATACTCCAATCAGGAATGTGAAGTTTACCGTCGAGAATACACGTGTCGGTCAGCGCACTGACTATGAGAAGATGATTCTTGATGTTGAGACCGATGGTTCTGTCACTCCTGATGACTCGATCAGTCTTGCTGGAAAAATTATTACAGAGCATGTAACTTTTTTTGCCAATTTCTCACCTACCGAGGAAGAGTTTACAGAGGAGGAGTTCAAGCAGCAGGACGACGAGTTTGAGACCATGCGCAGGCTCTTTCATACAAAAATCGAAGACCTTGATTTGTCAGTTCGCTCACATAACTGCCTCCGACTTGCGGAGATTGATACTATTGGCGAGCTTGTTTCCCATAAGGAGGACGAATTGCTCAACTATAAAAATTTTGGCAAGAAGTCACTGACAGAATTGAAAGAACAGCTTGAGAAGTTTGATTTGAAGTTTGGTATGGATATTACCAGATATCAGATGAAGTAAGAAGTTTAGTACCCTTTTTTTTTGAATTTTTGAGATCAGGAAATAGTCATGCGTAAAGGAAAGCCAGCAAGAAAACTTGGAAGAACCGCAGCCCATAGAAAGGCAACACTCAGCAATCTCTCAACTCAACTGCTTGTTTACAAGCGTATTGAGACGACAGAAGCAAAAGCCAAAGAGACCCGCAGAGTCGTAGAAAAGATTATTACCAAGGCTCGCAAGGGCACGGTTCATGCCCAGCGTGAAATATTCAAGGATATCCGCGACAAGCAGGCAATCAGAATTCTTTTTGAAGAGATTGTTGCCAAGGTTGGTCTGCGCAATGGAGGTTATACGCGTGTTATAAAACTGGCACCCCGTTTCGGTGATGCGGCTAAAATGGCTGTTATTGAGCTGGTTGATTACACGGAAGCGCCATCAATAAGCCAGAAAACCGGCAAGCAGGATCGCGCAAAACGAGTCAAAGGTTCAAAGAAAACTGCTGAGTCAGCAGCGAACTCCGCAGAGTGATACATCCTTTTTCGATTACTGAATATTATCTTCGCAGTTAAGCCGGTTACGGCTTATTCAATCTGTTAGGGGGAGCGCTCCACCTTTCCCCCTAATGCTTGTTTATTCTTTCCCTTATCATCAGTTCTCTGTCCGCTCCATAGTAATTGATTCCGTAATTAAATAGCCAAGGCGCTCATCATTCAAGCGATGCTCGATGCTGAATTACGGAATGACTTTTTACCAGGCGCTTATTGTCATATTGCGTTAAGCATCCTCTCCGTAAGCAATTACTATCTGTTTTTCTGAAAAGTAGGGATTGACTTCGTCGATTGGATAGACCTCTATTTTCTGTGGGAATTTCTTTCCACCGGTGCCTGAAGCCAGAGCTTCTTCTATTTCATTCCCTAGGTCTCCGCCTTTAAGGCAAATCATAACTCCACCCGGTTTCAATAGAGAACCAGCCCAGGAGCAGAGCTTGCTGAGAGAGGCAACTTGCCTCGACAAAACGGTATCAAAATTGATGCCTTTCAGCTCTTCTACTCTTGTATGTATTGCAACCGCATTGCTGATACCCAGTTGCTTGATCATCTCTTTGCAGGCAACAATCTTTTTTCCTGTAGCATCAACCAGAACAAAGCGGGTGCGGGGAAAGAGAATGGCGATCGGGATACCAGGCAGTCCCCCCCCTGTTCCCAGATCAAGCACCTCCTCATCCTCCCTGAAAGAGTGGTGAAGCGTAATCAACAGCGAATGAAAGATATGCTTTATGATGACTGGCGCATCTTCTTTGCGGCTGATCAGATTTATTTTATGGTTCCACTGTTCCAGATAATCACGGTATCGCAACAGTTTTTCAAGCATTAAACTGTCGATCTCTATAGCTTGTTCAGCACATAAAGCCTCCAAGTTCAATATATCCTCATTCCGATGTTCCATTATCTTTAATTTTTATCTATTCAGTAGCGTACCCCAAAAAACAATATTTTGGGACTAATGACAAATCGGCGCTGATATTTTGCTGATGTGCTCGCTCGTTTATACGGAAATAATTGTAAATTGCGCGGCAAGAGCAGAAACTGCTCTTGTTTAAATTCACTAAATGCCTTCAAGATTGAGCGATATGAGTAATGGTTCGGCTGATCATGTTTTTGCGATCATCATGGCGGGTGGCTTTGGCAAAAAACTCTGGCCTCTTTCAAGAAAAAAAAAGCCAAAGCAGTTTGTGGATCTGCTCGACGAAGGCACAATGATTGCAAAGACAGTTCAGCGCATCTCCGGGTTGGTAAGTGAAGAGAACATATTCATCATCACCAGTGAACATGGTCGCACGCTTCTGGCACAAGCATTAGGGAGCTTTCGTCCCGATAATGTTATTGTTGAGCCAACCAGCCGCAATACAGCCCCCTGCATTGCCCTTGCTACAGCGCATATTAAAAAGAAAGATCCGGATGCCGTGACCATTGTTCTTCCCTCCGACCATTTTGTACTTGACGATGATGCCTTTAGTGAAATTCTTGAAGCTGGTATTAAAATAGCAAGTGAAAAAAAGGGGCTGGTAACCATAGGCATTAAACCCGACAGACCCGATACCGCTTATGGCTATATTCAGGCAGACGGAGAGCTTTCGCTTCCAGCGCCGTTTTCTGACAGGCGTAATTTAAAGCTTTTTAAGGTAAAAGCTTTTGCTGAAAAACCGGACTCCTCAACGGCGGAAGAGTTTCTTGAAAGCAAGGATTTTTACTGGAACAGCGGGATCTTGATATGGCATATTGATGCCATATCAAGAGAATATGAGCGCTCCATGCCTGATTTTTATAAGGATTTTCTCAATATCTATGAGAGCCTTGGCACCGAGAAGGAGCATAAGGTTATCGAGGATGTTTATTCATGGATTCATCCTCTCTCTATTGATTATGGTATCATGGAGAAAGCTGATTCGGTTTTTGTTTTGACGGGGGAGTTTGGCTGGACCGATCTTGGTTGCTGGGACGAGGTGCTTAAAGTTTCCGCAGAACGGAAAGCTTTAAACTCGAAGCAGCCTGACAGTCGTCACGTTCAGATTGACTGCGAGAGACTCTTTGTAAAAAATACCACAGGGAAGGTTATCTGCACAATCGGGATCAAGGATTTGATCATCGTAGAGACCGATGATGCTTTACTGATATGCAACAAGGGGGTGTCGCATCGGGTGCGTGAAGCCGTCGATATACTCAGGCGTGAAGGGCTCGAAGATTTCCTTTAGAGGTTCGACTTTTCCGACCATACAGCCCCCTCTTTTGTATCCTTGATCTCAATCCCGGTATCAAGGAGCTGATCCCGTATTCGGTCACTGAGTGTAAAGTCCATATTTTTTCTGGCCTCAGCCCTGAGTTCGAGTAAAATTTTCATAATTGCCCCAACTCTTTTTACACTTTCTCCGCTGTTGCCTTCCACTGCTTGGCTGTTTTGGCTAAGAATACCAAGTGTCTCCTGCCCCGCTCGATCAAGGAATGTCTCGATCGCTTGTCGGGATGTGTCCGATATGCCTTCGCTGCTGTCAAGAGCTGCGTTTATGGCTTTGGAAAGTTCAAATAGCACAGAGATTG
This sequence comes from uncultured Chlorobiaceae bacterium, assembly GCA_903994635.1. Taxonomy (GTDB): domain Bacteria; phylum Bacteroidota; class Chlorobiia; order Chlorobiales; family Chlorobiaceae; genus Chlorobium. The sequence continues at coordinate 22,594 of CAJEXQ010000002.1, forward strand.
CAATTGGTGTATTGAAGTCATCATCCATCGCTTCAGTAAAGCGCAGAGCGAAAGGTAAAATGTCAAACACTCCGGTACCTGGCTTCTGCTCCCTCAGCCGCCGCCGAGTCTCACGGAGTTTCTCCAGACCAGTAGCTGAGGCCTTTATGGCGGTTTCGGAAAAGTCAAGTTGTGAACGGTAGTGAGACTGAAGAATGAAGAACCGGATAACCAGTGGGTCGATCTCCCTGAAGAGATCCTTCAGATTGACCGAGTTCTTCAATGACTTGCCCATTTTTATGCCATTGATGGTCACCATGTTGTTGTGCATCCAGAACCTGACATAAGGCTTTCGTGTAGCCGATTCAGACTGGGCGATTTCGCACTCATGGTGGGGAAACTTGTTTTCCATTCCACCACCATGAATATCAATAGTCTCCCCAAGATATTTCATGGACATGGCTGAACATTCTAGATGCCATCCGGGATAGCCGACGCTCCACGGAGAATTCCATTTCATCAGGTGCTGCTCATCTGCCTTTTTCCACAGAGCAAAATCGGATGACTCCCTTTTGTCACTTCGTACACCGCTCCTGATGCCGGATTGCAGTGAATCCTGATCCGTTCTTCCGGAAAGTTTGCCATACCCGTTAAATGATTTCACCGAAAAATAGACATTGCCATTTACCTCGTAGGCATGACCGCTCTTTACTAATCTTTCGATCAAGGCAATTTGTTCAGGAATGTGCCCTGTGGCTGCAGGAGCAATATTTGGGCGCAAAACTCCAAGCCGATCCATATCCTCATAAAAACTGCGAGTGTAGAACTGCGCAATTTCCATGGGGTCAGTTTTTTCAAGGTAAGCCTGTTTCATGATTTTGTCTTCACCTTCATCGGCATCGTCAGTGAGGTGCCCTACATCAGTTATGTTCTGCACATACTTCACCCTGTAGCCGCTCTGGCGAAGCCAGCGAACAACAACATCGAAGGAGACATAGCTTTTTGCGTGGCCGAGATGTGCATGGCCGTAAACAGTGGGGCCGCACACGTACATGCCGACAATCCCCGGATGGAGAGGTTCAAATTCCTCTTTTGTTCTGCTGAGGGAATTATAAATGAAGAGTGACATCTTCTGCGGTTCTGCCTTTTTCTTTGAGTGAAGTGATTCTTATTGCATGTTAAAAGTCGGTTGAAAGTTAAACATTTGGGTTTTTAACGCAAGGTTTTTAGCTTCCTTTTTATTGCTCTTTTTTTTGAGACCGCTCACCTTTGTATGAAGATTACTATCGCCTCCTTTCATATCAGTGCTTCCGCCCTGACCGGTCTTCCGGAAGAGTCATCTTCCGAGATAGTTTTTGCTGGCAGGTCAAATGTAGGCAAGTCCACCCTGCTCAATTCACTCACCGGAGTGAAAGGTCTTGCCAAAACCAGCTCAACTCCCGGGAAAACCAGACTGATTAACTATTTTCGAATTAATCATGAGTTTTATTTTGTTGATTTGCCAGGGTATGGTTATGCCGCTGTCGGTCAGGCAGAGAAAGCGGCCTGGGGCCATCTGCTTGCTTCCTTTATTGAGCGGCGGAGAGCTATTTCACTGATTGTGCTCTTGCTTGACAGCCGTCATCCTGCTATGCAGTCCGACAGGGCAATGATAGATTTTCTGGAGTTTCATGAACGGCCCTACGGGATTGTACTGACCAAGTATGACAAGCTCACGCAGAAGGAAAAGGTCCATACCCGTCGCATTATGGAAAGCACTGCGACAAACGCCAAATTTATTGTAAATTATTCATCTTTGTCCGGCAAGGGAAAAAGTGAGCTTCTGGCTCATTTTGATAACTATATCTCTCAATAAAAACAACCGTCGTGGAATCAAAAAAATTCAGGACTCCGTCGCAGTCGGCAACTGTTATTGTCGGTACGCAGTTCGGTGATGAAGGTAAAGGTAAGCTTGTTGACTATCTTTCGGACAAGTACGATATCGTAGTCCGTTACCAGGGAGGGGCGAATGCCGGGCATACGATCTGTTTCGATAATAAAACCGTTGTTCTGCACCTGATACCCTCGGGAATATTCCATAAGGGATGTGTTTGCGTTATCGGCAACGGTGTTGTGATTGATCCTGTGGCGCTTCTTGAAGAGATAAAACAGGTTGAGGAGCTTGGTTATGAGGTGACGGGCAGGCTCTTTATCAGCCATAATGCTCATCTCATCATGCCGTATCACAAACTGCTTGATTCCCTGCACGAAGATGCCCAGGGCGACCAGAAGATTGGCACAACCGGCCGAGGAATTGGCCCAAGCTATGAAGACAAGTTTGCGCGAAAAGGTATTCGTGTTGTTGACCTTCTCAGCCCCGAAGTGTTGCAGGAGAAGCTTCGCGAAAACCTGGCAGCCAAGAACAAGCTTTTCAGGAATATTTATGAGAAGGATGAGCTTGACGTTGAGCTCATGGTTCGTGAGTACGAAGAGTTCGATAAAATTATTGATCCTTATGTGACCAATACCCAGCTTTACCTGAATCGTCAACTTCAGGCGGGCAAGACGGTTCTGCTTGAGGGAGCCCAGGGCTGCCTGCTTGATGTCGATCATGGTACCTATCCCTACGTAACCTCTTCCAATCCAACGTCCGGAGGTGCCTGCACAGGTTCCGGTATAGCTCCGAACTATATCGGCAAAGTGATCGGTGTCAGCAAGGCCTACATGACCAGAGTTGGCAACGGGGCCTTTCCGTCCGAACTTCTTGGTGAGACCGGGGAGCTTCTTGGCAAGATTGGTCACGAGTTTGGCGCCACAACAGGGAGAAAACGTCGTTGTGGATGGATTGACCTTGTTGCTCTCCGCTATTCCCTGACGATTAATGGAGTCACAGAAATTGCCCTTACCAAGCTTGATGTTCTCGACACGTTTGAGGAGATAAAGGTATGTACCTCCTATATGCTTGATGGCAAGGAGATTTATGATTTTCCGACCGATCACCAGACGCTTGCACGAGTGACACCGCTCTATACCATCATGAAAGGGTGGATGGCTTCGAATGCCCAGGCAAGAACATTCAAGGAGATGCAGCCTGAAGCACAGAACTATGTGATTTTTCTTGAAAATGAGCTTCAGGTGCCGGTCACTTTTATTTCAGTTGGTCCTGGTCGTGAAGAGACTGTTTTCAAATAACCCTCAGTTTTTTAACATGGCGTTGATGGATATCGCAGTTATTCCCCTCGACAGCAGGGAGGGGAGCTTGAGCGGCTTTGTAGCCGGGTTGCAGGAGATTTTGGGAGCAAGCGGTTGCAGTTACCGGCTTCATGATATGGGAACGACTGTTGAAGGGCCCGCGCCACTGCTTTTTGAAGTTGCACTGAGGCTTCACGATTATTCGTTCAGTCAGGGTGGCAAGCGTGTCTATACTGTCATGAAAATCGACGATCGTCGAGATCGGGCAGTCCGTCTTGGCGAAAAAACAGCATCCGTCAAGGCGAAAATAGCCCCGTAAGGAGAGTAGGGGGATTACCGAAAATATTTTATCTTCACCTTCTTTATTTCTGACCGATGTAACGTGGGTTACTCGTGGTCAGTAACTCTCAACAGAAAACAGTAATGATGCAGGTTCCCGGTGATATTCAAATAATCAAGGAAGATAACGTCACGCACAGTTTTTGTGGTCTGGCCTGTGTCGGCTGGATGTATCAGAAGATCAAGGACAGCTTTTTTCTCATACTTGGAACGCATACCTGCGCCCATTTTTTGCAGAATGCTCTTGGTATGATGATTTTTGCCAAACCGCGCTTTGGCATTGCCCTTATGGAGGAGGGTGACCTTTCCAAGAATGAGCCCACGCTTCAGGAAATTATCAGTGAAATCAAGTCTGATCATAACCCCTCCGTCATTTTTTTGCTCTCTTCATGTACCCCCGAGGTGATGAAGGTTGACTTCAAAGGGCTGGCCCACCATCTCAGTACTCCACAAGTTCCTGTTCTCTTTGTTCCTGCCAGCGGTCTCGTCTATAATTTTACTCAGGCTGAAGATTCTGTGCTTGCTGCACTTGTGCCATTTTGTCCCCAGGCACCTGCCGGAGAGAAAAAGGTGGTTTTCCTTGGATCGGTCAATGATTCGACGGCTGATGATTTGAGGGCAGAGGCAGAAGAGCTCGGTATTCCAGTTGGCGGATTTCTTCCTGAATCCCGTTTCGACAAGATGCCAGCCATTGGCCCCGATACTGTTTTGGCTCCTGTACAGCCCTATCTTTCGAGAGTTGCCGTCAAGCTTTCCCGTGAACGGGGATGCAGCGTTCTCCATTCGCTCTTTCCGTTTGGCCCTGATGGTACCAGAGTGTTCTGGGAGGATCTTGCCCGTGAATTCGGGATTACTGTTGATCTTCGTGATCGCGAAAAAGCTGCATGGGAGAAGATCCGCAAACAGACTGATCTCCTGAAAGGAAAAAAAGTTTTTTTCACCGCAGATACCATGATGGAGCTGCCACTTGCCCGTTTTCTCCACAATGCCGGTGCCGATGTTGTGGAGTGTAGCAGCGCTTATATCATCAAGAAGTTTCATGCACGCGAGCTTGAGGCTCTTGACGGCGTGCGCGTTGTTGAACAGCCAAACTTTCATCGCCAGCTTGAGGATGTCAGACGCATTAAACCCGATCTGATTGTCACCTCGCTGATGACAGCCAACCCGTTTGTGGGTAATGGTTTTGTGGTGAAGTGGAGCATGGAGTTCATGCTCATGCCCATTCACAGTTGGTCAGGAGTTATCTCTCTTGCCAATCTCTTTGTTTCACCGCTTCAGCGTCGCAGCAAGCTGCCAGCGTTTGACGAAAAAGTATGGCTTGAAGGTATTATGCCGAGTGCCGAATAATTCACTGCAAAGAAATGCAACAACAAACGTTATAGAAGTATGCGCTTAGCTTTCTGGCTCTATGAGGGAACCGCCCTTCATGGTATCAGCCGAGTCACCAACAGCATGAAAGGGGTTCACACAGTCTATCATGCCCCCCAGGGCGATGATTACATTACGGCCACCTATACCATGCTCGAAAGAACCCCCCAATTTCCGGGGTTGTCCATCAGCGTCGTTCGCGGCAGAGACCTTGCGCAGGGAGTTTCACGACTTCCGACCACCTTGCAGCAGGTCGATCACCACTATCATCCTGAACTTATCGTCATTGCGCCAAGTTGCAGCACAGCCCTTCTCCAGGAGGATCTGCATCAGCTTGCGGCCCATTCCGGTGTGCCGAACGAAAGGCTGATGGTCTATGCACTGAATCCTTTTCGGGTATCTGAAAACGAGGCGGCGGATGGCCTTTTCACAGAACTGGTGAAGCGCTATGCCGTCACTCAGGAAAAGACAGCCGCACCGTCGGTGAACATTCTTGGCTTTACTTCACTTGGTTTTCATCTTCGTGCCAATCTGACCAGTATCACCCGCATGTTGCAGACGCTGGGCATCACGGTGAATGTGGTTGCTCCATGGGGAAGCAGCATCGAGGATCTTGGAAGACTTCCGGCAGCATGGCTCAATATTGCTCCCTATCAGGAAATTGGTGTGAATGCAGCCGCATATCTTGAAGAGACCTTCTCTATGCCATCACTCACTGAAGCTCCTCTGGGGGTTGAACCTACCATGGCGTGGCTGCGGTCACTTCTAGAAAAACTGAATGCTATTGGTTCGGATAGGGGAACTCCCCCTCTTGTCATGCCGAATCTCAAGGCATTTTCGCTTGATGGCCTCAGTGCCCCGAGCGGTGTTCCATGGTTTGCCCGCACGGCCGATATGGAGAGTTTCAGCAATAAAAAGGCCTTTGTCTTTGGTGATGCCACCCATACGGTCGGCATTGTCAAGTTTTTGCGCGATGAGCTCGGTATGCAGATTATCGGCGCAGGAACCTATCTTGAGCAGCATGCCGACTGGGTTCGCAAAGAGCTGGAGGGATACCTTCCTGGTGCGCTGATGGTGACAGACCGTTTTCAGGATGTGGCCAAAGTTATTGAGGATGAAATGCCTGATTTGGTCTGCGGAACACAGATGGAACGCCACAGTTGCCGCAAGCTTGATGTTCCCTGCATGGTTGTCTGCCCTCCTACTCATATTGAAAACCATCTGCTCGGTTACTACCCGTTTTTCGGCTTTGCTGGCGCCGATGTTATTGCCGACAGAGTATATCTTTCATGCAAACTCGGCCTTGAAAAGCACCTCATCGACTTTTTCGGGGATGCCGGTCTGGAGTATGAAGAGAGCGCTTCTTCCGAAGAGGGACATGTTATACCGTCCGACAGTAACGGGGAGGCTTCTGAATCGGTTACGTCTGAGGTTACAGTTCTTCCTGACGAAGGTGAGATGAAATGGAGTGATGATGCAGAAACAATGCTGAAGAAGGTGCCATTTTTCGTTCGCAAAAAGGTGAGAAAGAACACTGACACCTTTGCCCGCAGTATAGGCGAGCCTGTGGTTACCGTTGACGTCTTCCGAAAGGCCAAAGAGTCACTTGGCGGATAAGATTTTTCTATCAATCATATTCTCTCTTAAATATTATGAGCTTAGTCTTAGCGGTGTATGGCAAGGGCGGCATAGGAAAAAGCACCACTAGCGCCAATATTTCAGCGGCACTGGCCCTGAAAGGCGCCAAGGTACTGCAGATCGGTTGCGATCCCAAGCACGACAGCACCTTTCCCATTACCGGAAAACTTCAGAAAACCGTTATTGAAGCTCTTGAAGAGGTAGATTTTCACCACGAGGAGCTCAGTGCCGAAGATATTATAGAAACCGGATTTGCAGGTATAGACTGCCTTGAGGCTGGCGGCCCGCCTGCCGGAAGTGGCTGTGGCGGCTACGTGGTCGGTGAATCTGTCACCTTGCTCCAGGAGCTTGGCCTCTACGAAAAATATGACGTTATCCTTTTTGACGTTCTTGGCGATGTCGTCTGTGGAGGTTTCAGCGCCCCGCTTAACTATGCCGACTATGCTATCATCATTGCCACCAACGACTTTGACAGCATTTTTGCAGCCAATCGCCTCTGCATGGCAATTCAGCAGAAAAGTGTGCGTTACAAGGTGAAACTTGCAGGCATTGTTGCCAATCGCGTTGATTACACCACCGGTGGAGGCACCAACATGCTCGACCAGTTTGCAGAAAAAGTAGGAACAAGGTTACTTGCCAAAGTGCCCTATCATGAACTAATACGCAAAAGCCGCTTCGCTGGCAAAACCATGTTTGCCATGGAGGAGAGCGAGGGAAAAGCTGAGTGCCTTGTGCCTTACAACGAAATTGCCGATATGTTGGTTCAGGATGAACCCATAGCATCAGTTCCTGTGCCGATTGGGGATCGGGAGATCTTTAAAATGGTTAATGGCTGGGTGTAGGGTTTTTGATGCAGCATTTGCATCTATCCTGATTACCATCTTCCATGCTTTATTGGTCTTTTTGCACTGATGTATGACGTGAGTTTCAGTTGCTACAGATTTATCTGGCAGCGGTTAGGCTGGCAGAAGGCATCCCGTCACTTTTTTCCTTATACTGGCAGCCTGATTCATATCGTTAAAACCCATTTTTATGTCGAAGCAATGCAGGTGTTCAGATGGGCTGACTGATCGCACTCGGTATGAAGAGGTGGTGCTCGATATCATGCTCTATAGCGCACGCCTCAAGGAGAGGGTAGCACGGCAGAACAGTGCCGTCATTGTAGCCATGGCACGCATGATGGCCCGGACGTTTGAGGAGGGAGGAAAGGTGTTGTTTTGTGGCAATGGTGGCAGTGCTGCGGATGCGCAGCATCTGGCGACGGAGTTGACGATTCGGTACCGCAGCAGTGTGGTGCGTCCGGCGCTTGCTGCAATTGCACTCTCTGCTGATACTTCAGCTCTGACGGCGGGGGCGAATGACCTTGGTTATGATGCGGTTTTTGCCCGGCTTGTTGAGGCTTATGGGCGTGATGGAGATATTCTGGTCGGGCTTTCAACCAGTGGCAACAGCAAGAGTGTGGTTAATGCGCTCGACGGTGCCAAGCGGCAGGGGATGAAGAGCATTGCCCTGCTTGGGGGTGATGGTGGCCTGATGAAAGGGTTGGCTGATCTTGAAATTATTGTGCCGCACTCTGATTCGGCTGACCGGGTGCAGGAGTGCCATATTACCATTGGTCATGTTCTTATTGATCTTGTAGAGCGGATGCTTGGCTACTGCCATCCGCAGAAATAACTCAAAACAAAGATTGTAATGCAGATTAAGCAGATTGAGGGAGCACTGGGCGCTGCGGATACCAGGTTTGCCCTGGTTGTCTCCCGCTTCAACGATTTTATCGGGCAGAAGCTTGTTGAGGGTGCTGTTGACTGTATCCGCCGCCATGGCGGATCGGAGGAGAATATTACTATTTATCGTTGTCCCGGCGCTTTTGAACTGCCGATGGTGGCTAAAAAGGTTGCTGTTACCGGCAACTATGATGCCGTCATTACCCTTGGAGTCATTATCAGGGGTTCAACGCCGCATTTTGATGTCATTGCGGCTGAGGCAACCAAGGGGATTGCCCAGGCCTCTCTTGATACCGGTGTTCCTATTGCCTTTGGTGTTTTGACCACAGAAAATCTTGAACAGGCAATAGAGCGTGCAGGAACAAAGGCTGGCAACAAGGGTTTTGATGCCGCCATGACGGCTATTGAAATGGTGAACCTCTACCGGCAGATTTAGTTGTTGCGGTAGTGGTTGAAGTTGGCAGTGATCACTTCGGAGCAGGCAGCCATCAGCTCTTCGATAGTGCTGCACGATGAGGGTAGAATGGGCTTGTCAATGATTACCATGATTTTGCCCTTGTTGATTTTAAGGCTCTTTTTTGGGGTAATGAGATGGCTGCCGATGATGGTGACGGGAAGTACAGGAGCGCCCCCTTTTTGTGCAACACGGAATGCACCTCGCTTGAAGGGGAGCAGTTCACCGGTTGCCGATCGGGTGCCTTCAGGGAAAATATGGATGGAAAGACCGCTTTTCAGTAATTCTGCTGCGGTCTCAATGCTGTTGAGCGCATCGCGGTTTTGTCCCCGCTTGATCATGACATAGCCAGCCTGCCTTAGTGCCCGCCCGAAGAGCGGTATTTTTCCAAGCTCTTCTTTTGCCATAAATCGAAGGTCGAGCTTCATGGTGCCGAGCAGCAGCGGGATATCGGCCATGCCAGCATGATTGCTGATGACAAGGTAGTGTTCTGCGGGGTTGTAATTCTCCTGACCGATTACCTCGATGGAGATTCCAAAAAGCCTTGCGCTGAAGCGGCCCCACCAGGCGGCTACTCTATGGAAGCCGTTGCCCAAGGGGTCAAGGAGGTTGAGCAACAGGGTGAAGAGTATCCCGAAAAATGTGGCCGGTATCAGAATAAAAAGGAAAAGCAGTGTTCTTAAGTTCATTCAGCATTCAGTAAGGGTTACTGGTCGAGTCCGTTGAGAAAAGAGGCAAGCTCTTTATACCCGGAACCGATCAAGGTGGCGCTTTTCTTTTTTTCCATAAGCTCATGAAGGTTTGAAGGAATACCAATCTCTATATCGAGAGCACTCTCGATTGCGTCAAGAAATTTAGCAGGGTGGGCGGTTGAGAGCACAATACCCGATTTTTCTGCGTCATTTCCAGAGTTTCTGTACCGTTCAAGTGCGCGGAATGCCACTGCCGTATGCGGCTCCATGACATACCCGAAGCGGTCATAAGCTGACCGGATAGTTGCTTTGGTCTCTTCATCCGAAATGGCAATACCTGTGATATCCCTACCCATGGAAGCGTGATCGTTGTGGTAGAAATATCTCAGCCGTGCAAAATTGCTCGGGTTGCCGACATCCATTGCCGTGGAAAGTGTTGTGATGGTTGGGTGCGGGTCGTAGCGCCCCTCATCAATATAGCGGGTGACGCTGTCGTTGGCGTTTGAGGCAGCAATAAAGCGGCCAACCGGAAAGCCCATCCGTTTTGCAAGCACTCCTGCAGTAAGGTTTCCGTAGTTACCGCTTGGTACCGAAAAAAGAGGGTTGTTGTAGCCGTATCGCTCCTTGAGTTGGAGGCTTGCCCAACCGTAGTAGAAGGACTGCGGAATCAGTCTTGATATATTGATGGAGTTTGCCGAGGTGAGTGTCAGCGATTTGTTCAGGAATGGATCAACAAAGGCCTCCTTGACCATCCGCTGGCAGTCGTCGAAATCACCCTTTACTTCAAGGGCGTGCACGTTGCCACCGGCAGTGGTGAGTTGTTGTTCCTGAAGATGGCTCACTTTTCCTGATGGATAGAGCAGCACGACTCGGGTGTTTGCAATGCCCTGAAATCCATAAGCCACGGCGCTCCCTGTATCTCCCGATGTTGCTACGAGCACAGTAATGAGCTTGTCCTCTTCTGCTGCAAAAATTCCGGTCAGTCGGGCAAGAAAGCGCGCGCCGTAATCCTTGAAGGCAAGTGTCGGACCGCAAAACAGCTCTTCGACAAAGGTGTTGCTGTTGAGCTGAACAATCGGAGTGTCGAAGTTGTAGCAGTTGTCGATCATGTCGCTGAGCTGATCGGGGGGAATGTCGGTGCCGATAAACTTTTTTGCAATGGCGAAGGCGATGTTGTTGAAGCTTGCGCCTTCAAGCAGTGCGATCTCCTCAGGAGAGAAATGGGGAATTTCGGAGGGGACGTAGAGTCCGCCGTCGGGGGCAAGTCCCTCTAGGGTAGCCTTTTTCAGGGAGACCGGTATTGATGTTTTATTAGTGCTGAAATAGATCATGCGTCGGGGTGTTCTCGGTTGATATTCATGATATTACTCTCGCCCCTTCTTTGCAGATTGGCGTTACCCATAGATCTGATTCAAGATGTGCTTTGGAGTGAATGAACGCCTCTTTCATGGCATTTCCAACCTTTTGAGCTGTTTTTTCAGAGGAGGAAAAGGCAAAAACCGAAGGGCCTGAGCCAGCAATGCTGCATCCGAGCGCTCCGGCATCCATTGCGGCCTGTTTGACCTCAAAAAAACCGGGAATTAACGGGGCACGTTTTGGCTCGGCTATAACGTCGACCAGAGAGCGTCCGATAAGGTCATAGTCGGAGGTGAGCAGGCCCGCAACAAGGGCTCCGACATTGCCCCACTGCTGGGTTGCTGTTTTAAGTGAAATTTCCTGGGGCAGCACTGAACGGGCATAGGCGGTGCGCAGTTCGGTATGGGGGTGCGCCAGCGAGCAGTAGAGATGTTCGGGTGACGGTATGGTGATAAGATCAAGAGGCGTATAGCTCCGTATCAAAACGAAATTGCCGAGAATTGCGGGTGCTGCGTTGTCGGCATGAGCTGATCCGCAGGCAACCCTTTCGCCTTCAATGGCGAAGTGTACCAGCTCCATTTTTGAACAGGGGGTTCCCAAAAGTTCGTTTGCCGCCACGAGCGCAGCAGCAGCGCTTGCCGCGCTGCTGCCCATCCCGCTGCTGAGCGGGAGGTGCTTGACAAGCTCAAGGGTGATATGGCCGGTAAAGTCGATCTGTTTATGGGCACGAATATATTCGAGAAATTTCAGAACAACAAAGCTTGATGTGTTTTTCTTGGGGTCGAGGGGAAGCGCGCCACCATCGCCAGTGATGCTCGTAATGGAAACCGGAGAACCGGTCTGCGGAGAATCAGAAAGCGTCAGAATCACCTCATCACCGGGCGCGGTAATGGCAAATCCCAAGACATCAAAGCCGCAGGCAACATTGCCGACGGTTGCTGAAGCGAATCCTTTGACAGTTTTCATACTGTTTTCTTCGGGAAAAATTCCTGTATCTGTATGTATAGGGTTAAATTTGATGAAAAAGCGCTATTCAAATAAGAGAAAGGAATTTGAATAACTAAAAGCTTTTCATTAAATTCAGGTTTTATCTTTTGGAATGGTGACGCTCCGTCCGACCCCAAAAGAAGGTAAGCAGAATCTTTCTCTTTTCTTAACAAATAACCAAGCGGAATAAGATATGTCTACAACAGTCAGGCCTGATGAGGTTTCATCCATACTTCGCAAGCAGCTTGCCGGTTTTGAGTCAGAAGCGGAAGTTTATGATGTGGGAACAGTGCTGCAGGTTGGTGACGGTATTGCTCGTGTATATGGTTTATCGAAGGTTGCCGCTGGCGAACTTCTTGAGTTTCCCAACAATGTGATGGGTATGGCTTTAAACCTTGAGGAGGACAATGTCGGCGCTGTCTTGTTTGGTGAATCAAATCTGGTAAAAGAGGGTGACAGGGTTAAAAGAAGTGGTATTCTTGCTTCTATACCGGTTGGCGAGGGTATGCTTGGAAGGGTCATCAACCCTCTCGGTGAGCCAATAGATGGCAAAGGTTCCATCGAAACATCTCTCCGTCTTCCTCTCGAACGCAGGGCCCCCGGTGTTATTTACCGCAAATCAGTGCACGAACCGCTGCAGACAGGTCTCAAGGCTATTGATTCCATGATTCCGATTGGTCGAGGGCAACGCGAACTGATTATTGGTGATCGGCAGACAGGAAAAACTGCCGTCGCCATTGATACCATTATCAACCAGAAAGGCAAAGGGGTTTTTTGTATTTACGTAGCAATTGGTCTGAAAGGATCGACCGTGGCTCAGGTTGTCAATACCCTTGAAAAATATGATGCGATGTCGTACACCACCGTTATTTCGGCGACGGCATCCGATCCAGCACCACTTCAGTTTATTGCCCCGTTTGCTGGCGCTACTCTTGGTGAATATTTCCGCGATACCGGTCGACATGCGCTGGTTGTCTATGATGATCTTTCCAAACAGGCGGTTGCCTATCGCCAGGTTTCACTTCTTCTCCGTCGTCCGCCGGGACGCGAGGCTTACCCTGGCGACGTATTTTACCTGCACTCCCGTCTGCTGGAGAGAGCTGCAAAAATCACCGATGACATTGAGGTTGCAAGGAAAATGAACGATCTTCCTGATGTTCTCAGGCCATTGATCAAGGGTGGAGGAAGTCTTACTGCACTGCCGGTTATCGAAACACAGGCTGGCGACGTTTCGGCATATATTCCGACCAACGTTATTTCGATCACTGATGGCCAGATCTTTCTTGAATCAAACCTCTTCAACTCCGGTCAAAGGCCAGCTATCAACGTAGGTATTTCGGTTTCCCGCGTCGGTGGTGCTGCACAGATCAAGGCGATGAAAAAGGTTGCAGGCACTTTACGCCTCGACCTGGCGCAGTTCCGTGAACTTGAGGCCTTCTCAAAATTCGGTTCTGATCTCGATAAAACCACGAAGGCACAGCTCGACAGGGGCGCAAGGCTGGTGGAAATTCTCAAGCAGGGTCAGTATGTTCCGATGCCGGTTGAAAAACAGGTTGCCATTATTTTTCTTGGTACTCAGGGGCTGCTTGATTCTGTTGAGGTGCGTTTTCTCCGTAAATTTGAAGAGGAGTTCCTCAGTACGCTTGAGATCAAGCACAGTGATGTTCTCAAAAAAATCTCGGAGAGTGGCACACTTGAGGCCGACGCGGCAGCCAAACTCAAGGAGATCGCGCTTAAATTTGTGGATGCCTTCAAGCAGAAGAACAAGGCGTAAGAGAGAGGAGACAGGTTTTCAAGCAATTTATAAACAGTCCCGTAATACATGCCTACATTAAAGGATATACGTGTACGAATCAAAGGGGTAAAGTCTACACAGCAGGTCACCAAGGCGATGAAGATGGTGGCCGCTGCAAAGCTGAGAAGGGCGCAAGAGAGGGCTGTCATGGCCCGCCCGTATGCCGCGAAGCTGAAGGATATGCTTGGTTCACTCTCTGTAAAAGTAGATACTTCGCGTAACCCCTTGCTTTCTGGTCGTTCAGAGGTCAAAAAGGTACTGGTGATTCTTGTCACCGCCGACAGGGGCCTCTGCGGCGCATTTAATACCAACGCTATAAAGCTTGCCCACAAAATCATTCACGAAGATTATGCCGCTCTTCATGGTAAAGGTGGCGTTTGCCTGATCTGTGCAGGCTCGAGAGGATTTGATTTTTTCAGGAAAAGAGAGTACAACATTGTCAAGGGTTACCCTGCCGTTTTCCAGAATCTTGACTTCGGAACGGCAAAAGAGATTGTCGATACAGCCTCCGGCATGTATCTCCGTGGCGAGGTTGACAGGGTAGTTGTTGTATACAATGAATTCAAGTCAGTGCTTGCTCCGCATCTGAAAGCGGAGGTGATTCTTCCTATTTCACCTGAGGCCTCTTCTGTCAAAGAGGGCGGCAGTGATTATATTTATGAGCCATCACCTGCGGCTATCGTTGATGTGTTGGTACCCAAGCATCTCAATACCCAGGTATGGAGAATGATGCTTGAATCGAATGCAGCAGAGCAGGCGGCCCGCATGTCGGCGATGGATTCTGCAACCGAAAATGCCAAGGATCTCCTTCGTGCGCTCAACATCAGTTACAATCGTGCAAGGCAGGCTGCCATTACCACTGAACTCAGCGAAATTGTTGCTGGAGCCGAGGCGTTGAGCAGCTAAGAGCAGATTTCACTTTTTTTATGACTTCAAGAGCGCCTGCAAGGGCGCTTTTTTGTGCTTGTTGCTTCAGCGAAAGCCCGCGTTATGCAAGCTCATTCGGGAAATGAATTATATTCTGGCGGGTGGCGGAAGGTTGTTCGGTCTCTTTTCACATTTCAATGAAAGCATTGGCGGGAGCATGAAGATATACAAGTTTGGAGGCACCTCTCTGGGGTCAGCCGTGCGGATAAAAAAGGTTGCCGATATTATTGCGGGCGCAGTCAATGATGAGAAGCTTGTTGTTGTGGTTTCGGCCATTCACAGAGTTACTGACCTGTTGCTTGAAGCCGCCACAAAAGCTTGTGGTGGCGACGGCAGTTGCCGCACGATTCTTGATGAAATTGATCAAATCCATATCGCTGTCGTCGAGGAGCTTTTTTCCGGCGTGCGTCTTGGTGATGTTATTGCTGCTATACGCTCTGATCTTTCCGATCTCCACAATATTGTTCAGGGCGTTTTTTTGCTCAGGGAGCTTTCTGAAAAAAGCATGGCGGTTGTACTGAGCTTTGGCGAGCGTCTGTCTGCCCGAATAGTCAGTTGTTATTTGGAGGAGCGGCTGGTAGCTTCATTTTCTCTTGATGCCCGTGAGTTGATTGTTACCGATGCCAATTATGCCGATGCACTGGTAGACACCCTTGCCTCCGAACTTCAGATTAAAAAGCGCCTGGCATCTTTTGACGGTGTGCCGGTTGTTACAGGATTTATTGCGGCAGCGCCAGATGGTACCATAACAACGCTGGGCCGTGGAGGTTCTGACTACACGGCCTCGATTCTTGGCGCAGCGCTTAGCGCTTCAGAAATTTGGATATGGACGGATGTCGACGGCTTTTTCAGTGCTGATCCAAAACGGGTTCGTGATGCACGGATTTTGCCCTATGTCAGCTATTCAGAAGCGATGGAGCTCTCTCATGCCGGTGCAAGAGTTTTGCATCCTCTGGCAGTTCAGCCCGCCATGAAAGCAGGCATTCCCCTCTTGATCAAAAACTCGTTCAATCCGGAAGCTGCTGGCACTCGCATTGAACATTCGACACCTCTGGAAAGGAGTCGAACGCTGCCGGTCACAGGCCTCAGCTCAATCAACAATATCGTACTTCTGAACATGTCGGGAAGCGGGATGGTTGGAGTTCCGGGTATTGCCTCACGCCTCTTCAGTTGCCTTGCCCGTCACCGTATCAACATCATATTTATATCTCAGGCTTCCTCTGAACAGTCAATTACTCTTGCCATCAATCCTTCGCAAGCGGCAAAAGCAAAAAACATACTGGAGGAAATTTTTGTTCGGGAAATGGAATTCCGTCAAATAGATCCCCTTGTGATTCGTCGTAACCTGGCCATGGTTGCTGTTGTTGGCAATAATATGTCGGGTCATCCTGGCGTCTCAGCCCAGTTGTTTGAAACCCTTGGAAAAAATGGCATCAATGTCATTGCTGTTGCCCAGGGCGCCAATGAGATGAATATCTCTCTTGTCATTGACGGCCATGATGAGAACAAGGCGCTGAACTGTATTCATGAGTCGTTTTTTCTCTCGCAGCGCAAGGTGCATCTCTTTATTGCGGGCACGGGCACAATTGCAAAAAGCCTGATTGGCCAGATAAGCGCCCATCGGATTAATCTGCAAAAGGATAACGATCTTGATCTGGTGGTCTGCGGAATGGCGAACACTGGTAAAATGGCGCTGAATGATAACGGAATTGACCTCCAGCATTGGCAGGAGGCTCTTGTGCCGAGAGTCGATCACCATGGTATCGAAGGGTACATTGAGCTTATCAGGGCACGAAACCTTCATAACACTATTTTTGTCGATTGTACGGCAAGTGCGAGTGTGGCAGAAAGTTATCCCGGATTGTTGCTTGCCAATATTTCTGTGGTGACGGCCAACAAGCTTGGTATGGCGGGTACCTGGCCGCTTTACCGCAGTATCCGGGAAGCCCAAAGGAAAAGCAACGCCCGTTTTCTATATGAAACCAATGTTGGTGCTGGATTACCGATTATCAATACCCTGAATGATCTGAAAAACAGCGGGGACAAGATTATCAGTATCGAGGGGGTACTCTCTGGTACATTAAGTTTTATCTTTAATGAACTTCGCAAAGGTGGCCGGTTCAGCGAAATTGTTCGGCGTGCCCGGGAGGCGGGGTATACCGAACCTGATCCTCGGGATGATCTCTCAGGCGCTGATTTTGCCCGGAAGTTCCTGATTCTTGGTCGTGAACTTGGCTTCACGTTGGAGTACAGCGATGTTGCCTGTGAGAGTCTGGTGCCGGAGGAGTATCGTGGTGAGATGGGGGTGCCGGAGTTTCTTGACCGTTTGTCAACTATTGACGGGTGGTATGCTGACGAAATTGAGAAAGCAGGAAAGGAGGGTATGACTATTGCCTACGCAGGTGAGATCAGGGAGGGTGTTGCAACTATCGGGCTCAAACGGCTCCCCGTCGCAAGCCCCATCGCCGGCCTTAATGGATCTGAAAATATGGTGGTCTTTACCACAGAGCGTTACTTGGCAACTCCACTGGTTGTGCGTGGTCCAGGTGCAGGAGGGGAGGTGACGGCAGGCGGCGTTTTTGCCGATATCCTGCGGATAGCAAGTTATCTTATCTGAGGAGAATGTGTTATGCGTGCTGAAATTGTGTCAGTTGGAGATGAACTTCTTAAAGGACAGCGGGTAAATACCAATGCGGCATTTATCTCCGGTGTTCTTGCCGGTATAGGGGTGCAAACGGGAAGAGTTGTTGCCTGCGCTGATATTGAGGAGGAGATTGTTTCGGTGCTTGCCGAAGCACTTGAGCGGGCTGAGGTTGTTCTTGTTACAGGCGGGCTTGGTCCGACAAGGGATGACCGGACAAAAAAAGCGGTACAACAGCTTCTTGGAAGAGGGAAAGAGCTCAATCAGGAGGCATACCAGAATCTTGCTGACCGTTTAAAAAAACGGGGGCTGGAGGTATCGGCATCACTCTCCGATCAGGCTATGGTGATAGAGGGCTCTCATGTTATTCCCAATACAAGGGGGAGTGCGGCCGGGATGATTATTGACTGCGGAGAGCAGTTTTACCGTCACTCCCTGGTGTTGATGCCGGGTGTGCCCTCCGAAATGAAGGCGATGATGGAACTTACCGTTGTGCCCCATTTTGCAGTGCTATCTGATACAGTCATTCGTCATACGCCGGTAAAAACGCTCGGTGTTGGTGAATCAACGTTGGCAGAGATGATTGTCGACATCGAGGATAATCTGCCAACCGGAACGACTCTTGCCTACCTCCCTCATGCGGCAGGAGTTAACCTGATGATCAGCACCATCGGTTGTGAGCGGGAAGCAGTTGATCGCGATAACCGCATGGTTATTGATGCCATTGTCTTGCGTGCTGAAAAGTTTATCTATGCGACCAGTGAGGTGACTCTTGAAGGGACGATTGGCGCCATGCTTTCGGTCAGAGGGCTGAGTGTTGCTGTTGCTGAATCCTGCACTGGTGGTCTTGTTGCCAGCCGGTTGACCGATGTGCCTGGTTCATCATTCTATTTTCTTCAGGGTTTTGTGGTGTACAGCAACCAGGCAAAACACAATACTCTTGGGGTGCCAGAGGAGAGCATCGAAACGTTCGGTGCGGTGAGCGAAGAGGTTGCCCGGGCCATGGCATTGGGATGCCTTGAAAAAAGCGGGGCTGATTTTGCCGTATCGACAACAGGGATAGCCGGACCGTCTGGAGGTTCCCCTGAAAAACCTGTCGGAATGCTTTGCCTGGCAATAGCCGAAAAAAAATCAGCAATGGTTTTCTCCAGAACGATCTTTATGCAGGGCGATCGTGAACAGAACAAGCTCCGCTTCAGTGAAGCCGCTCTTCGGGAACTATGGGAATTGCTGAGAAATGGTTATTCTTGATCCAACGGAATGGGGTTGGGGTTATTTATCAATTTTTTCTGAAAAAGAATCTCATTTATCGATAACTTTGGGGGCTGGCGACATTTTTTACCATTTACGAAAAGAGTAACGTTCTCAACGCAGCCTATGGCAAGAATTGCAAGATTACCCGATATAGTTGCGAACAAGATTTCTGCTGGTGAAGTTGTTCAGCGTCCGGCATCAGTGGTCAAGGAGCTTCTTGAAAATTCCATTGATGCCGGAGCCAGCAAGATAACCTTATCAATCAAGGATGCCGGAAAAGAGCTAATCCGGATTGTGGACAATGGAGCCGGGATGTTGCGGGAGGATGCTCTTCTGTGCGTCGAGCGTTTTGCAACAAGCAAAATTACCGGTGTTGAAGATCTGGACTCTCTCCAAAGCCTTGGCTTCAGGGGAGAGGCGCTGGCAAGTATCTCTTCGGTTTCGCATTTTGAGCTGAAAACCCGCACGGCAAAAGAGACTCTGGGTTTGAAGCTTCGGTATGAGGGGGGGGTTCTTGCTGAGGAGTCGGGGGTGCAGGGTGAGCAGGGGACGACCATCAGCGTCAGGAATCTTTTTTATAATGTACCTGCCCGTCGGAAGTTTTTGAAGTCCAATGCTACCGAGTATCATCATATTTTTGAAATTGCCAAGTCGTTCTCGCTGGCATACCCTGAAATTGAGTGGCGAATGTACAGCGATGACGAGGAGCTTTTTCATCTCAAGAGTCCGGATATTTTAGAGCGGCTCAATGTTTTTTACGGTGATGATTTTTCCGCAGGCATGATTGGGCTTTCTGAAGAGAATGATTACCTCTCAATCAAGGGTTTTCTTGGCAAGCCTGCAATGCAGAAGCGCAAGAAACTCGATCAATATTTTTTTATCAATCACCGGCTTGTTCAGAACCGGATGCTGTCACAGGCAGTGCAGCAGGCTTATGGCGACCTGCTTGTTGAGCGTCAGGCTCCCTTTGTGCTGCTTTTTCTTGGCATTGATCCATCACGCATTGATGTTAATGTGCATCCTGCAAAGCTTGAGATTCGCTTTGATGATGAGCGTAATGTGCGTAACATGTTTTATCCGGTTATCAAGCGCGCCATTCAGTTGCACGATTTTTCCCCTGACCTGGCAGCCATAGAGAGTGCGCCGTTCATTTCTGATTCATACCCCTCAGCGGTATCAAGAAAATTTTCATTTCCCGATATTCCGCATCGTGCCACAACCACCGGCAGCCTCTATCAGAATTATCGTGAAGGTGCATTTCAGGAACCCACGCCATTTCGTGGATCGCCACGGCATCAGCCAGAACTTTTCCCGTCTCACCCCTCTGCGGGATTGCCCGTTCCGGAGCAGGAGTTGCAGGAGGGGAGAGACCAACTTGCCTCTGTACTGCTCTCTCCAATCTATGCTGATGATGTCGCGCCTGACCCGAAAGATGTCGAACCAAAAATCTGGCAGTTGCATAACAAGTATCTCATCTGCCAGATAAAGACAGGACTGATGATTATTGATCAGCATGTTGCGCATGAGCGTGTGTTGTATGAGCGTGCTGTTGATGTTATGACCCAAAGTGTTCCAAACTCCCAGCAACTGCTCTTTCCACAGAAGGTGGAGTTCCGCCCGTGGGAGTATGAGGTCTTTGAGGAGATTCGTGACGATCTCTATCGGCTTGGCTTTAATCTTCGGCTCTTTGGCAATAAAACAATCATGATTGAGGGGGTGCCCCAGGATGTCAAACCGGGCACTGAGGTGACAATTTTACAGGATATGATTGCTGAATATCAGGACAACGCATCAAAACTAAAGCTGGAAAAGCGTGACAATCTGGCAAAGTCCTATTCGTGCCGCAATGCCATCATGGCTGGTCAGAAGCTCTCTCTCGAAGAGATGCGTTCACTGATTGACAATTTGTTTGCCACCCGTGAACCCTACGCCTGTCCGCATGGTCGGCCAGTCATTATCAAGCTATCACTTGACCAGCTCGACAAAATGTTTGGAAGAAAATAAGAGCGTTGGTTGCATGTTTGCTCAAAAGTACTAACTTCAACACTATTATGCCCTTGTAGCTCAGTGGATAGAGCAACAGTTTCCTAAACTGTAGGTCGGCGGTTCGAGTCTGCCCGAGGGCACCATTCTATGAGTGGTTCGCGTTTCAGCTTCACCCTCTTTTCATCAACATTGCAGTGTCCAAGACGCCAGCTACACGTATAAAGCCTGTCAGAGTGATTGTCATTATTCTGTTGCTGCTTTTTGCTGTCGATGTCGGACGCTATTTTTTTTACCCTGATGTCGGCTCACTTGTGGATGAAAACCCCACAAAAACAGCCTTTATGGAGTATCGGGAGGCCGAATGGCAGCGGGATGGGCGCTTCGACAAAAAAGTAGACCAGAGATGGGTCTCGCTCCGCAATGTTTCACAAAATCTTGTCAAGGCGGTTCTGATAGCTGAGGATGACAAGTTCTGGCAGCATGAGGGTTTCGATTATAAGGCCATGGAGCGGGCGCTTGAGAAAAATATTCTTGCCAAGAAGTTCAAGATGGGTGGCAGCACAATCAGCCAGCAGCTAGCCAAGAACCTTTACCTTTCTCCCACCAAAAATCCGGTACGCAAAATCAAGGAGGCCATTCTTACCTGGAGACTTGAGAAAACGCTTTCCAAACGCCGGATTCTTGAGATCTATGTCAATGTTGCCGAATGGGGTGATGGTATTTTCGGTATCGGTCAAGCCGCCCGTCATTACTACGGTGTGAGTCCAGCTAAACTGTCGGCGGAACAGGCATCCAGACTTGCTGCCATCCTTCCAAACCCTATTCTATTTTCCCCGACAGGGAGCTCACGCTATGTTCACAATCGTTCCAGCCTCATCTACGCCATCATGCGGAGACGGGGGATTGTTGTTCCTGATTATAGAGAGGTTATGACCATGACACCGGACAGCACCGCTGTGGATTCTGTGGTGATTGGCGTGCCGGAGTATCTTCTTGAGCAGGCAATGTCAGCGGACAGCAGTAAATCAAATATTTCAGAAGGTGCCGAAGCAGCTCCAGCTCCATCCGAAACACCCAAATAATTTATTCGCGTTCAAACGATGACTTGTCCATGCCGCAGACAGGACAGACCCAACCATCAGGAAGATTTTCAAAGGAAGTTCCCGGAGCTATTCCGCTATCAGGATCGCCAACTGCAGGATCATAAACATAGCCGCATGGTACACAGACCCACTTTTCCATAGTATAATTCCCATTTAAATTAAAGACTTTGAGAACAGCGAATGATTATACAGAAAAAATTCAAAACCTGGCGACAAGAGTCTCTATTTGATTCAACTTTTTTGATTTGAGGCTGTTTTTAAACTCCCAGGGGTGAAAAAACCGGACGGTTATTCATCCTGATGTTTATTATGGAATGGTGACGCTCCCTTCGTAGATGATTTTAGCTGGACCTGTAAGAAAAATTTCGTTCATATTTTCACTGAACTGAACTTGCAGTGTATCGCCGCTTTTAACTTTGACCTGTACGGTTGTACCCCTGATTTTGCCCAGGCGGTAACTCATGAGGGCGGCGGCAACTGATCCGGTCCCGCAAGCGAGAGTTTCATTTTCAACACCACGTTCAAAGGTGCGGATGGAGAGAGAGTCTTGAGAGGTGATCTCGATAAAGTTAACGTTGGTTCCATCAGGAAAAATGTCTGTTCGGTGTCTGATGGTGTGCCCGGTTTCGTTGACCTTAACATTTGCCAAGTCAGATACATAAATAATGGCATGTGGAGAGCCCGTATTGACTGAATGACAGACAATTCCCTCTACGTTCAAGTCGTTTCTGAACTCTTCAGGTGCGAGCATCCTGAGCTTCACGGTTTCAGCGTTAGTAACCCATGCGTCATAGCGGTTGCCGTTGGCTTCAAATCTATAGGTGTTATCTGCACCTGCAGGAATTCCGATGACGAAGGCGAACCAGGCCGCGCACCTTCCGCCGTTTCCGCACATTGAGCCCTGAAAACCATCAGCGTTGTGGTAGTTCATGCTGAAATCATACAGCGTAGATGGTTCAACAAGGATAAGGCCATCTGCACCAATGCCTGTTTTTCTGGTGCAGAGCTCCCCGATCTGTACAGGGGTAAGCTGAAGGGAAAGATCCATGTTATCGATAACAATAAAGTCATTGCCCGCTCCGGAGAGTTTGCTGAACGTTATCTTCATGCTTGGTAAGGTGTTCGGGATTAAAGAGCCAGCCGTGAGCCATCCTGATGGCTGTCAGGGCATACCAGCAGTTGCTGCAACTGCTTTCATGCACTATAATAAAACAATAGCGCATTAATGCGGGGGCAAAAAAATTTATTATTAAATAATTTTTCTTATTTTATTTACCAACTGTATCAGGTGATCTTGGTAGATTGTCGGGATTGTGTTGATTGTTACTTTGTTTTTGTATAGATTCGTCACAGGTGGTTGGTCATTGCGTTTCAGTCCACAGGAAAAGCTGGCGAAAGGGGCCGGGTTATTCTGATAAAGTGGATTAATAGTTTGATGGTATCGCATTGCTGATCGCACAATAGTTTTCTTTTCGGTTTCTTCAACCTGAATTATGTCCAAAAAAAGGAGAGAAATACAATGGCTGAACAAGTGAATCCGGCAGCAGTCAAGCCAAAGGGCGCTGTCCCACCTCCAAAGGCGAATGCTCCTTCTCCCGGGGGAAATGGGGCATCGGGAGCTCCGTCTGTTATCAAGGAGCAGGATGCTTCGAAAATGAGAAGATTTCTGTTCCAGCGGACAGAAACTCGCTCAACGAAGTGGTTCCAGATTTTCGATACCGACAAGATTGATGACGAGCAGGTTGTCGGTGCTCACCTTGCTTTGCTTGGTGTGCTGGGTTTTTTGATGGCAATCTACTATATCGCTGGCATTCAGGTTTTTCCATGGGGAGCGCCTGGTTTTCACGACAGTTGGTTCTATCTGACGATCAAGCCAAGAATGGTTTCTCTTGGTATCGATACTTTCAGCACCAAAACAGAGGATCTTGAGTTTGCAGCATCAAAACTGCTTGGCTGGTCACTGTTTCACTTCATTTCTGGCTCGGTTCTTATTTTTGGTGGATGGCGTCACTGGACTCACAATCTCACCAACCCCTTTACCGGACGTACCGGTAATTTCCGTGACTTCAGGTTTCTTGGCAAGTTTGGTGATGTAGTTTTCAGCGGAATCAGCGCCAAAAGTTACAGGGAAGCACTCGGACCTCATGCCGTTTACATGTCTCTGCTTTTTCTGGGATGGGGTTTGTTAATGTGGTTTGTGCTTGGTTTCCCCCCGATTCCTGATTTTCAGACGATCAATTCAGAGACTTTCATGTCATTTGTTTTGGCCGTTATTTTCTTCTCTGCCGGTATTTACTGGTGGAACAATCCGCCAAATGCGGCAACTCATCTGAATGATGATATGAAGGCAGCCTTTTCTGTCCACCTGACAGCAATGGGCTACGTTAGTATCGCGTGTGGTTGTATCGCGTTTGTTGCTTTCCAGCAGCCATCGTTTGACGCGTATTACAAACATCTTGACACTCTTGCTTTTTATCTTTATGGCGAGCCTTTCAACAGGGTGAGTTATAACTTTGTGCAGGAGGGCGGCAGAATCGTCTCTGGAACAAAGGAATTTGCTGACTTTGAAGCTTTTGCCATTATGCCGAAGAATGGTGCCACATTTGGAATGTCGAGAGTTGTGATTAATCTGATCGCCTTTAACCACATTATCTGTGGCGTTCTTTATGTTTTTGCAGGTGTCTATCATGGCGGTCAGTATCTGCTCAAAATTCAGCTTAACGGACTTTACAGCCAAATCAAGTCTGTTTTTATTACGAAAGGACGCGATCAGGAAGTCCAGGTAAAGATTCTCGGCACAGTCATGGCGCTTTGTTTTGCCACCATGCTCTCTGTGTATGCTGTGATTTGCTGGAATACCATCTGCGAACTTAATCTTTTCGGCACGAACATTCTGATGTCATTCTACTGGCTGAAACCCCTTCCAATTTTCCAGTGGATGTTCCGCGACCCAAGTATCAACGACTGGGTGATGGTGCATGTTATCGTCGCGGGTTCGCTTTTCTCGCTGATCGCCCTTGTTCGTATAGCCTTCTTTTCACACACATCTCCGCTTTGGGACGATCTCGGTCTCAAAAAGAACTCCTACTCATTTCCGTGTCTTGGCCCTGTTTATGGGGGCACTTGTGGAGTATCCATACAGGACCAGCTTTGGTTTGCGATGCTTTGGGGAATTAAGGGCCTGTCGGCAGTCTGCTGGTATATTGATGGCGCATGGATTGCTTCCATGATGTATGGTGTTCCTGCTGCCGACGCAAAGGCATGGGATTCAGTGGCCCATCTTTCGCATCACTATTCAGCAGGTATATTCTATTATTTCTGGACGGAGACCGTGACTATCTTTTCGAGTTCGCATCTTTCAACCATTCTTATGATAGGCCACCTTATCTGGTTTATCAGTTTTGCGGTATGGTTTGAAGATCGTGGTTCACGTCTTGAAGGGGCTGACATCCAAACCAGAACCATCCGCTGGCTTGGAAAGAAGTTTCTCAACAGGGATGTCAACTTCCGTTTTCCTGTGCTGACAATTTCAGATTCAAAGATGGCAGGTACGTTCCTTTACTTTGGTGGCGTTTTTATTCTGGTATTTTTGTTCATTGGAAATGGCTTCTATCAGACCGATTCTCCATTGCCTCCACAGGTTGGTGATGCAGCGGTGTCAGGCCAGCTTATGCTGACACAGGTTGTTGACTATCTTATGAAGTTGATTGTCTGAATCTACTCTTGCCGGGGAGGCTTCAATGCCTCTTCGGCTGGTATTTGTTGCTTTTAAAGTTTTTCATGTAATCTAAGAGGAGGGTTTTCATGGCCGATCCTGTACAAAAGCCAGATATATTGTCAGCTCCTGCAGCGAAGGTTGCCCCCGCAGCGAAGGTTGTCCCTGCAGCGAAGGTTGCCCCCGCAGCGAATGTCGCCCCTGCAGCGAAGGTTGCCCCCGCAGCGAATGTCGCCCCCGCAGCGAAGGTTGCCCCCGCAGCGAATGTCGCCCCTGCAGCGCCAAAGCCACCACCTGCTGTGCCTAAGGCGGCTGCTTCGGGGGCGGGTGAGGTAAAGTCTAAACCAAAAGAACTTTCCCAGAAACAAATTGGCAAGGCTCGGTTAGAACCGCTGAATGTCAATCTTGGGAGGAGCGGATTGCCCCAGGAGTCAGCCTTTCCGATTAAGAGAGAGCCTAAAGCTGCTCCGAAACCTGCTCCTCCGCCTGCACCGAAACCGGCAGATGGTGTTTCCAAGCCAGCACCTGGAGCCAAGCCAGAAGCAGGTGCGAAGCCATCTGCGGCAGCTAAACCTGTTGCTGGCGCAAAGCCAGCACCGCCTGTCAAACCGGCGGTTTCATCTGCACTCCCACCGGCTCCGAAAGCTGTTCCTCCCGCTGCTGCTTCGGTACCAGTGAAGAAGGCACCTCCAAGGGAGAAGGATCACTACTTTATTATTGAAAACCTTTGCGTGGGTTGCGGCCTTTGCCTCGACAAGTGTCCGCCCAAAGTCAATGCCATTGGCTACAAGTTTTATGGTGACGTTCAGGAGGGTGGATTCAGGGCTTATATTGATCAGGATGCCTGTATTTCTTGTTCTGCCTGTTTTAATTCAGAAGAATGCCCAGCCGGAGCACTCATAGAGGTGCATCCAGACGGCGAAGTGCTTGATTATACATTCACACCGCCATCTCGACTTGATTTTGATCTTAGATTTCTCCACAGATTTCACAGAGAGGCGCGCTAAGGTATCACAGTCAAATCAATAGTGTTACTAAAAGCATTGCTTTGTCGAGGCAATGCTTTTTTTTTGAAGATTCCCGACGCTTATGCCGGTAAACAACAACGTTACTCCAGAACATTCATTCGTTCAGTTTGGAAATGAAAAAGGGCCGTCAAACCTTGCCCTTGTCATCATTCCGACGTTCAATGAAGCTGATAATATCGGCAGGCTTCTGGGCGAACTTGCTGGAAGATATTCAGATTCGGTTGATGTGCTTGTCATTGATGACAATTCCCCCGATGGAACCGCTGATATTGTTCGTTCAATGCAGGGGAGGATGAGAGGAGTTTATCTGATGACAAGAGCGAAAAAAATGGGGCTCGGTACCGCATATATCGCAGGGTTCAGGTATGCTTTAGAGAAGGGTTACCATTACATCGTGGAGATGGATGCAGATTATTCGCATGATCCCGTTGTGGTGGGGCAATTTCTTGATGGCATGAGTGAAGTTCATCTCCTTATCGGGTCGCGCTACATGAACAATACGGTCAACGTTGTCAACTGGCCGCTCGGCAGGTTGATTCTTTCTAAAATGGCAAGTATCTATACCCGTATTATTACGGGGATGCCTGTCGATGATCCGACAAGTGGCTTTAAATGTTTTTGTGCAGAGGTGTTGCGGGCCCTTGATTTTGACAGGATAAATTCCCAAGGTTATTCATTTCAGATTGAGATGAACTTCAGGGTGTGGAAGAAAGGCTTTACGATTAAGGAGATCCCCATAGTTTTTGTTGATCGATCGGTTGGTAAATCGAAAATGACAAAAAAAAACATTCGTGAGGCGATCTGGATAGTATGGTGGCTCACCATCAAGTCAATGTTCGGTACCCTGTAGGGGGCGGAGTTGTCTCTCTCGCCCCCACCCTTTAGTTTTCCTCACTCTTTCTTTTCAGCGATGATCTGCTGGGCGATATCGGGTGGCGCCTCCTCGTAATGGCTGAAACTGTATGAGTATCTTGCCCTGCTCTGGGTAAGTCTGGTCAGTGCATGATGAAAGGTCGTCAGAGATGCCTGAGGAATCAGTGCGTGAATGATCTGCATTCTTACGTCAGATTGCATGCCAAGAATTTTACCACGTTTGCTTGAAATGTCACCCACTATCTCTCCGGTATACTGTTCGGGCGCGTAGACGTTAAGGTCAAATATCGGCTCAAGCAGGAATGGTCTTGCGTGGTCGAAAGCGCTCTTGAATGCCATGCTTGCGGCTATTTTAAAGGCAAATTCCGAACTGTCGACTGGATGAAATGAGCCGTCATAAGCAATGGCTTTAAGATCAATAACCGGATATCCTGCCAGAATTCCTTTGGTTATTGCCTCCCGAACCCCTTTTTCAACAGCAGGCAGATATCTTGTGGGGACAACACCTCCAACAATCTCACTTGCAAACTTAACTCCTGAGTTACGTGCAAGTGGCTCAAGTTTTACCCAGACATCACCGTATTGCCCTTTGCCACCAGACTGTTTTTTATATTTCCCCTGGGCTGATGAGGGTACCCTGATAGATTCGCGATAGGGAATTTTGACGGGCGCAATGGCAACCTTGACTTTAAACTTCCCTTGAAGTCGGCTGATAATGGTATCAAGATGAGTTTCACCAAGAGTTTTCAGGATTGTCTGGTTAAACTCTACATCGTGCTGGATTGCAAAGCTTGGATCTTCTTCATGCAGATGGTGCAGGCCAGCCGAAATTTTTTCTTCATCCCCCTGGGTAACCGGAATGATTGCAGTGGCCAGCATCGGCAGTGGAAAAATAATGGGAGTTACCCGGATGCTTGTTCCTTTGTCTGCCAGGGTATCATTGGTATGTGCATCCTTCAGCTTTACAACCATGCAGATATCCCCGGCAAGCAGTTTTTCAACAGGCGTTTTCTTTTGGCCTACAATTGTGTAAACCTGTCCAAGCTTTTGGAGTTGTTCTGTCTGTACATCAATCAGCTCATGGCCAGTTTCAATATGACCGGAGTATACCCTGAGGTAGGATATTTCGCCGACACGTGGTTCAGACATTGTTTTGAAGATAAAGGCGATGGTTGGCCCTTCCGGATTGGGTTGAATCAGGCTTTTGGTCTCATCAATGGTACAGATTGCGTGTTCCGGGCCGCGTTCTATGGGTGAGGGAGAGAGGTTGACAAGAGCGTTCAGTAGTCTTTCGGATCCGATAAGGTGTAGTGGTGACGTGCAGAAAACCGGGAAAAATGTTCTGGTAACAAGTGCTGATTTGATGCCGCTCCTCAGTTCCTCCTCCGTCAGGGTGCCAACCTCAAAAAACCTGTTCATCAGTTCTTCATCGGTTTCGGCAACTGCTTCGACAAGTTGCTGGTGAAGCTCTTCTGCCCGTTTTAGATAGAGGTCGGGAATGTCGGAGATGGTGGTGCTTCCGGGTTTATCGGGGGTGAACTCAAGTTGCTTCATCAGCAGGATGTCAATGAGGGTGTGATGTCCAGCCCCTTCATCTCCCGGAAACTGCATTGGCGTAACAAGATGGCCGAAATGATCCTGGAGCGCCTGAATAGCGTTGTTGAAGTTGGAGCGCTCTGCATCAAGCTTGGTAAGAATAAATATGGTGGGCTTGTAATACTCCCTGGTGTACTCCCAGATTGTGTCAGTGCCTACCTCAACTCCGGATGCTGAATTGACAGTAATCAGGACGGTATCAGCAACCCGCATGGCCGATTTTACATCACCGTGAAAGTCAAGAAGGCCGGGTGTATCGATAATATTGATTTTACAATCATTCCAGAATCCGTTGACGAGACTGGTGTTCAGGCTGTGTTTTCTTTCAATTTCGTCAGCGGAGTAGTCGGAAAGGGTGTTCCCTTCTTCAATACTGCCGAGGCGGTTAATAATACCCATTGTCAGGGCAAGTGATTCAGCAAGAATAGTTTTGCCGCTTCCAGCATGGCCTGTAATAACAATATTTCGCAATTTATCCGGTTGTACGGCTTGCATGGCAGGACTCCTTATTTGATCGTTACATTGAACAAAACAGCCTCAAGGGGTAATAAACAAAAAAAAGTCAGATTTGCCGTTGCGGTGACAATGAAATGGTCGGGAAAAAAAGATATATTTTCCGGTTGTATCCAACGGGCTTTGCTTTTTAGCCCGATTGGGAATTGAAAGTACGTAACAACCATAAATATTTTTTGTTATGCCTATTATCAGTCAGATTATTGCTCGTCAGATCCTTGATTCAAGGGGAAACCCAACGGTCGAAGTCGATGTATACACTGAAAGTTCTTTCGGGCGGGCAGCCGTACCGAGCGGAGCCTCTACCGGGGTTCACGAAGCTGTAGAACTGAGGGATGGCGATCCGTCGGTCTATCTTGGAAAAGGGGTGCTTCAGGCTGTAGAAAATGTCAATACGGTCATTAATGATGCCCTGACAGGGATGCTTGTTACTGAACAGGAGGAGATCGATCAGGCTTTGCTTGCCCTTGACGGAACCCCAAACAAATCGAATCTGGGAGCTAATGCACTTCTTGGTGTCTCTATGGCTTGTGCAAAGGCTGGTGCAGAATACACCGGTCTTCCGCTTTACCGTTATATTGGCGGTACGATGGCCAACACACTTCCTGTGCCAATGATGAACGTGCTTAACGGCGGGGCCCATGCAGACAATACTGTTGATTTTCAGGAATTCATGATTATGCCTGCAGGATTTAACTGTTTTTCTGATGCTCTTCGTTGTGGTGCCGAAATTTTTCATGCACTCAAGGCGCTTTTGAAAAGCAAGGGATTGAGCACTTCTGTCGGTGATGAGGGAGGCTTTGCTCCGAATCTTGGCTCAAATGAAGAGGCGATTGAGCTGGTTATAGAGGCGATTGGCAAGGCTGGTTATAAAGTAGGTTCACCGACCGATAAAGGTGGTCTTGGCGATGCACAGGTTATGATTGCGCTTGATCCTGCAAGCTCCGAGTTCTATGATTCTGAAAAGAAGCGCTATGTGTTCAAGAAATCCTCGAAGCGGGAGCTTACCTCTCTTGAGATGGCTGAGTACTGGGAAAAGTGGGCGACAAACTATCCGATTATCTCAATTGAGGATGGTATGGCAGAGGATGATTGGGAAGGGTGGAAATTGCTGACAGACAAGATTGGTTCAAGGGTACAGCTCGTTGGGGACGATCTTTTTGTCACCAACAGCAAAAGACTTGCAAAGGGCATAGAGCTTGGTGTTGCCAATTCCATTCTTATCAAGGTCAACCAGATTGGCACCCTTACTGAAACGCTCCAGGCTATTGATCTTGCCAAAACCAATGGATATACCTCGGTCATCAGCCACCGGAGCGGTGAAACTGAAGACAGTACGATTGCCCAGATTGCTGTGGCAACAAATGCAGGCCAGATCAAGACTGGCAGTCTTTCTCGTTCCGACCGTATGGCTAAGTACAACGAACTGCTTCGAATCGAAGAGGAGCTTGGCGATCAGGCGCGCTACCCCGGCAAGAATGCCTTCCGGGTATAATTAACTTATACAGGGAGCCCTTTTAGTAAAAGGGTTCCTTTCTTTTTTCTTCCGGTAGTTTGTGCAGTGCTCGGTTAACAAAAGTTTTTTCGGTGCGTGAAAAAGATTTTCGATTTTAAGGCAATCTGGCAGTACCTCCATTCCAACCAGAAAATAATCCTTCTCAGGGTTGGTACCTTCTTGTTTGTGGTCTGGATGCTTTTCGACGATTACGGTATCGCGAAAAGAGTTCGGATGGAAGCTGAGCAGCGTTCGCTTCTTGATCGGCTGAAAAAAGAGGAGCAGAAGATGGTCGATAACGAGCAGCGTATAGTTCATGCCAGGGAGCCGGATAGCATCGAAAAGGCAGCCAGGGAGAGATATAATTTCCGCAAGCCTGGTGAGACGCTCTTTATTATCAGAGGAGAATAATTTTTTATCCAATTGTCCTATCCAATTCCATGTACCAGTATCGCCGTCGTTTAACCCGTGAAGTTGTTTTCGGAACCTTGTCATTGGGGGGATATCAGCCGATAAGGGTAGAGTCCATGACCAATACGCACACTTTTGATACTGCCGCAACTGTTGCGCAATGCAGGCGGCTTTATGAGGCTGGTTGTGAAATCATCAGGCTTACCGTACCTTCCGAAAGGGATGCTGAAAACCTCAGGAGCATCCGCGAGCAGCTTCGTCGAGACAAAATAGAAACTCCTCTTGTTGCCGATATCCATTTCTCCGCCCGCGCAGCGCTCAAGGCTGTTGAATTTGTAGAAAACATTCGCATTAATCCCGGCAATTATGCCAACAGCCAGAAGTTTTCCAACAATGACTATTCTGATGAGGAGTATCAGAAGGAGATAGAGCATGTCAGGCTGGAATTTGCCCCTTTGGTCGATAAAGCCCGCGAGTACGGGGTATCCATGCGGATTGGTACCAATCATGGCTCCCTGTCAGACAGGATTGTCAGTCGTTACGGCAATTCGCCTGAAGGGATGGTTGAGGCCGCCATTGAGTTTGCAAGAATTTGTGAAGAGATGGGCTATCACGATATTCTCTTTTCCATGAAATCTTCCAATGTGCGGGTCATGATTCAGGCATATCGGCTTCTTGTGCAGCAGGCTGACGCTGAACTTCGGTACGCCTATCCGCTTCATCTCGGGGTGACCGAGGCTGGAGATGGCGACGAAGGTCGTGTGAAGTCGGCTATGGGTATCGGAGCGCTGCTTGAGGATGGACTTGGTGATACTATCAGGGTTTCCCTCACTGAAGATCCTGTTAATGAGGTTCCTGTCGGTTTTGCTATTGTCAAAAAGTATAATGATTTTCATCTTGTCAAGGGCGATCGGGGCAGTGTTGCCCTGAAGCATGTTGTAGAGAGCCGCAACAGGCTGTCGAGTCACGCTCTGCCGTCTGTAACCCCTTTTAATCCATTCTGTTATCAACGCAGGGTTGCCAGTCAGATTTCGCTTGCTGGTTTTGCTGTTGGCGGAGATGGTGTGCCGAGAGTTGAAACTGAAGTACAAGCCTCACTCGCTGATTCTGATGCAGTTTTTGCCGAAGCAGTACAGAGGCTTGCTCCAGGCAAGCCTGAGGATGCCATTCGTTCCGAGGTTGTCTCCGTTCGTGTCGACAGCGAAAGTGATCTTGATCGGCTTGATGAACTACTTGTCAAGCTGGGGGAAGCTTGTCGTTCAGTTGTTGCCTCTACAAGCGATTTGGCGCTTTTTTCCAGATTGCTCGATAAAGTTTCTAAAGTAAGGTTCGATATTATTGAGGGAGAACGGTTCGAACATGAGATGTTGCAGCTTCTTGACAAAGATCGGCTTGCGGTCGCCGAGTTTTGCTTTCTTCATAAGGAGACAGGCAACTCAATCCCTGCGGAGATTCTTCTCCATTTGGCAGAAAAGCTTCGCAAGCAGGGAGTTCAGCGACTTCTTTTTTCAGTGCTCTCCGATAACGTTGTGTTTGTCTATCGGCGACTTGTTCAGGCATTTAACAGCAAATCTATCAATTATCCCCTTATTGTTCGCTTCAGCAGCGATGCCGCTGATCGGCTTGAGAGTGTGATCGATAGTTCAGTGCAGGCAGGGACACTGTTCTGTGACGGGATCGGCGATATGGTTGCGCTTCATACCACCCTTGCCGTTGAGGATGAAGTTAATCTGGCATTTAATATCCTCCAGGGAGCAAGGATCAGGATGTCAAAAACTGAATTTATCTCCTGCCCCGGTTGCGGAAGAACCTACTTTGAACTCGAGAAGGCTGTGGCGGCAATCAAGCAACGAACCTCTCACCTCAAGGGGTTGAAGATTGGCATTATGGGTTGTATTGTTAATGGTCCGGGTGAGATGGCAGATGCTGATTTTGGCTACGTTGGCGCGGGTAAAAACCGCATCAGTCTCTATGTTGGCAGGGAGTGTGTTGCTGAAAATATTGCTGAAGAGGAGGCCGTTGATCAACTTGTTGCTCTTATAAAAGAGCGGGGAAAATGGGTAGATCCGGTAGATGCTATCTGACATGTTTATGTTTGTTACGTTGATAACCGGGGCTTCCATGGGGATTGGTGAAGCCTTGGCCCGTGAATTTGCTTCAAAAGGCCATAACCTTCTTCTTGTTGCTCGCTCAGGCGAAAAATTGATCTCTCTGGCTGAAGAGCTTCGGAAAGATGGCAGGGTTAAGGTCGAAGTGTGTGTTGAAGATTTGAGTGTAGTTGATGGCCCTGCACGTGTTTATGAATTTTGTTGCAGGCAGCATATCAAGGTTGATCTTCTTGTCAATTGTGCAGGATTGTCACGCGCAGGCGGTTTTTATGATATCCCGACAGGAAAGCTCGAGGAGATCGTGATGGTCAACATGATGGCAATGGCTCTTCTAACCCGTCTTTTTCTTGCTGACATGGTTGAAAGGAATGAGGGTGGCATCATTAACATTGCCTCTCTCGGTGGTTTACAGGGAGTGCCAGGTCTCGGGCTCTATTCGGCAACGAAGGCATTTGTGATTACGCTCAGTGAGGCGCTTTATATGGAGTTGAGGGGCAAAGGGGTAAAGGTTGTTGTGGTTTGTCCCGGCTTCATAGAAACAGATTTTTTTGAGCATGCGGGCCATAATACAGCACACCTCCGATTGCCTCTTTCTGGAGTTGAAGTGGTTGTCAGTGCGGCCATTAATGGGTTGAAGAAAAACAAGTTATATGTATATCCAACGTTACTCGACAAGGCTCTTGTATTATCACAAAGAGTGGTTTCCCGGAAAACGGTAATACGTCTGGCTGGTTTTTTTGCTGCAGTACCTGATGGTTGAGAAATTAATCCATTTTTCTTTGTGTTTCAAATACCTTTCATTATATTACCGTCCATGTTTTTTGAGTTAGTACCTGCTGGTGTAGCTCAATTGGTAGAGCAGCTGATTTGTAATCAGCAGGTTGCGGGTTCGAGTCCCATCACCAGCTCTGAATGAATGGGTAGGTAGCGAAGTGGTTAAACGCAACAGACTGTAAATCTGTCGACTCTGTCTTCGGAGGTTCGAATCCTCCCCTACCCACAGCCGTTTTTAATATTTCAGGCTGATGTAGCTCAGTCGGTAGAGCACTTCCTTGGTAAGGAAGAGGTCATCGGTTCGAATCCGATCATCAGCTCAGGTTTTGGGGGTATTGGTTGATACGTCAGTAGCTTAATTGGTAGAGCAGCGGTCTCCAAAACCGCAGGTTGGGGGTTCGATTCCCTCCTGGCGTGCACGCGAAGAGATTTTTACAGTAGATTATTCCGCACAAATTTATTCATGAACAAATATATCGGCAAAGCGGGTCAGTATTATCGTGATGTTGTCAGTGAGATGCGGAAGGTTATCTGGCCGAGTAAGGATGAAATCAAGGACTTGACGATTGTCGTTCTGACGGTTTCGGGAATTCTTGCTATGTTTACGTTTGTTGTCGACTGGGTGATAAATTTTGTTATGGGTAAGTTACTGTAAGATAACGGTGTTAAGGTTGAATTGATGAGCGCTAAAAAAAAGGATGTTGAGGTTCAGGGTGTTCCAGTAGCACGCTGGTATGCGCTCAGGATTTATTCAGGGCATGAGCGTAAGGTTAAGGAGAGTATTGAGGCTGATGTGATACGTTGCGGACTTGCCGAAAAGATTTTACAGATTTATGTTCCTTATGAGCGTTTTGTCGAGGTTAAAAACGGTAAAAAAAGAAGTTTAACGAAAAACGCATTTCCTGGTTATGTGCTTATTGAGGCGGTACTTGAC
The DNA here is from genome assembly GCA_903994635.1 of uncultured Chlorobiaceae bacterium. Taxonomy (GTDB): domain Bacteria; phylum Bacteroidota; class Chlorobiia; order Chlorobiales; family Chlorobiaceae; genus Chlorobium. The sequence continues at coordinate 57,455 of CAJEXQ010000002.1, forward strand.
AAGCAGACAAGGAATCTTATTCTTGATATCCCTTCAGTAATGGGATTTCTGGGTGTTGATGATATCCCTACTCCGTTAAGACCGGATGAGGTTGAGAAGATACTCGAACCGGAGAGCACTATTGAGCATCGCTCAATTGTTGAGTCTCCATACAGGATTGGTGATTCAGTCAAGGTGATTGATGGGCCATTCAGTTCGTTGACTGGAGTTGTTCACGAGGTGAGCATTGAAAGAATGAAGATTAAGGTAATGATAAGCTTTTTTGGTCGCAGCACACCAACAGAGCTTGATTTTTCACAGGTTAAGTCAGTTTCCCAATAATAGTGCTTAAGTAAATTTAAGCTTCTGAACAGAAATAGATTATGGCAAAAAAGGTAATTGGATTTATCAAGCTTCAGATCCCTGCTGGCGCGGCGAATCCAGCTCCACCTGTTGGACCTGCGCTTGGCCAGAAGGGTGTCAATATCATGGAGTTTTGCAAACAGTTCAATGCAAAAACCCAGTCTGAAGCGGGAATGATTATTCCTGTGGTGATTACGGTCTTTTCGGACAAGTCCTTCACATTTATTACAAAAACACCTCCTGCGGCTGTTCTTCTACTCAAGGAGGCGAATTTGAAAAAGGGTTCAGGCGAGCCTAACCGTAACAAGGTTGGAACGGTTACCAGTGAACAGGTCAGCAGGATTGCTGAGTTGAAAAGGCCGGATCTCAATGCTTTCGATAGCAGGGGAGCCGAGGAGATGATAAGAGGAACGGCCAGGAGTATGGGTATTGTTGTTCAGGACTGAGAAGTTTTTGTGTTTTAAGGCTGTGGGAGGCTGAAAGGCCGTTTTTTTAACCACTTTTACAAGTAAAAATAATGGCTGGCAAAAAATACAGAGAAGCGGTATCGAAGATCGAGCGTTTTCGTGAGTACGATCTTGCTGATGCAGTAGAGAAGATCAGGGAGATTACGGAGGCAAAGTTTGATGCGACAATTGATATTGCCGTTAAACTCGGGGTTGATCCCCGTCATGCCGATCAGGTGGTTCGTGGTACAGTGATGCTTCCCCATGGAACTGGCAAAACCGTTTCTGTGCTGGTTGTCTGCAAAGAGGCCAAGGCTGAGGAGGCAAGGGAGGCCGGTGCTGATTTGGTTGGTTTTGAGGAGTATATCGAAAAAATCCAGGAGGGTTGGACTGGTGTTGATGTTATTATAGCAACTCCGGATGTCATGGGCCAGTTGGGCAAAGTTGCAAAGATTCTTGGACCACGTGGTTTGATGCCTAATCCGAAGTCAGGAACCGTAACTATGGATGTGGCCAAAGCAGTCAGGGAGGTCAAGGCTGGAAAGATAGAGTTCAGGGTTGACAAAGCTGGAAATGTGCATGCTCCAGTCGGCAAGGTTTCGTTTCAGCCCGAGCAGTTGGTTCTCAATATCACAAGCTTCCTCAAGGAGGTTGTTCGCCTGAAGCCTTCGGCCGCCAAGGGCCAGTATGTGCAGGGTATTGCGCTTTCGAGCACTATGTCCCCGAGCGTGAAGGTTAAAATGGAAAAATTTGTAGCCTAATAAAAACGGTTTATATCGATGAAGCGAGATAAAAAAGAGCAGGTCGTTCAGGAAGTTTCTGAAAAGATCAACAGGTCACAGGGTATATATCTGACGGAATTCCAGGGGTTGACCGTCACAAAGTTGGCTGAGCTGCGTGGCGAGTTCAGGAAAGTAGGTGTTGAGTATCGTGTTGTAAAAAATACACTTATTGCAAAGGCACTCAAAGATCTTGCAGGTGCAGACAGGCTTGCGCCGGGGCTTAAAAATACGACAGCCATTGCGTTCGGCTACGAGGACCCCCTCGCACCAGCTAAGGTTATCAAGAAGTTCTGCAAAACCAATGAGGCACTGAAGTTCAAAATGGCCTCAATTGATGGTGTTGTTTTTGGCCCAGATGCACTGCCGCAGCTCTCCGAAATGCTGAACAAAACTGAAAATATCGGGCGTGCAGCTGGAGTTGTTCACAGTGTAGTCAGTTCAGTACCAATAGTGGTCAATGCGGTGATGAGAAACCTCGTCTGCGCTCTCGACCAGATTGCCAGGCAAAAAGAATAAGTTACACAAAACTATTACGCGCTCAAGAAATCGTTATAAAATTTAAATTAAACAAGAGAGGGGAATAATGTCTATTGAAACACTTGTAGAGCAGATTGGTAAATTGACTCTTACAGAAGCGTCAGAGTTAGTGAAAGCGCTTGAAGAGAAGTTTGGGGTAAGTGCAGCTCCTGTTGCAGTTGCCGGTGTTGCTGCCGTTGCTGCTGGCGATGTTGTTGTCGTAGAAGAGCAGACTGAGTTTGATGTTGTATTGACTGCCGCAGGCGAAAGTAAAATTAATGTCATCAAGGCTGTTCGTGCTATAACGGGTCTTGGTCTGAAAGAGGCTAAGGATCTTGTTGATGGCGCTCCGAAAACGGTGAAGGAAGCTATTTCCAAGGACGAAGCAGAAAAGATTGCCAAGGAGCTGAAGGACGCTGGTGCATCAGTCGAGGTGAAGTGATCTTTGAAAAGAGTCATTACTAAAGCAAGCTCCGTTTCGATATGAAACGGAGCTTTGTCTGTTTGTATAAGAACAGTTTTGATGGTGGTTCCTGTGATGATACGATTAGGGCTTTTCCGGGCGTTTCTCTGTTCCGGTAGTGTTATGATGAAGTTTTGTGATGACTTAATCTGTAAGTAATTCATGCAATTGATAAAAGTGAGGTGCATGTGAAAGTGGCTGACGCAACAACGACACCCTGTATTGATTTTTCTAAAATTCAAAGTATTATAGAGCCTCCGGATTTATTAAAAGTTCAGTTAGACTCGTTTCACAATTTTATACAGGATAGCGTACCCCTTGCCAAAAGGAAGGATCATGGCCTTGAAAGGGTTCTTCGCGGCGCATTCCCTATTACCGATACCAGGGGACTCTATCTCCTTGAGTATATTTCGTACAGCTTTGACAAGCCAAAGTATACCGTTGAAGATTGTATTGAACGGGGCCTGACTTATGATGTTTCCCTGAAAGTCAAACTCAAGCTATCCTACAAGGACGAAGCTGATGAGACCGACTGGAAGGAGACTATACAGCAGGAGGTTTACCTTGGCAGAATTCCTTATATGACGGACCGGGGTACCTTTATTGTCAACGGAGCAGAGCGCGTTGTGGTTGCCCAGCTTCACCGCTCGCCTGGTGTGGTATTTAGTGAAGCTATCCATCCGAACGGCAAAAAAATGTATTCGGCCAAAATTGTGCCGACCAGAGGCTCATGGATTGAGTTTCAGACTGATATCAATAACCAGATATTTGTCTATATCGATCAGAAAAAGAATTTTTTGGTCACGGCGCTGCTTCGTGCCATCGGTTTTGCTCGTGATGAGGATATTCTTGCTCTTTTTGATCTTGTTGAAGAGATTCCTCTCAAGCCAGGCAAAAAGGAGCAACTTGTCGGTATGTATCTCGCCTCCGATATTGTAGATATGCAGACAGGCGAAGTTGTTAGTGCGAGAACTGCGATTACCGAGGATATTTACGAGCAGATCGTCGCTGCTGGCTACAAGAGTGTCAAGGTGATGAAGAGCTTTTCGGGCGGCGACAAGGGGCAAGACAAATCCATCATTATCAACACGATTCTCAATGACAGTTCTGCGACTGAGGAAGAGGCGCTTGAGATTGTTTATGAGGAGCTGAGAGCCAATGAGGCACCCGATATTGATGCGGCAAGAAGTTTTCTTGAGAGAACCTTTTTCAACCAGAAGAAATATGATCTGGGTGAGGTTGGGCGCTACAGGATCAAGAAAAAGCTCGCGAAAGAGTTTGATGATCTGAGCAGCTATCTTGCCGAAACCCCAGAGTTGAAACAACTTTCAGATACCATTTACGAGAAAATTCTCCAGACTATTCAGTCATTTTCTGACGAACCAAATGGTGAGGATATTCTGGTACTGACCCATTATGATATCATATCGGTCATTTACTACCTCATCAAACTGGTTAACGGGTTGGCTGAAGTCGATGATGTCGATCATCTGGCTAACCGCCGTGTGCGCTCGGTTGGGGAACAACTTGCAGCACAGTTTGTTATAGGTCTGGCCAGAATGGGTAAGAATGTTCGTGAAAAGCTCAACTCCAGGGACTCCGACAAGATTGCACCTGCTGACCTGATCAACGCACGAACAGTTTCAAGTGTTGTTTCAAGCTTCTTTGCGACCAGCCAGCTCTCCCAGTTTATGGACCAGACGAACCCTTTGGCTGAAATGACCAATAAAAGAAGGGTTTCAGCGCTTGGACCAGGAGGCCTTACAAGAGAGCGTGCAGGTTTTGAGGTTCGAGACGTTCACTATACGCACTATGGCCGCTTGTGCCCGATTGAAACTCCTGAAGGTCCTAATATCGGTCTTATCTCCTCTCTTTCAGTTTATGCGGAGATCAACGACAAGGGATTTATCCAGACTCCCTACAGGGTTGTTGAGAAGGGTCAGGTGACGGACACCGTACAGATGCTCTCGGCAGAAGACGAGGAGAACAAGATTACTGTGCCAGTGAGTGTGCCGCTTGATGAAAATCAGAGAATCGCTCTTGAGACGGTTCAAGCCAGAACGAAGGGCGATTATCCGGTGGTGGCAGCAGAGGATGTTAATTTTATGGATGTCTCTCCTGTTCAAATTGTCAGTGCGGCAGCGGCCTTGATTCCTTTCCTTGAGCATGATGACGGCAACCGTGCCTTGATGGGTGCTAACATGCAACGTCAGGCGGTTCCGCTGTTGACCTCTGAAGCTCCGGTGGTTGGCACCGGTATGGAAGCAAAGGTTGCACGCGACTCCCGTTCGGTTATTGTAGCAGAAGGGCCCGGCGTGCTCGAAGAGGTTACGTCAGAATATATCCAGGTTCGCTACGACCTGAACACCGACAATGACATGCGGATCTCTATGCTTGATCCCGATGAAGGGTTGAAAACATATAAGCTGATCAAGTTCAAGCGCTCTAACCAGGACACCTGTATCTCGCAGAAACCTCTTGTTCACATTGGTCAGCGTGTTGAAACAGGGACTGTTCTGGCTGATAGCTCTTCGACGGAGAATGGAGAACTTGCCCTTGGGAAAAATGTTCTGGTAGCATTCATGCCATGGCGTGGCTATAACTTTGAAGATGCTATCATTCTCAGTGAACGGCTCGTTTATGATGATGTTTTCACTTCAATTCATATTCATGAGTTTGAGGCAAATGTGCGTGATACCAAACGTGGTGAGGAGCAGTTTACCCGCGATATTTATAATGTTAGTGATGAAGCGCTCAGAAACCTTGACGAGAACGGAATTGTGCATATTGGTGCCGAGGTCAAGGAACGGGATATTCTTGTTGGAAAAATAACTCCGAAAGGGGAGAGCGATCCTACGCCAGAAGAGAAGCTGCTGAGGGCGATTTTTGGTGACAAGTCAAGTGATGTGAAGGATGCCTCCATGCATGTGCCTGCAGGAATGAAGGGGATTGTTATCAAGACAAAACTTTTCAGTCGCAAGAAAAAGGTTGGTTTGGATGTGAAGGAGAAGATTGAACTTGTTGACAGGAAATATGATTCCAAAGAGTATGATCTGCGCAAGCGGTTTGCAAAATGGGTCAAACAGCTTCTTGATGGCAAGAGTTCGACAGGCCTCTACAGTGATAAGGGCAAGCTTCTTCTGGTCGAGGGAGGTGCCTATGATGAAGGTATGTTGGCGAAGTTCAGTTCTATGCCATTCCTTGAATCGATTGACTTTTCAAAGGGAGTCACGGATTCCAAAAAGGTAAACGACAATGTAGTTCGCCTTGTCAAGGAGTTCCGTTTCATGCTTAAAGATATTTCGGACGAGAGGGATAATGAGAAATACAAGATAAATGTTGGCGACGAGCTTCCTCCAGGCATTGAGGAGCTTGCAAAGGTTTATATCGCCCAGAAAAGAAAGATACAGGTCGGTGACAAGATGGCCGGTCGGCATGGTAACAAAGGTGTGGTTGGAAAAATACTTCCCATTGAGGATATGCCTTTCATGGCTAATGGTACTCCGGTCGATATTGTGCTTAACCCTCTTGGTGTGCCAAGCCGTATGAATATCGGGCAGCTTTATGAAACATCGCTTGGCTGGGCAGCAAAAACGCTTGGTGTCAAGTTTAAAACACCGATTTTCAATGGTGCCACCTATGAGGAAGTGCAGCATGAACTTGAAAGGGCTGGTTTGCCAGCTCATGGCAAGGTCAGTCTGTTTGACGGACGTTCCGGTGAGCGGTTTGATGATGAAGTGACGGTTGGATATATATATATGCTTAAGCTAAGCCATCTTGTTGATGACAAGATTCATGCCCGTTCAACCGGTCCGTACTCGCTCATTACCCAGCAGCCACTTGGTGGCAAGGCGCAGTTTGGAGGTCAGAGGTTTGGTGAAATGGAGGTATGGGCGCTTGAAGCTTATGGAGCATCCAATATCCTCAGGGAGATGCTGACGGTCAAGTCAGATGATGTGATCGGGCGTAATAAAACCTATGAGGCTATTGTAAAGGGGCAGAACCTGCCGGAGCCAGGAATACCCGAATCTTTCAACGTCCTTGTCAGGGAGTTGCAGGGTCTTGGACTTGAAATTCGTATTGACGACAAGGTTCCTTAGTAATGTGGTAGTTGGCGTGGACATCATTAACGGACGTTAACAAGAGTCGTTTAACAAGGATATTGACTATGATTTTTTCACAGGGAACATCGCCCTTAAAAGGTGAATTTTCAAGAATAAAGTTTAGTATTGCATCGCCGGAAAGCATTCTCGCCCACTCGCGGGGAGAGGTGCTGAAGCCGGAGACAATAAACTATCGCACATTCAAACCTGAGCGTGACGGTTTGATGTGCGAAAAGATATTTGGTCCCACAAAGGACTGGGAGTGCTATTGCGGCAAATACAAGCGTGTCCGCTATAAAGGGATTATCTGCGATCGATGCGGCGTTGAGGTTACGACAAAAAGTGTCCGTCGGGAACGCATGGGCCATATTTCCCTTGCTGTACCTGTTGTTCATACCTGGTTTTTCCGCTCAGTTCCAAGCAAGATTGGAGCGCTTCTCGACCTTTCTACCAAGGAACTCGAAAGGATAATCTATTATGAAGTCTACGTTGTTATCAATCCCGGTGAACCCGGCGAAAAGCAGGGGATAAAAAAGCTTGACCGCCTGACGGAGGAACAGTATTTCCAGATTATAACGGAGTATGAGGATAATCAGGACCTTGAGGATTCAGATCCAGACAAGTTTGTTGCTAAAATGGGTGGCGAAGCCATTCACATGCTGCTCAAAAATATTGATTTGGATGCCTCAGCGATACACCTGCGGAAGGTGCTGAAGGAGAGTAATTCTGAGCAGAAAAGAACCGATGCACTGAAAAGGCTTAAGGTAGTTGAGGCGTTCAGAAAGAGTTATGAGCCACACAAGAAAACCCGCAAAAAGCCACAGGGGCTTTTCCCGGAAGACGAAATTCCGGAGCCCTATGTTTATGAAGGGAACAAGCCAGAGTATATGGTTATGGAGGTTGTGCCGGTTATTCCTCCGGAACTTCGTCCTCTTGTACCGCTCGAAGGGGGCAGGTTTGCTACCTCCGATCTTAACGATCTTTATCGCCGTGTTATTATCCGCAATAACCGGCTGAAAAAACTTATTGATATTCGTGCCCCCGAGGTAATTCTTCGCAACGAAAAGAGAATGCTTCAGGAGGCGGTTGATGCCTTGTTTGACAACTCCCGCAAGGCCAATGCCGTTAAAACCGGTGAGTCAAACAGGCCACTGAAATCTCTTTCGGATGCCCTCAAAGGCAAGCAGGGCAGGTTCCGCCAGAACCTTCTCGGAAAGAGGGTTGATTACTCAGGTCGTTCGGTTATTGTTGTTGGTCCCGAATTGAAGCTTCACGAGTGTGGGCTGCCGAAAAGCATGGCTATTGAGCTTTTTCAGCCTTTTGTTATTCGTCGTCTTGTTGATCGCGGCATTGCAAAATCTGTAAAATCGGCCAAAAAGCTTATTGACAAGAAGGATCCGATTGTCTGGGATGTTCTTGAAAAAGTGATTGATGGTCGTCCGGTGCTGCTTAACAGGGCACCAACTCTTCACCGTCTTGGTATACAGGCGTTTCAGCCGTTGCTGGTTGAAGGAAAGGCCATCCAGATTCATCCTCTTGTTTGTACGGCCTTTAATGCTGACTTTGATGGGGATCAGATGGCGGTTCATATTCCGCTATCGCAGGAGGCGCAGCTCGAAGCATCCCTGCTCATGCTCTCCTCTCATAACCTGATTCTGCCGCAGTCTGGCAAGCCGGTTACTGTTCCTTCACAGGACATGGTATTGGGCATGTACTATCTGACAAAGTCGCGTTCCGGGGAACCGGGCGAGGGGCAGATATTCTATAGCCCGGAAGATGTTCTTATAGCGTATAACGAGGAGCGTATTGCTCTGCATGCGCAGATTTTTGTACAGTACCGTGGTGAGATTGATCAGAAATTTGATCCGCTGCGCGTACTTGATACCATAGTTGATGCAACAACAGAAAAATCAATATGGCTGAAATCACAGATTGAAAAGGGGACTATTTTGCTAACCACTGTTGGCCGGGTGATCTTCAACCAGCATGTGCCAGAGAAAATCGGGTTTATAAACCGGGTCATCGACAAAAAGGTAGCGAAAGAGCTTATCGGGCGCCTGAGCAGCGGGGTAGGTAATGTCGAAACTGCCAAGTTCCTTGACAATATCAAGGAGGTAGGCTTCTATTATGCCATGAAAGGCGGTCTATCAGTTGGGCTTTCTGATGCTATTGTGCCGGAGACCAAGGTTAAGCACATCAAGAATGCGCAGCGCGACAGCACCAAGGTTGTCAAGGAGTACAACCGTGGCACATTGACGGATAATGAGCGCTACAACCAGATTGTTGATGTATGGCAGAAGACCTCAAACATTGTTGCTGAAGAGTCCTATCAGAAACTGAAAAAAGATCGTGACGGTTTTAACCCCCTCTATATGATGCTTGATTCCGGAGCCCGTGGTTCCAGGGAGCAGGTTCGTCAGTTGACTGGTATGAGGGGTCTTATTGCTCGTCCCCAAAAATCCATGTCGGGACAGCCGGGAGAAATTATTGAAAACCCGATTATCTCGAACCTCAAAGAAGGACTGACCGTTCTTGAGTATTTTATATCAACGCATGGTGCACGAAAGGGTCTTTCCGATACGTCGCTGAAAACAGCCGATGCCGGTTACCTGACAAGAAGACTCCATGATGTTGCGCAGGATGTTATTGTTACCATTGATGATTGTGGAACCACAAGGGGACTCTATGTTCACCGCAACATTGAGGAAGAGACAAGTGGCCAGATTAAATTCCGTGAAAAAATCAAGGGACGTGTAGCTGCCCGGGACATTACCGATATGCTTAATAACAGGGTTATTGTCAGCTCTGGTGAAATTATTACCGAAGAGCTTGCTGAGCTGATTCAGGAGACCGCCGGTGTTGAAGAGGCAGAGATTCGTTCAGTGCTGACCTGTGAGTCAAAAATCGGTATCTGTTCCAAATGTTATGGCACAAACCTCTCGGTTCATGAACTTGTTGAAATCGGCGAAGCGGTCGGTGTTATTGCCGCCCAGTCGATAGGCGAACCGGGAACACAGCTTACGCTTCGTACCTTCCACCAGGGAGGTACGGCGCAGGGTGGTATTGCAGAAACTGAGACCAAGGCGTTCTATGATGGACAGGTTCAGTTTGAGGATATTAAGACAGTGGATCATACAGCCATTAATGAGGATGGTGTCGAAGATTTCAGGATCATCGTTATTCAGAAAAACGGCAAGATCAATATTGCTGATCCTGAATCCGGCAAGGTTCTGAAACGCTACATCGTTCCGCATGGTGCACATCTTCACTGCAAGAATGGTTCCCTGGTCAAAAAAGATCAGGTCATGTTCAGCAGCGAGCCCAACAGCACCCAGATTATTGCCGAACTGCATGGTATCATTAAATTTGTTGATATTGAAAAGGGCGTCACCTACAAAGAAGAAGTTGATCCCCAGACAGGATTTTCGCAGCACACTATCATCAACTGGCGCACGAAGCTGAGAGCTACTGAAACAAGGGAGCCGAGGCTGGTTATTATTGATGCAAGTGGCGAAGTCAGAAAGACCTATCCCGTGCCGATCAAGACAAATCTATATGTCGAGGATGGACAGAAGGTTAATCCTGGTGATATTATTGCCAAGGTACCAAGAAATCTTGACCGTGTCGGTGGTGATATTACCGCTGGTCTTCCAAAGGTCACAGAGCTGTTTGAAGCTCGCATTCCTACCGACCCGGCAATTGTTACTGAAATTGACGGCTATGTCAGCTTTGGCTCACAGCGCAGAAGCAGCAAGGAGATCAAGGTTAAGAATGACTTTGGTGAAGAGAAGGTCTATTATGTCCAGGTAGGAAAGCATGTGCTTGCCAACGAGGGCGATGAAGTGAAGGCTGGTGATCCGCTCACCGATGGAGCTGTATCGCCCCAGGATATTCTGCGTATTCAGGGCCCCAATGCTGTGCAGCAGTATTTGGTGAACGAGATCCAGAAGGTCTATCAGATCAATGCGGGCGTTGAGATTAATGACAAGCATCTTGAGGTTATTGTGCGCCAGATGCTTCAGAAGGTGCGGGTCGAAGAGCCAGGCGACACGGAATTGCTTCCCGGTGATCTGATTGACAGGAGCGCCTTTGTTGAGGCCAATAGAGGGGTTGCTGAAAAAGTTCGCATCACGGAGAAAGGTGACGCTCCTGCAAGAATTCAGGATAGTCAACTTCATAAAATTCGTGATATTACCAAGCTTAATCGTGAACTTCGCAAGAACAGCAAAAACATGATTGCGTTTGAACCTGCACTTCAGGCAACCTCACATCCGGTGCTGCTTGGTATTACAAGTGCCGCACTTCAGACCGAGAGTGTGATATCTGCGGCATCGTTCCAGGAGACCACCAAGGTGTTGACTGATGCAGCCGTGGCAGGAAAGGTTGACTTCCTTGCTGGCTTGAAAGAGAATGTGATTGTAGGTAAACTGATTCCTGCAGGCACCGGCCTCAAGAGATATAAAGCGATTAAACTGACTGGTGATGGCCTGGAGACAGCTCAAAGCGAACGCAGTGTGGTCGAGGTTGAAACCCGTGAGGGTTTTGCAAATGAGCGGTAGGATTATCGCGAGGCAATTCTGACAAACATGAAAAAAGGGAGACTCACATCTCCCTTTTTTTTGCTACTTTTTTTCAAACCTGAAGGTTTCAAGAAAACCTGTATCGAACTCTCCACTCTGAAAAACCGGCGAGTGCATCACCTGTTTGTGGAAGGGGATTGTGGTTTTTACCCCTACAACAATAAATTCGTCGAGGGCGCGAGACATTCGTGCAATGGCCTCATCTCTGGAGTGTGCGGTAACAATGAGCTTTGCAATCATGGAGTCGTAGTTGGATGGCACCACATAGCTTGCATAAGCATGTGAATCGACTCTTACTCCGTGACCGCCAGGGGTGTGAAAGACCTGAAGCTGCCCTGGTGATGGGCGGAACATCTGCTCAGGATCCTCTGCATTTATGCGACACTCGATGGAGTGCCCTCTTGGGGTAAAGGTACGATTTCCAATAGATTCGCCGCTTGCAATAAGGATCTGCTCCTTGACAATATCGACATCGTAACGCTCTTCGGTAACGGGATGTTCAACCTGGATACGGGTATTCATCTCCATGAAGTAGAAATTCTTGTGCCGGTCAAGCAGAAACTCGATCGTACCAGCACCTTCATAGTTTATAGCCCGTGCAGCGGAGACAGCCGCGTCACCCATTTTTTTTCTCAAGGCATCATCAACAACGGGCGACGGAGTCTCTTCAATAAGCTTCTGGTGTCGTCTCTGGACAGTGCAGTCGCGCTCCCCGAGGTGAAGAGTGTTGCCGTGCTGGTCAGAGAGAATCTGGATCTCTACGTGGCGCGGATTTTCGAGATATTTCTCGATGTAGACTCCGCTGTTGCCAAAAGATTGCTCTGCTTCACTGCGAGCGGTATTCAGTGCTTTGTCAAGCTGGCTCTCCTCGGTGACAACCCGCATACCCTTGCCACCTCCACCAGCAGTTGGTTTGATGATAACCGGATAACCAGTTTTTTTTGCGGTAGCGATTGCCTGCTTCAGATCAGTGACCAATCCAGGGCTTCCGGGAACCACGGGCACTCCTGCCGCTATCATGGTTGCCTTGGCCGTGTTTTTGTCACCCATCTGGTTGATCATTTTGGCTGTCGGGCCGATAAACTTGATGTTGGCCGAATCGCATACTTCCGCGAAATCGGCGTTTTCAGCAAGAAATCCATAGCCAGGGTGAATGGCATCGGCATTGGTTATCTCGGCAGCGGCTATTATGCGTGGAATGTTAAGATAGCTCTCTCTTGACAGAGCCGGGCCTATGCAAACAGCTTCATCGGCGTATTTGACATGGATAGATTCGGCGTCAACTGTAGAGTAGACAGCGACGGTACTGATCCCCATCTCGCGGCAGGTCTGCATAATACGCAGTGCAATTTCGCCACGATTCGCTACAAGTATTTTCTTGAACAAGGCTTTGTGTGATGAATGATTATGGTTTAATCCGGAAAAGTGGCTGATCATATTCAACCGCCTGCCCGTTTTCGACTAGAATTTCAACAATTGTACCTGAAACTTCAGCTTCAATTTCGTTCATCAGTTTCATGGCTTCGATAATACAGAGGACATCGCCCTTCTTTATGATGTCATTGACAGCAACAAACGGAGGAGAATCCGGGGATGATGACTGATAGAATGTGCCGACAATAGGCGATCGGGAATCGATAAGGGTGGAAACTGGTTCGGCCTTTACCACCAATTGAAGAGCGAGCGGAGCCTCTGACGGTGCAGAAGCTGCCTGCAGAGGATTCGTCTGGGGAGCAGCAGTTGAAGACGAACGCCTCAGGATGATTTTAAAGTTCCCCTCCTCAATGATAGTTTCCTGAAAGTCTGAGCTGTTGACAATGTCAATAAGCTGTTTGATTTCGTTAAGGTTCATGATAATAGTTACTTAAGTTATAAACACAAGTTTTGCCAAACTATCAGCAGAGATTTATTTTTTTACTCTTTCTATGTAATCTCCGGTGCGAGTGTCGACCCGAATGATGCTGCCCGTTTGAATAAACATAGGGACATTGATTTCAGCACCCGTCTCAACAATTGCGGGTTTTGTTCCGCTGGTTGCCCGGTCGTCTTTGAGTGCCGGGCTGGTTTCAGTCACCTCAACTTCAATAAATGTCGGGAGTTCAACAGCAAGGATTGAACCATCGTCAGAGAAGAGAATTGTCACCGTGATACCATCCTTGAGAAAACTGGCTGAAGAGCCGATTAAAAGCTCTGGAACATTGATCTGGTCAAAGGTATCATTGTCCATCATGACGAAGTCGCTGCCGTCCCTGTAAAGATACTGATATTGCTTCCGCTCGGTAACGATCAGATCAACGGATTCGGTGGCACTGAAGCGGTATTCAACATTCCTGCCGGATTTCAGGTTTTTCATGTTTGCCTGGTAAAAAGCACGCAGGTTTCCAGGAGTGCGGTGCATAAGGCTCTCAATACTATGAGGCTCTCCCTTGAAACGGATTATTGAACCTTTCGAAATGTTACTGATAGAAATCATAAGCGGGATAAACAATTATCATCCATAAACCCCCGACACCCCGTCTGAGTAAACTTGAATATAACACAGTGCACGACGAATACCAATTGCCTTGTTCAATCATATATAATGGTAAAAAGCCATTGGATGTTAGTTCGCCACTGTTTAAATTCGTCGGAGCAGAGGCAGCCGATAACAATTGCCGGAAGTTGTAACTTTTATACGTTCAAAACAGCCCGCTTGTTAAAGGTAATGACCGATGGTTGATGAAGGCGGGATTTTATCACTTATATTACATCAATATGGCCACGAAAGTTGTCCTTGATTTCGAAAAGCCACTCTTTGAGCTTGAAGCGAAGCTGGAAGAGATGCGACAGTGCCTCAGGAGCAGCACGAGGGAGCAGACCCAGTCAGAAACGGAGCTGCTTAATCAAGAAATAGAGACATTTGAGCTGAAAATAGACGCGCTCCGTCGCTCGGTCTATAAAAATCTTACTCGATGGCAGAAGGTTCAGCTTGCACGTCATCCTGAAAGACCCTATACGCTTGACTACATTTATATGATGACGAAAGAGTTTGTGGAGCTGGCGGGCGACCGGCACTTCGGCGATGACAAGGCTATTGTCGGCGGTTTTGCACGCATTGAAGAGAGTTCAACCGGCTTCTCCCAGCCGGTCATGATTATCGGTCATCAGAAAGGGCGCGATACCAAGTCCAATCTCTACAGAAATTTTGGTATGGCACAGCCAGAAGGGTATCGCAAGGCGCTCCGCTTGATGAAGCTTGCTGAAAAATTTCGCAAACCGGTGATTACTCTCATTGATACACCAGGAGCATTTCCCGGTATTGAAGCCGAGGAGCGCGGGCAGGCCGAAGCCATTGCCAGAAATCTCTTTGAAATGGCAAAACTTACGGTTCCGATTATCTGTGTGATTATCGGTGAGGGCGCCAGCGGGGGAGCTATCGGTCTCGGTGTTGGTGACAGAATTCTTATGGCTGAAAATAGCTGGTATTCAGTTATTTCGCCCGAAAGCTGCTCTTCTATTCTCTGGAGAAGCTGGAACTATAAAGAGCAGGCAGCCGAAGCACTCAAACTTACCGCTCCGGATCTTCTGGAACAGGGGATTATTGACCGTATTATTCCGGAACCGGTTGGAGGTGCTCATACTGACCCTGAGGCCATGGCGGCCACCTTGAAAAGTATCCTGGTTGAGGAGTTAAGGATTCTTTTGCTCAAGGAGCCAGCAACTCTTGTCCATGACCGGATTGAAAAGTTTTCAGCCATGGGTGTCTGGAACGAAGAAGAGGCATAGATAACAAAGAAAGCCAGTATCTCGACTGGCTTTCTCCCTATTCTGCACTCTTTTACTCTATTTTATTTCGTAGGAGTTTTCTCCCTTGAGCAACTCTTCGAGGGTAGCGACTCCATTTTTCTGGGCATCACTGATTTGTGCTGTTAGTGCGTCTTCGTAGGTTATCCTGTCTTCGGCATAGAAGACACCGAAAGGCCTTGGAAGAGAGTCACTATCTGCAAAACGCGCAAGGATGCTTGCTTTATTGATGTCGGCTTCATCATGAATCCATAGGTCGCTGGATGAAAAGCCCTCTTTGTCGAGATCAACAACAATCGGCGTGAATCCATCAAGTACAATTCCCCTGTTCTTCTCTTTTCCGAATACAAGAGGCATTCCCTGTTCAACATAGATGGTGTTATTGGCTTTGTCTTCTGGTGTGGCATAAGCTTCAAACGCTGCATTGTTGAAGATAGGGCAGTTCTGATAAATTTCAACAAGGGATGTTCCCTTATGCAGGGCAGCCCGCTTCAGTATTGAACGGAGGAATTTGCCGTCACGGTCAAAAGCTCTGGCAAAAAAAGTGCCTCCCGCACCGATCGTCAGGGCCGCAGTATTGAACGGGTTATCAATGACCCCGGAAGGAGAGGTAACGGTGCGCAGGCCAATTTTTGATGTTGGTGAATACTGACCCTTCGTAAGGCCATATATTTCGTTGTTAAACAAGAGAACATTCAGATCTGGATTTCTTCTCAGTGTGTGGATAAAATGGTTCCCGCCGATTGAGAGAGCATCGCCATCACCTGTTCCTACCCATATACTCAGCTCCGGGCGAGCAACTTTCAGACCGGTTGCCATTGGGAGCGCTCTGCCGTGAATACCGTGAACACCATACGTAGCCAGGTAATAGGGAAGACGCGATGAGCACCCTATTCCGGAAATGCAGGCAATATTTTCAGGTGCAACGCCCAGTTCAGGCAAGACGCTTTTTAGTTGCTGTAACACTGAGTGATCGCCACAGCCGGGACACCATTTTGGCTCCTGGTCTGAAGCATAATCCCGTGCAGTAAGAAGCGGCTGGGCAGTCATTATTGTATCGTTATCGGTCATGATTAAAGCTCCTTTATAAGATCGGTGATTTTATTCAGTATCTCCATTTCATCGAACGGTATTCCCTGTATCTTGGTAAAACCTTCCGGTGCAATCATGAAAGTATCACGGATGATATGGATAAGCTGGCCATTATTGATCTCAGGAATAAGTATCTGCTTATAGTTTCCAAAAAGCTCTTGCAGATTTTTAGGGAACGGATTGAGATAACGCAAGTGTGCATGAGCGACACTGTATCCATTTTCAAGTGCCTGCTCGACAGCAGTTTTAATGGCACCATAGGAGGATCCCCATCCGAGGACAAGCAAATCCCCTTTCAGTGGTCCATTATCAACAGTCTGAAGCGGAATGCTCTCGGCAATCTGTGCGATTTTATCAGCACGAAGCCTTGTCATCAGCTCATGATTTATCGGGTCATGAGAGACGTTGCCGGTTTCATGCTGCTTTTCAAGTCCGCCGATACGGTGTTCAAGCCCTTTGGTTCCGGGTATTGCCCATGAACGAACCTGACGCTCGTCTCGTTTGTATGGCAGGTACGGCGGATCTTCAGGTTTCCTGGCTGGCTGAAAACGTGGCTTGATTTCGACAAGATTATCCGAACTTTCGACCTCCCATGGCTCTGAGCTGAGAGCAAGGTAGCCATCTGTGAGGCATATTACCGGTGTCATGTGTTCTACGGCTATTCTTGCAGCTTCATAAGTGGTGTAAAAACAATCGACAGGGGATCGGGCAGCTATTACAGGCAGCGGTGCTTCTCCATGCCTGCCATACATTGCCATGAAGAGGTCAGACTGTTCTGGTTTTGTTGGAAGGCCGGTCGATGGGCCGCCTCGCTGAACATTTATCACAACCAGTGGCAACTCAAGGATGACAGCAAGACCGAGTGCCTCAGTTTTCAGCGCAAGGCCGGGGCCTGAAGTATTCGTGGCGGCAAGTGCACCACCGTAGGCAGCGCCGATGCTGCTGACGATACCGGCGATTTCGTCCTCAGCTTGATAGGTTTTAACCCCATATTTCTTCTTTTTGGCTAAGGTCGAAAGGATCTCTGTTGCTGGCGTGATGGGGTATGAACCAAGGAAAAGTTCAAGACCTGCTTTTTTAGAAGCTGCGGTCAGGGCTATGGCACAAGCTTCATTGCCGGTCACCCTGCGATAAATTCCATGCTGTTTATGGGGGGAGATATCAAATCGCCCGAGGTTTGCAAAGAGTTCCGTTTCGTCACCAAAGAAATAACCAGCTTTCATTGCTGAAATATTGGCATCCGCCATCTGGATATTTTTCTGAAACTTGCTGTGCAATGTCTCAATCGTTGATTCAAGAGGAAGTGAATAGAGCCAGTAGAGCAAACCAAGCACAAACATGTTTCTGCACCGGTCAATTTCTTTGCTGGAGAGGCCGCTCTCTTTCAGTGCTTCACGGGTAAGCTGCAGAACAGGTACTGGAAAAACGATATAGTTTTCCAGAGAGCCATCTTCCAGTGGGTTGGCCCCTTCAGGATAGCCTGCAAGTTTCAGATTTTTAACATCAAAACCTTCCGATCCAGCGATAATGATCCCGCCACGGTGCAGGTTTTTCAGGTTTGCTTTAAGCGCGGCTGAGTTCATGGCAACCATGACATCAAACCGCGCACCCGGGGTATAAACAGGCTTGCTGCTGAACTGGAGCTGAAATCCGGAGACACCGGCAATGGTGCCAGCAGGAGCTCTTATTTCCGAGGGAAAATTCGGAAATGTGTTCAGTTCGGTTCCATACACTGCTACAGTGTTGGCGAACTGGGTGCCGGTCAACTGCATACCGTCACCCGAGTCTCCTGCAAAAAGCACGGAAACGCTGGTTTTCGATGTTACATTAACCGGTCTGGTTGATTTTTGTGTGTCAGTCATTGTCCCTGTTAATTACTTTTCAAAGTTGGTAAACAGCAAGAAAATCCCTGCATCAATAAGCTGCTGGACGAAGCTTATCGACTTTTTATCTGGTGAAATGTGCGCTTGGTGGGTAAAGAGAAGACAAAATATGCAACGCAGTCTCCTCCCATTGGGAGAATTTAAGAAATAACAGTGACTAAAACAAGCGTTGAACTGCTTTAATTATGAATTTTTTTCAACAATAATATTGTTTTTTGTCAGGTACTCCTGCCATTCCTGCTCTTCCCTGGTCGGACAATCGGGGGAGAGGTCACAGAAATTACAACGCTGTATGCTATATATCTGCTCCATCCAGCAGTCGTTGTGGCTCCTGGATACCTCGTTTACGTGATTGGGGTTCGCCTTCATTATTCTGGAAGCAATATCCATGAGTTCCAGAATATCTTTTCGCTTTTGTTGATGTTCCACTCCCCAACTCATAATACTCCTCCCGTGGTTTATTCCGAAAAAATTGATGGGCGAAAACACCCCTGTAAAATCATCTCTCGAATATAATTTTTTTCTTGATAAAGAATACTTGATTATGCTTCGGCATGGGCCTTGACTGAACGTGTAAGAGGTTGCAGGAGAACAAGTAAAATTATGTTGGCAACAAGCCTCAAAAAAGAGTAACTTCAGTGCCAATGAGAGGCAGCCGCATGATGTTGAGCGGCTTGATGAGAAGTATCGCAACAAGATCACAATCTTTATGAAATCACGGGAAATCAGACAATCTTTTTTGGATTATTTTGCCCAAAAAGGGCATACCATTGTTCGGTCAGCTCCTGTTATTCCGGCTGATGATCCCACCCTGCTTTTTACCAATGCTGGCATGAATCAGTTCAAGGATCTTTTTCTGGGCAAGGGAAGAAGACCATATCAGCGTGCAGCCGATACCCAGAAATGTATCAGGGCTTCAGGCAAGCATAATGATCTTGAGGATGTTGGCCACGATACCTACCATCACACCTTTTTTGAAATGCTCGGCAACTGGTCGTTTGGTGACTATTACAAGAAAGAGGCGATTACCTGGGCATGGGAGCTCTTGACCGAGGTCTGGATGTTGCCAAAAGAGCGACTTTATGCAACAGTCTACCAGGATGACGACGAAAGTTTTCAGATATGGAAGAGCCTTACCGATATAAATCCGGAGCATATTCTCCGTTTTGGTGACAAGGATAATTTTTGGGAGATGGGTGAAACTGGTCCCTGTGGTCCCTGTTCTGAAATTCACATCGACCTCACTGAAGATGTCAGCGGCGGCGCTCTCGTTAATGCCAGCGATTATCGTGTCATTGAATTGTGGAACCTTGTCTTTATCCAGTACAATCGGCAGAGTGACGGCCATCTGGAGCCGCTGCCCATGAAACATGTCGATACAGGTATGGGATTTGAGCGGGTTGTGGCGGTTATGCAGGGGAAGGGATCAAATTATGACAGTGACGTTTTCCAGCCGCTTTTTGACCGTATTACTGAAATAACTGGCGTTCGTTATGGCGCTTCGATGGACGATCCCCTCGACATAGCCATGAGAGTTATTGCCGACCACGCCCGAACACTGACCTTTGCGCTCTCTGATGGGGCCATGCCATCCAATGAGGGGCGAGGTTACGTGCTTCGCCGTATTCTCCGGCGTGCCCTTCGCTACTCAAAAAATCTTGGCTATAGCGGGCCGATTCTGCATCAGCTTGTCGGCACCCTGGCCACTTCGATGGGCGATGTTTTTCCCGAACTCCAAAAGCAGCAAGAGACGGTTAAAAACATCATCAAGGCAGAAGAGGAGAGTTTTATTGTCACCCTTGATCGTGGCATGGAGATTTTCAACGATGTTGTCGAAAAAGTCCGTCTTGCGAAAGGGTCGATTATCGACGGGCAGGATGCCTTCAAACTTTATGATACCTACGGATTTCCTTTTGACCTGACCAGTTTGATGGCTGCGGAAGTTGCGCTTCAGGTTGATGGCAAGGGCTTTGAACGTTGCATGCTTGAACAGAAAACTCGCGCAAGAAGCGACCGCAAGGAGAAGCAGCATGTTGGAGACGATGGTACAACGTGGAGCTGGTTCAGCGATGTTCATGCGTCCCTGTTTGCCGGTTACGACCAGCTTGCCATGCCGGTTGTTATTACCGGTATCAAACATGCAAAGGAGAAGCTGCTGCTCGCGCTCGACCAAACGCCATTCTATGCCGAAAGCGGTGGTCAGACTGGTGACAAAGGAGTGATAGAGACGACCCGTTACCGTTTTCAGGTTGCCGATACCGTCAAGGATGGCGATACCATCATCCATGTTATTTCAGAAGCTTTCGACAAGCTTCTGGATACCTCCGTTCTTCTTGACGACCTCTCGCTGGATGCCCACGAGCTGTCAGCGGAAGCTGCTGTTGATTCTGCTGTGCGTCATGATGCCGAGCGCAATCATACCGCAACACACCTCATGCATGCGTCGCTTCGCAGGATTCTGGGGCAACATGTGCAGCAGAAGGGCTCATTCGTGAGCGCCGAACGTCTCCGTTTTGACTTCAGCCACTTTTCAAAGCTCTCTGAAGGGGAGATTGAGGCGGTTGAGGCCGAAGTGAACGAACAGATACGCAGAGCCGAGCAGGTGGTCAAGCACGCCGATGTCCCTTACGATGAGGCGATTGCCAAGGGTGCCCTTGCCTTTTTCGGCGACAAGTATGCCGACCTTGTCAGAGTGGTCGAAGTGCCGGGCATTTCGGTTGAGCTGTGTGGCGGCACCCATGTTGATAATATTGGCCGGATTGGTCTGGTCAAAATCGTCAGTGAATCGTCGGTAGCATCCGGGGTGCGTCGTCTTGAGGCGGTGACCGGCAGCGCGGCTGAAAAGCTTTTGTGGAACGAGTATCGAGAGCTTCAGCAGGTGCGCCATCTTTTGAAAGCCAAAGGGGATGAGGCGGTGTCGGAGAGAGTTGCTGAACTGATGGAGGCTAAAAAAGAGCTGGAAAAGCAGCTCCTTGAGGGCAAGATCACCGCTCTTCTCACCATGTTGAGCGCTGAACTCGCGGCTTCACCCGATATCTCTTGCTGCCGGGTGATAACGAAGGTTGTTGAAGGGGTGGATGCTGAGACGTTGCGCCAGGCGGCCCTTGCGTTGCGAGAGAAGGAGCCTTGTGCTGCGGGTCTGCTTTGTACTGTTGATGACGGAAAGGTGTCGCTGGTGAGTTTTGCTTCCGACCAGGCCGTTCGTGCATGCGGGATAGATGCAGGGAAACTGATTCGTGAAGCCGCAAAGCAGGTGCAGGGCGGCGGCGGCGGCAAGCCTGAGTTTGCAACGGCAGGGGGTAAAAATATCGACGGAATACCGAAAGCGCTTGCAACCTATACTGAATCGCTCAATGCTTTGCTGCAACAGGGATGCTTGAACAATAATTGATCGGTTATGCTGCTTCTTGACTGCTTTTTCGGGCGATGTGCAAAGCCCTCATGTGACGGTTGCGCCTTGGGGCTTGTTCGATCACTGCGTCTTGCCCTCAAGTCACGCGCAATGCAGAGGCAGGAGAACTCCTCTGTTGCTCCGGTTGGTTCGTGGGAGAAACCGGAGACGGTAACGCCGCATACCAGGACAACGCACCCCAAACAGGATACAACGAAAAAACGGAAGCGGTTGCTCGCTCCGAGGGAGGAGATTGCGTGGTATCCTGTCATCAAGCCGGAGCTCTGCAACGGTTGCGGCGACTGCAAGGTGCTCTGCAAACCCGGTGTCTTCGAGTTGGGCGAGCCAGACCCCACGGGCATTTGCCGACCGAAACTGATTGTTGTGCATCCCTACAAGTGCCTTGTGCTCTGCAACAGATGTGTGCCAATTTGCACCTCAGGCGCCATTGTTCTCCCTCCAAAAGAGAAATTTGAGCACTTCGTGGAGTATATAGACTGACACAAAGCCTGCCGGAGAGAGGATGACTTAATAAACCACAAAACGGAGAGGATGATGAGCGGCTCAGCAACACCAGCAAGGAAAAAACGCAGGCTGCTTGTTCCTCGCGAAGAGATAGCCTGGTTTCCAGAGATTGATGCATCCCTCTGCAATGGCTGTGGCGATTGCGAAGAAATGTGCAAGCCTGGCGTTTTTGCGCTTGGCGAGCCGGAAGGGGTCAAGCGGGCAAGAATGACCGTTGCCAATCCCTACAACTGTGTTGTGCAGTGCAGCAGATGTCAGCCGGTTTGTCCTTCCGGAGCTATCAGTCTGCCTGTCACAAAAGATTTTGACCAGTTTGTGGAATACGTTGATTGATCGAAAGGTCGTCTCGATCCCTGAATCCCATCAGATAGAGAATGGCATCAAGCCCAAGGGTTGAGATAGCCTGTTTTGCACTCTCCCTCACAATGGGCTTTGCCCTGAAGGCGATGCCGAGTCCCGCTTTTCCAAGCATCGGGAGGTCATTGGCACCATCACCAACGGCAATCGTCTGTTCCAGCCGAATGTTCTCCTTTTTCGCAATAATCTCCAGCAGTTCAGCTTTCCTCTTTCCATCAACAATCTGGCCGACCACTTTGCCCGTTAACCGGTGATTGTCAATTTCGAGCGTGTTGGCATAAACGTAATCGATATTCAGCTTTTTCTGGAGGTAGTGGCCAAAATAGGTAAAGCCACCAGAGATGATAGCGGTCTTGAAGCCGAGGTTGTGCAGGTTATGAAAAAGCGCTTCGGCTCCCTCAGTCAGTTGCAGGCGTTGCGCAACTTTTTCCAGAATATGTTCATCCAGCCCTTTCAGCAGGGAAACTCTCCGCTGAAGGCTTCTGGTAAAATCAATCTCCCCGCGCATTGCCTGCTCCGTTATTGCGGCCACCTTGTCGCCGACTCCGGCCTCAATGGCCAGTTCATCAATCACTTCAGAGGTAATAACGGTTGAATCCATATCAAACACAACCAGCCGACGGTTGCGGCGAAAAATGTTGTCCTCCTGAAACGCAATATCCACCCCAAGGGTGTCGGTAATGGCCAGCATCTGTTCACGAAAGCGATTCTCATTTTTCAGCGTGCCCCGTATTGAAAACTCCACACAGGCTTTACTGCCTGCTTTGCTGTTGTCAAGCGGAATTCGGCCCGAGAGTCGATTGATGGTATCAATATTGAGGTTGTGGCCGCTGATGATAGACGACACCCGCTCAAGCTGCTCGGCGGTAATCTTGCGCGCCAGCAGTGAAAGCAGATAACGGTGCTTGCCCTGCTCCTGCACCCATTGGTCATACTCCAGATACGAGACCGGAGTAAAGGTGATCTGAATCCCCAGCGTATGGGCACAGAAGAGCAGATCCTTGACAACCGGTGAAGATGAAGACTCATGTTGAATCTCAACCAGCATTCCAAGAGAGAGATGGTTATGGATAACCGCCTGCCCTATATCAAGCACAGGCACCTTGTAGCCCGCAAGAATAGCAGTGATTTTAGAGGTAAGCCCAGGTTTGTCGGGGCCGGTAATGTTGATCAGCAGAAGCTCTCTCATAGTGGCTTGGTAAGGGTTTGTAATGCTGCTCAAGATATTACTAAAGTTGAAATTTACACAAGGTTCATGCGGAATATGCCGATGTTGTGGTTGCCCGTTATTTTGATGGGGAGTATTTCTTTGTTATAATATTGCTGTGATTTTTTTGTGAGAAAGCAAACAATGGACCGACAAGATGATTGCGGATCTCCATGCAGATTTACGAGTACCTGTATATCCTCAGGTATTGCATCGTTCACCGAAACTTTCAGGCACAACTGACAAAACGGGCTACTTGCCATACATTCCGGCACTCTTTTGCAACCCATTTACTTGAGGCTGGGTATGATATTCGCACTATTCAGGAATTAATGGGCCATAAAGATGTAAGCACCACGATGATTTATACCCATGTTTTGAACAAAGGTGGCCATGGTGTAAAAAGCCCTGTTGATGGCTTGTAAGCAACGTTGTTATGCCGATCCATATAAGAAGCTAAAATAAAAAGTAATACAATGGTTAAGTGTTATTTATTAAAACGATTAACGGTATTTCGAGTAGTTTGTAATTTACGTCTTATATGGGTTATAATTCAAAAATCTGCGGTTTAGGCGGATCAATCTAATTATTGTTAGGCAAAGCAAAAGGAGGAAGTATGAATCAGATTGCTGAACTGCGTTCTAAGAAAGGCTCAGTTACTTTAGTCGGGTACGATTTTTCTAGATCGTTAGAAGATCTGGTACGACAAGGACATATAGATTGCTGTATTGTCTCAACAGAGGACGGTTTCTCTCCTTTGGGTGCGTCCAGACAATTCTTTTCAAGCGAGCTTGGAATTATTGAAGCCGATATTAGTAGGCTGGCCAATTGGAACAGGTTTACAAATAGTGAAATATCTTTGGTCGGTCTTCCAAACCAAAGACCAACTAGCAAGTTGAAGGGTGTGGTTTTGGCTGCGAGTGAAACATCCAAATGTTATGAACAATTTGCTCCTGCTTTCCATAGTAAGCCGCACAGAGACTTTTACTACAATGTGGCCTATGAAAGTATTGCATATACTACCAAAGTCTTAGGGGCAGAGAAGATCGCAATGTCCCACCTTTCCGGAAGTAGCCATTTTCATGAAGATATCGCAACTTGTGTTGCGGAAGCCTTGGCCCACTTCTGCGATATAGCTGATAACCCAAATATTAGTTCTTTCTTGTTCGTTGGTTGTTGTATTGATCCAAACGATTTGTCTGGAATACAACGTCTTAATTTTGATAGCAACGTAACCAGACATCGCAATATTTGTACTAAAACTACACGAAAAAATGAATTTGAGGTAATCAGCTTTGATTGGAGATAATCAGAAGCACGGGGTCAGGTTTTGCAATCATGTATTCGGCCTAACCCCGCAGTCAAGCGGGACGCCGCGCTGATGCGCGTCGCCCCTTACTTTTGACGTTAGCCCGCGAAGACAGCGTAGGAAATTGTATGACTCAGGCTCTCATTGACCCAGCGATCGAACTGATGAAGGGCCAGCGTTTTGGCGAGGCCCTGCACTTGTTACGTCGAATTATCGAGCAAGACCCATCCCAGTGGAACGCTTGGTACATGGCCGGTCAGTGCTGCCGCTATCTGAACGATGTTGACGGCGCGATTGATCACCTCTCGCGCGCCGCAAAGCTAAAGAAAGATTCGCCCCCGATCTTCTTGGCGCTCGGAATAGCATTCCAGCTGAATACGCAGTGGGACGATGCGATCGAAGCATTTCGCCGTGCTATCGAAATAGATTCAGATTACGAGCTGGCTTACAACAGCCTGGCCCTGACACAAAAGAAGCGCGGCGAACTGGACAAGGCGTTGCATAACTACGACGCTGGTGCGAAGGCCCTTGCCCGTCGAATCGCGAAGGCAATGCGAAACAGTCAGATAAGCTCCATTCTCAAACATCGTGACACAGCGGGGAGCCTCTGGACTGAATACGCGATGTATGCCGCGCTGTATCTGGTAAGCAGTGAACAAGGCATCAATGCCATTGCATGGCCTACTGGGCAACAGGCTCAGGAAGAGGAGCGCACAGAGAAACATTCAGGTCTCTACTGGTTTGATGCACCCAATGACAAAGGAGAGAACGTACGTTTGTTTCTGCCGAACTATTTCAATACGTTTCGGGAGCAACTGAAACGAGACCCTGGGTACTCCAATCTTATCGGCAATCGTGGAACGATTTTGGAGTTGCTTGGTCGCCACGATGAGGCTCGCCAACACTTTGACGAAGCGACGGAGTTTCAACCGTGAGTGAGATGTGCCAATGATCCAACCAGGCTAACAACAGCATGCAGCGGATGGCGCTCCGCGCCGCCGCTGATGCTGGGCGTTAGGTATATCATAAACTCAACAAGATAAAGTAAAGAGCATAATGCCTACGATTTCAATGTTTTACGGGATTCTTATTCGGATGTTTTTTCGGGATGCCGAGAAACATCATGTACCGCACATACATGCAGATTATCAGGGAAACGTTGCAGTGTACTCTATCCCTGAAGGAACGCTATTGGCAGGTTTACTGCCACCGAACAAACACAAGTTGGTAGTTGCTTGGATCGAGATTCATCACGAAGATTTATTGGCTGACTGGAATTTGGCAGTAAATGGAAAGAAACCATTTCCGATAAAGGGACTTGATCAATGAGAATTGCGGAACTACATCCACAACCTGATTGGGTGTTGTCAATTGTTTCGGAAGATGGCCGTGTTGGTCGTTTTGATGTCACTCCTTATCTGGAATACGAAGCGTTTGAAGAGCTTCGTGACCATGGTGAATTCATAAAGGTTATCAACGGAGGATACTTCGTCGAATGGGCGTGTGGTGCGGATTTGTCAGCGGACACAATTGAGGCGCAATGGAAGGTTGTTGGTAAAGCAGAGCAGCAGAACACTGTCTGACCCTCTGTTATTTATTGATACTAACTCGTTCACCATCAGTGGTTTACAGCCTCGTTCTCGGCTTATAGTCAACGTTGTTATGCCGAT
This sequence comes from uncultured Chlorobiaceae bacterium, assembly GCA_903994635.1. Lineage (GTDB taxonomy): Bacteria > Bacteroidota > Chlorobiia > Chlorobiales > Chlorobiaceae > Chlorobium. The sequence continues at coordinate 83,904 of CAJEXQ010000002.1, forward strand.
CTGTATAAGATGCAGAAATAAATAAATGGTTGATTTAAATTATTTATAAAAAATAGGTTAGCGATATTTTCGATGGTTTGGAAACGACGTCATATATGTACTGTAACTCAAAAATCTTCGGATTAGACGGATCAATCTAATTATTGTTGGGTGTCACAAACGCATGAATAGTCCATCCTGCACGAGAAGAGAATTTTTGATCGCCGTCGTCAGCGCTCTGGCGACAATACCTGTCTTGTCTGCCGCAAGCACTGAAGGCGAGCCTGCTTCTATCGCCGATATTGAGGCGAAGGTTGGCGGGAGGGTCGGCGTTTTTGCCGTGGATACAGGAAGCGGCAAGGTATTGGCACACAGGCCGGATGAACGCTTTGCGATGTGTTCGACATTCAAGTGGGTGCTTGCAGCAACCGTTCTTGCGCAGGTGGAGCGAAATTTGTTGTCACTCAGCGGTCGTGTTTTGTATGGACAGGCTGATCTTCTGGCCTATGCCCCTGTCACAAGCAAGCATGCTACAGAAGGCTTCATGACCGTGAGCGATTTGACCCGTGCTGCGATTGTTGTCAGTGATAATACGGCTGCCAATCTGCTGCTCTCCAAATTGGGCGGCCCGTCCGTTGTCACCGAGTTTGCTCGGTCGTGCGGTGATGCTGTTACGCGTCTCGACAGAAACGAGCCCACGCTCAATGACAACGAGGCAGGCGATCTCCGCGACACAACCTCACCCCGAGCGATGGCTACTTTGATGAGTAACGTTCTGTGCGGGAATCGCCTTTCATCGACATCCCGCGATCTTCTGTTGCAATGGTTGCGCGACTGCGAAACGGGCTATGATCGTTTGCGAGCGAAGCTTCCCAAGGATTGGCTGGTTGGCGACAAAACCGGCACGGGCGAGCATGGCGCAGTTAACGATGTGGCGATCACCATCCCTCCCGGCCGCTCTCCCATCCTTATTGCGGCGTTTCTAAGTGAGGGAAGAGCAGACCGCCCGGCTTTGGTCGCCGCGCACGCCAGTATCAGTCGCCTGGTAGCACATCATTTCGCATGACCATTGCCCTGTTACGCCCAACCCATCATTCCACCGGACGCAGCGCGATAAAGCCGCGCAGCGCCGGTGAATTCAAACGTTGGACATCACGGAGAATCTGTTTCGAGGATGTGGTTTTCTATATTGAACGGGGTGAGATATTGGACGACTATCTACATCCCAACCAGAAGGTATACCCTGGACAACGAATCATGGTACTGAGCGTGTTCAACTACGCATATCTCGTACCTTATGTTGAGAATGAGGAAGAGTTGTTTCTGAAAACCATTATCCCGAGCAGGAAGGCCACTCAGCAATATTTTGGAGAAAAACATGACGGCTAAAATGACCAAAGAAGAGAAGGAAATACTGGATAGCTTTGAAAAAGGTGAATGGGTTCCTGTCGCCGACCTTCCAAAAAGAAGAAAAGAATTGGCAGGGCACGCCTGTAATACTTTGAAAAAGGACAGGAGGCTGAATATTCGGATTTCTGAAAGAGACCTCACTGAGTTGCAAAGAAAGGCCGTCAAGGAAGGTTTGCCGTATCAGAGTTATATCTCAAGTATTATTCACAAGTTCATTAATGGAACACTGGTTGATGGAGCAGCAAAAGAGGTGTAAACCAGTCAGAAGCTGAATATATTGCCGCTGGTCATCTCTTTTCAATCCTGAAACATTATCAGCTTGATATCAAGAATTCCTGATAAAAAGTTGCGATAAAATATCAAATTTGATATACTCTTCTTGTGGGGTGTAATGTTGAAGTAATGCCGCCAGCAGTGGATTTCATCCACACACTCTCTCCGAAGCTACGGGCAAAAGCGTTGAGGGTAATTGAACTTCTCAAAGAGTTTGGCTTCAGGCTCGGTGAGCCGCATTCAAAAACATTAGTTGGCACCGATGGTCTTAAAGAGTTGCGTGTCAAAGTCGGTACCGATATTTGCAGAATATTCTACTTCCATCACAAGGGTACTCTGTATGTTGCAACTTCCGGCTACATAAAAAAAGAGATGAAAACAGATCATGGTGAAATTGAGAAGGCTCAAAAATTACGCAAGATTTTTATAGAGGAGATGTTATAATGGAGACAACTAATTTTGATGACCTGCTTGCAGAAAATCTCAAAGAGGAAGATTTTAAAAAAGAGTATGACGCTCTCGAAGAAGAGTTTGATGTCGCCAAAAAGATTATCCACCTTCGCTTGACTGCCGGTATGACTCAAAAAGAGCTTGCTCGCCAGGCACATACGTCACAAGCTGCAATTTCCCGGTTGGAGTCAGGAACATACCGAAACGTCAGTTTGTCATTTTTGCGCCGCGTTGGAGCTGTTTTGGGAGTAAAGCCACACGTCAGTTTTCAGTAGCAGGTTCTGGCAAACTGTTCCCCACAGACAACCATGACTCAGCGCTTTTCAGGATGAGAAGCATTGGTACACTTTCACCGGAATACTCACTGATGACATCATCAATTTGAAGCTGAATTTTCATGAGAAACGTTGTTTTAATGATTGATGACGGGGTTCCCGTGCCAATCTGCGTTGTGACCTGATTTACGTATTATAGCGATAATTCATTAAGGTGTTACTAATCTTTTCGTTGTCGTGTTTGAGGCTGGTAGCAAACATTCGCGTTCCTTGGGGTCATCCAGAATGTCAGCAAAGCGATAGTCCAATTCTTCACCGGATTCAACGACACGAACACGCATCAAGTTATCGTCATTCGCCAGTTTATCTCCAACGCTGATAATCTCATAAACGGGGCCAAACAAGCCAAAACGACGCCAAGTCCCTACCAAAGAGGCCGGAAGCGGATTTGTTCCCAGGGGTCAAGAAGTGTTGCGCCAGAATCGTTCATGTCGGCTGTGTTCCGGGTAACCACGATCAAGCCGTTAGTTATGGCCGTCGCAGCAATGAGCGCATCAACGACGGGGAGTGAACGCATTGTGCCCCAACAACGTGCAACTTCAGGGGTGATGCCAAAAATCCGGCCATTGAACCGTTCCATTAATTCATCAGCAAGCCATGCCTGCAATTGCATTTTTTTCCTCCCCTCCACCAGCTTTGAAATTCCTTTTTCAATTTCACCAAGCGTGATGACACACAGATACAGGTTCTCTTCATCCTGACCATCAATCCACTCCATAACTTTCGGTGACGGCTCTGCTCTGATCAGCTCAGAGATCACGCATGTATCCAGCAGGTAACCTCCCCCTGACTTCACAGAATCACCTCACTTCTGCCAGGATCTTTTGATCGTTTAAGCTCTATCCCTGAATTTCGGAGCGGTGAGTTATGAAAAAAACTTGAAAGGGGCTCATCCGGCTTGCGAACATTCATTGCCTTGTTGTATTCGTCAAAAGAGATAACCACTGCAGAAGGCTTGCCATGCAGTGTAATAGCCTGTGGCCCCTCGTTGAGGGCGTTGCGGACCACTTCGCTCAAATGATTTTTTGCATGTTGCAGTTGCCATGTTTTCATCCTCTTCTCCCCATAGGTTATAGTCTGATCGTTCTGGCTATTATAGACAGAATATAGGAAACTGGCAGGTTCTTGACAATACTTTTCCCCTTTCCTGCATTGAAGCAGAAATGGATCGCCGGTGAAAGCGCCGGGGCGGATTCTTGAACTGCTTGTGGCAAGCTCTGATCTGAAACTGGCTGAGACTGGATGCTCGAACTTTTCGACGTTGATAATTTGCTCTATTCCTTTTGGTATTTTGTTTGCATTATGCTAACATCTTGTCATGTATAAAATAATCTTTGCCAAAGAAGCTCAAAAAGCGCTGTTACAATTGCCCAAAAATACGGCGCTACTGGTACGAAAGAAATTGGAGCAGTTAGCAATTGATCCTTATGCACCAATGATGAACGCGAAAAAGTTGCAAAACCGTTTGGGCTATCGGTTACGTATAGGGGATTGGCGAGTGATTTACGAAATACAAAATAATGAGTTAGTTGTTTTTGTCTTAAAAATAGCGCAACGCAAAGAGGTTTACCGATGAATGCACCTGTACAAGTAATCGAACGCGATGGTAAGCCGGAATGGGCAGTATTGCCCTATGACGCATACGTCCAACTTGTTGAAGAATCGGAAATGTTGCAGGATGTACGTGATTATGATGCGGTAAAAACTGCAATTAAGCAAGGCAAAGAGGAGCTTGTTCCCGGTGAAGTTACTTTTGCTTTGCTTGATGGTGAAAATCCGGTTAAAGTTTGGCGTGAATATCGCGGTCTGACCCAACAGCAATTAGCTGAGGTGGCTGGGATAAGTACACCATATTTATCGCAAATCGAAACTGGAAAACGGACTGGAACGACGGAAGTCTTATTGGCTGTTGCCAAAGCGCTGAACGTTACGCTGGATGATATTGTCTTTCAGGTTGAGAAGTGAAACAGGTACTGTTATTTTGAAAATTGATAAGCCAGGTTCTTGATCGGGTTACCAATCACATTAAAAAGGGTGGAAAAAACTTGCTGATATGATGTGTATTTGCTACATTTTAAAGCCGATAATCGAAGAATGTAGCAAATAAGATACAGTCATGAGTGATATGCAGGAACTTGGTGAGTTGCTTCATGCTCGTCGGAAGGCGTTGGGATTGTCGCAGCAGCAGGTTGCGGGTTGCAACGGGATGAGCCGGGTGACGCTCAGCCGGTTTGAAAATGGCATACTGCCGGAAATCGGGATCAGAAAAGTTATGGCTCTATGCGCTACCCTGGGGCTTGAATTGAGCGTCAAAGATGCTGCGCAGCGTCCCACTTTGCGGGATCTTGTGGCAGAGCGGGGGAGAGATTAACATGCTCGATGTTTGGGTTGCGCCTCATGTTGTCGGCTCTCTGGATCGTCATTCGACCGAGGCTGGCGATTATACCTTTGCCTATCGCTCAGCAATCGAGGCCGGTGAGGATGTCTCTCTGACCATGCCTTGGTCACTGGAGAGTTATCGGTACAAAAACGGTTTGCATCCGGTCTTTCAGATGAATTTGCCTGAAGGTCGTCTTCGGGAGTCGATCGAACTTTTGTTCCGCAAGCGTGTCAAAGGTTTTGATGCACTTTCTCTGCTGGAGGTTGTCGGTCGTTCGCAGATTGGGCGGCTGCGGTTTGCCAACGATCCTGGCGTGATCGATCAGGTTCCCATGCAAAGTGTTGCGGAATTAATCGCTTATGATGGGTCAGAAGATCTGTTGCAGGATCTTCTGGAGCGTTTTTCCTCTGTTTCGGGTGTATCAGGTGTGCAGCCCAAGGTGTTGATCAGGGATCAGGAGAGCGGAGCGGGTGACGCGTACACCCGAAACCAGTCGCGTGTCACCGTCAAAGGAGCGACTCATATCGTCAAGGGTTGGAGCGCGGATCTATATCCGCATCTGGCGGCCAATGAATTTTTCTGTATGAGTGCCGCTCGTCGTAGCGGGCTTGAGGTGCCGGAGATCTCTCTTTCGGAAAACAACCAGTTTCTCATTATCAGGCGGTTCGACCTGGCTCCGTTTCATTTTTGTGAGAATCTGAGCCATCATCTTTTCGTCGAGATGGCTTGAAACTTTGCTGAAATATTCCAGAGGAAGGTCGTTGGCGTATCCGGTAGACTGATCAATCCCCATTTTGATACATACCTGGGCGGCAATCCGGGGGCGGATGTGTTCGACCATAAGCGGTATGACCATGAAATTCGGGATGTATTTAACAATCATGGCTATGGCATTGTAGAGATCGTCAAGCCCTTCAGTTTCACGGTCGACAAGATTCTTCGCCCAGGAGTGTACCTCCTGTTGTTGTTGTGGCTGCAACTGTTGCAGCACTTCGGGCACGGGCGCTTTGCTCCATGCAAGCAACTCATCCAATTCACTCATCAGTGGTTCAGTTTTTTATCTGTTTCCGGGGAGAGCCTGTTATTCTGTTCCCTATACTTTCGGGTAGTTTATCAAAAAAAATGAGAATAGAAAACCGGAGAGTGAAAAGCACTCTGCGAGATGGCTGCAAAACTGCACGTAATAGTTATATTCACCTCTTTAGTACGGACGTGGGTGGAATATAACGTAAGGAATGGTGAAGAGGTATGGTGCTTTTAACGGTTGAGGGGTTACAAAAAAAATATGGTCTGAAGCATCTGTTTGAGGATGTTTCGTTTGGTATAGATGATCGTGACAAGATTGGTATTATCGGGGCTAACGGGAGTGGCAAGAGTACGCTGCTGAAAATTCTTGCCGGTGTTGAGACCCCCGACAAGGGGAAGGTGATGGTGGCCAACCAGAAGCGGATTGCCTATCTGCCGCAGGATTCACCCTATAATCCGGAGGATACCGTTCTTCAGGCTATTCTGAAGTCGAGCGACAAGGTGATGGATCTCATCTATGAGTATGAGGTGGTCTGCAAGGAGCTTGAGACGAAGCACAGCGATGATCCTTCGTTACTGGAGCGGATGAGCAGGCTTGCTCACGAGCTTGATGTGACTGGAGCCTGGGAACTTGAGTCAAATGCAAAAACGGTGCTTGGCAAGCTTGGCCTCTACGATTTGACGGCAATCATGGGGACGCTCTCCGGCGGTCAGCGCAAGCGGGTTGCTTTGGCTCATGCGCTTGTGGTGCCGAGTGACGGACTGATTCTTGATGAGCCGACCAACCATCTTGATGCCGACAGTGTTGAGTGGCTCGAGCAGTATATCCGTCGCTATCAGGGCGCGGTGCTGCTCATTACCCACGACCGATATTTTCTTGACCGGGTGGCGACGCGGATGCTTGAGCTGGATGGCCGCACAGCGACCACCTTTACCGGTGGTTACTCAAGCTATCTGCAACAGAAAGCGGAACAGGAGGAGCAGGCGATACGCGATGACCGCAAGCGTCAGGCTCTTGTTCGTCAGGAGCTCGACTGGATGCGCAGTGGCTGCAAGGCGCGAACCACCAAACAGAAGGCGCGTATGCTTCGGGCCGAGAGTCTGGTCTATGCACCGAGAAAGGAGAAGACCAAAGAGCTTGATATCGGGTTGGGCGCGGGACGGCTCGGCGATAAAATCATTGAGTTTCATAAGGTGTCGAAGTCTTACGGCGACAAGGTGCTGCTTCGCGACTTTGAATATCATCTGCAGAAGGGCGATCGCATCGGCATTATCGGGCCGAATGGTTCGGGTAAAACCACGCTGTTTGAGATGATTACCGAGCGAGTCAAGCCTGACAGTGGCCACATTGCTCTGGGCAAGACGGTGAAGATTGGCTACTACGATCAGCAGAGTCGTGGTCTTGATGATGACAAGCGGGTGATTGAGTGCATCCAGGCGGAGGCTGAACAGATTACCACAAAAGATGGTACGGTGCTCTCTGCCTCGAAAATGCTTGAGCGATTTCTTTTTGCTCCGGCTACCCAGTACAGTTATGTTCGCACTCTTTCCGGTGGAGAGCGGCGGCGGCTCTATCTGCTGCGGCAGCTTATCGGTTCGCCCAATGTGCTTCTGCTTGATGAGCCGACCAACGATCTTGATATCCCCACACTGAGGGTGCTTGAGGACTATCTCGACAGCTATCAGGGCTGTCTTATGGTGGTGAGCCACGACCGCTATTTTCTTGATCGCACGGTTGAGTATATTTTTGCCTTTGAGGCAAATGGCACCATTCGTCGCTATCCCGGCAACTACACGCTCTATCTTGAACTGAAGGGCATCGGAGGCAAAGGGGGAGCAGAAGCCGGTGAAAAAAGTGCCGGAGCTTCCGAAACCTGTAGCCCCGGCTTTGCCAAAGCAGAGCAAACTCTCCAGCAAGGAGAAGCGTGAGCTTGAGCAGCTTGAGCGCTCGATTCAAGTGGCTGAGAGCCGTCAGTCTGAAATAGCGGCGCAACTGGCCTCCGCTGGAGCTGATTTTTCCTTGCAGCAGAAGCTTGGTTCTGAACTACAAGGGATACAGAAGCAGCTCGAAAAAGAGATGGCCCGATGGAGTGCACTTGCTGAGCAGGCGTAATCGTTAAAAACTTGAATATCATGAGTGTTACAGCATCCATGATCATCAACAATCTTGAAGCGCTCTCAAATCCCGAGGCGGCGCTCTTTGCCCAGAGATATTTCAAGACCGGCCCCGGAGAGTATGCCGAAGGTGACATTTTTCGTGGTATTCGGGTGCCGGTGCTGAGAAAAATGGTTCCTTCGCTTGATGGTACGCCACTGCCGGAGGTTATTCGGCTACTCGAATCTGCCTACCATGAGGATCGTCTGCTGGCTCTTTTGTTGCTCATGCGTCGTTTTGCGAAGGGTAATGAGGCGCTCCGTCAGCAGATCCATGAGATCTATCTGGAGCATACCCGGCATATCAACAACTGGGATCTGGTGGATATTTCATCCCAATACCTTGTTGGCGCTTTTTTGCACTTGCGTGACAGATCGTTGCTCTACCAGCTTGCCGCATCGCAAAGTTTATGGGAGAGAAGGATAGCTATCACTGCCACGTTTCATTTTATCCGGAAAGGGGAGTTTGACGACACTCTTGCTCTTGCAGAGCTTCTGCTTGATGACCCGCAGGAGCTGCTGCACAAGGCGACAGGCTGGATGCTCCGCGAGGTCGGCAAGCGCGACCTGCCAATCCTTGAGTCATTCCTGCAACTCCATTACCCACGCATGCCGAGGGTGATGCTCCGTTATGCCATTGAACGGTTTCCAGAAGAGAGGCGGCTGCTGTATCTCAAGGGGATGGTGTAACTGCTTTTAATATTGTGTTAAATGGTTAACTATAGGGAGATTATTATGAACAACTTTCGATTTTTCAAAAAATACACACTGCTCTCTGTTGTCTTAAGCATTTCGCTGTATGGTAATCTCTCCGCCAGGATGCCTCACAATGTACCTGATACCGGTAAATTGCTTGATATGACTTATGCGTTTGATGAACAAACCATTTACTGGCCGACAGCAGAGTCATTTTTCCTTATGAAATTGGACTGGAAAGTCAATACGGGTGGTTGGTGGTACGCTTCCAATAATTACGGTGCTGCTGAACATGGTGGAACACATGTTGATGCCCCAGTACATTTTTCTGAAAAAGGAAGAACCATTGATCAGATTCCCTTAAGTGAATGGATTGGACAAGTTGTTAAAATTGATGTTGTTGCAGAATGTTTGGAAAACAGAGACTATCAGTTAACGGTAAAAGATGTGAAGAGATGGGAAGAAAAAAATGGCAGGCTGCCGAACAATGTATGGGTGATGATGTACACCGGTATTGATACCAAATATTATCCTGACAGGAAAAAAGTTCTTGGGACTGCAAAAACAGGAGTAGAGGCCCTGCCTGAGTTGAGTTTTCCCGGATTTTCGGCAGAGGTTGCAACGTTTCTGGTTAATGAGAGAAACATAAAAGGGATAGGTTTGGATACTCCAAGTATTGATCCTGGAATATCAAAAGATTTTCAAGTGCATAGAATATGTTTTGCGGCGAATAAACTGGGTGTCGAAAATATTGCCAACCTCGACAAGTTGCCGGAGAAGGGAGCAATACTGTATGTGATGCCTATGCTGATCAAGGATGGTACTGGTTCCCCAGCCCGTATTTTTGCGGTGTTGCCGTGAATACATGCAAATGCCATATCAGCGAGGGAGTACCTGGTCTGACCACCATCGGCAACTCAGAACGCGAGACGCAGAACCGCGTGCTTGCCCTGTTCACCAATGAACTTGGCTACCGCTCTCTCGGCAACTGGAAGGAGCGCGAAGGAAACAGCAATATTGAGGAGCATCTGCTCACGGCCTACCTTTCGCGGAATGGCTACACTCCGGCGCAGAGTACCAAAGCTATCCATGAACTGCGCATTGAGACAAATAATCCGAACCGAACTCTCTACGAAAACAACCGCAAGGTCTACAGCCTTCTTCACTACGGTGTTCCAGTAAAAGCGGCGGCGGGGGAGAAGAGTGAAACTGTCAAGCTCATCAGCACCGACCACCCGGAGCTGAACGACTTTGCCGTTGCCGAAGAGGTGACGGTGTATGGGCAGCACGACAAACGGCCCGATATTGTGCTCTACCTTAACGGGATTGCGGTTGGCGTGCTGGAATTGAAGAACAGCAGGGTATCGCTGGGTGACGGTATCCGCCAAAGCCTTGTCAATCAACGCCCCGAGTTTATTGCCCCGTTCTTTTCAACCGTGCAGTTCATCTTTGCCGGAAACGATTCTGAGGGGCTGAAGTATGGCACGGTTGGTACGGAGGAGAAGTATTTTCTGCAATGGAAAGAGGATGAGGAGGATAACTTCCGTTTCAAGCTCGACAAATATCTGCTCAAGATCTGCCGGAAATCCCGCATGGTCGAGCTGCTGCATGATTTTGTTGTTTTTGATGGCGGGGTAAAGAAGCTGCCACGGGTACACCAGTATTTTGGCGTCAAGGCGGCGCAGCGCTCTGCCGAGGCCTTCAGGGGTGGCATTATCTGGCACACCCAGGGGAGCGGCAAGAGCATGGTGATGGTGCTGCTGGCCCGCTGGATTCTGGAGAACAAGCCTGCCGCCCGTGTGGTTATTGTGACTGATCGCGATGAGCTCGACAAGCAGATTGCCGGAGTTTTTACCGATGCAGGAGAAACAATCAGGCGCACCACCAGCGGCAGCGACCTGATGAAGCAGCTCAGCCAGCCAGCCCCGCGTCTGCTCTGCTCACTGGTGCACAAGTTTGGCCGAAAAGGGGTGGATAATTTTGAGGAGTTTATCCGGGAGCTTGAATCACAGCCAGGCCATACGGTGGGGGATGTTTTTGTCTTTGTAGATGAGTGCCACCGGACGCAGAGCGGCAAGCTGCATCGAACCATGAAGGCCTTGATGCCCAATGCGGTGTTTGTAGGGTTTACCGGCACGCCTCTCTTGAAAAAAGATGCAGCAACCACCCTTGAAGTGTTCGGGAGCTACATTCACACCTACAAGTTCAACGAGGCTGTTGAGGACAGGGTGGTGCTTGATCTGGTGTATGAGGCGCGGGATATTGACCAGCAACTGGGCTCGAAGGAGAAAATCGATGCATGGTTCGATGCCAAAACGAGGGGGTTGAATGAGTGGCAGAAGGGTGCGCTTCGCGAGCAGTGGGGAACCATGCAACATCTGCTCAGCTCCCGATCACGGATGAATCGGGTTGTTAACGATATTGTTTTTGATTTCAGTGTGAAGCCCCGTCTCAGTAACCATCGGGGCAACGCCATTCTGGTTGCTTCAAGTATCTACGAGGCCTGCAAGTACTTTGAACTGTTTCAGAAGTCGGTGTTTAAAGGCAAGTGCGCGGTGATTACCTCCTACAATCCCCAAACGAGAGATATTACAACGGAGGATACCGGTGCCAACACGGAGACAGACAAGGAGTCGATCTACAACACCTACATGGCGCTCTTGCAGGGTGTAGATGCCGTACCGGGCAAGTCAAAAACAGAGAGCTACGAAGACAATGCCAAAAGGCTTTTCAGGGAGCAACCGGCAACGATGAAGCTGCTGATTGTGGTCGATAAACTGCTGACCGGCTTTGATGCGCCGAGCTGCACCTACCTCTATATCGACAAAAGCATGCAGGATCATGCTCTCTTTCAGGCCATCTGCCGCACCAATCGCCTCGATGGGGAGGACAAGGAGTTCGGCTACATCGTCGATTATAAAGATCTCTTCAAAAAGATGAATGATGCTCTGAAGGTCTATACGGTTTATAGTTCAGAGCTGGATAAGAGCGATACGGGAGCAGGAGAGTCTGACATTCTGATGAAAGACCGGCTGGCAAAAGGGCGGGAGCGTCTCGACAACGCTGTTGAGGTGCTTGCACTGATCTGCGAACCGGTTGAACCACCGAAAGGGGAGCTTCAGCACATCCATTTTTTCTGCGGGAACAGTGAACTTCCCGAGGAGCTTGCCGCAAGAGAGCCGCTCCGTTCTGCCCTCTACAAGGCAACAGCCATGCTGGTAAGGGCCTACAGCGGTATTGCCGACGAGCTTGATGCCGCAGGCTACAGCGCCACTGAGGTGCAGCGCATCAAAAAAGCTCTCGACCGCTCGGTCAAGTTGCGCGAAATCGTCCGCTATGCCAGCGGTGAAAGCATCGACCTGAAGGCTTATGAGGCGGATATGCGCCATCTTATCGATACCTATATCGAAGCCGATGAGCCGAGAAAGATCTCTCCGTTTGATGCTCTGCCGCTTTTGGAGCTGATCGTGAAATCCGGCATTGCGGAAGCGATCAACAACCTGCCCGAGGGGATCAAGAGCAGCAGGGATGCGATTGCTGAGACCATTGAAAACAATGTCCGAAGCAAAATCATCAAAGATCACCTGAACGATCCGGCATTTTATGAGAGCATGTCGCTTTTGCTTGACGAGCTCATTGCTTCGCGCCGACGGAAAGCCATTGACTACGAGGCGTATCTCAAGCAGATGGCCGAACTGGCAAACCGCGTGGCAGCAGGCCATGCTGAAGAGACTCCTGCGCAATTGAATACTCCCGGTCGCCGCGCATTGTACAACAACCTGAAGCTTGACCGGACTGGAAATGTTGACCTTGACCTCTCCGATGAGCCACCGGCTATAAAGGGCGGCAGGATGAAAAATTGCGTCTGGCGATGATGCTGGATGAAACAGTCAAACGAGTCCGGCCGAATGGCTGGCGCGGTGTCAAACCAAAAGAGAATATTATTAAAGGGGCGCTTTTTGAAGTGCTGCAGGACGCTGACGAGGTGGAGCGGCTCTTTCTCGTTATTGAACGGCAACGAGAGTATTGATGGTGACCAGAGTTGTTATCGGAGATATTCCTGTTGATGTGGTGCTGAAGGATATCAGGAATATCCATCTGAGTGTTCACCCGCCAGCAGGCAGGGTGCGTCTTTCGGCCCCCGTCGGCATGGATATCAACACCCTTCGCCTCTATGCCATTTCACGGCTGGGTTGGATAAAAAAGCAGCAGCGCAAGTTGTGCGGGCAGGAGCGCGAAACTCCACGGGAGTACCTGAATCGGGAGAGCCATTATCTCTGGGGAAAACGTTACCTGCTCAAAATCATTGAAAGGAATGCCCCGTCGGCTGTTGACGTGCAGCACAGCGCCATTCATCTGTATATCCGCCCTGATGCCAGCCAGGAGAAAAAACAGTTCACTCTTGATGAATGGTATCGAAAACAGTTGAAGGTTGCTCTACCTGATCTCATTGCTTTATGGGAGAAAAGGGTCGGGGTGCGGGTCAATGAGTTTGGTATCAAGAAAATGAAGACGAAATGGGGCACCTGCAACCCTGATGCCCGGCGAATATGGGTGAACCTCGAACTTGCCAAAAAGCCGAAAGAGTGCCTCGAATACATTGTTGTGCATGAAATGGTTCACCTTCTGGAGAATCACCACAACGAACGATTTATGGCACTCATGGATGACATTTTGCCAAAATGGCGCTCACTGCGGGACGATCTCAATCGCCTGCCGGTCAAGCACGAGGAGTGGGAGTATTGAGCGGAGTGCCAGATACCGAGGGTGATGCCTCCTTATGCCGCTGGCGGGATTTCTGAAGATGCGGCCATCTATCCAGATTTCAAGAAAGAATAAGTCGTAATTATAACTATCGTTCCGAGTGAAAGCACCCTGGGAACGCCGAGCTCCAACTCGGCAAAAAGGATTATAAAATGTTGAGCTGGAGTTCGGCGTTTCCGGGTACGCTATAAGCTCAAAGATTTCGATACATCCTTACCGAATAGCCTGTAATTCACAGAATTAGAAATATTGCTGTGTTGTTTGGTGCTGCCTCGTTATACTATCTTCGGGAAATAACGATCGAACAGAAGGTAAAGGTCTTGCGGGTTGCCGGTATTGGTAAGTATCTATATTTCTCTCATTCTGATTACCTTATAGCATAGGAGGTGGATTGTTTTGGACATAAATTTCAACAATTTCTGGTAACCGTGTTGCGGGAGGTATTGTTATGGAACTTCATATAAGTGATGAAAAAACCAAAGAACTTCTTTCTGAGGTTGTAGTGGAGCTTTTAAAGACAAAAAAAAATTTGTTGTATGATGTTATCATAGAGGCATTAGAGGATGTTGGTCTGGCAAATGCCATCGCTGAAGGGCGAAAGAATGATTTTGTATCAGAGGATGAAATTTTTTCTATTCTTGACGGCAATGCAAAGTGACCATTATCTTTGAACAGAGATTTGCAAAAGAGCTTCGCAGGCTTCGCGATGATAAGCTGCTGGCAAAAGTAAAAGCAATTATTATCGAGTGCAAGGAAGCTGAAAGTTTGACCGGGATCAGGAATCTAAAAAAGCTTCGAGGTTACGATACTTATTACCGTATTCGTGCAGGGGATTATAGAATAGGGATAGAGTGTGCTGGGAATGAACTTATTTTTACGCGCATTTTGCACAGGAAAGAGATTTATAAAAATTTCCCATGACGGCCCAGTTTTTGACGCAGTGTAACGATCTTAGGCAAGAAACGCACAGCGAAAGTTGTTTTATCGTTCTTATTGGAGAGCATTATGACTGTTATCGAACAATTGAAACATGAAGCAGAACTCCTTACGGAACCGCTGGCTCAGGAGGTATTGGATTTTTTGTTATTTGTCCGCAGGCGGCGTGCAGCAGGGTGGCCGCCAGGTTTTTTTGAGGAGACTGCGGGAGCATGGCAAGGTGAGCCACTGGAACGATCTCCGCAAGGCGAACAGGAACAACGTTTGGAATTAGTAAAGTAGCCGGGTGCGTATTTCTGCCCCCTCCGGCTTATTCTTGTTTTCCGGTCACAAGCAGTCCCGGAAATCTCAATTGATGATAACAGTACTTGCGATAACCCATGCCCCTCAAAAAATCTGAACTCTACTCCTCCCTCTGGCAAAGTTGTGACGAACTGCGCGGCGGCATGGATGCCAGCCAGTATAAAGACTATGTGCTCGTCCTGCTTTTTGTCAAGTATATCAGCGACAAATATGCCGGTGTGCTCTATGCTCCCATAACCATTCCCGATGGGGCAAGCTTCAGGGATATGGTTGCCCTCAAAGGCAAAACCGACATCGGCGACCAGATCAACAAGCGTATTCTCGGGCCGCTGGCGAGCGCCAACAAGCTCTCCGATATGCCGGATTTCAACGACGACACCAAGCTTGGCAGCGGCAAGGACAAGGTCGATACGCTCACAAACCTCATCGCCATTTTTGAAAATCCGGCGCTTGATTTTTCCAAAAATCGGGCAGAGGGCGACGATATTCTCGGCGATGCCTACGAGTATCTGATGCGCCACTTTGCCACCGAGAGCGGCAAAAGTAAAGGGCAGTTCTACACCCCTGCCGAGGTGAGCCGCATCATGGCCCGAATTGTCGGTATTCATGATGCCCCCACAACCAATAACACCACGGTGTACGATCCCACCTGCGGCTCGGGATCGCTCCTTCTGAAGGTGGGTGATGAAGCAACCGCCCGGGTAACGCTCTATGGTCAGGAAAAGGATGCCGCCACCTCCGGCCTTGCCCGCATGAACATGATTCTGCACAACAATCCCACAGCGGAAATCAAGCAGGGTAACACGTTGGCCAATCCCCTCTTTTTTGATGCCGATCTGGGCGATCTCAAAACCTTTGACTATGTCGTCGCCAATCCGCCCTTCAGCGACAAGAGCTGGAGCAAGGGGATTGATCCCCTGAACGATACGCATGGCCGGTTCCGGCATTTCGGTGTTCCCCCTGCCAAACAGGGAGATTACGCCTACCTGCTCCACATTATCCGTTCACTTAAAAGCACTGGCAAGGGAGCCTGCATTCTGCCCCACGGCGTGCTCTTTCGGGGTAATGCCGAGGGCGATATTCGCCGCAAACTTATCAGGATGGGCTACATCAAGGGCATCATTGGTCTTCCGGCCAACCTCTTTTACGGTACCGGTATTCCCGCCTGCATTATTGTCATTGACAAAAAAGATGCTCATGCCCGCAAAGGCATCTTCATGATTGATGCCAGCGCAGGGTACATGAAGGATGGTCCCAAGAACCGTCTGCGCGACATGGATCTCCACAAGATTGTTGATGTCTTTACCCGGCAGCTTGAGATCCCGAAATACTCACGGATGGTCAGCATTGAGGAGATTGAGAAAAACGAGTTCAACCTCAACCTTCCGCGCTACATCGACAACCAGGTGGCAGATGATATTCAGGATATCGAAGGCCACCTTCGCGGTGGAATCCCCAGCACCGATGTTGATGGCCTTCAGCCCTACTGGGAGGTCTGCCCGGAGCTTCGCCAAACCCTCTTCAAGGCCAATCGTCCCGGCTACCTTGATCTCGCTATCCCGAAGGGCAGCATCAAGAGTACCATCTACAACCACCCGGAGTTCGTCACCTTCATCGAGAGCATGAACAGCCTCTTTGCCGAGTGGCAGGAGAGCGCTACCCTCAGGCTCAAAAATCTTCAGCCCGCGTTTCATCCCAAGGCGCTGATTCAGGAACTCTCCGAAGAGCTGCTCACCCACTACACCGGCAAGCCGCTGATCGACAACTATCACGTTTACCAGCACCTGATGGACTACTGGAGAGAGACCATGCAGGACGACTGCTACCTCATCGCCGCAGATGGATGGAGAGCTGAAACCTCTCGCCTTCTGGTGAAGAACAGCAAAGGGAAGGAGGTTGACAAAGGCTGGGCCTGCGACCTTGTGCCCAGGCAGCTTGTCATCGCTCGCTACTTTGCCGAAGAGCAGGAAGCCATCACCCGGCTTGAGGCTGAACTCGAAAGCCTCACGGTGCGCATCACAGAACTTGAAGAGGAGCACGGCGGGGAGGAGGGAGTTTTTTCAGGACTGGACAAGGTGAACAAGGCAAGCGTTACGGCGCGGTTGAAGGAGATCAAAGGGGAGAGTGAGAGCAAAGAGGAGGCCGATCTGCTCCGTGAGTGGCTGAAAATTTCAGGCGACGAAGCCGACCTGAAGAAGTCGCACAAGGAGGCCGAGGCCAAACTTGATCTGCTCGCCTACACCAAATATCCCTCACTGAGCGAAAAGGAGGTCAAAACGCTGGTTGTTGACGACAAATGGCTTGCCACTATTGCCGCCGCCATTCACGGTGAGATGGATCGCATCAGCCAGACCCTGACCCGCCGGGTGAAAGAGCTTGCCGAACGCTATGAAACGCCTCTACCCGAGGTGAACAGCAAGGTCGCCAAGCTGGAGGCGAAGGTGAATGCGCATCTTCAACGAATGGGGATGGAGCTATGAGTACATCAAAAAAGTTCAACCCCGTCGAATTCAACGGGATTAGAACTGGAATGGAGGGGCAGGCATGAGCGCAGAGGTGAAGCATGGATATAAGCTGACGGAGGTGGGGGTAATTCCTGAAGATTGGGAGGTGAAGCAGATTCAAGATTTATGTGGGTTTATCGTTCCAGGAAGAAATAAACCTCGAGTATTTGATGGAAATATTCCGTGGATAACTACGCATGATTTGGACGATGGTAGAGCGGTGTATGACTCAAAATTAATGCTTAGAGTTTCAATCAGCGAAGCCTCATCAGTCGGATCGAAAGTTGTTCCAGCCGGATCTGTTTTGATGTCCTGTGTTGGAGAATTAGGAATCGTGGCTATAGCTGGATGTGATATCGTTATCAATCAGCAACTTCATGCGTTTTTGCCATCAGTATCAATCAATAAAGTCTTTTTAGCCTATATTATAAAGTGTCAAGTATCACACATCAAAAGCGTTGCGACGAAAACAGCGTTGCCTTACTTGAACAAAGATAATTGTAATTCAATTCCGATTCAAGTTCCTTCAGTCTCTGAACAAGAAGCCATTGCCGAAGTCTTGAGCGATGCGGATGCCCTCATTGAATCCCTTGAGCAACTCATCACCAAAAAACGCCAGATCAAACAAGGCGCCATGCAGGAACTGCTCACCGGCAAAAAGCGCTTGCCGGGTTTCAGCGGAGAGTGGGAGGTGAAGAAGTTGGGTGATCTTTTCAGTTTTAGCGGCGGCTATTCAGCTTCACGAGACCAGCTATCTTCGGAAGGTCATTGCTACCTTCACTATGGGGACATTCACGGATCCTCAAAAATGACCATTGATGCAAAAGGTGACTACCAAAATATCCCAAAGCTCAATATTCCACTGAAGCGAATCGCGTCCAATTCGCTGCTTGAAGATGGTGATGTCGTATTCGTTGATGCCTCAGAAGATGACAAAGGCACAAGCAGGTACATCGTGGTCGTGAACAAGGATGACATTCCATTTATAGCAGGGCTTCACACCATTGTCGCCAAGAGCAAGACATCCGAACTGACCCATGAGTATCGGCGTTACTGTTTTCAAACAGCAGACATCCACCAGCAATTCCTGTTTTTTGCAGTTGGTACAAAAGTTTCCGGTATCAGTAAATCGAACATCCCGAAGCTGACGCTGCCAGTTCCCCCTTTCCCTGAACAAGCCGCTATCGCTGAGATACTGATGGATATGGAGGCCGAGATTGAAGTGCGGGCAGAAAATCTTGAAAAAACTCGTCAGCTCAAACAAGGAATGATGCGTAATCTGTTAACTGGAAAAATCAGATTATTGAAAATGTAAATCTTTAAGATAAAGCAAGATAGGGTGCGATGCTTATATTGAGACATTTACTGCAATGGTGCGTGATGCTTCTATTGGATATGTGATTCACATCGATTTCAGTTAGATTAACGAGTAGATTGTTCTTGATATGCCTTACTATCTTACATTTTGAATATGATTACTTTACACGCCCTATTTTGATGTATTTTTTTATAATAATCTACACTTAGCCAGAAGATTAAACCTGATTAAGAAATTCTTTGGATTTGGATTAGCAGTGAAAGTGTATTGACAATTAATTCCTTTGTAGTACATCATGACCCATGAGTGTTCATTATTTTATAAGTGGTGAAGTTAATACTGTATTATGTCGATCAAAAAATGATAATGTCGTCAACAAAGATATAAATTACGTCTGTAATCAATAGTTAGAAAAAATAATATGGATAATACAATCGACAAGGATGTTGACTTTTCTATACTAAATCAGAATATGCAGAATAATAATGATGATGATATAGAAAAGGAAAAGATTAATCATGGCTCGTTAGTGTTAATGGATAAGCCATTTGATCCTACCAAAATAAATATTGAAACTAAAACACCATCACTAGATACTCTTATTAAACGTATAAAAAACAAGTCAGTACAGTTAAATACCGAGTCATACTTTCAGCGTCAGGATGATTTATGGGATATTGAAAAACAAAGCAGGTTGATAGAGTCAATTTTAATCAGGTTTCCATTGCCAGCGTTTTTTTTTGATGCGACTAATGATAATAATTGGTTGGTTGTTGATGGTTTGCAGAGACTGAGCAGTATTAGAAATTTTTGTGTTATAAAAGACCCGAAGAAAAGATTGAAATTAACCAATCTTGAGTTTTTGTCACACTTGAATGGAAAAACATGGGATACCCTTAGTCAGGATTTACAAAGGGTGATAGAAGAATCACAAGTTGTGATTTATAAGATTATGCCTGGAACACCAACTGATGTAAAGTTCAATATATTTAAGCGTATCAATACAGGTGGGTTAATATTGGAGCCACAGGAAATACGTCATGCCTTATTTCAAGGGAAGCCTGCTGTCTTTATTGCGGAATTAGGTAAAAACAATGAATTTATAAAAGCGACTAATAATAAAATTAAAACGCACAGAATGCTGGATAGAGATTTTGCAAACCGTTTTTTGGGTTTTTATTTGTTTGGATACAAAAATTATACGCCCGATCTGGATACTTTTATGAGTAAGGCAATGGCAAGTATTAATGATAAAACAGATGTTGAATTAAATAAAATAAAAGCTGATTTCTCTGAAGCTATGAAGCTTTCAACTAGTATTTTTGGCAAAGAAGCATTTAGAAAAGTTTATCGCGATTATAATCAACTCCCGCCTATAAATAAAGCTTTATTCGATGCTATTTCAGTACAGTTTGGTTTGTTAAGCAACGATGATAGAGTGTTATTAAGAAACAGAGGAAACAAATTTAAAAAAAGATTGAAAGAAAAGCTATTAAATGATACGGTTTTCTTTGATGCTGTGACCAGTTCTACTGGTGATAAAAAAATGGTATTGTGCCGTCACGGCGCAGTGGAAGACTTGATCAAAACTGTAATTACTGAATAATATGATAAAATCTTTGGAATTAAATGGGTTTAAATCCATTAAAAAGAAGCATTTTAAATTAAAAAACTTGAATATTTTACTTGGTTTGAATGGACAAGGAAAATCTTCTTTTATCCAATCTCTTTTAGTGTTAAGACAATCC
This sequence comes from uncultured Chlorobiaceae bacterium, assembly GCA_903994635.1. GTDB lineage: Bacteria > Bacteroidota > Chlorobiia > Chlorobiales > Chlorobiaceae > Chlorobium. The sequence continues at coordinate 104,180 of CAJEXQ010000002.1, forward strand.
GATAAGTTAGCACAGGGAGAATTGACGCTAAATGGTGGCGAAAATGGTCTTGCAAATATAGGTACTACCAAAGATGCTTTATACCAGTATAGTAAGTCGGAGGGTTTTTCTATTAATCTGCAGTTTTTTGGTAAAGCTGCTTATCTGATGGAGTTTGACTACAAAATAGATGCTGATATATTTAAACAGATACTCGATAGTGATAGTTGTGGCGTATGTAAGTGTGGTATTGACTTCACACAGTCACTGTTTAATAATAATTTTCAGTATCTAAACGCTCAAAGGATTGAACCAAAATCTTTGAATATAACAAGTTATTCTAGTGTTGTGGACGGGAATAGTATTGGGAAGTACGGTCAATATACCGCTCATTATATAGAACTTAGAGGAAATGAAGATATCGTTTTTGATAATCTATTACATAAAGATTCAAGAACATTTGATACGGTAACAAATGAGGAAATTATTAATAAAACATTAATTAATCAGATAAATCTTTGGCTTGGAGAAATATCGCCTGGGGTTAATGTGTGTACAACAAAAATATCTTCAGATTATGTGCTTTTGGAGTATGTGTTTAAGCAGCCGAATTTTGGGAATACCAACCGTTATAAGCCAGAAAATGTTGGGTTTGGCATTTCTTATGCGCTGCATGTAGTGACGGCTTTGTTGTCATCAAAACCAGGTGGGTTAATTATTATAGAAAATCCTGAAAGCCATATACATCCAAGAGGGCAGGCTGAATTAGGTAAGCTCATTGCTCGTGTTGCAAAAAACGATGTTCAGTTAATCATTGAAACACATAGTGATCATGTTTTGAATGGTATCAGAGTTGGTATTAAAAATAATGATGTTAATAAAAGTAGAGTGATTGCTTTTTATTTTAAGAAAATTGTTGAAGAATCTGAGCAGTATTCAAAAATTATAGATATAGAAATTGATCAAAATGGTACATTAAGTGAATATCCAAAAAACCTGCTTGATGAATGGAGCAATCAACTATCAGAACTAATTTAGCTATGGAATTATTGTTTAATGAGTTGAGTGTAATTTCGTTATCAGTTGATAAATATGCTGCGAATGAAAAAATGAAAAGGTTTTCAGAAACGGTCGGTATGGCAAAGAAAAAAGGTTTTAGACTAATTCGGTCTCATTTAGATACCACTCAAATTACCCTTGCAAGTGATTATGTCTTGCATGATTGGCTGATCAATAAAGATGTTTCTGAGGTTTATAGGAATTTTTTACATGGTATGATTGTACGGCCATTTATTCGTGATGACGATGAGGCCCTACATAAGGACTACGTTGAGGCGAATTATTATTTTGAAGATATTAAAAATGGAATTGCTAAAACCGAGTGCGTTGGATTGGCTTCAGCATATCTTTATGATACCATAGCGCTTAGTTTGCAAAGTAATGATGCGTGGAATAAAAATATATTAAATATTTCTATTGAAAAAAATGGCAATTCACAAGTCGATTGTGTAAAAAATATATATTCAAAAATTTGTTTTGATACCGCCTCTATAAATGACTTTGTCGAACAGGCAGGTGAAATTAATTTACAGCTATCACACATAGTGAATGAGGATAAAAAGTGCGCATTTTCCCCTCATCACGGAGTGAAGGAATTAAACGTATTATGGTCTAAGCTTAAAAATAGTCCTTATGTTCTTGAAGGTCGTTCAACAGACTGGGGTGGTAACAAATTTATAAGAAAGACTTATAACAATGGAGTGATAGAAATTGTTTTAGTTGATAGCGATAGACAATATGCCTTATGGGTAAAAACTACGGGCAGAAATCTGAGAGAAACTAATTTGATTGCAAATATCTTGGCAGATAAATATGAATAAATAATGCCAGACTAATTCTTCGTGCAAATGTTTAGACGAACAAATAATCAGCAGATTATGTTGGCACTTCTAATGGGCTATAGTCTCCATATTCTTGCTGAAGTTGAGCAGTGCGACATCTATCTTGGCTTGTTCGGTAACGAGTATGGGTATGAGGATGCTGATGGCCTCTCTCCAACGGAGCGAGAATTTGATGTGGCAACCTTGCACCACAAAACAAGGCTGATTTTTGTGAAAGGCGGGGAGGCCGAGACGCGGCATCCCAAAATCCGGAAGCTGATTCAGCGGGCGGGCAGTGAGCTGATACGGAGGCGGTTTGTAACCAGTGCCGAACTGCTTGTTGGTGTTTATGCTGCTCTTGTGCAGACGCTTGAAGATTTGGAGCTGATTCGTACCGGGCCGTTTGATGCGGCAGTATGCCCTGATGCTTCGCTGGCTGATCTTGATGCAGAGGCGATGGTTCGCTTTATCCGCCGGGCGCGACTGTTGCGCGGGTTTCCCCTTCAGGAAGATGCCTCCGCTTTTGAGCTGTTGACCCATCTCAATTTGCTGAACAAGGGTCGGCCTTCTCATGCTGCTGTGCTGTTGTTCGGCTTCTATCCCCAGCGTTTTCTTATCTCTTCGGAGATCAAGTGTGCTCATTTTCATGGCACAAGGGTTGCCAAGCCGATACCATCATATCAGGTATACAAGGGGCGGGCCTTTGAGCTTGTCGATCAGGCGGTTGACTTTGTTCTCTCGAAAATCGACCTTGCTGTTGGCACCCGATCCGAAAGTGCGGAGGTTCCTGTCACCTACGAAATCCCTCCTGAAGTGGTGCGGGAGGCAATTGTTAATGCTGTTGCGCATCGGGATTATACCAGTACCGGCAGTGTTCAGGTTATGCTGTTTGCTGATCGACTGGAGGTGTGGAACCCCGGGACTCTTTCGCCATCGTTGACCCTTGAAAAGCTCAGAAAACCTCATGGATCGTTTCCTGCCAACCCGCTTATGGCGGAGTCACTCTATCTTGCAAAATACATCGAACATAAGGGCACGGGAACAGGCGACATGATCACCTTTTGCAGCAATGCCGGTCTGCGTGAACCGGAGTTCAGCCTGACGGACGGGTTTGTCGTCACTATCTGGAGAAAGAAGAGTGCGCTGGTTGGAGCAGCAATAGAGAATATTTTGTTGCCCGCCGGGGAAGTCAGCGGGGTTCATGTTTCATCTAAACATGTTATTGGTAAAACGCCGGTCAAAACGCCTGAGCGGATTCTTGAACTGCTTGCGGCAAACCCTGAACTGACACTGGCGGAGGTCGCTAAAGCAATCCATAAATCGGTGAGAGCGGTGGAACGAGCAAGTGCAAAATTAGTGAAAGAGGGGCGCTTGTGCTATGTTGGTCCAGCAAAGGGCGGCCATTGGGAGGTATTGACATAAGCATTATCGGCAACACAGAACACAATACCGCGTTCTTCGACAATGTCAGCATGAACTTTCAACGGTTAGTATGCCAGTCCGGCAGTTTGCCTTAAATGGATTTTTCGAGGGTGACGATTTTTCTGGCAATTGTAGACAGAATAGAGGAAAAGCTGGCAGGTTTTTGACAATACTTTACCCCTTTCCTTACATTGTAGCAGAAATAGATGCCACAAATCATGCATCCTCAAGCAGGTCATGAGGCAGGAACTATTAATCGGAAAAACGCGACTGACATGATGATTCGCACGTTGCATATTCAGGGCTTCAAGTCCATCTACTCAGAGACTCTTTCACTGGGCAGGGTTAACTGCTTCATTGGCGCCAACGGGGTCGGCAAGAGCAACATTCTTGAGGCTCTTGGTGTGCTTGGTGCCGCCTCCAACGGGGTGGTTGATGATGAAAGCTTGCTCCGCCGTGGGGTCAGGGCTGGCTTGCCTCGACTTTACAAGAGCTCGTTTGCTTCCAAATCGACACCGCCTCAAATTTTTATTTCTGCTGAGGGAGAAGCGGGGGTAAACTATCGGGTTTCCCTGCTTAATCCGCTTGATGCACCCGAGCCAGCCTGGTCGTACAAGACGGAATTTTTAACTGATGGTGAACAGGAAATTGTTTCCGATGGTGTGCGCAACAGAAAAAACCTCAATCCACAAGCGGGGTTGGCCGCATTGAAGCTGGTTGATCTGGAACCGGCTAATCCGGCAGCACAGTTGATGCTGCGCTTACAGGAGTTTGCCATTTATTGCCCTAACACCCCGACGTTGCGAGGGGTTGTGCCGGATGTGCAGTCGCGTGCTCCTGTCGGGCTGAACGGCGGGCAATTGGCTGAAGGGTTCGATGCCTTGCGCAGAAATCTGAGCGATACCGATGGCGATGCAACGGTGGTGCTCGATCAGGTACTGGAACTCATCGACTGGGTTTCCGACATCCAGGCCACCACCCATGGCACCGCCTTGCTTTCGTCCAAAGTGCCCCGCACCAGGTTGATGCTGAAATTCACTGACCGTTTTATGAACAAGAGTCGCAATGAGCTGACGGCTTATGATGCCAGTGAAGGGGCTCTTTACGTGATCTTTTGTGCTTTGCTCTGTCTGCTCCCGCAGGCTCCCCGATTGTTGGCTATTGACAATCTGGATCAGGCACTCAATCCCCGATTGTTGACTCGGCTTACTGCCCGCTTGTCGGGTTGGCTGCGTCACAATGGCCCTGATCGGCAATTGCTGTTTACGGCGCATAACCCTGCTGTATTGGATGGTCTGGATTTGAGTGACCCCGAAGTGCGTCTGTTTGCGGTGGAGCGCAACAGCGATGGAGTGAGCTGTGTCCGACGTATTGAGTTGGCTCCGGAGCTGGTATCTTTGAATCAAGAGTACCCCTTGTCTCGCCTGTGGGTGATGGGGCATTTGGGGGCGGTGCCCAATGTCTGACTTGCTGCGCATTGCACTGGTGGCGGAAGGGCCAACTGACTACGAAATTATCCACGCTGCTCTGCGAGCGATCCTGCCTCGCCCCTTTGTTATGACGCTCCTTCAGCCTGAAGCGACACGCCCCGAAATGGGCGGCGGCTGGTGCGGTGTACGAAAATGGTGCCATGATACCCGTCTGCGTTGTACCTCCGTGCATGGTGCCGATATCACCCTGACGGGCTTTGATTTGCTTGTCATTCATCTGGATCTTGATGTGGCAGCTCTGTCATACGCCGACTGCGGCACTGAGGTTGAATCTATGGCACGTGACTGGAACTGGATTACTCTGCCTTGTCAGCAACCCTGTCCACCGATCAGTGCAACCCGCGACCATATTGAGTCGGCACTCAAGAGTTGGCTCGGTGGGGAGGTGCCCATGCACAGAACCCAGTATTGCCTGCCCGCCCAATCTTCGGGAACCTGGCTTGCCGCTGCTATTTTACCCTCTGGACATGCGCTTTTGGCAAGTGTTGAATGCGATACCAGCGTGGAGAAGGGGCTGGCACAGCTTCCGAAGAAAGAGCGCATCAAAAAATCAGTTCTGGAATATCGCAAATATGCTCCAGACATCACCACTCAATGGCAGAAGGTCAAGCAGATTTGCACTCAGGCGGAGAGATTTGAGCAAACCGTACTGGCGATAATTTGAATTGAGCAGGCCCGGATTTTCGATAAAAACCGGATCGCATCGGTATAACCCAGCTCTTTAAAAAGAATTTCTGTCACTTTTCTGATAAGCTCCTTATCTGGCATCATTTTTGTCAAGCTCATAGTAATTCCTCTTTTTCACAAAATGCAACCGGATTTCCAACCCAAATCGCCGCTTCAATCAGTGTCATGCCGGTAGACTTTATTCCCAGGGATCAAGAAGTGTTGCGCCAGAACCGCTCATGTCGGCTGTGTTTCGGGTAACCACGATCAACCCGTTTGTTATGGCCGTCGCAGCAATGAGTGCATCAACGACGGGGAGTGAACGCATTGTGCCCCAACAACGTGCAACTTCAGTGGTGATGCCAAAAATCCGGCTATTGAACCGTTCCATTAATTCATCAGCAAGCCACGCCTGCAATTGCATTTTTTTCCTCCCCTCCACCAGCTTTGCAATTCCTTTTTCAATTTCACCAAGCGTGATGACACTCAGGTACAGGTTCTGTTCCTCCTGACCATCAATCCACGCCATAACTTTTGGTGACGGCTCCGCTCTGATCAGTTCAGAGATCACGCAGGTATCCAGCAGGTACTCTCCCCCTGACTTCACAGAATCACCTCACTTCTACCAAGATCTTTTGATCGTTTAAGGTCTATCCCTGAATTTCGGAGCGGTGAGTTATGAAAAAAACTTGAGAGGGGCTCACACGGCTTGCGAACATTCATAGCCTTGTTGTATTCGTCAAAAGAGATAACCACTGCAGAAGGCTTGCCATGCAGGGTAATAGCCTGTGGCCCCTCGTTGAGGGCGTTGCGGACCACTTCGCTCAAATGATTTTTTGCATGTTGCAGTTGCCATGTTTTCATCCTCTTCTCCCCATAGGTTATAGTCTGATCGTTCTGGCTATTATAGACAGAATATAGGAAACTGGCAGGTTCTTGACAATACTTTTCCCCTTTCCTGCATTGAAGCAGAAATGGATCGCCGGTGAAAGCGCCGGGGCGGATTCTTGAACTGCTTGTGGCAAGCTCTGATCTGAAACTGGCTGAGACTGGATGCTCGAACTTTTCGACGTTGATAATTTGCTCTATTCCTTTTGGTATTTTGTTTGCATTATGCTAACATCTTGTCATGTATAAAATAATCTTTGCCAAAGAAGCTCAAAAAGCGCTGTTACAATTGCCCAAAAATACGGCGCTACTGGTACGAAAGAAATTGGAGCAGTTAGCAATTGATCCTTATGCACCAATGATGAACGCGAAAAAGTTGCAAAACCGTTTGGGCTATCGGTTACGTATAGGGGATTGGCGAGTGATTTACGAAATACAAAATAATGAGTTAGTTGTTTTTGTCTTAAAAATAGCGCAACGCAAAGAGGTTTACCGATGAATGCACCTGTACAAGTAATCGAACGCGATGGTAAGCCGGAATGGGCAGTATTGCCCTATGACGCATACGTCCAACTTGTTGAAGAATCGGAAATGTTGCAGGATGTACGTGATTATGATGCGGTAAAAACTGCAATTAAGCAAGGCAAAGAGGAGCTTGTTCCCGGTGAAGTTACTTTTGCTTTGCTTGATGGTGAAAATCCGGTTAAAGTTTGGCGTGAATATCGCGGTCTGACTCAACAGCAATTAGCTGAGGTGGCTGGGATAAGTACACCATATTTGTCGCAAATCGAAACTGGAAAACGGACTGGAACGACGGAAGTCTTATTGGCTGTTGCCAAAGCGCTGAGCGTTACGCTGGATGATATTGTCTTTCAGGTTGAGAAGTGAAACGGTGATGCTGTCGCGAAATCCGGGAGCGCGTTATAAGCTGTGATGGAGTGAGACAAAATCAATATATTCGTGAGGAGGGGGGTTTCTCGGCTATTGCAGAGCGACTTGAGCTGCCAGGTTGAGGGTGTAGAGAAAAAATGGGGAGCAGAACCACTATAGCATGATGACAGAGAGTATCGAAACACAGCTCAGCCAAGTGCTTGGACGGCATCAGGCAATTCGTCTTGCGTTGTTGTTTGGCTCGCTGGCTAAAGGCACAGCTCGTTTTGACAGTGACCTTGATCTTGCAGTCGGCGCCGATCATCCGCTTGACGTTGATGATACCATCGAACTTATTTCTGACTTGGCAAAAGCAACAGGACGCCCTGTTGACTTGATTGATTTGTCCACTGTTGGTGAACCCTTGCTGGGTCAGATCATCGCCGGAGGAAGACGAATAGTTGGCAGTGATACGCTTTATGCTGAGTTGGTGCTCAAACATCTTTATAACCAGGAGGATTTTGTGCCCTATCAGCGAAGAATTTTGAAGGAGAGGAAAGAGGCATGGATTGGCCGTTGATTGAACAGAAGCTTGAGTCTTTGCGTCGCTCAATTCAAAGGGTTAAAGAGAAATGCCCCAAAAGTGCCGCAGCACTTGGTAACGATTACGATGCGCAGGATATTCTCTCCCTTAACCTTACTCGTGCTGTTCAGATGTGTGTTGATATTGGGACACACCTTGTTGCCCGCAGTGAGTTTCCCCCTCCCGCGACCATGGGAAAAACGTTTGATATTTTATGTGAAGCCGGAATAATCACTGCAGATTTGGCGGATCGCCTGAAAAAGGACGTAGGATTTCGTAACCTCGCGGTTCATAACTATGAGTCTATCAACTGGGCAATCGTTTTTGCCATTGCCACCGCACACCTTCAGGATTTTGAAGAGTTTGCCAAAGCTGTTGCGCGACTGAACGACACTCAATAGTGCTTTAACCCCTTTTCAACCTCGTTTGTGATTAATCGCTTGAGTATAATTCATTGCGATAAGTATGCAGATTGAATTTCTGAGTTTCAGTTTACATACTTATTGGGACAAGGCAAACAAGTTGATTCTCATTGTTGACGTTATGCAGAGGCCACGATATCCCTGATTTTCTCCAGCGCAAGCTCCATATCTTCGGGCAATGGGGCGGTAAACGAGAGTTGTTCACGGCTGGTGGGCTGCTGAAAAGAGAGGGTTTCGGCGTGCAGTGCCTGGCGCGGCAGCAGTTCAAGCAGGTTGCGGACGAAGCCCTCGCTTTTGCTGAAGGGGAGTGTGCGCAGGGAGGCGCCTCCGTATGTTTCGTCTCCGAGGATCTGGTGGCCAAGGTGTTGGAGGTGTGCCCTTATCTGGTGGGTGCGCCCGGTATGCAAAGTGAGCGAGAGCAGGGAAAACCAGTGGAGGTTTTCGGTGATGCTGTAGTCGGTAATGGCCGTTTTTCCATCCTTTCCTTCGTAGGGGAAATTTGCCATCACCTTCCGGTCTCTTTTCGACCGTCCAATATTGGTTGTAATGGTGCCTGAGGGAGGGGTGGGAACTCCCCACACCATTGCCTTGTATATTTTTATAACTTTGCGATCGGCGAACTGGCGGGCAAGACGGTGGAGAGCCACGGGATTTTTTGCGACGATGATCAGCCCTGAGGTGTTCTTGTCGAGCCGGTGTACAATGCCGGGGCGCAGTTCAGACTTGTCGAGTTCTTCTGCATCCTTGCCGATGTGGTGCAGAATGGCGTTGGCGAGCGTTCCCGTCCAGTTGCCGAATGCCGGATGGACAACCATACCCGGTTTTTTGTTGATGACCATCAGATCATCATCCTCATATATGATGTTAATCGGAATATCTTCAGGGGCCAGTTCCGGGGCGGGGGGGCGAAGAAAAGTCATCTGAATGAGATCGCATGATTTGATGCGGTAATTCGATTTGATGATTTTTTCATTGACCAGCACCCGTCCCTCCTCAATGGCCTCCTGCACCTTGTTGCGTGTGGCGTTTTCCACCTGGCGTGTCAGGTATTGGTCAATACGCATCGGGGTCTGCACGCGGCTGACCTGAAGGGTGAGTTTTTTTGGTTCAAGAGGAGTCTCTTCCACCGATTCCGATTCGTTTTTTATCAACTGTTTTTGCATTTTCCAAAACATGAACACTACCGCCAGAACACTTGCGGAGTCAGTATAACAAAACCATACCATATCTGCTATGCTTTCCACGCAACACTCCTCCGATCTCCCTGCTCGCTCCGTTGATCTTGCTATTATTGGCTCTGGCCCGGGTGGCTATGAGGCTGCGCTTCGGGCTGCCAAAGCGGGAATGAAGGTTTGCCTTATTGAAAAAGGGGCGTTGGGCGGAGTTTGCGTGAACTGGGGCTGTATTCCAACAAAAGCTCTTTTGAAGAGTGCGGAGCTGTTTGATCTGGTTAAAAAAGCGGGAAGCTTTGGTCTCAAGGTGGAGTCGAGCGGGATAGACTTGGCGGAAGCGGTCAAGCGCAGCCGCAATGTGGCGCTGAAACTTTCGAAAGGGATTGGTTTCATGTTGCGCCGTGCAGGAGTTGATGTTATCCAGGGCGAGGCTCTCTTTACCAGCGCTCATGATCTCGATGTTGTTCGTGACGGAGTTCGAGTGGAAACCGTTGCGGCCAACTCTATTATTATTGCTTCTGGTGCTCGCTCTCGCCAATTGCCCGGGATGGAGCCTGACGGAAAACGCATTATTACCAGCAGGGAGGCGCTTGCCCTCAAGTCGCTTCCTCAGTCGATGATTGTGGTTGGTGGCGGCGCTATCGGCGTTGAAATGGCCTGGTTTTATGCCATGGCCGGGACATCGGTCACCCTGGTTGAGCTGATGCCACGACTGTTGCCGCTTGAAGATGCTGAAATTTCGGATGGCTTGAAGCGTTCGTTTCAGAAAGCGGGGATTACGGTTGTTACCGGTGCAAAGCTTGAGAGTGTTGTTGTGGGGGGAAAGGTGAGCGCTACGCTGGTGGTTGAGGGAGAAGAGTCGCAACCGGTCAGTGGGGACTATCTTCTTGTTGCTGTAGGTGTGACGGGTAACAGTGACGGGCTTGGCCTGGAGCGTGCTGGTGTCGAGGTCGAACGTGGTTTTATTGTGACAGACCCCTTTTGCCGAACCTCGGTCAACCATATTTTTGCCATTGGTGATGTTCGTGGTGGTATGCTGCTTGCCCACAAGGCATCGGCTGAAGCCACCATTGCTGTTGAGAGCATTGCAGGCAACACTCCAGCGCTCCTTGATGAGAGCATGATTCCCCGGTGCGTCTATTCTGAGCCTTCTGTTGCAAGTGTCGGTTTGAGTGAGGAGCAGGCGATTGCGCAGGGTTATAAGGTAACGGTGGGGCGCTCCATGTTTGCTGCGTCAGGCAAGGCAAATGCTTATGGTTCTCTTGAGGGGTTGGTGAAGCTGGTGTTCAATGCCGTTGATGGACGACTGCTTGGCGCTCACATTCTCGGGCATGGAGCGGTTGAACTGATTGGAGAATTGACGCTGGCACGCAGGCTTGAGGTTACTGCTGAACTGCTGGCCGGGACGGTACACGCCCATCCAACCCTCTCTGAAAGTATAAAAGAGGCCGCAGAAAATGCTCTTCAGAAGTAACTTTTTGAAAACCATTTTCTATTGTCTCTTCAAAAGCCTAAATTAGGCGTCTATAAATTAGTTCACTAAACAGTAAGCCTTTTCCGGTGAATGAGTTCACGGGGTGGAGGTATCAACCAAACGACCAATTATGACTCAGACTGAACCAGTTGCAAAAAAGAGTGCTGCAAAAAAAACGGTTGCGGCAAAGGCGAAGGCGGAATCAGAAGTGAAGTCAGTGAAGCCATCTTCAAAAAAGAAGTCTGGCTGGGCGTTTCCTTTTACAGCAATTGTTGGTCAGGAGGAGATGAAACTCAGTCTGATTCTCAATATTATAGACCCGAAAATTGGCGGTGTGCTGGTAATGGGCCACAGGGGAACAGGAAAAAGTACCATTGTCAGGGCGCTTGCTGAAGTACTTCCCTTTATTGATAGAGTTGAGGGCGATACCTATAACCGTACTCTTGAGCAGTATATCGAAGGTGAAGAGGGTAAAAAGGGACGCAAGAGCATTGATCCGGCATCTCTCAGTATCGAAAAAATTCCTATTCCGGTTGTTGATCTTCCCCTTGGCGCTACTGAAGATCGTGTTTGCGGTACTATTGATATCGAACAGGCGCTCACCAGCGGTGTGAAAGCGTTTGAGCCCGGCCTTCTTGCCCAGGCGAACCGCGGATTCCTCTATATTGACGAGGTAAACCTGCTCGACGATCACCTTGTCGATGTTCTGCTTGATGTGGCCGCAAGTGGTCAGAATGTGGTTGAACGTGAAGGTATCAGTATTCGCCACCCTGCCCGCTTTGTGCTTGTCGGCTCGGGTAACCCTGAGGAGGGTGAGCTTCGCCCACAGCTTCTTGACCGTTTTGGCCTTCATGCCCGAATTATCACCATTCTGGAAGTTGAAAAAAGAGTTGATATCGTCAAACGCCGCCGTGAGTTCGATGAAGCTCCTGAGTCTTTTATGAAAAAATACAGCCATGATCAGCAGAAGCTGCAGAAGAAGATCCAGACTGCTAAAGAGTTGTTGCCGAAAGTTACCATGACTGATGAAGTTCTGACCGATATTGCAAAGCTCTGCATGAATCTTGGTATTGATGGTCACCGCGGCGAACTTACCATTGCCCGTACCGCTTTTGCCCATGCTGCTTTTCTTGGTGAAACAGTTGTTACCATGAAGCATGTCAAGGAGGTTGCTTCTCTCTGTCTGCGCCACCGTCTGCGCAAGGATCCTCTTGAGACCCTTGATGCGGGTGAAAAAATTGATCGTGAACTTGCTAAACTTCTCGGAGAAGCGGAAGCCGTATAATGATAGCTTTTACCGATATCGTAGGGATGGATCTGGCCAAACAGGCGCTGATGTTGCTGGCTGTTGATTCTGAACTGGGAGGTGTGGTGATTCCTTCTGCCGTAGGGTCGGGAAAATCGACACTTGCCAGAGCGTTTGCTGATATTCTTCCCAAAGGCACCCCTTTTGTGGAACTTCCCCTGAACGTTACCGAAGACCGTCTGATCGGAGGTATTGATCTGGAGGCAACTCTTGCTACCGGTGTCCGTGTGGTGCAGCACGGAGTGCTTTCGAAGGCGCATGGAGGTGTGCTCTATGTTGACTCAATAAGCCTTCTCGACAGTTCGGCGGTGTCGCACATTATGGATGCCATTTCGCGCGGCGAGGTTCTTGTTGAGCGCGAAGGGCTCAGCGAGGTGCATCCTGCGAAGTTCATGCTTGTGGGTACCTATGATCCCACCGATGGAGATGTTCGTATGGGGTTGCTCGACCGGATTGGAATTATTGTACCATTTACCGCTCAGAACGATTACCGGGCTCGCAAGAAAATTGTCAACATGGTGCTTGGTACAAGGGATGCAGAGGATACCCAGGATGAGTTGAACATGCTTGCTGGTTTTATCAATGCGGCGCGTGAGCAACTACCACATGTTTCCATAACTGATGATCAGATTCGGGCGTTGATTCAGACCGCAATCAGTTTAGGCGTGGAGGGAAATCGGGTTGATATTTTTACGGTTCGTGCGGCGATAGCTTCAGCGGCTCTTGCCCAGCGTAGCGATGTCGATGAGGAGGATATGAAACAGGCCATCAAGCTTGTGCTTATCCCCCGAGCTACCAGGATGCCTGAAAGGGAAGCGGAGTCGAATGAAGCGCCTCCCCAGGAGGAGCCACCGCCGCAGGATGAACAGGAATCTGAGGACGAGGAGGCGCCTTCCGACACTCCTGATGCCGAAGCGGAGGAGGAGCAGAAAGAGACTCCCGACATGATTGAAGAGCTGATGATGGATGCTGTAACGATGGAGCTGCCGGACAATATTCTTAATATTTCGCTGGCATCGAAAAAGAAGGCGACGACAGGCAGCCGTGGAGAAGCGCTCAATTTCAAGCGTGGTCGTTTTGTGAGGGCACAGCCTGGTGATATGCGTAGCGGCAAAGTTGCGCTTATTCCAACTCTTATCTCCGCTGCACCGTGGCAGGAGACACGCCGTCGCGACAGCAAGATGGCTGGCAGACCAAAAACTGCGCTGCTTATCACCAAGGATGATGTCAAGATCAAACGTTTCCGCGACAAATCTGGTACGCTCTTTATTTTTATGGTGGATGCTTCGGGCTCCATGGCGCTGAACCGTATGCGTCAAGCCAAGGGCGCTGTAGCAAGTCTTTTACAGAACGCCTACGTGCATCGTGACCAGGTTGCCTTGATCTCGTTTCGTGGCAAGCAGGCTCAGGTACTGTTGCCCCCATCCCAGAGTGTTGATCGAGCCAAACGTGAACTTGATGTGCTTCCAACCGGTGGCGGCACGCCTCTCGCCTCTGCCCTCTATCTTGGCTGGGAAACTGCCAAACAGGCGCGTACAAAGGGGATTACGCAGGTGATGTTTGTGTTGATCACTGATGGTCGTGGCAATATTGGTCTCCAGGCAACCTTTGACCCAACTGCGGAAAAAGCCTCCAAGGAGGAGCTTGAAAAGGAGGTGGAGGCGCTGTCACTCTCCATCCAGGCCGATGGTGTTGCTGCTATCGTTATCGATACACAGATGAACTATCTTTCGAGGGGTGAAGCACCCAAGCTCGCCCAGAAGCTCGGAGGTCGCTATTTTTACCTGCCAAATGCAAAAGCTGAACAGATTGTTGAAGCTGCCATGAGCTTTTAACGCTCGGCGGTACATAGCTATAAGTTAAAAGACGTTGCCTTGTGTTAGGGGCAACGTCTTTTTTTTATTTGGTCGAAGTGTGGTCATTGATGAACGTTGCTTAAACCTTCCGTTATACCACACATTTTAAAGCAAATGCAGCATAGCAATTGGTATAACTGATATATTGTGCTTGTATCTATACGTTATTTTGTACAACATAAATGTGAAGATATGTTAACAACACCAATTACTGATTTCAGAAAGGATATTCGAAAATATCTTGATAGCGTAGCAGATGACTTTGAAACATTGATTATTAACCGTGGAAAGGATAGCACTGTTGTCGTTATCTCATTGGATGAATATAACTCGTTATGTTCAACTCAACATGAGTTATCTTCCGTGATTAATGAAAAAAGACTTGATTCTGCAATTGATAAGTTAAAGAGAGGCCCTTCATTTCAAAAAGCACTCTTGGACTAATGAAATATATATCTGTAGATGAGTCTTGGGAAGACTATTTATATTGGCAAAAAACTGATAAAAAAATGCTAAAGCGAATAAATGATTTGTTAAAAGATATTTCAAGAAATTCGTTTACTGTGCTTGGAAAGCCAGAGCTGCTAAAATACAATTATAAAGGATATTGGTCTCGGAGAATTGATGATGAACATAGATTGATTTGTCAAGTAAAGGATGATGAAATCCTGATTGCAAAGTGTAGACTTCATTATGATTGAAATATTTGGTCTCAAATCAAATTCATTTTGCCAAATACAACATTCTGCTCTTTTGCCTTTCAACCCCTTTGACCACTTCGACAAAGCTCCATGAGCAAAGCCCAGAAACTGCTGATCACGCCCCAATTGATGAGTACTCTACATCCAACCCTGAAGTATCTGCTTTTCTGCCTTCTCCTTGCCGAATGCTAAAGCTGAACAGATTGTTGAAGCTGCCATGGGCTTTTGATCGCTGAAGAGCTTTCCGGTGTTTTCACCGGAAAGCTCTTTTTCGGAATTATTCCCCTTCTTTTATACATTAGAGTTATGCTGTTGTAATCTCGCGTTATGAACGTGATACCCTAAATACTTTCTCATGTCTCATCTCCGTAAAATTGTTGCTGTTGTTGGCCTTGAGCAGTACAACGCCGGTCTCTGGAAAAAGATCAAGGGGCTTCTTGCCAGCGAAGCCGAACTGACCCAGTTGAGTGATATTGATCTTGAAAAAAAGAACCCTGAAGCTGCAAGGGCAATTCAGGAGGCTGATTGTGTGTTTATGAGCATGATCAACTTCAAGGAGCAGATCGACTGGTTTAAAGAGCAGCTCAATCTGGCCACCAACGAAAAGACCATCTTTATTTTTGAGTCCATGCCCGAAGCCATGGCGCTGACAAAAGTTGGAAACTACTCTGTTGGTGATGGAAAGGCTGGAATGCCTGATATGGTTAAAAAAGTGGCAAAAATGCTGGTCAAGGGGCGCGATGAGGATGCCCTTTACGGCTACATGAAGCTGATGAAAATCATGCGCACCATTCTGCCGCTTGTGCCAAAAAAGGCAAAAGATTTCAAGAACTGGCTCATGGTCTACTCTTACTGGATGCAGCCGACTGCGGAGAATATCGCCAACATGTTCCGGCTCATTCTTCGCGAATATTTTGATGAGCCAGTTACTGTCGGGGCGATTGTTGATGTACCCAATATGGGGCTTTACCACCCTGATGCTCCAGCCTATTTCACTGATGTCAAGAGCTATAAAAACTGGCAGAAAAAGCGCGGAATCAATATCGACAAGGGGCAGAAAATTGGGCTGTTGTTTTTTCGCAAACATCTGCTGCAGGAAAAAACCTATATCGACAACACCATTCGGGTGCTTGAAAAGCAGGGGATTCATCTGTTTCCATCCTTTGTGATGGGAGTTGAAGGCCATGTTCTGGTGCGTGACTGGCTGGCCAGGGAGAGTATTGATCTTTTGGTCAATATGATGGGCTTTGGTCTTGTGGGTGGCCCTGCCGGCTCAACCAAACCGGGAACTGCTGCTGCCGCACGTCACGAAATTATGACCAAACTTGATGTTCCCTATATTGTTGCCCAGCCACTCTTGACGCAAGGGTTTGAATCGTGGAAAGAGCTTGGTGTCTCTCCCATGCAGATGACCTTTACCTACGCTATCCCTGAAATGGATGGTGCAATATGCCCGGTAATACTTGGAGCCCTGCAGGATGGCAAGATTGAGACCGTGCCGGAGCGGATTGAGCGGCTTGCCCTGCTTGTCAAACAGTGGCTTCGGCTGCGTGCGACTGCCAATCGTGACAAAAAGGTGGCTTTTATTGTTTATGATTATCCTCCGGGTCTTGGCAAGAAGGCCACAGCAGCGCTGCTTGATGTTCCGAGGTCGCTTTTTGCCGCCCTGCAGAGGCTGAAAAAAGAGGGGTACAATGTTGGCAAGCTTCCCGAATCATCTGATGAACTTTTTCATGCGCTTGATCGTGCAACTGAATATCAGATCATGCAGAATCAGCCAGAGGCGGTGAAGGTCAGTTATGATCGATTCAGGGAGTTGACTACATCGAGGGAGCGTGAACGTATTGAGGAGAGGTGGCAGAAATTTCCTGGTGAGATTGTGCCGATTGGCGATCATGATGTTTTTGTGGGCGGTTTGCGATTCGGCAACATCTTTATTGGTGTTCAGCCGAGGATCGGAGTGCAGGGTGATCCCATGCGGTTACTGTTCGACAAGTCGAATACACCGCACCACCAGTATATCGCATTTTATCGCTGGATAAGCCGGGAGTTTGAGGCTCATGCCATGGTGCATGTGGGAATGCATGGGTCGGTTGAGTGGATGCCGGGACTTCAGACAGGCCTTACTGGGGAGTGCTGGCCGGATGCGCTTCTCGGGGAGGTGCCGCATTTTTACATCTATCCGGTCAATAACCCCAGTGAATCCACCATTGCCAAACGGCGAGGCCTTGCTACCATGGTCTCCCATGTGGTGCCACCGTTGTCGCGCGCAGGCCTCTACAAGGAGCTACCCGCGCTGAAAGAGCTGCTGGTCGATTTCCGTGAAAGAAATTTTTCAGCATCGACTTCCCCTGAAGGGCAGGGAGATGGCTCTGGATTTGAAGAGGCCATTATGCAGAAAGCCGAGCTGCTTAACCTGACTGACGATTGCCCTCGCAGGGAGAGTGAAGGGTTCGGTGATTATGTCAGCAAGCTTTATATGTACGTCAGCGAACTTGAAAACCGGCTTATCTCCAATTCGCTTCATGTGTTCGGTGAGGCAAGTCCGCTGGAGGCACAGATTATTACAGTTACTGAAACTCTTAAAAATCGGGTGGAAGATTCCAGGACGCTCCCATCCCTACTTATGACCGTGTCGGGGAAAGGTGGAAATTTCAGCAGTTACGAGGAGCTGACCAGCCGGTCAAGAAAGGGTGAAGAGGAGGCTATCCGCCTGCGTGAGTGGGTCGATACGGCGTGTCGTGAGTTTGTTCAACAGGTGCTGTTTGACCGGAAGAGTGCCATGTCGGCTTTTGCTTCGATTACCGGAGGCGCCAGGCTTTCTGCCGAATCTATACCGTTTGTTGAGCAACTTGTCAGGGAGGGCTCTCAACTTCTTTTTGCGTTGCGTGACAATACCGGGGAGATGGATGCTCTCATGAAGGTGCTTGATGGCCGCTATATCTCTTCAGGGCCGGGAGGCGACCTGGTGCGTGACGGTATCAATGTGTTGCCGTCTGGCCGCAACATCCACTCTATTGATCCGTGGAGAATTCCGTCGGTGCTGGCCTTCAAACGTGGTTCGCTCATTGCTGACAGTATCATCAAAAAGCATCTTGAAGAGAGTGGTGGCGAGTATCCTGAAACTATTGCCCAGGTGCTTTGGGGCCTCGATACCATCAAAACCAAAGGTGAAGCTGTGGCAGTGGTGATCAGGCTGCTTGGTGCAGAACCAGCTTACGATGCTTTTGGCAAAATCAGCCACTACAGTCTGGTGCCGCTTGAAAAGCTCCGGCGTCCTCGTATTGATGTGCTTATGCAGCTCAGTCCTATTTTCCGTGACGCGTTTGGCTTGCTCATGGATCAGCTCGACCGTCTTGTCAAGGCGGCTGCCAAAGCTGATGAGCCTGTTGAAATGAACTATGTCAAAAAACATGTTGATGAGGCGCTTGCTTCAGGCATGGAGTTTGAGAGTGCAACGGCCCGCCAGTTTACCCAGGCACCGGGCGCTTATGGTACCTATGTTGATGATATGATTGAGGATTCAGCATGGGAGACGGAAAACGATCTTGATGATCTCTTTATTCGTCGCAACAGCAGCGCTTATGGCGGGGGACGGAAAGGGGAGAACGAATCGGCAATTTTGCAAAAAATGCTTGGTTCGGTTGACCGTGTCGTGCATCAGGTTGACTCCACCGAGTTCGGTATCTCCGATATCGACCACTACTTCTCTTCCTCCGGTTCATTGCAGCTTGCCGCACGTCGCCGGAACACGAAGGGGGGGGATATCAAGCTCAACTACGTTGAATCGTTTACCTCCGATATCAAGGTGGACGATGCCGAAAAATCGCTTCGCATTGAGTATCGCTCAAAGCTGCTCAATCCCAAGTGGTTTGAGGGAATGCTCAAGCATGGCCACAGCGGTGCTGGCGAAATCAGCAACCGCGTCACCTACATGCTTGGATGGGATGCGGTCACCAAAAGTGTGGACGACTGGGTTTACAAAAAAACCGCCGAGACCTACGCGCTTGATCCCGAAATGAGGGAGCGGCTTGCAACGCTTAATCCGCAGGCTATCAAGAACATTGTCGGACGCATGCTCGAAGCTCACGGTCGCGGTATGTGGAAGGCCGATCAGAATATGATTGATGAGCTGCAGGAGATCTATGCAGATCTTGAGGATCGGCTGGAGGGGATGGTCGAAGACGAATGAACCTCGGGGACTTATAGCATCAGGGTGAGCTATAAGTCCCATTGGTGACTATATCGAAGTTGAGTAATTCGGTGCCTCTTTGGTGATTTTGACATCATGAGGATGACTCTCTCTGAGGCCTGCCGAAGTGATGCGCACAAAGCTTGTATTGTTTTTTAACTCTTCAATAGTGGCCACCCCGCAGTAGCCCATAGCAGACTTCAGCCCGCCGATTAACTGATAGACCACCTCATCAAGGAGCCCTTTCGACGGGATACGTCCCTCAATTCCCTCGGGTACATATTTTTTCGACTCGCTTGAAGCATCCTGGAAATAGCGGTCGCTGCTTCCTTCAGGTTCCGACATGGCTCCGAGAGAGCCCATGCCTCGATAGGTTTTGAATTTTCGTCCTTCGTAAAGAATAGTTTCGCCAGGGCTTTCATCGGTTCCGGCAAAAATGCTACCTATCATCACCGAATCAGCCCCCGCTGCAAGCGCCTTGGCAATATCACCGCTGTATTTTACGCCTCCGTCAGCAATGATTGGGGTGTTGGTTTTGGCAGCCTCCTCCGCACAGTTGATGATAGCGGTCAACTGCGGCATACCGACACCGGCAACAATTCGGGTGGTGCAGATACTGCCGGGACCAATGCCTACTTTCACACAGTCTGCGCCAGCTTTAACAAGATCTCTGACAGCTTCAGGAGTCGCGACATTACCGGCGATAACCTGGAGGTCAGGCCAGGTGGTTTTAATAGTTTTGACCATGTCAAGGACAGCCTGGCTGTGGCCGTGCGCTGTATCTACGGCAACCACATCAACCCCTGCATTAATCAGGGCTGTGACCCGTTCAAGTGTATTAGAGCGAATGCCCAGGGCAGCTCCAACTCTCAGGTGACCCTGACTGTCTTTGCATGCATTCGGGAACTGTTTGCGTGTCTGGATATCCTTGAAGGTAATCAGTCCCTGAAGGTTTCCCTTATTATCAGTAATGAGCAGTTTTTCGATCTTGTTGGAGAGCAAAATTTCCTCAGCCTGTTCCAGATCAACATCCTCACGGGCGGTAATGAGGTTCTTGCTGGTCATGATGTTTGCGATTTTCGCGTTAACCTCCGGCTTGATCCGAAGATCCCTGTTCGTCACAATTCCTTTGAGCTTCATGTCAGGGTCACCCTCATATTGCGGACGTGCGATGACCGGGATACCGGAGATTGAGTGACGCTGCATAAGATCAAGTGCATCCTGCATGGTGGCATCTTCATAGAGAGTAAAAGGGTGGCGAATAATGCCGCTCTCATATCGTTTGACCTTTGCCACCTCGCGTGCCTGCTCCTCGATGGTCAGGTTCTTGTGGATGATACCGATACCTCCAGCCCGGGCCAAAGCAATAGCCAATCCCGATTCTGTTACGGTATCCATTGCAGCGCTCACCAGCGGAATTTTCAGTGCAATGGTTTTCGTCAGACGGCTTTCAGTGGTCGTCTCTTTTGGTAGAACTTTGGAATATGCAGGGATCAGCAGAACATCATCAAACGTCAGCGCTTCATAGATTATCTTCGTCATGGGCAAAGCAGAATTTATTGGATTTCGTTGTGGCAAAAAGCTTATTCTTCCAATTTACAAAAAATGAGCGTAGAATGACAACGTTAATCACCGTTACCATCAAACTGAAAACCAAGCTTTTAAACGAGGCCTCCGCTGGGAACAATATTTTTTAACTTAATGATGCCAACAGAATACTTTTGAAAATCTAAAATAGAGTGTAAATTACGGGCCTTATATTATTATGGAGAGGTCGCATAGTTGGTCTAGTGCGCTCGCCTGGAAAGCGGGTAGGGTGTTAAAGCCCTCGAGGGTTCGAATCCCTCCCTCTCCGCCAGAAAAACGAGGCCGAAATTTTTTTTCAGGCTTTTCGAGGGGGATTCACTATCTTCTTCACCTGTTCTTTACAAAATCGATGGAGGATTTGCCTAATTGGTAAGGCAGCAGTCTTGAAAACTGCCGGGTTCACGCCCATGGGGGTTCGAGTCCCTCATCCTCCGCGCTTATCACCCTGGAGAGGTGGCCGAGCGGCTGAAGGCACCGGTTTGCTAAACCGACGTAGTTCTTATAGGGCTACCGAGGGTTCGAATCCCTCCCTCTCCGCAGCACAAAAACCCCGCAAAGCGGGGTTTTTGTATTCCTGGTGCATCTCAAACTCAGCGGTTAATCAGATAGTGAAACAATGATATTACCGATAAATATTTACAGTGATGATATCCTTCGGCAGAGGGCAAAGCCGTTGACGGGTGTTGATGATGCGGTTAAGGGACTGGTGGCATCGATGTTTGAGTCAATGCGCAATGCTTCGGGCCTTGGGTTGGCGGCACCGCAGGTGGGGCATTCTTTGCGGTTGCTTGTGCTGGATCTCTCCTGTATCAAAAAATATGAGGATGAGAAGCCTATGGTTGTAATTAATCCGTATATTCTCGCGGTCATGGGCTCGAGTGATATGGAGGAGGGGTGCTTGAGTGTGCCTGGCGTTCAGGGGGATGTGCAGCGGCCATCGGCTATCACGCTGAAATATCGTGATGAACGTTTTGAGGAGCAGGTTTGTGATTTTTCGGGTATGGTTGCCAGGGTACTTCAGCATGAGATTGATCATCTGAATGGGACTCTCTTTGTTGACCGAATGGAGAAGCGTGGTCGTCGAAAAATCAAGAATAAGCTGGAGTCGCTTGCGTCGGGAGTTGTTGATGCTGCCTATCCGGTTTTTGCCCGTGAAGTTGTTGCCATATCCAAACCATCTTGAGCATTATGCGGATTATTTTTATGGGAACTCCGGATTTTGCAGTTCCCTCGTTGCAGGCCGTTGCGGCAGATCCCTCTTTGGAGATAGTGCTTGTGGTTACCGGAAAGGACAAGCCGCGCAGGCGGAAACATGCCGATGCTGAGCCATCTCCGGTAAAGCAGGCTGCGATTGCTCTCTCGCTTCCGGTGTATGAGGTTGATGATGTCATGGAACCGGATTTTGCTGCAACCATTGCGGCGAACCGACCGGATGTTATTGTTGTTGCAGCCTTTCGTATTCTCCCCCCTGCGGTCTACGATCAGGCCCGTCTCGGCGCGTTTAATCTTCACGCATCGCTTCTTCCCGCCTATCGGGGAGCCGCACCCATCAACTGGTCCATCATCAAGGGAGAGCGCGAAACCGGTGTCACAACATTTTTTCTCCAGCAGCGTGTCGATACAGGGAATATCATTCAGCGGGAAAAAACTGCAATTTATCCTGATGAAAATGCCACAGATCTTGCTCGCCGTCTCTCCGTGATTGGAGCTCGAGTTGTTGTTGATACACTCCATCTCATAGCATCGGGTGCTGTTCAGGTATCAGGCCAGAACGAGGCTCTTGCCTCGAGGGCTCCCAAACTGACCCGTGATAATACGCGAATCAACTGGGCGCAGCCGGTTTCGATCATCAATGATTTTGTCAGGGCTCTTGCCTTGAAGCCAGCGGCATGGACAACATTCCAGGGGAAGGAGATGAAGATATTCAGAGCGGTACCCTCCGAAGAACTCTCTTCAGCGTCTCCAGGAACAGTTCTTGTGGAGCAGGGCAGACTTTATGCCAGGGCTGCTGACGGTTGGCTTGAGCTGTTGTCGCTCCAGCTTGAGGGTCGCAAACCGATGGAGGCATCAGAATTTGTCAAAGGCTTCCGCCATAATGCCGGGAGCTCTCTTGTTGTGTAACAGCACAGCACTGTCACAATTGCATTATTTGCTTAAATTATGTTACGTTGAGTTTTAACAAGAATCAAACGCTCATTTTATGGCCTCGCCAAGTACAGAAGTCAGTCGGATCAGGAACTTCTGCATTATCGCACACATCGATCATGGAAAATCAACATTGGCCGACCGTCTGCTGGAGATAACACATACGCTCGATCGTACCCAGATGGCCTCTGCGCAGGTGCTTGATGATATGGATCTGGAGCGGGAACGGGGCATTACTATCAAGAGCCATGCCATCCAGATGAAGTACAATGCTGCGGATGGCCAGGAGTATACATTAAACCTTATCGACACTCCCGGCCATGTCGATTTCAGCTATGAAGTGTCACGATCTTTGGCAGCCTGCGAAGGCGCGCTCCTCATTGTTGATGCCACTCAGGGTGTTGAGGCCCAGACCATTGCCAACCTCTATCTTGCCATCGATGCCGGTCTCGATCTTATTCCGGTGATCAACAAAATTGACCTTCCTTCATCGGATGTCGAAGGTGTTGCCCGTCAGATTATCGATCTTATGGGCGTCAAACGAGAGGATATTCTACAGGTGTCAGCGAAAGCCGGTATTGGGGTGAGTGAGCTTATTGAGGCCATTGTCAAGCGTATTCCTGCGCCAGCCGATAATAACCATCTTCCGCTTCGGGCGCTGATTTTCGATTCAGTTTTTGATGCCTATCGCGGTGCGGTAATTTACCTTCGCATTGTTGAAGGTGCGCTGAGAAAGGGTGATAAAGTCAAGTTTTTTGCCAGTGAGAAGATTTTTCTTGCTGACGAGATTGGCACCATGAGCATGAAACGACAGCCGAAAGCTTCCCTTGAATCGGGAAATGTCGGCTATCTGATTTGCTCCATTAAGGATGTCAAGGATGCCAAGGTCGGCGATACGGTGACTCTTGCCGAAAATCCTGCACACGAGCGCCTTGCGGGGTACAAGGAAGTCAAACCGATGGTCTTTAGCGGCCTCTATCCTATTAACTCGAATGAATTTGAGGACCTGCGCGAATCGCTCGAAAAGCTTGCCTTGAACGACGCGTCACTGGTCTATACCCCTGAAACCTCTGTGGCTCTCGGCTTCGGCTTCCGTTGCGGCTTTCTTGGTCTGCTCCACATGGAGATTATTCAGGAGCGTCTTGAGCGGGAGTACGGGGTCAATATCATCACTACCGTGCCGAACGTGGAGTACCGTGTGGTGATGACTAACGGAGAGATCGTTGTTGTCGACAATCCATCCAAAATGCCCGAAACAGGACGCCTCAGTCTGGTTGAAGAGCCCTATGTAACCATGCAGATTATTACGCGTTCCGACTATATCGGTAACATCATGAAGCTCGGCATGGAGCGTCGCGGCGAGTACAAGAATACCGATTATCTCGATGTAACAAGAGTGATCATGCACTTTGAGTTTCCCCTGGCTGAAATCGTCTTTGATTTTCATGACAGGCTCAAATCCATTTCAAAAGGCTATGCCTCAATGGATTACGAGTATGTTGGCTATCGCGAGTCTGATCTGGTCAAACTGGATGTATTGCTGAACGGCGACACGGTTGATGCACTCTCCATCGTCGTGCATCGCTCCAAGGCCTTTGACTGGGGAAAAAAGCTCTGCCTGAAGCTGAAAGGGATTATCCCGAAACAGATGTATGAAGTTGCCATTCAGGCGGCTATCGGCAGCAAGGTGATTTCACGCGAAACCATCTCGGCGATGCGCAAAAATGTGCTGGCCAAGTGCTATGGTGGCGATATCAGCCGCAAGCGCAAGCTGCTTGAAAAACAGAAAGAGGGTAAAAAGAGGATGAAGCAGGTCGGCAGGGTGGAGGTTCCGCAGGAGGCTTTCCTTGCGCTCCTGAACATTGATGAATAGCCACTTGTTTTGATAAATTTTTTGTAAACGCTCAAAATAGTTAAGCATTGGATATTCAGAAGGGTAAACTGGAAAAAAAACATTCGCGGGAGTGGTTTGAGGCCCTGATTATTGCCGCGATATTTGCAACGGTTCTTCGGGTTTTTGTGGTTGAATCGTATCGCATTCCAACAGGCTCAATGGAGAATACACTGCTTGCTGGCGACTTTCTCTTTGTCAACAAGTATGTCTATGGGCCAAAAATACCCTTTACCGAGATTCGCCTGCCCTGCGTTGACAAGGTTGAGCGCGGCGATATTATTGTCTTCAAGTTCCCGAAAGATCGCTCACTGAACTATATCAAGCGTTGTGTCGCCATCAGCGGTGATACTCTTGAGATTCACGATCAACAGCTCTCGATCAATAAAAAACCGGTAACACTTCCACCTTATGCTCAGTTTATCGGGAATCGGCTGGCTGCCGGACAAGGGGACTATATGATTTTTCCACAGTTTTCAAGCTACAACAAAGACAATTACGGGCCGATACGTATCCCCCGCAAAGGAGATGTGGTACGATTGAGTGCGGAAACATTACCGCTCTACGGCGCTCTTATTGCCGATGAAGGACATGAGGTGAGTTTACTTGGCAGAGAGGTTTTTATTGACGGTTCTCCTGTCCAGCAGTATACTGTCCACGAAAACTACTACTTTGCGATGGGCGATAATCGCGACAATAGTCTCGACAGCCGTTTCTGGGGTTTTTTGCCGGAAAAGGATCTTGTTGGTCAGGCGTTGATGGTTTACTGGTCGTGGGATCCTGATCTCTCGCTGTTGACCGACCCTCTTGGTAAACTTGGATCTATCAGATGGAGACGTCCAGGATTGATGGTTCAGTGATTAATGCGGTATCGGAAAGAATTTTTTCGGATATCGCCCGTGTTGACGACAGTCGTTCTGAAGGGCTGAACAGAACTCTTTCAAGGTCGGGGCTGGCTATTTTGATGGTTGAGATAGTAATTGGTTGACTGCTCACTTGCCTGTCGCCTACATGCTCTCCGGTTGGAGTAAGTGTTATCGCGTTGAGTGTGACCGAATCAAGAATCCAACCGGGCTTCAGTGATTCAATGCTTATTTCCAGTGTATTGCCGGATGCTTCGCACACCGATCGCTCGAGATTTTTTTTGAACTCTGTATTCAGATAGATATTTGTGGAGAGATAAACACAAAAATAACCGGCAGGGAAAAGCACCCCGGGCGAGAGCACGAGCGCTTTAAGCCAGTTGATCAGAAATTGTTTTGTAGGAAAGCGAGGTGCCATGATACTTTTTGGATTCAGCCCCTTCCGGTTATTATAGCCGGATATTACCTTTCAGGATACAAAAGTTTTCCCTTTATTACCCTGTATCAATAAATTAATTCAAGTTTTCTTTTTTTATGTCAGCACAACAACGGCATGCGCCCTATCTCCTCAAGCCGCTTTTCAGGGAGCTTCATGCCGACACCGAGACACCGGTTTCAGTCTATCTCAAACTGAAACGTCCCTACTCTTGCCTGCTCGAATCAGTCGAGGGAGAGGAGCTTCTTGCCCGTTTTTCCTATATCGCCATAGACCCGATTGCCATCCTCAAAGGCTCAGTGGGGGGGCAATTCGATCTTGAAATACTTGATGAAAAATTCAGCGATCTTCGTGAGGTTGCCGGTGAGGAGACAAACCTTCGGCTGAAGATTGATCGTACGCTGGCCGCCTTTGATACCGAGGAGATACCAAGGAAAAAGAATGGTTCGCCACAGATGATCACCTCTGGTGTTTTTGGATATTTCGGGTACGATGCCATGCACCTTGTTGAAAAGATTCCAATGGCTGAGTTGCCTGATCCGGCAGACATACCGGACATTTTTCTTCTCTTCTGTGATACGCTTGTGATTTTCGATAATATTTTGCGCAAGGTCTTTATTGTCTCCAACTATCTTGACGAGACTGATAAACCGACTGCGTTAAAAAAAATAGAGTTGATTGTCGAGCAGATGTTCCGGCCACTACGGCGCGAAGAGGTTGTTTTCAAGCCCGAACAGCCGGAGCAGGTACTTTCCAATACGACGAGAGAAGAGTACCTTGAAAAAGTGGTACGGGCCAAAGAGTATATTGCTGCCGGTGATATTTTTCAGGTACAGATTTCGCAACGTCTTCAACGACCTCTTAACACCCGTCCTTTCGATGTCTACCGGATGCTCAGGACCATCAACCCTTCACCTTTTTTGTACTATTTTGACATGAAGGAGTTTGAGATTGTTGGTTCATCACCAGAATTGCTGGTAAAGGTTGAACGCGACAGCGAGGGGTGTCGTATGGTCGATACCCGTCCTATTGCAGGTACACGGCATCGTGGCAGCACTTTTGAAGAGGATGAACGCAACGCCCGTGAACTGCTTGCTGATGAAAAAGAGCTTGCTGAGCATCTGATGCTGATCGATTTGAGCAGGAACGATATCGGCAGAATCGCCAAAATCGGCACGGTTGAGACTAATGAGATGATGGTTATTGAAAAGTATTCGCATGTCATGCATATTGTCAGTAATGTAAGAGGTGAGTTGCGCGATGATCTTGGCACTATGGACGCTTTCTGGTCCTGTTTTCCTGCTGGCACTCTTACCGGCGCGCC
Organism: uncultured Chlorobiaceae bacterium; assembly: GCA_903994635.1. Lineage (GTDB taxonomy): Bacteria > Bacteroidota > Chlorobiia > Chlorobiales > Chlorobiaceae > Chlorobium. Next base: position 131,327 of record CAJEXQ010000002.1, read on the forward strand.
CAAGGTTCGTGCCATGGAGATCATCTATGAGTTTGAGAAGGAAAAGCGGGGGTTGTATGGTGGTGCCGTCGGTTTTCTTGATTTCAAGGGAAATCTTACGACGGCAATAGCGATTCGTACCATGGTTGTTGAAGGTGATACCATCTATTTTCAGGCTGCAGGAGGCATTGTGGCCGATTCAAGACCTGAGGCCGAATATGAGGAGACGATGAACAAGATGAAGGCTGGCATCACTGCTGTTGAAGCTATTGAAGCATTATCGTAACGAATATCTCATAAAACGACCTGTCCGATGCGAAATAAAAAATCATTTTTCAAATACCTGCTCGTTGTTTTTGCAAGTGTTGCTGTTGGGGCGCTGGTGTTTTCAAACGTAGAGTTTAATTTCTCCTATAGCGGGACAAGACTCTCCACAAAGCCTAATTTTGCCACGGCATCAAGCAATATCGAAAACTATCCAATACAGTCGCTCAAAAGCTTCAACGAGGCATTTGTGCAGATCGCCGAATCGGCAACCCCTTCAGTTGTGACCATATTCACCGAAAAAACTGTTAATCAGAGGACAATTTCACCGTTCGACTTTTTTGGCCGTTCCGGGGACGATTTTTTCGGAATGCAGGGTGGAGGTTCCCCGAATGGTCGCAAGGAGGTTCAGCGAGGCCTTGGCTCGGGGGTCATTGTGACTGATGACGGCTACATTTTGACCAATAATCATGTTATTGATGGCGCCGATACAGTTTATATTCGTACTTCTGACAACAGGAAAATTGAGGCGAAGGTTATCGGTAAAGATCCCAAAACCGATATTGCGGTTATCAAGATCAATGAAAAAAATCTGAAACCCATTATTATCGGTAACAGCGATAAACTCAGGGTAGGGGAGTGGGTTATTGCCATAGGGAGCCCCCTTGGTGAAAATCTTGCAAGAACCGTTACTCAGGGAATCGTAAGCGCCAAAGGTCGGGCTAATGTCGGGCTTGCCGACTATGAGGATTTCATACAGACAGACGCCGCCATTAATCCAGGAAATTCGGGAGGCCCTCTTGTCAATATCAACGGTGAACTTGTTGGTATCAATACCGCGATTGCAAGTCATACGGGCGGATTTGAGGGGATTGGTTTTGCAGTACCCTCAAATATGGCCAAAAAGGTGTTGACCTCACTGATTACCACTGGAAAAGTTACCAGATCCTATCTTGGTGTCACTATTCAGGATGTTGATGAAAATCTTGCAAAGGCCCTGCATTTGAAGGCGGGTGAAGGAGCTCTTGTGGGAACGGTTTTCGAAGGGAGTCCTGCTGCAAAAGTTGGCATAAAAACCGGGGATGTTATTCTTGAGTTCAACGGGGAGAAGGTCACGAGCAGCGTTACTCTTCGTAATGCTATAGCCAACCAGTCACCAGGTTCAAAAGTCAGGCTCAGGGTGTCGAGGGATGGGTCGGTTTCATTTTTTTCTGTTATCCTTGAAGAGCAGGCCGTGAGGGCTGTCGCCTCGTCTCCGACAGAGAGCGATGAGTCGGTTAGTACGATTCTTGGTTTCAGGGCGGAGGAGCTAACAGCAGAGAAAGCCCAGAAGCTGAAACTTAAGATCGCGTCAGGCAAGGTTGTAATAACGGCAATAGTCTCTTCCTCCAACGCCTTCCGTGCAGGTTTACGTCCCGGTGATATTGTTCTTTCAGTCAACAAGCGTCCGGTGAACACTTACGCGGAGTACAGTGCCCTTGTCAAGCAGACAAAAAAGGGCGATCTTTTGTTTCTTCTTGTTGGAAGGGGAGCGAGTAAAATATATTTTGCCTTTAATGTTTAAAGTTTTTTTGTCTGAAGGATTTAGAGTTGTACATTGCCCTGAAGTAAAGTCAGCTACGCCATCGCTGGCTTTACTTTTTTTGTTTGCTCTCCTGTCCGCCAGGATAAATCGTTTTTATGGCGTGCTTTCTTATATTTTCAACAAAAACAGCATCAGAGATGATCGATAGAATTTACCTGACAAGTGATGGATATAACCGGCTTAAAGAAGAGTTGTATGTGCTGGTTCATCGAACCAGAGGGGAAGTTCTCGAAAAAATTGCTGAGGCCAGGGCACATGGCGATTTGAGCGAAAACGCAGAATATGATGCCGCACGAGAGCAGCAGTCACATACTGAAGCACGTATTGCTGATCTCGAAAACAAGCTTGCATCAGCGACGATTCTCGATCCGAAACAGATCAAGACTGACAAGGTATACATTCTTACTTCAGTAAAACTGCGCAATCTTGATGAGACCGGTGAGATTATAGAATATACGCTGGTCTCCTCAGAAGAGGCCGATACCGACCTGGGAAAAATTTCAGTTCGTTCTCCTGTTGGAAGAGCGCTTATTGGAATGGCTGTTGGTGAAAAAGTTCAGATAGTGGTGCCGAAAGGCAAACTGCATTATGAGATATTGGAGATTTTTGTTAAATAAGACCCTTGTTAAAGGGCAAAATAAACCAGCTATCCAATGGGGAAACGTCAGATTATCTATCGACAGGATCGTATTGGCGGCAATCAGGAGCTGCTGAATCGTGAAATAAACCTGGTGACCAAAGAGGCAAGAGTGTGGCATGGCACTATTATTGCTGTCGGCAGTAATGATGTTGAAGTCAAGGATGCGCGGGCAGGAAAACACCGGTTCACTCTGGATCAGATTGACCGGATCTATTATGATGTAAAAACGGAATATTGAGAGATGCGTAGAAAAATTGTTGTCGGCAACTGGAAAATGAACAATACCATTGCCGAATCGGAGATACTTGCAGCGGAAGTGGTTGCTGCGCTTGGCGAAAACTTTTCAGGTTGTGAAGTGGGTATTGCACCAACCTTTCTCGCCCTGGAGTCAGCCGGTCGGATTATTGAGGGGAGTGAAGTGCAGCTTGTTGCCCAGAACTGCCATTACGAAAATGATGGCGCATTTACCGGAGAGATATCAGCCAGAATGCTGTTTGCCGCTGGATGTTCCTCTGTTATTATAGGTCATTCCGAGCGCCGCCAGTATTTTGGTGAGACCAACGTTACCGTCAATCTCAGAACCAAAAAGGCACTGTCGGAAGGGCTGAATGTTATTCTTTGCGTTGGAGAGACGCTGGCAGAGCGCGAAAGCGGTGTTACTGATGCCATCATCTCATCTCAGGTGAGAGAGGGGCTGGATGGAATCAGCGATATCAGCTCCATTGTTGTTGCCTATGAGCCTGTATGGGCTATTGGTACCGGAAAAACCGCCTCCTCCGCCCAGGCAGAAGAGGTTCACCTTCTTATCCGTACCCTTGTTACCGAGCTCTATGGTGATGCCGCAGCGCAAGCGCTTCGAATCCAGTATGGTGGAAGTGTGAAGCCATCCAATGCCGCAGAACTTTTTGCCATGCCGAATATTGATGGTGGTCTTATTGGAGGAGCCAGCCTCAATGCTGCCGATTTTGCAGCAATTATCATAGCAGCATCGAACTGATTTTTATATGAGTAATGGACAGTGGAGGCAATCCATTTCACTGTCCACTATCTCCTTCTTCACTCCTGCATTGTCGCTTCCTTCGACTTCTTCATGGAACAGAAATCAGGCCCGCACATGGTGCAGAAATCAGGATTTTTGCCAGTGTGACCGCTTTGTGCCATGCTTTGAGAGTGGACGGCGCGTGTTTTTTCAGGGTCAAGAGAGAGGTTGAACTGATCTTCCCAGGCAAAAGCGTACCGTGCCCGGCTCATCAGTTCGTCGCGCAGCCAGGCAACAGGGCTGCCCTTCGCCAGATCCGCACCATGGGCTGCAATCTTGTGGGCAATAACTCCTTCACGGACATCATTCTTGTCAGGCAGACCGAGATGCTCTTTCGGGGTGACATAGCAGAGCATGGCGCAGCCATAGCTTGCAATAATCGCTCCACCGATCGCTGAATTGATATGGTCATACCCGGCGGCAATATCAGTCATCAGTGGCCCGAGGGTGTAGAAGGGCGCTTCGTGGCAGTACTCAAGCTGCTTCTGCATGTTCTCCTCAATGAGATGCAGCGGAACATGGCCTGGCCCCTCAATCATCACCTGCACATCGAATCTCCATGCCACCTCAGTCAGCTCGCCGAGCACCTTGAGTTCACCGAATTGTGCCTCATCATTGGCATCAAGTATTGAACCGGGCCTGAGGGCATCACCAAGCGACACGGCAATATCGTAAGCCTGCAATATTTGGCAGATCTCTTCAAAATGGGTGAAAAGAAAGTTCTCTGTTTTGTGGAACTTGCACCATTTTGCCATAATAGAGCCACCCCTCGATACAATTCCGGTGAGCCGCTTTTCAGCATAAGGGAGATGTTCCTGCAGAATGCCGGCATGAATGGTGAAGTAATCAACTCCCTGTTCAGCCTGCTCAATCAGCGTGTCGCGGTAAAGCTCCCATGTCAGATTTTCGGCCTTCCCTCCTGCTTTCTCCAGCGCCTGGTACATTGGTACCGTGCCGATCGGTACGGGCGAATTTCTCAAAATCCACTGTCGTGTTTGATGGATATTGGCACCTGTGCTGAGATCCATGACCGTATCTGCCCCCCAGCGGCACGACCAGATTGCCTTTTCTACCTCTTCCTCAATGGAGGAGCCAAGCGCTGAATTGCCGATGTTGGAGTTAATTTTAACCCGGAAGTTTCGGCCGATAATCATCGGCTCAAGTTCAGGATGTTTGATGTTTGCCGGAATGATGGCGCGTCCTTCGGCAATCTCCTTTCTGACAAACTCCGGCGTTATCAGTTCAATCCTGGCTTTGCCTCTTGAAAAAGAGGTAATCCACTCCTCAAGTTGCTGATTTTCACGGATAGCCACATACTCCATTTCCGGTGTTATCACTCCCTTGCGGGCGAAAAACATCTGGGTGACAGCAGATCCCATCTGCACCTTGCGGCAGAAATCCCAGGAGTTACGTATTGGAGGGAGCCCTTTTTCAGGGTCAATCTTTACAGAATAGTCGGAATAGGGGCCGCTGGTATCATAAAGCGGCAAAGAAGAGAACTCCTGCCCGTTACAGAGGTAGCTTCTGCTCAGTTTCAGGCTTCTCATGCCCACTTCAATCGGATAAAGGGAGCCCTTTATGTAGATTTTTTCAGATGAAAGCAACTCCTGAGAACGCTCAGGACAGCCATTATTTTCAGTGACGTTGGTCATAGCATACGGTTATAAAGTCAGGCAGCGCCGAAGAAGCGGGAAGAGTGGGACGAACAGGAAGCACAGAGCCAGCTTTATCTTTTCTTGCGTCAGCATTACCTGCATCAAGTTACAAGGGTTTACTCTCAGCTTTATTTTTTCTTGCTGTCGTCAAGGAAAAATTTTGCACCCCCAAGATGAGAAATTATCGCTCACGATACTTAAATTCAGGGTATTATACAAATGAGGGTTCTGCTGGGCGCGTGTGTCGCTTTTCTGCGGCATAGAGTCTGGTGAGAAGCATAAATTCGATAACATAGACGTGTGGGAGATTAATAGTGATAGATTTCAAGGTCAACAGGCAGAGCTGCACGCTTTGCGGGGAGTGTGTTACCGATTGCCCGGCACGGATTATCAGCCTTGGAGAGGATGGTTATCCCACAATTACTCCAGAAAAGGAGGGTACCTGCTATCGTTGCCAGCACTGCCTTGCCATTTGCCCGACGGGTGCGGTCTCCATTCTTGGCCATCATGCTTCCGGCAGTCAGTCGCTGAGGGGGGCATATCCTGAACCGGATGCCCTTGAGACGCTCATCAGGGGGCGTCGTTCAGTGCGCCGTTTCAAGCCCGACAATCTTGAGCCAGCACTCTTCCAGAGACTGCTTGATGTTGCCTGGCAGGCTCCGACAGGTGTGAACTCCCGCCAGGTACGTTTTACCGTGCTCGACAGCCACGACAAGGTTGCGCAATTGCGTGATGAGGTGATGGCAGGCTTGACTCGGTTGGTCAACAGCAATGCCTTGCCGGAAGGGATGGGCTTTTTTGCAAACTTTGTGTCGATATGGGAGAAACATCGTTCGGACGTTTTATTCCGTGATGCACCTCATCTGCTTATTGCCTCTGCGCCGCAGCATCTGGCCTCGCCCATGCAGGACTGTATGATTGCGCTTGCCAGCTTTGATCTTTTTGCCCAGGCCAATGGTGTCGGTACGCTTTGGAACGGTCTGGCAAAGTGGGCTATCAACGATATTCTGCCGGAGACACGTCATTGCCTCGGTATTCCAGATGACCATCTCTTTGGCTATGCCATGGTCTTTGGCAAGCCTGCGGTGCACTACGCCCGCACGGTAGAGCATGGCCCGGCGTTGATTTACCGGGCGCTTGGGAGTGATGCTTCTGAACTTTAAAATTTGAAGACTATGCTGACACATATCGAATCACAACAACGGATCGTCCGGTTGCAGGCAATGCTCCGAAACAAGAGCGTGCAGGCAGCCCTCCTCATTCTACCAATTGATGTGTACTATTTTGCGGGCACCCGCCAGAACGCTATACTCTGGGTTCCTGCAGACGGCCAGCCGATGCTTCTGGTGCGCAAAAGCCTCTCGCGGGCAAGGGAGGAGAGCCCGATTGCGGATATTCGCCCTTTTCCCTCAAGCAAGGAATTTGCTTCGGTATTCAGTGGGGATCAACTCTCTCTTGGCATGACGTTTGATGCCGTCCCGGTGCAGCAGCACAGCTATTACAGTCGGGCGCTGCCGGGGCGCAGTTTTGTGGATATTTCGATGATGGTCCGTGAAGTGATGTCAGTCAAATCGCCTTTTGAACTTGAGCAACTGAAGTACAGCGCCAGCAAGCTTGCCGCGGTGTTTGCCGAGGTGCCGCAGTTCCTGAAAGCGGGTATGCGTGAGCTGGACCTCTCTGTCGAAATGGAATATCGTCTCCGCAAGGCCGGGCATGAGGGGTATGTCAGGATGCGTGCCTTTAACCAGGAGCTTTTCTTTGGTCTTGCAGTCTCCTCCGGAGGGGTCAACGGTGGATTTTTTGACGGCCCTGTGACAGGCAAGGGGTTGTCGAGCGCTTCGCCACATGGCGCCTCTTATGATGAGATTCAGGTGAACCAGCCGATTCTTATGGATTATGCCGGGGTTTTCAATGGCTACATTGCCGATATGACCCGCATGTTTGTGATTGGAACACTTGATCCTGAATTGCAGCGCGCATTCGATGTTGCAATCGATATTCAGGAGATGGTGCGTCAAGCCATGAAACCCTGCGCGATTTGCGAAGAGCTGTTTCTTGCAGCCGCGACAATAGCTGAACAGGCTGGGCTTGGCTCCTGTTTTATGGGTATGCCGGGTGAACAGGCAAAATTTATCGGTCATGGCGTTGGCCTCGAACTTGACCAGCTTCCAGTGCTGGCCAAAGGGTTTACTATGCCGTTGCAGTCTGGTCAGGTGATAGCGGTCGAGCCCAAGTTTGTCATTCCCGGCAAGGGGGTTATCGGCATTGAGAACACCTTTGCCGTTACTGATAATGGCGGTCTCAGGTTGAGTGATTTTTCGGACGCGATTGTGTTTCTGGAGGCTTGAACGTTCTGACGTTTTGTTTCATTCGTTCACGTCGTTTTTTGAGCAGTTCACTTTTGCTTTTCTACCCCGCCATGCCTTGGCAAACCAAATACGTAAACAAGAAATTCTTGTTGTTGCAGTTGCAAATCTTCATAGAAATCCGGACTACTGGATAGATCGGTTTTATGGTTAACTTGCAGCAACCGTTGATCGGTTTTTAAAACAATACCATCTTCAATTCCCGCCTCTTTTCACTTGAATTTGTTGACGATATCGCTATTGTTAATCCTGAGGTTTGGCACCTGTATTTGGCTATTTTGTGTAAGGTCTGGTAATATTACCTTGATTTTCAGGATAGGGAGAATTTTTCATTACTATAAAACGAAACACTATGGGACAATTTTTAGCTATTGGGCTTGTTACGCAAATTGGTGTCGATAAAAAAAAACTTGCTCGCGTTCAACTTACACCGGAACAACTGCAGGAGCGGATGAAAGCTCAGTTGCATTATGATCCTGCACTTTATCTGTTACGTGACTATGATGACTTTTATGGCTTCGACTTGAATGAAGATATTTTTTATGCACAACTTCTTCCGTTGTTAGAACAACTCTATCCGCTTCTTTATCCGGATAAAGTAATGTATCAAGATGTTCTTCAGGAACTTCTTGGATTGCCACCTTCAGAATGGATTGCCTGGGCACAAAAGAAACCGGATGAATCTTTTCAATTTGATGGTGGTAGGGGTATGGGAGAGTATATACGAGAAAAATATAACGATCTTTATCTTGATTATGAGAGCATTATGCTTTCTATGGAAGGTAAAATAGCAATGGAAGTATACGGAAGACAATTCATGTTTGTTAATTATACCATGAAGCAAACATTCAAACAGTTTCCTCTTGCAGGAGCATTACGAATGTATATTACCGGATAGTGACATTCCGAAAGCTTGTCTACCGGTGTATTCCAGCCATTCATGAGATAAATGCAATGGTTCGTATCGAATAAACATGCCATGATTAGATTTCGAGTAAATCGGTATTCAAATGGGAGGCTTCGATAATGGCGATCAGTTCGTCTGATGCCTGGGGCTCATACTCGAGTGGAAGATTATGGTTGGTCAGTTGATGTGACGGAAGGCAAGGAAAGAGTGTCATCGCGCCGGGATTCACGACGGAATTGGGGATCGTCAATAATCACCCGTATCCGTGTATCAGACGAAATATGATGTGCCGTCATATCATGGAAAAATTTTCGTACCGTTGTGCGTACTTCCATAGCGTTGCCTCCATTATTACAGTTTGTTGGAGAAATGGCAATTCAAAACACTGGCGTGTGTTCCTTACAATCTACCCTCACATTATAGTAACACGCTTACCTGCCAATATATAGTATAACGTCACAGCAGAGGAGGTGTTGTCTAATCCTGGGCTCGGACAGCGTAAAAAGAGTCCTCGGTATTTTCAAATTGGCGAAGCTTGGCGATAACCCCGTCAGCTTATCCGGTTGAGGAGGTTCTCATACAGGAAAAGATGGAGTTGCATTGGCTCAGGCTCAAAACATCAAAAGGCGTTTATCCCGTGTTTTCTGGCTTTTTTGTTGGGAGCTTCATTGATATTGATAGTTGCGAGGAATGATCAGGGAGGAGTTGGCCTGTACACAAAAAATCTATGAGCCACCGCCGTCAGACAGAGGTTGCTCATAAGTTTATCACAAGTGGGTTTAGTACGGAACAAGCCTCCATTATTCCTGATGTGCCGTTTACATCGCTGCAATCGTCGTAAACCTTGAACTTTGAACCTTGATTGGATTGCCTCAAAATAATCCACTGACTGAAGATAATGTGAGGCGGTTGAACGTTTACCAGTTCTTATAATCCCGTCGCAAAGGGTGTTTAAATTCGGATAAAAATTGTATAATTACAGCAAGTGTGCCTTTTGCTGAGCAAAAGGCAGGGAAATCGGAAGAGCTTTGAATGTAGCGGTTGCCGAGCATCGACCCGATGTTCGTGGTGCATACCTGGACTACCTGAAGAAACATCTCTCCCTCTCCACCGCGCAGAAGAGCGAGTCGGAAGGCGAGATCATCATGGGCCTTTGGGATGAGTTGTATCCCGACCTGCAGGAATTCTACGAACACGGTGGCGGTGATTATCACAAAGAAGAGGAAATTATAGAGCTGCTTGAGGAAATCCAGGAAAAACTGGAGGCATCAGAGGTTGAAGCAGAGGTGCGCCAGGGACCTCTTGAGGAGCTGCTGCCATTCATTATTCACTGCAATGCGGGTTTGGATGATCAATTTTATGCCCTGGCATGTGCTACTTGCCGAAGTGATGACGAGTGGCGTAGTCTGGCGCGGGTGCTGGAAAGCATCAATCAGGATTGGGCCAGTATGGCGCGAGAGATCTACCGCAAACTTGGTGACCGGGAGAAATATCTGGAACTGCGGCACAAAAAAATGTTATACGTTGGTGACTATTGTGATCTGGCCACATTCTACTGGGATGAGGGAAGCTGCAATGAAGCTATCTCTGTTGCCGCAGAGGGGATGAAGAGAGGGGTGGGGCGGAAGGATGAACTGCGAACATTCTTTTCCGACCGCGCCCTTGAGGATGGTAATCGGGAGCAGTATCTTGCCCTCCAGTTCGAAATAGCCGCCGATCGTCCCACTCTGGAAAAATACAATACCTTTAAAAAGATTTGTTCTGTCGAAGAGTGGGCGCTTTTTGAATCAAAAATAGTTGAGCAGCTCGCTGCGTCATGGCCTGCGGAGCACCTCGGGATACGGATGGCGCGTGAGGAATACGAAAAGGCATTGGCAATTCTGCTCAAAGAAAATTATTGCTCTTATGCCGATGATTCATGCGCTGAACTACAGGCGGCAAAACAACTTGAACAGCGTTTTCCTGAACAGATTCTTGCTTACTACCTCTCCGGGCTTGGCAATCTGAACAGTAATTCACAGCGAAAAGAGTATGCCAGGCAGGCCGAAATTATGGTTAAAGTTCGAAATATGCTGCTCAATGTCATCAAGGATGAGGCCAGATGGAAAGTGTTTGCCAGCAAGGTGAAGGGTGACAACCTCCGCCGCCCGGCATTCCAGGAAGAGTTTGGCTCGGTTATTGCTGGATGGGAGGAGCTGGTTCTTGCATAGAACACTCATTTTTCAAGCGAGTGAGTTCGTATACTGAACATCCGGCCAATCTTCTGGCACTCATTGTAGAACGGTAACGCGATGCATAAAAATCATTTGAACACTCTTGAGGTGGACGATCCGGTTGAAAAGATTGGTACTCTCATACAATACAACCGCCAGCTCGCCCGAGAGGCTGAAAAGCTTTATGCGCTCGAAGTTGATGCGATAATAAAAGCTCAGAATAGCAACCCCGACAGGATTCAACACTGTCTTGATGGCATTCTTGATTATTGTTTTGACGACAATATGCTTCTGTTATTCAAAAAGCTCTGCCGCCATTATTATGTCATCTACCCTGTCGCTGTGAAATCCGACACGCATACGGCTTGATTAACTCGAAATTCCTTATGCGAGCGGGAAACGCTATATTGCTCTCCGTAAATTCCCTTGAGTATGGAGCTTGAACAGTATCACGTAACCCGACACATCTCATGAACGAGAGCCCCGCCCTCTCCCCGGGTGAAGAGCGCATCACCGGCGTGGTGGAGAAGGTGAGTTTTTTCAGCGAAACCTCCGGTTTTTCAGTGCTTCGGCTGATCCGAAAAGGTGAGCGGGAGTCGGTTACCGTTGTGGGGTGTGTAGCCGCCGTTACCATGGGTCAACATATTGAAGCTGTCGGTTGCTGGCAGAACGACAAAACGTGGGGGATCCAGTTCAAGGCAACGCATCTTGTGGTTGTTCCGCCCGATACGCTTGAGGGTATCAGTAAATACCTCTCCTCCGGCATGGTCAAGGGGATTGGTGCCCATCTGGCGAAGGTGTTGGTGCGGGCTTACGGGATGGAGGTCTTCACGGTTATTGAGGAGCATCCTGAACAACTGCTTGGGCTACCCGGTATTGGCAACAAAAAGTTGCAGCAGATTGTTGCTGGCTGGGCAGAGCAGAGGGCGGTTAAAAAAATTATGCTCTTTCTTCAGTCGCATGGGGTGAGCACGTCACGAATTGTACGGATTTTTCGGGTCTATGGTGATGAGGCGGTGGCTATTGTCAGCGCCAATCCCTATCGACTGATTCACGATATACCTGGCATTGGCTTCAAGAGTGCCGACCAGATTGCCCGAAACCTTGGCATACCCATGGATTCTCCGTTGCGTGCGCGTGCGGGCATTGGGTATACGCTTCAGGAACTCTCTCTTGATGGTCACTGCCGGGTGCCTGAGCCGATCTTGCTCGCGGCTTGCAGAAGGCTGTTGACTATGCCTGAAGCGGTTCTGGAAGAGGCTCTCCGGCAGGAACTCTCTATTGGAACTATCGTTGCGGTTGAGGAGGAGGGTGAAAAAAGTTACTACATGGTCTCGCTTTTTCGTGCCGAGACGGGAGTGGCCAAGAGTATCCGCCGTATCATGCAGGGGGCGCTTCCATGGAAGAACCTTGACCCGGCAATGGTGATTCCGAAAGCGGAAAAGCACTCTGCCATTGAGTTGTCGGAGTCGCAGCGGAGTGCCGTGGCGCTTGCGCTCTCAAGCAAGTTTATCGTCATTACTGGTGGGCCGGGCGTGGGTAAGACCACCATCATCAACACTATTCTTAACATTCTTGAGTCGGAAGAGCTGACGGTGCTTCTTTGTGCTCCAACAGGCAGGGCGGCCAAGAGGTTGTCGGAGGCGACCGGTATGGAGGCGAAAACTATCCACCGGCTGCTTGAGTTCGATCCATTTCTCCGCGACTTCAGGCGTGGCCATTCCAATCCACTTGAAGCTGATCTGGTGATTGTGGATGAGGCATCCATGATTGATGTGGTGCTGATGAATCGCCTGCTGGCGGCCATTTCCAGCCGTTCAGCCCTGATGTTTGCTGGTGACGTTGACCAGCTTCCTCCTGTCGGGCCAGGATTTGTGCTGGCCGACATGATTAATTCCGAAGCTCTTCCGGTGGTGCGTCTGACCGAGATTTTCCGTCAGGCTGAAAGCTCGATGATTATTGTCAATGCTCACCGTATCAACCGTGGGGAGTTCACGATTCCATCCCATAACGCAGGTGCAGAACTCTCCGATTTTTACGTCGTCCCATCCGAGAGCACGGAGGATATTCAGCGCAGGCTTCTGCTGGTGGTGGCCGACCGTATTCCGGAGCGCTTCGGGATGGACCGGCTGAACGATATTCAGGTGCTGACTCCCATGAACAAGGGTCCACTTGGCACCAGGGCGTTGAATGCTCTACTGCAGGAGCGGCTGAACCCGCATGCTGCCCGAAAAATTGTTCGTTATGAAACTACCTACGCTGAAGGCGACAAGGTGATCCAGTTGGTCAATAATTACGACAAGGAGGTCTTCAATGGCGATATCGGGCGCATTGCTGTGGTTGATGAGGAGGAGAGTACGCTCAGTGTGCACTATGACGGCAGGGAGGTGCGCTATGAGTTCGGCGAGCTGGAGGAGATTGCGCTTGCTTATGCCATTACCATCCACAAAAGCCAGGGTTCAGAGTACCCGGCAGTGGTGATTCCACTCTCCATGCAGCATTTTACGATGCTTGAACGGAACCTTGTCTACACTGCGGTTACCAGGGCAAAAAAACTGGTGATGATTATTGGTGATCCCAGAGCGCTTTCTACGGCGGTCGGCAATAAACGCTCTTCGCAGAGGATGACCGGCTTGGCTGCCATGATTTCAGGTGGAACGGAAGAGAAGCACTGGGAGTGAATCGTTGCTTTTTTGTTATATTTCCGGCCATGCATCACACCCTCTGAGGTGAAGAGGATAACCAACTATTTGCCAGCTTTATGAAGAGAATCAACCTGATCCGCCTCTCCCTTTTCCAGATGGGCTTCGGCATCATGCTCGGCTTTCTGCTCGATACCCTCAACCGGGTAATGACCACCGAGCTTCGTATTTCGGCCACCATTGTTTTTGGCTTGATAAGCCTCAAGGAGCTGCTGGCAATTTTTGGAGTCAAGGTCTGGGCAGGGAACATCTCCGATCGGTCACAGATTTTTGGTTTGAAGCGCACCCCCTATATTCTGCTTGGCCTGCTCTGCTGTGTCTTCTCTTTCATGCTCGCCCCGGCCGCTGCTTATGAGGTCAGGGTTGGAGGCATCACCTTTTCGGAACTGCTTCCGGCCATGATGCGCGACATTGGTCTGTTGAAGCTCTCGCTTATTTTTCTTGTTTTCGGCTTTGGTCTCCAGGTTGCCACAACGGCCTATTATGCACTGCTGGCCGATACGGTCGGTGAGGATAATATTGGAAAGGTTACCGGTGCAAGCTGGACGCTGATGGTGCTTACCACCATTATCTCCACTCGTATTGTCGGATCTTATCTTGACGTTTTCACCCCGGAGCGCCTGATAACAGTGGCTGAGGTTGGAGGTTTTGTTGCGCTTGGACTTGGTTTGATTTCTGTGGTTGGTGTTGAGCAGCGCAATGCCGAAGTGAAAGAGGGTAAGGGCAAGCATGCGCTCTCATTTTCGCAGTCTCTCCAACTGCTTTCTTCATCACCGAAAACCCTTCTTTTTGCCTCCTATATCTTTATCTCAATATTTGCTCTTTTTGCCAACGAGATTGTGATGGATCCTTTTGGTGCCCATGTGTTCGGGATGCCAGTAGGCACCACGACCAAGCTTTTCAGGCCAACCATGGGTGGCACTCAGCTTATTTTCATGCTGATCACCGGATTTCTTCTCGGCAGAATTGGCCAGAAACGGGGCGCTCTCATCGGTAATATTTTCTGCATCATCGGTTTCGGGCTGTTGATAGTCTCGGCTTTTGTCCGTGATGTCCAGTTCCTCCGCATAGCGCTTGTCGTGACGGGAATGGGTCTTGGTGCCTCAAGCGTTGCGAATATATCCATGATGATGTCAATGACCGCTGGTCGCAGTGGTGTTTACATTGGCCTCTGGGGCACGGCGCAGAGCCTGGCTATTTTTATCGGCCATCTGGGAGCTGGTGTTATTATCGATCTGGTCTATCATTTTACAGGAGAGTATGTCTGGGCTTATGTCGCCATTTTTGTGATGGAGATGGTTGCCTTTACCATTGCAAGCCTCATGATTTCTCATATTTCAAAAGAGGCATTCGAGGCCGAAAGTGAGGCTAAAATGGCGGAGCTTGCTCTTGCCAATAATGGTTGATGGTATGAAATATGTTTTTGGGCCAGTATCCTCCAAGCGGCTGGGGCAGTCGCTTGGAGTGGATCTGCTTCCATCGAAAAGCTGCACCTGGAACTGCCTCTACTGCCAGTTGGGCAAGACCAGGAACTTTGTTACGGAGCGGCAGGAGTTTTTTCCCCGTGAAGAGATTCTGGAGGAGATTCGTCAGTCACTGAAGGTCAGCACGAATCTCGACTGGATCACCTTTGTCGGTTCCGGCGAAACCCTGCTTTACAAGGGAATTGGCTGGCTTATTGCCGAGACGAAAAAGCTTACCAATGTTCCTGTGGCGGTTATCACCAACGGCTCGCTGCTGTATCTGCCCGAAGTTCGTGAGGAGCTGCTCTTTGCTGACGCAGTGCTCCCGTCTTTGAATGCGGGGTCGGAAGAGCTCCATAACAAGATTGATCAACCTGCCTCGGGACTGACGTTTCAGCAGCATGTTGATGGGCTTGTTGCCTTTCGCTCAGAGTATAAAGGGCGCCTCTGGATTGAAGTGATGCTGCTTGGGGGTATCAACGACAGCGATGAGGCGCTTCACGATCTTGCCTCGACCCTGAAGACAATTCATCCTGACATGGTGCATCTGGTTCTGCCAACCCGACCGGCCCCTGAGCAGCAGGTGCAGCTTCCTTCCGATGAGCGTCTTGAACGGGCAATTGCCATTCTCTCTGAAGTTGCGACGGTTGTGCATCCGCTCAAGGGCAGCATGGATCTTCGCAGCGCCCCAGATCTGCTTGAGGCAATTACCGCCATTGTCTCGCGCCATCCCGTGCAGCAACGCGAGCTGCACAAGGCTGTTGCAGACTGCTTTCCCAACGACCCAGTAAAGGCTGATGTGGTGATGCAGGAGCTTTTCGCCACCGCTCGCTTCAAGCTTGTTGAGTATAACGGAGAGCTGTATTGGGTGATGCGGGAGGGGTGATTCAATTGGGTTCCGCCATCACACAGCTTTCTCCTGCATGAGGGCAAGTGAGGGTGAATGTTGTTCCGCTGTTTGTTGCGCTTGTTACTGATACCTTGATCTGCTGGAGGTCGGCAAGTTTTTTGACGATGGAGAGGCCAAGCCCCAACCCTCCAGTGTTCGAGTTTCTCGATTCATCGACCCGATAAAACCGCTCAAATACAGCGCTTCGTTTCTCTTCAGGAATACCGATTCCCTGATCACTGATGCTGCAAACAACAGCAGTTGCCGTGCACTCTGCAACTATTGCTATTGAAGAACCGGAAGGAGAGTATTTGATGGCATTGGAGAGAATGTTTTCAAACATCATGTCAAGCATTCCGGGATCAGCGGCAATTCGTGCATTTTCTGTATGATGAGCCGCTATTGAAATGCCTTTTGCGAGTGCAGATGGCAGCATTCTTTCAACCAGATCGTCAATATGCTGCGGTAGGGCCACCGTCTGAATATGGGGCTTTATTTTACTGCTCTCATATCGGGCAAGCATCAGTAACTGGTCGATCATGTGCGCCATACGGCTCAGCTCTTTCAGGCAGAACTGAATCTTTGATTCGTAATGGTCTCGATCTCTTGGCCTTCGCACCAATACTTCAAGGGTGCCCTTGACTACCGCGATCGGTGTTTTCAGCTCGTGCGAGGCATCGGCGGTAAAATGTTTTTCACGCTGAAACGCATCCTGAATACGGTCGAGGAGGGCATTCATTGTGGCCGACAAGCGATATAATTCGTCATGATGATAGGGCAAAGGAATGCGCTGATCAAGATTTGTCTGCGACATCTTTTCGGCAGTGGCAATCACTTTTTCAATTGGGCGTATGCTTCTTCCGGCAATAAGGCGGGTAAGAACAAAAAGGGTCAGAATAATAAGGGGAAAGGAGATAAAAAAAATCTCTTGCAGATCGCGCAAGACAATGATGGCGCTTTTCACCGGCACGGCTACAAGAAGATATCCCCTGGTCAAACCATCACGGCTCAGCAGAGATACCTGGACTTGACGAACTGGCGAATTGTCTACGTGGCTGTTGAAGTAGGAAGTCCCTCTCCGTCCAGGCTCAAGAACCAGCGTGTTGAGGTTAAGGTTCGCGGATTTTATAACGACTTCACCTGAACTGTTGACAATCTGAATAAATTCAGGGTCAACATCGGCCTTTTTTTCTTTCTTGTCATTGTGAGAGTGTTTGCCTTCATCCTGATCATCCTGTGTATCTTCGTTATGATTATCATTAATATCGCTCTCCAGAAACTGTGAAAATCCTTTAAAATCGTGAGCTGTCATGTTTGCGTAGGAGAGCGTTTCCGAAACCTCCTTGCTGAGCTTATCATCGAAATGTTTGTAGACAACCCGATCAACCGTAAAGTAAATAGCAGTAAAGACAAGGAGGATCAAAAATGCAGTCGCGACGGTATAGTACAAAGCTATCCTGTTTCGCAAACTCATGTTCGACCATCCTACAAGCAGGGATAATCGTTTTTGAAGATAGTTTTGTTGTTCTGGGCTCATACCATGCTGGGTTGACGAACGATATAGCCAACTCCCCGGATTGTCTGGATAAGATTTCCGCAACCGGCGGCTTCAAGTTTTCTGCGCAGAAAGGTGATATAGACGTCAATCACCGAGGTGTCGGAGTCAAAGTGGATGTCCCAGACATGTTCGATGATGCGGCTTCGGGTGCATACTCTGTCTTTGTTCCGAATCAGGTATTCAAGAAGGGCAAACTCTTTGGGAGTCAGGGTTATTTCATTCAAACCGGCGAATACCTGATGGGTAGCCGGATTGATGCTGAGGCTTCCTGCGCTTAACGAGTCATCAGCCTTGTTTTTCGCTCTGAGCTGCACCCTGATCCGTGCCAGCAACTCTTCAAACTCAAAAGGCTTTTTTATGTAATCATTTGCTCCTGCATCGAGCCCGAAGACCACATCTTCAAGAGTATCTTTGGCTGTCAGAAAGAGGATAGGTACAAGGCTGCCAGCTTTGCGTACCTGCCGGCAGACCTCAATACCGCTCAGAGCGGGAATCATCCAGTCAACGATGAGCAGGTCATATTCGTTGGTCAATGCCAGGTCAAGCCCGCTCTTGCCGTCGTAAGCAATATCGACGGCAAAGTACTCTTCTTCGAGTCCGTCCTTCAGAAACCCGGCTATTCCTGGCTCGTCTTCGATAATGAGAAGTCTCATGCGTTGAATGTTGAAATATTAATCTTTATCACCATCTTTTGCTGCACTTTTGGAGAGGACTAAAATATCCCCAAGAAGCTCTTTTGTTTCTTTGCCGTTGCCGTTGGCAATTTCTTCAACTGTTGCTGATGGATCCTTGACAACGATTCCTTTTTTTCCAAGTTGATCGACAAGTGCGGCCGGTGTTATTTTCACAACCTGAGCAACAGTTTCAAGTGATGATGACGCAAGTGCATAAGCTGCCATTTTTGCGGGATTTTCTTTTTTCTCTTTTTCACCGAATATAGGCAGCACTGAAGCAATGGTGACGATGAGCGCTGCTCCAATAATTCCTATAGCAGGTTTCTTTGAAAAATATCCCGTAAATTGTTTCCAGTTTGAGATGAGGTGTAGAGCAACACCAGTGACCAGAAGCCAGCTCAGCCATTTGTGTGTCGGTTCAACCAGACCGATTTCAATATCAAAAAAAATAAGGATTCCTGTCACTGCAGAAATAGTAAATGCCCCCACAGCAAGAGGTGTTGCCCAGGATTTAATTGTGTTGCTCATAGTACCATTGATTTTAAGTATTTTCACTGATCTGTTTTCTTACTGTTTTCAATGTAGCTCGGGGATTCTTAAAGAAGGCTGAGATAAAGCTTAAATTTAGCTTAAAATTATGAGCGGGTTGATACTACTCATGCAACGTGATGACCAATGCGTTTTGACCATGATGCCCTGCGGATTCGTGAAGGCGAGCACGTTAATCTTGCCAAATGCCCCACACTTGTTGATGCGATGTACAGCTCCAAAAATGAGTACAGGGAGATGCTTGCCGATCATGTTGTGCAGTTGAGTAAACTGCAGCAGGTTCACTATGCCGATAATCGGTATGCTCTGTTGCTGATTTTTCAGGCGATGGATGCGGCTGGCAAGGATGGTATCATCAGGCATGTGATGTCGGGCGTGAATCCGCAGGGGTGCCAGGTTGTCAGTTTCAAGCATCCTTCAGCCGAAGAGCTTGATCACGATTTTCTCTGGAGGAGCAACCGTTCTCTGCCGGAGCGGGGCAATATCGGTATATTCAATCGCTCCTATTACGAAGAGGTGCTTATTGTTCGCGTGCACCCTGAAATACTTGCCATGCAGGGTGTTCCGGATATACGGAGTAATGGGGCAAAAGTGTGGGAACAGCGTTATCAGTCTATTGTTGAAATGGAGAACCATCTTCATCGCAACGGTACAAGGATTGTCAAGTTCTTTCTTCACCTTTCAAAAGAGGAGCAGCGGAAGCGGTTTCTGGACCGAATTGACGAACCGGCGAAGAACTGGAAATTCAGTGTTGGTGATATTGAGGAGAGAAAGTACTGGAAGGAGTATATGCAAGCCTATGAGGCCTGCTTCAGCGCAACGAGCGCCAAAAATGCGCCATGGTATGTTGTTCCGGCTGATGATAAACAGAACGCACGGCTTATTGTGTCACAAATCATCCTCCAAACCATGACGGCTCTTGGCTTGTCTTACCCCGAAGCGAGTGCGGGGCGGCTCAAAGAGCTGGCTGATATTCGCCGGAGGCTGAAGGAGGAACCGGAGTGATTTTTATTAACTTCTTACAGGTATATCTCTTGCTATCAGGTACTCTTTCGCTTCGCGGATGGAGTGTTGGCGGAAGTGAAAAATTGAGGCAGCAAGCGCCGCATCGGCGCGGCCTTTGGTAAACCCTTCATAAAGGTGCTCGAGATTGCCAGCCCCTCCTGAGGCTATGACTGGAATGTGCACGGATGTTGAGACACGGCAGAGAATATCGTTGTCGTATCCCTCTTTGGTGCCATCCCGATCCATGCTGGTCAGAAGAATTTCCCCTGCCCCGAGTTCCTGCACTTTATGTGCCCATTCGAGCGCTTCATAGGGAGTTGCTTTTTTCCCTGAATGGGTATGGACAATGTAGTCATTTCCGATTTTCTTGATGTCGATGGCAACCACGACAGCCTGAGAACCATAAGTTTCAGCGATGCGGCTGATCAGCTCCGGGTCGTTGACTGCGGCAGTATTGACCGATACTTTGTCGGCACCGTGCAAAAAAACCTCTCTTGCACGTTCAACGGAGCTGATGCCGCCTCCGACTGTAAGGGGAATGAAGATTTCTCCAGAAACCTTTAGTACCTCTTCAAGCGTTGTTTTGCGGGACTCAAGTGAGGCTGAAATATCAAGAAATACAAGCTCATCAGCCAGTTCGTTATTGTAAAAACGGGCCTGTTCAAGAATGGATCCCGCATCTCTCAGCCCTTCAAAGTTAATTCCTTTTACCACTCTTCCGTCTCGCACATCGAGACAGGGGATGATTCGCTTCGCTAACATTACTGCGTAAAGATAGAAATTTGTTACACTCTTGTACCGAATCAAGCCTTCAGCTTCGTTCGGCCCTGACCGCTATTTTTTTATATTGCCAATGTAAGCAATCAACCATTTATAAACGATTATGTTACCAACAACAAAAAAGAGTCCGAAGCCACCGGGAGTTGCGATATGGGTATCGGTAACGCTGCTCTGGGGAACGGTGTTTTACTGGACATCAATTTTCATGTTACAGCTTGCCTCGGCAAGGCTTGGAGAGGGCTCTTTTCACCCGTCCAAAAGTGATCTGTGGAGTGTTTATGGCATTCAGGTGGTGGTGCTGATTGTCTTTGCTCTCGTTGCCATGCTTGTCAGAGGGGCGCTTGATCCAGGAGGTATTCAGCAGGTTAAGAGGTGGCAGAACATTTCGGATGGCAAGGGCGAGAGGCTCTTTATCTCTTTTGCCGGAAGTCTTGCAACCAGTTTTTTCTTTACCGCCCTTACGGCGTTGACCTTTCTCGGAAGTGCGATCGTTCTTGGCTTTGCGGTGGCTTTTACCCTGCCAGTTGTTTTGCTTGGAGCACTCTTCAATGTTGGAGCTGGTATAGCTGCCTCATTGATTGTAGGTTTCATTTTTTTGATTGCAAAGGTGGGCAAAAAAAGATCGTGAGAGGTAACAACAAAAAAGCACAGCGTGGAAACTGTGCTTTTTTCTGTGGAGCTAAGGAGACTCGAACTCCTGACCCTTTGCATGCCATGCAAATGCTCTACCAACTGAGCTATAGCCCCATGTCCAGAGCTCTAATAAAAAGAAAAAAAAGTTGTTTTTCCAACTGCTTTTGTCGTTTCTTTGTGTGCTGAGCTGTTATTAATGCAAAATAAGCTGTTATGTCATTGTTGTTTGTTGTCAAGGAAGGTTTTTCAAGTATTGGAAGGGCAAAGTTACCAGCCGCCATTACTGTTGCAATAAGTTTTTTTGCTCTTGTGCTGCTTGGCCTTTTCAGCACGGCATCACTCAGTTTTCTGGATGTGATACAGGAGATTCGGAGCAGAGTTGAGCTTGAGGTTTTTCTTGGTGAATCAATCTCGGATTCTCAGGCAATGAATATCACATCGCGTATCAAAAGGTTTGAGGGTGTGCGGGAGGCTGTTTATGTTACCAGGGATGAAGCAGCACAAACCTTTAGGCACGACTTTGGTGAGGATATCGTAAGGATTTTAGGCTCAAACCCGTTGCCGAGGTCCATCAAGCTGAAATTTCTTCCCGACTATGCAAGTCCAGAACGTCTCGAACGGATTGTTCAAGAGATACGCGCCATTGTTCCCGACGTTGATATCCGCTATAACCAGTCATTTCTTGGCCAGGTCGAGCAGAATGCCCGGTTGTTTACGTTGGTCACCGGAGGCATAGGGCTCCTGATTTCGGTAGCAACCATTGTGCTGATCGGCTATACCATACGACTGGCTATGTATTCAAGGAAGGAGAAGATCAGAACCATGCGTCTGGTTGGGGCTACGGGGTGGTTTATAGGCGCCCCATATATCATTGAGGGGGCGCTCCAGGGGTTGCTTTCAGGAGCACTTGCAGCAGGGGCGCTCTACCTGCTCCTCGATCAACTGCTTTTCACCTATGAGCCAACACTTTACCAGGTGGTGCAATCTTCCGCGTTGCTTGTCTATCCAGCCACAGTTGCGCTTGGTCTCTGCCTCGGCATTTTTGGCAGCGCACTCTCAGTGAGCAAATACCTCAGGGCCGTGTCGAAACGGTAGCCAGCACTACCCTTCAAGTGAGTAGAGCAGGCTGATCTCTGCGCTCCAGGCCTCATGGTCTGGAGTCTCAAGGATCAGCGGAATCTCTTCACAGGCAGGGTTATTCATGATGTATGAGAAGACCTCCATTCCAATTGTTCCTTTCCCGATGCTTGCATGGCGGTCAACCCGGCTGCCGAGTGGCTGCATGGCATCGTTGAGGTGCATTCCCCGCAGGTATTGGAGCCCCACAATCCTGTCGAACTCACTGAAGGTCAGTTCGGCGGCTTCGGTGCACTGCAAGTCGTAACCGCTGGCGAAGAGGTGGCAGGTGTCGAGACATACGCCGACTCTTGATTTATCTTCAATCCGGTCAACAAGAAAGGCCAGTTGTTCAAACCGGTTGCCAAGATTGGTGCCTTGTCCGGCGGTGTTTTCAATGACAGCAGTTACTCCCTTTGTGGCATTGAGCGAGATATTGATTGATTCGGCAATCAGTTGCAGGCATTTTTCTTCTGTAATCTCTTTGAGGTGGCTGCCCGGATGAAAGTTCAGCAGGAGTAATCCAAGCTCCTCAACCCGCTGCATCTCCTCAACAAAAGCTTCGCGCGCACGCTGGAGCTTGTCGGGGTCGGGACTGCCGAGGTTGATGAGGTAGCTGTCGTGAGGCAGGATCTGTTCCGGCTTGAAGCCGCCGTCGCTGCAGTTCTGCTGAAAAGCATCTATTGAGCCCGTTGTGAGTTTCGGGGCTCTCCATTGCCGCTGGTTTTTGGTAAAGAGGGCAAAAGCTTTAGCTCCGATGCTGCTTGCCTGTAATGGAGCATTTTCGACTCCTCCGGCAGTACTGACATGCGCTCCAACTCGTTTCATAAAAGAATTAAAATTAATCGGTTGTATTGAAATTTCTGGCCTGTTCGGCGGTGAGATTCAGCGTTTCGCGAACGGTAAAAGCACTCCCTCTGGATGATGAGGTTGAGAGCATCTCTCCAAGCAGCCCGGTCGAAAAAAGCTGCACTCCAAGAATCAGCAGCAGGATGCCGAGAAAAAGAATCGGGCGGTTGCTGATTGGTTTATGGAGCAGAATTTTATCGAGGGTGAGATAGAGGCTTATGAGAAAGCCGAAGAGAAAGCTTGTGAGGCCAGCCATGCCAAAAAAGTGCATTGGGCGGCGAAGATAGCGCGTGATGAAGAGCACCGAAAGAAAATCAAAAAGCCCTGAAAAAAACCTTGATGAACCATATTTGGTGCTCCCGAATTTCCTGGCGTGGTGCTCGACCGGCAGCTCGGCAATTCTGAAACCCATCCAGTGAGCGAGTACCGGAATGTAGCGGTGCAT
Organism: uncultured Chlorobiaceae bacterium; assembly: GCA_903994635.1. Taxonomy (GTDB): domain Bacteria; phylum Bacteroidota; class Chlorobiia; order Chlorobiales; family Chlorobiaceae; genus Chlorobium. Next base: position 154,638 of record CAJEXQ010000002.1, read on the forward strand.
GTCGCCATGCAGCTCCAGCCGACGGGTCACCTCCTGGCGGTACACCTTCAGGCCACAGTTGAAATCGTGAATGGGGATGCCCGAAAAAAGACGGGTCACTCCATTGAAAAGCTTTGAAGGAATGGTTTTGGAGAGCGGATCCTTGCGCTGCTGCTTCCATCCACTGACCAGATCATACCCTTCTTGCAGTTTTTTGATCATCTCCTTTATGGCAAAGGGGTCGTCCTGCATGTCGGCATCGATGGTGCAGACATAGTCGCCCGTGGCTGCCATAAACCCTGCGGAGAGTGCGGCTGTTTTTCCGAAGTTTCTCTGAAAGGAGATCAGCCGAAGCTCCGGCCTTAAGGGAATCATGCTGCCGATCAGGGCATGCGAATCGTCGGTGGAGCCATCGTCAACCATGATAATTTCAAAAGAAAACGACTCCTTGAAGAGTGCGTGCAACTCCTTTTCGCCCATGGCAGCAGAGAGTTGCTCAAGCAGCTCAGGAAGCGATTCCCGTTCATTGAAGAGCGGGACGACAATGGAAAGTAAGGGCAAATGAATAACAGGCTAAATGGTAATGTATAGCGGAAAGGTAAGGAGTAAAGGGGGGAACGCCAAACTATACTCCTCTTCTGGAGGGATCCCAGAGGTATTTGTGGAGCTGGAGTTGCAGCCTTGCCTGGAGGCGGTCGCGAAGCATCCATTCAGCAAGTTCAGCCGGATCAAGTTTGCCGAATGCCACTCCCATCATGATGGTGAAGGAATCGGTCAGTTGGTGTTGTTGCAGAAGCGAGGTTGCCCACTGGTAATCATCGTTGTCGGCAATAACGATCTTGAATTCAAAGGTGTGGCGGTGGGGAAGTTCCGCTTCAAGCGCAAGGCGGATGTTATCAGGATTGTTGTGCTGTGCCACTCCGGAAGAGGGAGGTTTGATATCAATGATTTTATGGACCCGCTGGTCAACCTTTTCGACAGAGATAAATCCGCCGGTTTCAAGCAGTACCTTTTTATGGAGATCGCAGAGTTGTGTCATCAGCGGGTAAACTGCTGGCTGAAGCAGTGGTTCGCCACCGGTGATTTCAAAAATGGGCACCTGGTAGGTGAGCACACTCTGAATAACCTCCTCTATCTCAAACTCCTCTCCCTTATCTTCAGCATAGCTGGTGTCGCACCCGACGCAGCCGTGGCCGCAGCCAGCAAGCCGTATGAAGGCGCAGGGCCAGCCAGCAAAGGAGCCCTCTCCCTGAATGGAGTGAAATATTTCGCTGATCCCCAGAGTGGTGCCGCTCATGATCCCAGCAAGGTCAGCAGTTTTTCAAGGGCATCAGGATAAAGCGCATGCTCGCATTCCAGCACCCTTGCGGCAAGAGTTACCGGAGTGTCATCCAGCAAGACCGGTACGGTTCGCTGAAGCAGAATCTCCCCCTTGTCATACTCCTCATTGACAAAATGGACTGTCGCTCCCGATGTAGTTTCACCCGCTCCAAGCACAGCCGAGTGAACATGAATTCCATACATTCCCTCACCGCCGAATTTTGGCAGAAGAGCGGGATGAATGTTGAGCATCCTCTCCGGAAATGCCGCGACAACGGCATCCGGCACCTTGCGCATATAGCCTGCCAAAAGGATGATATCGATATGATGCTCTTTCAGCCGTTCAACCATTGCGTCGGCAAACTCATCAAAGGAGGAGAACTGTTTTTCGGTGATATGGAGCGTTGCAATGCCGTTCTGCTCTGCAAACTCCATGGCTCCGCACCGGGCGCGGTTCGACAGGCAGAGAACGATCTCCGCAGGGAGTTGTTTGTTCCTGATCGACTTAAAAAGCGCCTTGAAATTGCTGCCGCTGCCGGAGCAGAAGACGGCGATGCGAGTTTTGTTGGTCGTCATTGTGGTAATCCTGTTATTTTCTGATTGTATTATAACTTCTATCCATTTCCAAGTTTTTCTGATTTTCTTTGCGGTTTCTGTTTTTTACCTCAGTGCTTTCATTTACTCTGCAATTATTTGTACACTTTCAGTAATCTGTTTCCCGTGCTCAGCAAACACTCTTTCAGTGACAAGAGCTTCGATCATCCCTGAAATGGCGTAATCTGATGACTACTTTGCGTATTGGCTTTTGTTGTCTCTTCCTGGCAGAAGGCATTTGGCAAAGTTACTTTATTGAATTTGTTATAAAAGAAAGAAATTTGTATTTCAAGTGTATTGGTTCATATAATAATCAGATATCTACATCGGGGAAAAGGTTATGAATACGGTCACGCATAAAGACAACGAACGAACTTTGATCAACATTGCCCGCTTCTTGCCATCCAGTCGGGTGGAGCAACTGGTTGATTTTGCTCGTTTTCTTGAAGCTCAGATTTTGAGTGAAAATATTGTGAAGGAAGAAGCTGTTCTGGAGATAGAAGCCGATAATGAGCGCTGGGATGCACTCATGGCAACGGACAAAGCACAGACCTTATTGGAAAAAATGGCTGGTGAAGCATTGGCTGAACATCAATCAGGTAAGACAAAACCAATGGCGTTCAATCGTAAAGGAGGTATTGAGCCAGGATGAAATCAGTCACGACTTCACAGTTCTGGAAGCTCTATGAGGCATTACCGGAAGGGGTGCAGCATCGTGCAGACAGAGCTTATGAGTTTATGGCAGATCAATCCTCGCGCCCATGGACTCTATTTCAAGCGCGTTGGTAAGCGACAGCCGTTCGCATTGGCAGAGGCTATCGAGCGATGGGTATACTTGGGGCAGAAGTCATCCTCTGGTTTTGGATCGGGCATCACGATGTGTATGACCGCCTGCTCGGGAATCTGTAGCGATGTACCAGAACTTCCTGGTTGCATGACGCTTTTCAGGAAGGTCTGGATTTGGATCCGGAAGTGCTTTATGAAAAATCGGCGAGAGTCGAGGATCCATTGACTAAATATGCGTAATCAAGTGGTTGATTATGAGAATATTGATTTGTTGAACATGAACTACAAAACTCAATCAAATTGGAGGGAGATCCAAAGCTTTCTGCCCAAAGAATTTCAGCTTGTACTGGATAATGAACCCTCAGAAGAGTGGTGGCAATGGGGAGGACATGAGGTTCATCTTGACTGTTTTCGCAATCCTCGGTCAGAGGTGAAAGTGATCCTCTTTCATGGAGTTGGCACCAACGGGCGGCAAATGTCGACCATACTGGGCAGCCCCTTGTTCAAGCGTGGCTTTGAAACTATTGCCATTGATATGCCCGAATATGGTATGACACGGGTTGCATCTGGTGTGCTTGTAACCTACGACGATTGGGTTCAGGCTGGCAGTGACCTCATTGATGCTGAGCTTGAAAAAGATGGCCGACCGATTGTACTCTACGGTCTCAGTGCCGGTGGTATGCTTGCGTGGCATGTAGCAGCTCTCAACAAAAAGGTCAAAGGCATCGTTGGCATGACTTTTCTCGATCAACAAGAACAACAGGTTCGCGATGAAACTGCGTTGAATTTCCTCATGAGTCGCATAGGGGTGCCATTGACCCATCTGGCAGCAAAAACACCACTGGCAGCTCTTCGTATGCCGATGAGCCTGGCAAGCAAAATGTCGGCGCTGGTCAATAATAAAGCGGCGCTCAAGGCTTGCTTGAAAGACACGACATCGGCGGGCAAATGGGTCACTATGAAGTTTCTCAGCTCGCTTACCACATATAAACCTGTGGTTGAGCCCGAAGCTTTTGATATATGTCCGATTTTACTGACTCAACCAGCAAAAGATAGCTGGACACCCTTGTATCTCAGCGAGCTTTTCCTCAAGCGTGTCAATCGTGTGCCGAAAAAGGTGGTGATGCTTGAAAATGCTGGCCACTATCCTCTGGAGCAGCCTGGCTTGACGCAGATGAACGACGCTGTGGTGGACTTTATCCATTCGTGCACTCTCTGATACCATCCTTTTAATGACTGAATTTCCATAACCCCTTTTGTTGCGTCCTCAGTGTGGCGTATTATTGCGTATTGTAGTCTTGTGTTTCTGATAATAATAAGCTATTCTTTAGCTTTCGGGGCCGGAGTTTCTGTTGATAAGGCAAGCACTGAGTTGAGGGTGATGTGAGCATCAAGTGTTTGGCTTTGGTGTGGTGTGGTGAGATTCAGCCTGCTTTGGTTGAGAATAATACAAGGTTACAGTTTGACCTCAAACGCCTGCCCGAAAATGAAGAAAATAAAAATGCCTGGATAGCTATGCCGAGTAGGGGTTCGTGGCTGACTTTAGCGTCATGAGTTTCGATTTACCTGCAAAAATGTTTGATGTTCAGTGCTGTGTAGGGATTTTTTCTTAAATTCCGCCTGTACAAACAACACTGAAACGATTAAATAAATTTTTGCAAATGTCTGATCCTGTCATCAAGCGGGCGCTGGTCTCTGTATCTGATAAAACCGGTATTGTGGATTTCTGCCGGGAGCTTTCGCTCCTCGGTGTCGAGATTTTTTCAACAGGGGGAACCCTGAAGTCGCTTCAAGATGCAGGTGTCAGCGCAGCCTCTATCTCAACTATAACCGGGTTTCCAGAAATCATGGATGGAAGGGTCAAAACCCTTCACCCGAACATCCATGGTGGACTGCTTGCCATCAGGGAAAATGCTGGCCATGTGAAGCAGGCGGTCGAGAACGGCATCAGCTTTATTGATATGGTTGTGGTGAACCTTTATCCGTTTGAGGCAACCGTAGCCAAACTGGATGTGACGTTTGAAGATGCGATTGAGAATATTGATATCGGTGGCCCTTCGATGCTTAGGAGCGCGGCCAAGAATAACGAGTCGGTCACCGTGGTTACCGACAGCGCCGATTACGCACTGGTGCTGCTGGAGATGCGGGAGAATAACGGTGCCACCAAACGGGCGACCCGTCTTTCCCTTGCCTTGAAGGTTTTTGAACTCACTTCCCGCTATGATCGTGCCATTGCCTCTTATCTGACCGGAGCTGTCGGAGGAACGCAGCATGAGGCGGCTGCGAAGATGACCGTGAAGCTTGAGCGTGAACTCGATATGCGTTATGGTGAGAACCCGCATCAAAGTGCGGGGCTCTATCGCCTGACCGATGAGAACGGAACCCGTTCATTTGAAGACTTTTTCGAGAAGTTGCATGGCAAGGAGCTCTCCTACAACAACATGCTTGATATTGCCGCAGCCGTCACCCTTATTGAGGAGTTTCGTGGTGAGGAGCCGACTGTCGTCATTGTCAAACACACCAATCCTTGCGGGGTTGCCCAGGCCTCGACGCTTGCTGAAGCCTATCGCAGGGCATTTTCAACCGATACCCAGGCTCCTTTTGGGGGCATTATCGCCTTTAACCGTCCTCTTGATATGGAGGCTGCAAAGGCGGTCAATGAAATCTTTACTGAAATTCTCATTGCTCCGGCTTTTGAGGAGGGTGTGCTTGAGATGCTGATGAAGAAAAAAGATCGCCGGCTGGTGCAGCAGACAAGTGCCCTGGCCAAAGGTGGCTGGGAGTTCAAATCCACGCCATTCGGAATGCTTGTTCAGGAACGCGACAGCAAAATTGTTGCAAAAGAGGATCTCCAGGTTGTCACCAAACGGCAGCCGACCGAAGAGGAGATTGCTGACTTGATGTTTGCATGGAAGATCTGCAAGCATATCAAGTCGAACACCATTCTCTACGTTAAAAACCGCCAGACCTACGGCGTCGGAGCTGGCCAGATGTCGCGTGTTGACTCTTCAAAAATTGCACGATGGAAAGCTTCGGAAGTGGGGCTTGACCTGCATGGCTCAGTTGTGGCCTCCGATGCCTTTTTCCCCTTTGCCGATGGTCTGCTTGCTGCCGCAGAGGCTGGTGTCACCGCTGTTATTCAGCCTGGAGGTTCCATTAGGGATAACGAGGTGATTGAGGCCGCCGATGCCAATAATCTCGCCATGGTCTTTACCGGCATGAGGCATTTCAAGCATTGAGCTAGTGGGATAGCAAGAGCATTCATCGGATGAAGAGGTTGTGCGAACTGTTTCGCGAGAGTTTCGTGAGGCGTTGCGTACTGACCGCTGAAGGGCGGAGTTTTTGGTTGGGGCGGCCTTGGTATCCAAGAAAATCAAATCCTTTTTCGGTTCTGCCGACGAGTCGCCTGACTGGGCTATTAAGTAAAGCTGTTTTGTTTTACACTGCCAATATGTAAATTTCTGTCCTGTTTTTTTCCTCGCATTCATTAATTCCTTAATACCAGGAGATACTATTATGTCATTAGATCAAGCAAAAGCGTTCATTGCGAAGATGGAGTCGGACGATGCTTTTAGAGAGCGTGTTAAGTCTATCGGGAGTGTTGCCGAGCGGTTCGAGTTCATCAAAAGCGAGGGGTTTGACTGTAGCCAAGAGGAGATTAACCAGATATCTGCCCCGTTATCACTTGAGGATCTCGATGCAGCAGCGGGAGGAGGAGGGACCGAATCAAGATACACAATCCCTGAAAAAGATAAATGGGAGGAGTAGAAATAATAAGAGGCAACTGAAAGAGCCTGCACCTTTGGTTAACCACGTTGGTGGGGCTCTTTTTTTTCAGGCTGGTTTTGTTTGGGCGGCGTGGGTGTAAATTGCTTCGGTCTCAGGTACCCCCCTTGGTGCCAGTGATGTGGAGATTTAGATTCTCTGCCACCGCCCGAGCATTGCGTTTCAGCCGTCGAAGCCCGATGCGGAAAATAGGTGTTCCATAGAATAGCTCCCGAAATCCTGATTTGGTGAGGCTCAGTACTCTCTCCGTCGAAATGTTCACCAGCTCATCCCGCACATTGAAAGATATATGTGCGGCGATACTTGCTTGCTGATTATAGGGGCACAGCTCCTGGCAGAGGTCGCAGCCGAACATCCATTCGCCAATCATGGCGGCTTCCTCAGTCATAAATTCCCGTTTTAGCTCTATCGTCAAGTATGAGATACACTTTGATGCGTCAATTTTTCCAGGTTCCACCAATGCTTTCGTGGGGCAACGTGTGAGGCAATCACCACAACTTCCACAGGAGTTGGGCAGAGTGAATTTTACTGAAGGTATCTCCCTGTCAACAAGTATCTCTCCGAGAAAAATGTATGACCCGGCGGAGGGTACCTTGAGGAGGGTGTTCTTTCCTGTTTTTCCAATGCCCGCCTCCTCTGCCCAGTTTTTTTCAAGGAGAGGGGAACTGTCAACTGTTATCAGTGCGGTGATTGTTCCGCCAATAATCACCGTTATTGCGGCAAGGAGTTCTTCAAGTTTTGACTTTACAATAGTGTGGTAGTCGTCAATGAGCGCATATTTCGAAATCTTGGGGAAGCCTTTGCGACGCTCGATGGGGTAGTGATAGCTGATTGCGGTCGAAATAATCGTCCGCAAACCAGGAAGCAGCAGGGCGGGATCGGCTCGTTCTTCCATCCTTGTCTCCAGGAAATGCATCTCGCCATTTCGGTGTTCCTGAACCATGGCTGTAGCACGCAGGATGGCAAGTGGTTGTGGTACAGGAGCTGAAAAACCAATGGCCGCAAATCCCAGTTGTGAAGCCACTTTCCGGATTTGATGGGCAAGATCGGTGGAATAGTCACTCATGGCTCAGTTTCATGCCGATTTCTTGATGAGTTGCTTTAAGGATTCAGAGAATTTAGAAAATAGGCAGGAACTTCCATCACTCCATCACTTCGCTAAGGAAAAGTTTGCTTGCAACGGGGTTGCTCGGGCGACTTTTTATCGTTAAATAATGAATAGTTTAGGATGATGTTTGTCTGGTTAATGCTCTTTGCTCTCTTATGGAACGTCGTGAATTTATAAAAAAGCTGCTGGTACGCAGCGGTATTGGCGCCGGTGTTGCTACGGTGGGGCTTGTTGGATATTACCAGCCGAGAAAGGAGTTTTATCATCAGAATGCAGTGGGTGCGGAAGGTGCGGTGCGGCTTGAGGTATCAAAAAAGGTTGTTGTTGTTGGGGGAGGTCTTGCGGGAATCAGCTCCTCCCTTGAGCTGGCTGGCAGGGGTTTTGATGTGACGCTTGTGGAGTCATCTGATGCCCTTGGCGGGAAGCTGACGGGTTGGGATATTGATGCGCTCGGTGAGCGATTTCCGGTGGAGCACGGCTTTCATGGTTTTTTTAACCAGTATTACAATCTCAATGAGATTTTTGCTTCTGCTGGTATCAATCCTGATGTTTTTTCTGCCTCTCCCGGTTATCCGATTATTTTCAGGAACTCATCTCAAGAAGTATTTGGCCAGGCATCGAAGTACTTTCCCTTCAATGTGCTCTCTATTATCGGCCAATCCAGCAGGCTGGATATGGTGTCGTTTCTGAAAAACAACAAAGGGTTATTTTCGACAGGGGAGTTGTTCCGATACGAGTACAAAAAGAGCTTCACGAAGTATGATACCATTGATTTCATGACCTATTGTCGTCAGGGAGATACATTGCCTGCCTTTGTTGATACGGTGCTACACCCTTTTGCTGATGCGACGATGAACCGGATGGAGCTGTTGTCGGCGGCAGAGGCACTTCGCTATTTTCACTTTTACTTCATGGGCAATCCTGAGGGGCTTGCCTTCAAAATAACCAATTACGATTGTATGACTGCGCTCATCACTCCTCTTGAGAGCAGGCTGAAGCAACTTGGAGTAAAGCTCAGGAAAGGGTGTTCAGCCAGGAGTCTGAAGGTTGATGGGGGAAAGGTTATCGGGGTTGTTGTGGAGAGGCCGGAGAGAGGTCTGGCTCTCCAGTTGCATGTTGATCCAGCGGCTGTGCCGAAAGAGGGCTTTGCAGAGTTTGTTACTGATGAAGGAGTGCCGGTTTTGGTTGGAAGGAAGGGTAATGGTTTCCTTGCCTTTGACGGTCGTTGTACCCATATTGGTTGTCCGGTCATTCCCGATAATCTTACCGGTGGTTTTAACTGTCCCTGCCATGCCGGACGCTATGATGCTTCAGGTATTCCGGTGAGCGGGCCGCCAAAGGCAGCTCTTGCGAGGCTTGTGGTGACGCAGGAAGGGAATACCCTGGTGGTGCGCCATGATGGGCCCGTCAGCGTTTATGATGGTGAGCTGCTGGCCTGCGATTATTGTGTGGTCGCCACGGATGTAAGAGGTATTCGTGGATTGGTAAAAGCTTCTCAGATGAGCCATCCTGAGTTTGAGCTGAATGTTTCTTCGCTTGGTGAGGCGGATCCTTATGTGGTATATCGTCTCTGGATCGACCGTCCGATTGACTCGGCGGAGTTTCCATTCTTTACGGTATCAGGTTATACTTACACCGATTCAATATCTCTCTATTCTCATTTTCAGGAGCCCTATATCTCATGGGGTAAAAAACATGGAGGGACAGTTGTTGAACTCCATGCCTACGCCATTGCGCCGAAAGATATTCTGTCTGAAGAAGAGATTAAAAAGGCGATGCTGCAAGAGTTTCATACCATTTTTCCGGAAACAGGGGATGCCAAGGTGTTGCATGAACTTTTCATGCAGCAGTCCAATTTCTCGAGGTGGGCTCCGGGCGATCATGCACATCGTCCGGGTGTAGAAACCCCCTTTTCAAATCTTTTTCTGGCTGGCGACTGGGTAAAGGTTGATGCGCCTCTCTTTTTGATGGAGGCCGCTGCCTTTACCGGGCGCCTGGCGGCAAATGCCATCTTCCGCCAGGAGTCGCTTAAATCAACACCACTCCCTATTGTGCCAATGAAGGGTTTGTTCGCTTGATTTGCAAGCCAAGGCATTGTATAACCGTGTTATGGAGCAGAGGGCGGAGTGTGCGGATTTTGATGTTGTCTGACGTCGGGTAGACCCTGTTGCTGAGCAGAATAACCGCAACTTCTTTTTCAGGGTCAATCCAAAGGCTTGTTCCTGTATAGCCGAGATGACCGTAGGAAGAGTTTGAAAAATAGTCACCCGTCGAGGAGTGCCCATTTGGCGAGTGTAAATCCCAACCCAATGCTCTCGGATAGTCACCTCTTGAGAGAAATGTTTTAAGTGTCGCATTACTGAAATAGGTGCGGCCATCCAAATTTCCTCCGTTCATAAGCATTGCTGTCATGCGGAGAAGATCGCCTGTTGTTGAGTACAGTCCGGCATGTCCGGCAACTCCACCCAGAAGAGCAGCATTCTGGTCGTTGACCAGCGGACGCTGGGTTCGGAATGGCCAGAGGGTGTCTTTTTCCACTGGAGCGATTCGCCATAACAGCGATGGTGGTGGCGTGAACATGGTCGAACTCATTCTGAGCGGTATGCCATAGCGCACCTGAAAGTTTGATGCAAGTGATTTGCCTGTGATGGTTTCAACGATTCTCCCAAGGATCATGAATCCGAGATCGCTGTAGAGGGTGGTTTGTCCTGGTGCTGAGAGCAGGGTATCAGCGGCAATAGCGCTGAAGAGCTCTTTGGGTGTTGCGCAGCTCTTTGCATAAAAAGAGTGGGCTCTCAACCCTGATGTGTGGCGCAGGAGATGCCCAATAGTAACTTTACTTTTGCCGTTTTTGGCAAAATCCGGCAGGTACCTTGATACGGGAGCCTGAAGGGAGAGAGAATCCCTTTCGACAAGCTGCATGATAATGCTGGTAGTGGCCAGAGCCTTGGTCAGGGATGCAAGATCAAATATGGTTGTTGTATCCGCAGGGGCGCTTTTAGGGCTGTATGTCATCCTGCCGAATGCCTTGTGAAACACAACCTTCCCCCTGTAGAGAACGGCCACGCTTGCTTCAGGAAAGACTGAGTCGTTTACCGCGTTCTTGACAAGAGCTTCAAGTGGTCTGAAATTGTACGCAAGCGCCGTTGCTGGAAACGCCGTACTCAACCCTGCAAGGAGTAAGAGTGAGGCTATAACGAAGCGAAGCGATTGCATGATGATGTCCGACGTTCAGAAGAGCGAAAATTTGACATATCGTTTTGGATGCGATTTAAGGTCGACGAGCAGAGAATCGAGTGAAGAGAGCGTTTGTGTCAGGTTGTTATAAAGGGCAGGATTGGAGGAAAGCTGCCCCAGAGTACCCTTTTCATTGTTAAGTTTGGTCATCAGCGACTCGGTTTTCAGTGCAGTCTGGTTAAGCCGTTCAATGGTCTCTGCGGTATTTGTTGCCATTGACTTGTCGTTGAGGAGCTTCGGAAGGAGCCCCTCTCCATAGGATGCTTTTTTAGACAGCGTTGAGAGCTCGGCGGAGGTGGTTTTCAGGCTGCTGACCGTTTCGGCAAGCTCTTTGCCCATTTTCTCATCAGTGAGAAGTTTGCCTGCCATACCCTTGCCGTTGTTCAGATGATCAAGCAGTTCATTGATTTTTTCGAAGGTTTTGTTTGCACTGCCAGTGAGATTGGCCATGCCACTTTCTGTTTCAAGGGCAATAAAATCACCCTCTTTTACAATAGCTCCCTTGCCTGTTGTGATATCGACGTATTTGTCGCCCAGTATGCCAAGAGATTTAATGGTAGCTTTTGCATCCCTGGTAACAAGAACGGCGTACTCTTCTTTCAGTTTGAGTTCAGTGACAACAAAGAGTGAGTCGTGGCTGGTGACAAAGTTCATCTTTGAAACAGTGCCTATTTTTTTACCGGAGACAGAGACAAAGTTGTTCTCTGCAAGGCCCTGGACATCTCTTGAAAGTATTTTGACGGTTCGCACGCCTGAAAAGAGGTTTGTGTTTTTTCCGATGGCCAGCCCAAGCCAGGCGGCAAAACCGATGCCTAACACAAAAAATATTCCAGTTTTCAGATCGCTCCACTTCAAAGCGTTCGGGTTTTTCATACAGATGAAAGTCTTGGGTGATGGTTATATTTCAAGAATTTTGTCAGAAAGAATTGAACGAATAAAGGGATGTGCTGCGTTATGCAGTTTTTCAGTCACATCATCAAAAATGATTTCTCCCTGGTAGAGCACGGCAACGGAGTCGGCTACATTGAAGACATCATCAATAATATGGGTAACGATCACCGCCCCAAGGTTGTTGTTATGGCGAAGCGAGCTGATAAGAGAGAGAATTTTTTTTGAGCTGACAGGGTCAAGTCCTGCGGTGGGTTCATCGAAGAGGATCATGTGTGGCTTGAAAATCATTGCTCTTCCTATGGCAACTCTTCGGCGCATCCCCCCGCTCAGACTCTCGGGGAGCTGATCTTCATACCCTTCAAGTCCTGCAAACTGAATCTGTTCGGCAACTCTTCTGCTAATCTCACTCTCCGGTAGTTTCATGTTTTCACGAAGAAAGAAGCCAAGATTTTGACTGATGGTCATTGAATCGAAAAGTGCATTTCCCTGGAAGACCATACCCATTTTCCGACGGATGGCATAAAGGCTTGTTTCCGTCATGCCCGTAATGTCTGTTCCGTCAATCAGCACCTGTCCGCTGTTCGGCTTTATGAGTCCAAGCATCAGCTTGAGAATAGTGCTTTTTCCGACACCGCTTGGTCCGAGGATTGCCTTGATGGTGTTATCCTTGATGGTCAGGGAGATATTTTTGAGGATCTGCCGGTCGCCATATTTCAGATCGACATTTCGTAATTCAATCATTCGCTTACATGTTTTCCAGTACAAGCTTTGAAACGTAAAAATTGGCAATCAGCACCAGCCCTGACGATACAACAATGCCTTTAATGGTTGATCGGCCTACACCGGCAGTTCCTCCCCTTGCTGCAAAGCCGTTGAAGCTGCTGACAAGTGTAATAATGATGGCAAATACTGGCGCTTTGAGAAAGCCGACGACAAAGTCCTTGGGTGCAAGTCGGGGGTAGACAGAGTTCCAGAAAATTCCTGGGTCAAGCCGGTGGTAGTGCTCGGCCATATATGCTGCGCTGTGAAGCCCGGCATAGTCTGAGAGGGCAGTCAAGGGCAGGAACATGATGAGAGCGGCAACAAGCCGGGGCATCACAAGTTTTGCAACAGGGTCGGTGCCGAAGGCACGAAGGGCATCGATCTGTTCTGATATCTGCATGGCACCAAGTTCAGCTCCATTTCGCGACCCAAACCTGGCGGAGAGCATGAGGCCCATAAGCAGTGGCCCGAGTTCGCGGATTACCGAAAGCGCCGTTGACCGGCCAAGCATCGTTTTAGCTCCAAAATCTTCAAGCAGGTTCCCTACTTCAATGGCAAGGAGCGCTCCAATGGAAATGGAGCTGACCAGAACAATGGGGATAGAGTCGGTACCGCATATCGTTGCCTGATCAAGAACATCCCGCCAATACCGGATCATTTTTGGAAAAGAGAGAAATGCTCTGGCTGAAAAGAGAAAAAACTCCTGCATGGTGAAGAAAAAAGCTTTCAGTTGCAGAACAAGCTTTTTTCCCAGAATCCGTATGACGGATAATGGCACAAACTCAGTTTGAAGAGCTGTTCCTGACATGTCTGGTTGTGTTTTCATGCGTGCAAAAGTCGGCTTTTCATTTTTGTCACCCATTCGTAAGGGATGGTCACCTTCCCGAAGACATCGTCATCCCTTTCTCTCATTCCGTGATAGTCGGAACCTCCCGAAAAGAGCAGGAAGTACTCGTTTGCAATTTCGCGGTAGTAGTTCTGCCTATAGGTGTCGTGAGCAGGATGAACAACTTCAATCCCGTCAAGGCCAAAAGTGATCAACTGTTTAAGTGTCTCATCGGGAACATTGTGGGCTGGATGCGCAAGAAACGAGAGCCCCGAAGCCTTGCTGATGAGGCTTATAACATCTGCTGGATGGGTCTCTATGCTTTTCACGTAAGCCGGGCTGTGTGCACCGAGGTACTTGCTGAATGCTTCGCTGAAGCTTTTTACATAGCCTACGTCCTGAAGCACGGCCGCAATATGAGGTCGTCCCACACTTCCATTTTGAGCTTTAACGATGATTTGCTCAATACCGATCTTCACACCCATTTTGGCAAGTTTACCCACCATCCGCTCAGCTCTTTCGGTGCGCAGGTGACGACAGTGATCCAGATACCCTTTCAGCTCGGAATGCTGATAATCAAAAAAATAACCAAGGACATGGATATCATAGCCCTTGTAGGTCGAACTCATCTCTACACCAGGAATAAGCTCAATACCTTTCTCCAAGGCTAATGGCTTTGCTTTGTCAATACCTAAAACAGAATCATGATCAGTAATGCTGATGGCCTTTAATCCGACAAGTGATGCTTTATGAACAATTTCCGTCGGTGTAAAGATTCCATCCGAACATTTCGTGTGTATGTGTAAGTCTGCTTTTTCAAGGCCATTATACCCTACGCTTGTCAAGCTGTATGGCACGGCTGAATAATTATTAGTTAATATAGTTACTTCGTATATAAGAAATTTTTTCCGTCTCTTCCTCAGAAAACGGAATTATTTGATTATGGTTGCAGCACTCCCGTGACTACAAGGTAAAGAACGGCCACGCCAGCTACCAGCCTGTAGGCGATAAAGATGGTTGTGGAGTGCTCTTTGAGGTAGTTGAGAAGGAAGGCGATAGAGGCGTAACCGACAATACCCGCAGCACAGGTTGCTACCACAATATTGGTTGCGCTGTCAGAAGAGGCTGTTATGCTACCCCAGGTTTTGTAGAGCTGCAGGATTGCAGCCGCAAATACCGAAGGGAGTGAGAGCAGGAATGAAAAACGGGCAGCCGCTTCACGGGAAAGATTCAGAAAAAGACCGCCGGTTATTGTTACCCCCGAGCGCGACGAGCCCGGTATGAGAGCGATGCTTTGAGCCAGACCGATCAGCAAAGCCTCTTTCCACCCAATATCTTTCATTGATTTCAGCGACAACCCCTTTTGAAGCCTGTTTTTTATCTTTCCTTCAGCAAGAGAGAGAATGAGGGCAAGGCAGATAAGTGCACCGCTTACCCAGTAGAGGGAGCGGAGGCTGGTTTCAATCTCTGTTTTAAAAAGAAGACCGAACACTACGATCGGGAGGGTGCCAGCAGCGATCATCCACCCCATTTTCGATTCAGCGCTGCCGAGTGGTTTGCGTTTGACCATTCCCTCAATAACGGCTCTGCTAATGGCAACAATATCCCTTCTGAAATAGAACAGCACCGCGACAAGAGTACCGATCTGTACGATGGCGGTAAACGGGGCTCCTGGGTCATCCCATCCCGCAAGGGCAGGAATGATTCTGAGATGCGCGGAGCTGCTGATGGGGAGAAATTCTGTCAGTCCCTGGACTATTCCGAGGAGAGCCGCCTCAATGAGTGTCATTGATATGCATTGGTGTCGGTTAGGGGAATGTTGTTGTGCTCAAGAGTCTCCTTGAGGGCGACAACAGCTTTTTGAATGGCAAGAGAGCGATGGCTAAGGCTGTTTTTTTCTGCAGTGCTCATTTCAGAGTATGTTTTTCCGATGGAATCGACCATGAAGACAGGATCATACCCAAATCCGGCATCTCCTTTTGGTTCAAAAGTTATCATGCCTTCAACAATTCCGTAGGTCGTCAGTTCAAATTGGAGATTTCCTTGCGCAGAAGGGAGTGAGCCTTTCAGAGCAATAACGGTTCTGAAGCGGGCGGCTCTGTTTGTGATGCCATTCATGCAGTGAAGCAGATGATCGACATTATCTTTATAGGTTGGCGATTCTCCATCGGGCATCGGGGCATATCGTGCTGAATAGACTCCCGGCGCACCCTCCAGGCTTTCAACTTCCAGCCCGGTATCGTCTGCCAGCGCAATCATGAAGGGGAACCGCTCAGAAAGAAGGGCGAAAATAGCCCTTGCCTTGATAAGAGCATTTCCCTCCAGCGTCACTTCGCTCTCCTCAATTTCAACCTCAACGCCAAGCTCATGGAGTGCAGAGACCCTGAAGAGGGGTGATATGTTCTCAAGCAGCGGACGAAGTTCCCTCACCTTGTCCCGATTGCCGGTGGCAAGAATAACGGTAATTTCGTTATTGGCAGTTTCAGTCATAAGCACTCCATAGTAATTGATTCCGTAATTCAAATAGCCAAGGCGCTCATGATTCGGAGCATCTCCCTGACAGCCTCCTCAAGGCCAGTCATGACGGCACGGGCGATAATTGCATGGCCGATGCTCACCTCTTCAATCTCGGGAATATCGCTGAAAGGCGCGATGTTGAGATAGTTGAGCCCATGGCCTGCGACGACCTTCAGCCCGACGCTTTTTGCATAAACCGCAGCCTCGCGGATTCTTTTCAGTTCTAGCGCTTGTTCATTACCCTGTTTCAGCGCATAGAGTCCAGTATGTAACTCCACAATATCGGCACCAGCCTCTGCTGAAAGGTCGATGGCTTTTTTCGCAGGTTCAATAAAGAGACTTACCTCAATCCCGGCGGGCTTGAATGGTTTCAGAAATTCCACCAGTACGGCAAAGTGGCGGGCAATGTCGAATCCCCCCTCAGTGGTGAGTTCCTCCCTTTTTTCCGGTACAAGGGTGATAAGCTCTGGTCTGGTTTTCAGGGCTATTTGCTGTAACTCCGTAGTCATTGCCATTTCAAGGTCAAGCTTTGTGGTAACTGCTTGCCGGAGTCTTGCGAGATCATTATCCTTGATGTGTCGGCGATCTTCACGCAGGTGGCAAACAATACCTGCCGCACCGCACCGTTCAGCAAGCAGGGCGGCTGCGACCGGATCGGGCTCCTGCTCGCCACGGGCGTTCCGCAAGGTGGCTATATGATCAATATTAACAGCTAATCTCATAAATGTGGGAGTCAGTCAATGGTGTATAAATCGGCGCGCGCTCCTTGCGGCTCGGTTCCCGCATCCTGCTTAACCGAAAGTAATAAAAAAATAGTGTAATGGGCAATAGAAGAGTGTTTGCGTCCGCAAGGCTTTCGGCGAATTTTGTTGAATTGCAGTCGCTGAACCTGTACATTGTGCTTATTGAATCATTAACCGGAAAACCGTACGATGCAGAAAGAGACTATCACAATTCTTGGATGCGGCTGGCTTGGGTTGCCGCTTGCAGAGGCTCTTGTAAAAGAGGGCTATTCAGTCAAGGGATCAACCACGAGGGAGGAGAAGCTTGAGGTGTTGCAGGATGCCGGGGCTGAGCCCTACCTTATACGACTTGATCCGGAGGTAAACGGCGACGATGTTGTGGCTTTTCTCCAGAGCGATATTCTTATTGTCAATATCCCTCCGACTCGGAGCGATGACATTGTAGAGTACCATATTGAGCAGTTCTCTTCATTGATTGATGCTCTTGGTCAGTCGCCAGTGCGCTCTGTGCTGATGGTCAGCTCCACATCGGTCTATTCGACACTCAACAGGGAGGTTACCGAAGAGGATGCTATTGATCCTGAATCTCCCTCCGGGCAGGCTCTGCTCCTTGTCGAGGAGATGCTGATGCAGGAGAGCGGCTTTCAGACCACGGTACTGCGCTTTGGTGGCCTGGTTGGTTATGACCGTACCCCTGAAAAGTATCTCGATGCCTTGAAAGAGGTGACGAATCCCGATCAGCCGATGAACCTTATTCATCGTGACGATTGCATCAAAATCATTACGGAAATCATTCGCTTGCAGCAGTGGGGCGAAGTCTTCAACGCCTGTGCACCGCATCATATCCTGCGGCGCGACTATTATGGCAGAGCAGCCGATGCGGCAGGAGTTCCTCAACTCCCTCTGGCACTGTCTGCAGAACCGGCACCGTTTAAAGTGGTGAACAGCGACAAGCTGGTGAGCGCTCTGGGCTACAGTTTTCTGCATCCTGATCCTGTTGGGTGAATGGTTGGGTAAGAAATTTTTTTTTGGAGACGATGTAGAAAAACGCATAGCTCAATGGCATAAACCATAAGGTTGACTGAAACATGTTGAACAACAAACACACAGCCTTCCTTCTTGCCGCTCCTTCAAGCGGTTCTGGTAAAACAACCATAACTCTCGCTCTCCTGAGGATGTTTGCCCAGCGTGGGCTTGCGGTTCAGCCGTTCAAGTGCGGGCCGGATTATCTCGATACTTGCCTGCACACTATGGCGGCCTCGTTTGGCGGAAGCGAGCGTGTCGGGATCAATCTTGATACTTTCATGGCTTCAAAAGCGCATGTGCAGGGGCTATTTGGCCGATACTCATCGGATGCTGATGTTGCTGTGGTTGAGGGTGTCATGGGGCTTTTTGACGGGGCTGAAAAATCGGAAGGGAGCAGCGCTGAAATTGCCATGCTGCTTGGTATTCCCGTTATCATGGTCATCAACGCTCAAAGCATGGCCTATTCGGCAGCGCCGATGCTCTATGGTTTCCGGACGTTTGATCCCGCGCTGAATCTTGCTGGGGTTATTTTCAACCAGGTCAATACACCTTCTCATTACAGCTATCTTGAGGCGGCAGCGCGTGATGCCGGAGTTGAACCGCTGGGCTATGTGCCCCGCAGCGAAGCGGTGGCCATCAGTGAGCGTCATCTTGGCCTTGACACCTCTGCCGGGTATGACCGCGAGAGCGTGATTGCGGCGATGGCGGAGCATGTTGGTAAAACTGTGAATGTTGACCGGTTGCTGGAGATTGCGCAGGTGGATAGACCTGATGCTTCCGTTTGTGCCACTGCGGCGCTGAAAAGCGAGGTGGTGATTGCCGTGGCCCGCGACGAGGCGTTTAACTTTGTCTATCGCGAAAATATTGAGGTGCTCGGCGAGTATGGTCGCCTGGTGTTTTTCAGTCCGCTCCATGATGAACATCTTCCTGAAGCAGAGATGCTTTATCTGGCTGGAGGCTATCCTGAACTCTATGCGGAACAGCTCTCGGCTAATAGCGCCATGCGTGGGCAGATCGCAGCGTATAGCCGGAGTGGCGGTCGTCTTTATGCCGAGTGCGGCGGTATGATGTACCTTGGAAAAACGATAACGCTTCAGGATGGTTCAGTGTATCACATGTGTGGAGCACTTGACCTTGAGACAACCATGCAGGAGTCCAGACTGACTCTCGGATACAGGAAAGTGGTTCTCGATGGTTCCGCAACAGAGCTGCGAGGCCACGAATTTCACTACTCACGCATCATTCATCAGGGCGAGTTACAGAACATTGCCACAGTGAAAAATGCTCGAGGCGAAAATGTGGCAACACCCCTTTTCAGAAAAGACAACACGACAGCCTCATACATTCACCTTTACTGGGGTGAAATGTGTCAGGCACCTGCCATGCTTTTTTCGCTTACAATATAAACTCCAAATCAGCTCCAGCTTCTGCTGACTCCTCAACAAACGCTCTCAGCTTAGCCAGAAACTCAAGAAACCGTCCCGGATCAATGTCACGAAAATATGCCACACCAACCGGCTGATCCTGCCAGCCGAGCAGGATTGTTTCGTGATGTTCCGGATCAATGGATGCCATGCGTTCATCGATGATTTTTTTCATGGATCCAAGGCTGCTGTTATGCAGAAACGCTTCATCCCAACTGTCAAGCCCGTTACCGGATTCAGAGATGAATGGCAGGGTGTTCAACAGTTCAGGCAGCCCGTAATGAAAAAGCGCAGCATAATTGTGGGCATCAATTTCCAGAGATCTGTATGCTTTGTACGATATTTCCTGAAGTCGTACACGATTTATGGTGCCGGTACGATATATTGAAAGCCCGCGGTGTACCGGGCTGTTGTCGTCAATCAGGATACGATGAACTTTCATAACGTTATAGATGGATACGCAGAACCTTTATTCTGCTTGGAGAGTTGTGTGTTGTTATGGAATTGGTAGTAACATAGCTATCTTTGAAGAATTATTTTTTGCTGTGTTTATATCGGGGTGTGATAAAACGCGGTATTCATAAAAATTTTACCGACAATCATAAGCATGGAAGGAAATTTTTCAAACAGAGTACAGGATGTTATCCGCCTCAGCCGTGAGGAGGCCCTCCGGTTGGGTCATGACTACATCGGTACAGAGCATCTGCTCCTTGGTCTTATCAGGGAAGGGGAGGGTATTGGTGCCAGGATACTAAAAAATCTCAAGATAGATTTGTATGGTCTCAAGCTGAAAATTGAGGAGAGCACCCATCCAAGGGTTGCTGAAGCTCAGATGGGTAATGTCCCCTTGACTAAACAGGCCGAGAAGGTGCTGAAAATCACTTATCTCGAAGCAAAAATATGCAAGTCGAATGTTATTGGAACCGAGCATCTTTTGCTGTCGCTCATGAAAGGGGATGATAATATTGCAGCCCAGATTCTTGAACAGTTTGGCGTGACTTATGACCTTGTCAGAGATGAGCTGATGACGATTTCAAGCGGCAGAAGCGAGGCGGGTGAGCCACCTCTGGAGGGTGCCTATGCTTCAGGTGGTTCTGAACGGCACCCAAAAAAGCAGGATCCTAAAAAAGGCGAGAGAACTAAAACTCCAGTGCTCGACAATTTTGGTCGCGATCTCACTCGTCTTGCCCTTGATGATAAACTTGATCCAATCATCGGGCGCGAAAAGGAGATTGAGCGGGTGGCCCAGGTTTTGAGTCGCCGGAAAAAGAATAATCCGGTATTGATTGGTGAGCCGGGCGTAGGCAAGACTGCCATTGCCGAAGGTCTTGCGCTCAAAATCGTGCAGCGCAAGGTATCGAGAGTGCTTTATGACAAGCGGGTTGTTGCGCTTGACTTGGCAGCGCTTGTTGCTGGCACCAAATACAGGGGACAGTTTGAGGAGAGGATGAAGGCGCTTATGAACGAGCTTGAGCGCTCACGTGATGTGATTTTGTTTATCGATGAGCTGCATACCATTGTTGGTGCGGGTGGCGCGTCGGGTTCGCTTGACGCAAGCAATATTTTCAAGCCAGCCCTTGCCCGTGGCGAACTCCAGTGCATTGGAGCGACAACGCTTGACGAGTACCGCCAGTTTATTGAAAAAGATGGTGCTCTTGACCGGCGGTTCCAGAAGATTATGGTAGAGCCGACCTCTGTGGATGAGACCATCCAGATTCTCAACAACATCAAGTCGAAGTATGAGTCGCACCATCATGTCAACTATTCGGAAGATTCGATAGAGAAGGCTGTAAAGCTTTCCGAGCGTTACATCACTGACCGTTTTTTGCCCGATAAGGCGATAGATGTCATGGATGAGGCCGGGGCGCGTGTTCATCTGAGCAATATTCATGTGCCACAGGAGATTCTTGATCTTGAAAAATCGATAGAAGAGGTCAAGAACGAGAAAAACCAGGTGGTAAAAATGCAGAATTTTGAGGAGGCGGCGAAGCTTCGCGACAGGGAGAAGCACATGCTCGAAGCGCTTGATCAGGCCAAACAGGATTGGGAAGACAGGGCTGCTGATAGTGTTTATGATGTTACTGAGGCCGATATTACCTCGGTGATTGCCATGATGACTGGTATTCCCGTTGCCAGGGTTGCACAGTCTGAATCGAAAAAGCTGCTCACCATGGAGGCTGATCTTACCAAACAGGTGATTGGCCAGGATGAGGCTATCAAAAAGATTACCAAAGCAATACAGCGTACTCGTGCGGGGTTGAAAGATCCGTCGCGTCCCATTGGCTCTTTCATTTTTCTGGGACCGACCGGTGTTGGTAAAACAGAGCTTGCCAAGGCGCTGACCCGATATATTTTTGACAGTGAAGATGCGCTTATCAGGGCTGACATGAGCGAGTATATGGAGAAATTTTCAGTCAGTCGCCTTGTTGGAGCCCCTCCCGGATATGTAGGCTACGAAGAGGGTGGCCAGTTGACCGAAAAGGTTCGTCGCAAGCCATATTCAGTGGTGCTTATTGACGAGATTGAGAAGGCGCACCCGGATGTCTTCAACATTCTGCTGCAGGTGCTTGATGAAGGGATTTTGACCGATGGCATGGGAAGAAAGGTTGACTTTCGCAACACCATTATCATCATGACTTCAAACATCGGCGCCAAGGATATCAAGAATTTTGGTGCTGGATCGGGCATGGGCTTTACTCCCATTGATGACGCAACCGGTAATTACAAGGCGATGAAGTCAACCATTGAGGATGCTCTCAAGCGAGTCTTCAATCCAGAGTTTCTCAACAGAATTGATGATATTGTTGTCTTCCATGCGCTTGAAAAACAGCATATCTTTAAAATCATTGACATTACTGCCGGCAAGCTCTTCAAGAGGCTCCGCGATATGGGTATTGAGGTGCAAATCGATGAAAAAGCTAAAGAGTTTCTTGTAGACAAGGGTTACGACCAAAAATATGGCGCTCGTCCGCTGAAAAGAGCGTTGCAAAAGTATGTCGAGGATCCGCTTGCCGAAGAGATGCTGAAGGGTCGTTTTTCGGAGGGGAGTGTCATCAGGATTATGTTTGATGAAGCGGAAAAAGAGCTCCGTTTTGTCGATGGGGTAGCTCCCGTTCCGGAAGGCGAAGGGCAGGCGCACAGCGAGTAAAGTATTGCTTTATTTCCTTGCTTGGGAACACTGCTTGAATATGGGCGGTGTTCCCCAAAGAAAAGCAGAGACGTTTTTATGCTGCTCCGTATAACAAGGTGAAATAAAATGCCGATTAATAGCTTAGCTGTTTATAGTGAATGAGTTAATGGTATTCTTCGTGATTGGCAATTTGCTTTTAATGTGGCTTATAATTCAATAATCAGCGGTTTAGGCGGTTCAGGCTGATTATTGTTAGCGTCGGAGGGATTCCTGGAAAACTCGAATCAATCAGATCGAAATATCCACTAAAAGGAGTTAAAAAATGTCCAACCAAGCTAAGGATCTGCCAACAGGTGACGGGTTGATTTTAATTGATAAACTTCTTCACAGTACTAACCTGCCGACTCAACTTGAGGTTGATATGCTTTGGGCTGAAGAAGTTGAACGGAGAAGAAAGGAAATCGCATCTGGGAAGGCGAGGCTGATTCCAGGCGAGGAGGTGTTTGAAAAAATAAAGAAACGGTTTGGTAAATGAATTTCAGCTTTCATGAGCTCGCCGAAGATGAGCTGATATCAATGATAGAATATTACGAAGATTGCCAAACCGGACTTGGCCTTTGCTGGAGGTTTTTTCTTTTTCCATGTTAAGATCTCCTGCTCTCGTTTTCCCCGTTACTCTTGTTGCAAAGCATCAAGAGTAACGGGGATTTTGCTTTTACGCTTGCGGTGGAACCGGATGATCTTTCAGTACAGCAAGTGAGCGTTGCAGGAGCTCTTCCGGTAGTCGGTAGTCACTGATTTTGCCGGACAAAAAGGCATCGTAACCCTGGAGATCCATCAGTCCATGGCCTGACCAGTTCATAAGAATCACCTTTTCCTTACCCTCCTCCTTTGCTTTTTTCGCTTCACGGATGGTCTGTGCGATGGCGTGGGAGGTCTCAGGCGCCGGGATAAATCCTTCGGTATGGGCAAACAGCAGAGCGGCTTCGTAGCACTCCGTCTGGCCAATTGCGGTGGCCTCAATCAATCCCAACTGTTTGACATGGCTGACCAGGGGCGACATGCCATGGTAGCGCAGGCCTCCTGCATGAATTGCTGGTGGAATAAATCCGTGGCCAAGGCTGTACATGGGCAGCAGCGGTGTCATTTTAGCCACATCCCCGTTGTCATAGACATAGGGGCCTCTGGTAAGCGTCGGGCAGGCTTCGGGCTCCGTGGCAATAATCTGAACCTCCCGTCCATGGATTTTATCGCAGATGAAGGGGAAGCTGATGCCTGCAAAGTTTGAACCTCCGCCGGCACAGCCGATAACGATATCAGGATAAAGGCTCACCTTTTCGAGCTGTTTACGGGCTTCAAGGCCGATAATGGTCTGATGCAGCATCACATGGTTTAAGACACTGCCAAGGGCGTAGCGTGTATCATCTCGCTGGACAGCCTGCTCAATGGCTTCACTGATGGCAATGGCGAGGCTGCCTGGTGTGTCGGGGGTCTCCGCCAGAATCCGTCGTCCTGTTTCAGTTTGTGTGCTTGGGCTGGCAATACACTCTGCCCCCCAAGTGTTCATCATGATTTTGCGGAAAGGCTTTTGGTCAAAACTGATGCGCACCATAAAGACTTTACAGTCGATACCGACAAGTTTGCAGCTCATCGCAAGGGCGCTTCCCCACTGGCCTGCGCCGGTTTCAGTGACGAGATGCTTTATGCCAAACTGCTTGTTGTACCATGCCTGGGGCACAGCGGAATTGGGTTTGTGGCTTCCTGCCGGTGATACACCCTCATTTTTATAGAAGATTTTTGCCGGAGTCTTCAGGGCTGCTTCCAGTCGGTGGGCCCGGTAGAGTGGTGAGGGGCGCCAGAGTTTCAGGATTGCCTGCACCTCCTGGGGAATTTCAATCCACCTCTCAGTGCTCATCTCCTGCTCAATAAGGTTCATCGGAAAAACTTTGGCAAGGGCATCCGGGCCGACAGGATTGCCATCAGGCCCCAATGGTGGCGGCATCGGTGAAGGCAAGTCAGCCTGAATGTTGTACCACTGCCGTGGCATCTCATCTTCGTTCAGCAGGATCTTTGTCAGTTCGGAACTCATGATTCAATAGAGGTTTTGCTCATAAAAATATAAGATGACAGGCAGGAAAGCTTGTGCAATGGTGCCGAAGACGGGAATCGAACCCGTACGTCCATTGCTGAACACGGGATTTTAAGTCCCGGGCGTCTACCAGTTCCGCCACTTCGGCTTTTTGTCGTACGTTACAGGAGCAGCAATTTACTATCTTCGCTCTGTTTCCCAAAAAAATAAATGGTTCCTGTTTTGCCCTCTTTTTCATGGTGTTGCAGGATGTTATGAACTGAAATGGTCGAAGCCCCTGATCGACTCCATATCTATATCCGTGCCATAGATATCGCAAAGATGGACTCCCGATTCCTGGCTGGTAATTTCTCCTATGACCGATATTGACTTGTATTCAGCTATGTTCTGGTATTTTTCTTTTGAGAGGGTAAAGAGTAATTGGTAATCTTCGCCTCCAGTGAGAGCCCAGGTGAGGGCATCATCCTGTAATTCATCAGCGATTCGGCGTGTACTTGCATTAATCGGGAGGAGGTTTTCGTGAATCAGTGCGCCAGTTTTTGATTGCTGGCATAGATGCTGGAGGTCAGAACTGAGTCCATCGGAGATGTCGATCATTGAAGATGGTCTGATATTTCTTGCGTGGAAAAATTTGACAATATCGATGCGAGCGATAGGAAGCAGTTGTGCCCGGATAGCTTCGCGGTACTCCTTCATGTCACCGATCACGCTTTTTACATAGGGCTCGTTGTTTTCGATATGGTTCAGCATGATCTCCTTTTCGCGCATAAGGAGTTTCAGCCCAGCCGCAGCGCCGCCGATAGTTCCGGTAACGCAGAGCAAATCACCTGGTTTTGCTCCACTGCGATGGGTGATTTGCTCTGGTGCCACTTCGCCAACCATGGTGACTGAAATGACCAGGCCGGATCGGGAAGAGGAGGTATCTCCACCAGCGATAGCGAGGCCATACTTTTGAGCAGCATCACTCATTCCGATGTAAAGCTCTTCAATCATTGCAATCGGGAATGATGCTGGTACTGCAAGTGAGATCAGGGCATAACGGGGCAGGGCATTCATGGCACAGATATCGGAAACATTGACACTGATTGCCTTGCTTCCGAGATGTTGTAACGGGGTTGTCAGCAGATCGAAGTGCACCTGTTCCGCTAGAATGTCGGTTGTCGATACTTGCAGAAGCCCTGCGGCAGGCTGAAAAACAGCGCAGTCGTCACCGATGCCGGTCAGTAGTTCTGGAACGGCACGAAGAGTTGGTGCTGCAAGGGCCGCAATTTTGTCGATCATACCGAATTCCCCAATACCCGAGATAGCTTTATATGGCATATTTTTACGTAAATTCAGTTTCACTCTGAGCCGTGGTGTGTCTTGCGCTCTTGGCCACTTCACCTTTCAGGAGATTTTAATAGCAATAATAGTGACAATATCCTCTTTTTATGGGTTTTTTTGACAAATTCAAACTTTCAAGGCTGAAGGAAGGGCTCGAAAAAACTCGGGATACCTTTCGTGAAAAGCTTTCTGTTATTACAAAAGGAAAAACAGAGATAGATGACGAGTTCCTTGAGGAGCTTGAGACTATTCTTGTTTCAGCAGATGTAGGGGTGGAGACCACTCTCGGGATTGTTGATGCCATAACCGAGCGGGCCAAAAAAGAGACCTACCATTCTGAAGCGGAGCTGAATAAAATGCTGATGGAGGAGATTCAGCAGATGCTTGAAGAGAGCGGAGAGGATCACCCGCTGGACTTTGAGGCTCCGCTTCCGGCGAAACCTTATGTCATTTTGATTGTTGGTGTGAACGGTGCAGGCAAAACCACCAGTGTCGCCAAGTTAGCTCATAATTACGATAAAGCTGGAAAAAAAGTGATTATAGCTGCGGCAGATACCTTCAGGGCAGCGGCTTATGAACAACTTCAGATATGGGCAGACAGGGCGGGTGTTCCAATGATCGGTCAGGCACAAGGTTCCGATCCGGCCTCTGTTGTGTATGATGCTGTCAGCGCTGCGGTTTCCAGAAATGCAGATGTGGTGCTGGTTGATACTGCCGGACGATTGCATAACAAGAGCCATTTGATGGAGGAGCTTGCTAAAATAATGCGGGTAGCAAAAAAGAGGATTCCTGAGGCTCCGCATGAGGTATTGCTGGTGCTTGATGGCACAACCGGGCAGAATGCTGTGCAGCAGGCGAGGGAGTTTGCGCGCTTTGTCAACGTGACCGGGCTTGTGGTTACCAAGCTTGATGGAACTGCTAAAGGAGGAATCGTGCTCTCTATTTCACGTGAGCTGAAGTTGCCAGTCAAGTATATAGGGGTTGGAGAAAAGATCGATGACCTTCAGTTGTTCGATCGGGCAGAATTTGTTGCTGCGCTTCTTGGCCGCTAGCTGGAAGTGCTTTGCCGCTGTTCAGAACTCTATGCAATATAAATATTGGCAAACTGCTGGCAGGAGATTGTTTTTTATTGTTTTTGATGCAATATTAGCCTTGCCGGAACGGGAAGGTACTATAATTGTGCTTTGGATGCGAAGGCAGGATTAAAAGGTTTTTTATGAAAGAAGGAGAAAAAGTTCTGAATCTCAGACGCCGGGAGATGGTTGAAACGCTTAAACTCTATGGTATAATTAACCAGCGGGTGCTCAACGCTTTTCTGGAGGTGCAGCGACACTTTTTTTTTACAAATGATAATGTGGATTCCGCCTATAACGATGGCGCTTATTACGTCGGGTTTGGGCAAACGATTTCCCAGCCCTATACGGTGGCCTTTATGACGACCCTTCTGGTTGAGCGTTGCTCTTCCGGAAAGGTACTCGAAATCGGGACAGGATCAGGCTATCAGGCGGCAATTCTTGATGCTCTCGGATATTCGGTTTATACTGTGGAACGTATTTTTGAACTCTATGAAAGGGCCGAAAAACTTTTTTCAAGGCTCGGGCTCAACATCACCTGCCGTTTTGGAGATGGAACCCTTGGATGGGTGGAAGAGGCACCTTTCGACGGTATTGTGGTCACGGCAGGGGCTCCGAAGGAGCCGGAGTCGCTTTTGCGGCAGCTTGCTGGAAAGGGATGTATGGTTATCCCTATAGGGAACTCCGATTCACAGCAGATGACGGTTTTCCAGCGAAATGGTAATGATTTCATAAAAGAGCGTTTTCAGCATTTTACTTTTGTGCCGCTGATCGGAAAGGAAGGTTGGAACGATTCTGCTTTTTAACCACATTTTTAACAGAAGGGATGATTTATGGCTGTAATGTCCAGCTTGCGGAATAAAACTCATATTATACTCTACACCCTGTTGGGAGCATTTCTTGCGCTGATTGTTTTTGAATGGGGGATGAATTTTACAGGATTTACAGGCAAGGCCAATTTGGCGGGCAAAATCAATGGCAAGCCGATTCCCATTAGTCAGTACGATGAGGTTTATAAGGCGGTTACCGAGAATTTCAGACGCAGCACTCCTGGGGCTGAACTGACGCCTGAATCTGAGCTTGGGCTTCAGGAGCAGGCATGGAATACGGTGGTTGACCAGACCTTGCTTGAGCAACAGTTTGAGAAATTCGGCATTGCTCTTCAGGATCAGGAGGTGGTTGAGGCCTTTGATAGTCCGACTCCGCCCATGGTTATCCGCCAGAATTTTGCTGACCCAGCCACGGGGGCGGTTGACAGAAAAAAACTTGAGAGCGCGCGTCACGACCCCAGGAATAAAGAGTTATGGGTGCAGATCGAAAAGATTGTCCGTCAGGAGTTGAAGGTAAACAAACTGATCAGTGCTCTTCAGACTCTGGGTCATGTTACCGAACCGGAGCTTGGCGATATTGTCAGCAGGCAGTTTTCACGTTTTTCAGCCTCTTTTATTCCGGTTCCATTGAGTTTTGCCGGGGTTGACAGTCAATTTCCTGTAAAGGATGAGGAGATTACAAAATATTACGATGCGCATAAAGAGCTTTTCAGGCAGGTTCCATCAAGAAAAGCTGATTTTGTCTTTTTCCCTCTGATCCCATCATCGAAGGATAGCCTTGCTGTTCGTACGGAACTTGAGACGGTTCGTGCCGAATTTGCCAGCGCGGTGAGTGACAGCAGCTTTGTTAAGGTGCAGAGCGATCGTCCGACAGGAATAAACAAAGTGTATAGCCGTGCGGATTTTTCACCGGAGGCTGGATCGGCTCTTTTCAACTCGTCAAATCTCAACCCAGGCACAATTGTCGGCCCAATAGCCGATCGTGGTGAATACAGGTTGATCAAGATCCGGCAGGCAAGCTCTGCGGCACAACCTGTGGCAAGGGCATCGCATATTCTTTTGCGCTTCAATCCTGCAAGCAGGGATGATGTACAGAAAGTAAAAGAACTCTCGATGTTTATTTATAAGCAGCTTCAGGCAGGGATCCCTTTTGAAGTGCTGGCAAAAAAATATTCTGCTGACCCCGGCAGTGCCATCAATGGGGGCGATGTTGGGTGGTTCAGCAAGGAGCGTATGGTACCTGCGTTTTCTGCCGCAGTTTTTAGCGCTCGCCCCGGCGCTATTGTCGGGCCTGTTCAGACTCAGTTTGGGCTGCACATCATCAAGGTGACGGGATTTGACCAGACAGCGCTCCTTTGTTCGGAGATTGTCAGAAATATAAGGCCATCATCAGAAACTGTGGAGAGTGAACGTCGTCAAGCCATGGCATTTCAACTCAATGCCAAAGAGAAAGGGTTCGACAAGAGCGCAGCAAGTGCAAAGCTGGTTGTCAACAAGAGCGGCGAGTTCGGAAGGCGCACCCCTATTGCGCAGATCGGCTACAGTGATAAAATTGCGGCTTTCGCATTCAAGGCCGCTGAGGGCGATCTCTCGGATGTTATTGAAACCGAAAAAGGGTTTTATCTCATGCGTCTTACTGCCAAAAACGATGTCGGATATCGCTTGCTCGACAAGGATTTGAAGGCCATGATTACTGCGGAACTTGTGCGGGAGAAAAAGGGTGCATCTCTGGAGAAAAAACTTGGGGCAATGAAGGGGTCTGGTGTGACGCTTGAAAAGATAGCAGCAGCCAATGCGTCATTCCATGTTGTTTCGGCTGACAGTATCCGCTGGAGTGATGGATTTATTCCGGGCTATGGTGTTGATCGGCCTCTTGTGGAGGCAATGTCCGGGCTCACTGCCGGGAAGATCTCTGCTCCAGTGAAAACAACCGAAGGTTATGCTCTTGTGCTGCTCAGGGGCAAGGTTTATCCTGCCGGGCTCAACCTTGCGCGCGAAAAAGCTGCTCTTGCCCCGCAACTGCTTCGGGCAAAGCAGGAACAGCTTTTTGCCGAATACTTTGCTTCACTTCGCAAAAATGCGAAAATAGAGGATTTGCGTCCCTGAAACTCACTGAAACATCAATGTGCCGCCTGGAAAGCCTCCAGGCAGGCCTTGATTCTGACTGAAGTATTAAGCCTGAGACACTCTTGGGCAAGCGCTTCAGTTTCGGCAACTGAATAGCGCGACACCAGCGACTTGAGGTTCGGAATATCAGAAATAACAACGCTGAATTCTCTCAGTCCGCACCCGATCAGGAAGGGCAGGGCGAGAGGATCTGATCCCATGTCGCCGCAAATCATAGCTTTGCAATGATTTCTGTTGGCTGTAGAAATAATGCGATGCAGTTGCCTGAGAATTGCCGGGTGGAATTTTTCAAAAAGATCCTGCACGATGACGTTGTTTCTGTCCACCGCAAGGGTGTACTGGGTGAGGTCATTGGTTCCGATGCTTATGAAGCGAACACATCTCGTTATTTCCTCAATAAGTTCTACCGCTGCGGGAAGCTCTATCATTGCTCCTATTTCAGGTTTTTCAACCTGCGATTCTGCTTCCGCTGCCAGTTCAGAATAGTGTCTGTCGACGGATGCCCGCACGTGCTCTATCTCATCGAGGGACATGATCATGGGAATCAGAATAAAAATATTACCAAAGCGGTTTGCCCTGATGGCGGCTCTGACTTGAGCGTCAAGTATTTCTGGCAGATCAATCAGGATCCTGATTCCTCTCCACCCGAGGTTTGGATTTGGCTCCTTGACGGGCGAGTAGATCAGCTTGTCTCCGCCAATATCAAAAAGACGGATATCGAGAGGCATCGGGGCAATAGCTTCAGCCATTTCCCGGTAACAGTCGTACTGTTCTGACTCCTTTGGCACTTTTGTCCCTTCGGTAAAGAGGTTTTCGCTTCTGAACAGTCCGACTCCCTCGCCGCCCGAAGCAGTCAAGTCGAGCACCTCCTCCTTGAAATCGATATTGGCTAAAAAGGTGATCCTGACACCGCATTGAGTTGTTGCTGGAAGCTCAGCCGTAAGAGAAGTCTCCTCTTCATTTTTTTTCATCTCCTCTTTTTTCCTGAGATATTGCTTGACCGTCTGTTCCTCAGGGTTTGTAATCACTGTTCCTGTAGTTCCATCAATGATCATCTGCATGCCGGTAGATACCTTTTGGGAGAGGTTCCCAAGCCCGACAACGATTGGAATGTTAAGGGACTTGCAGATCAGGGAGATGTGCGAGGTCTTGCCTCCGGAATCGGTGACAAACCCCTTGACGTTGCTTCGACTTAAAAGGATAATATCTGCAGGAGTGAGATTATCGGACGAAACGATTACTCCCTCGGGTATCCAGGAGTGCAATTTTCTGATGTGCAGGTTTCTGATAATCCGGTTTTTGATATCATGCAGATCGTCAGCCCGATCCTGGAAGATGAGCTCTTCGGAGTTGTGAAATTTCTGAACATAGTGGTCAAACTCTTCTTCAATAACGATATGCGCCCCTTTCCGCTCGGATCGAATACGACTGGCTATGGCATCAATCAGCACCGGATCGTGAAGCATCATAATTTGAGCCTGAAACAGGTTGGAGTAGCTCGTGCCAAGTTTTTTAATGGTAACCAGCTCAATTTTTTTCAGTTCATGCTCTGATCGGTTCAGAGCAGTAAGAAATCTCTCAATTTCCTCACTGATGTTTTTGTGATTCAGCTCCCTGATTTCATGTTTACTCTCCTCCTTGATGAACGCATAGCACTCACCTACAGCGATACCTTTTGATGCGCCAATTCCAGCATAAATTGTTTCGGGGCCTTTGACAGGGCGTTCCTGTGTAGTCGTCCTGTTGCCAGAGTTGAGAAGCTGTTGTTCTTCCTGCATAAATAGTGAGTTAAAAAGGTGCGTCGTCCTGAGCAATGAATGCGCCGGTAGTAGTCGATTTTCCAGCATCTGGTATCGCCGGTGTATGACGATCCTGCCCGTATGATGAGCCGGATTCCTCATTGCTGGTAATATAAGCATTAGCTGTCGACTGAAATCGTCCATAGTTTTTAAGGAACAACAATCGGATATCTCCGATAGGACCATTTCTCTGTTTGCCAATAACAATTTCAACAACATCTTTTGTGGAGGAGCCATCCTCAAAGGTTGTTTTGCCATACATTTCCGGTCTGGAGAGGAACATGACAACGTCTGCATCTTGCTCAATCGAGCCTGACTCCCTGAGGTCGCTGAGCTGAGGTCTCCTGTCTCCTGACCGTTGTTCGACAGATCGGTTAAGCTGCGCAAGGGCGATGACCGGAATATTCAGCTCTTTGGCCAGTGCCTTCAGTGACCTCGATATCTGCGCAATCTCCTGTTCACGGTTTGTTCTGCCATCCCTGACCGGTGTTACCAACTGAAGGTAATCGACCACCACCATGCCTATGTTGTGCTCCTGTTTCATTCGGCGGGTTTTAGCCGCAAGCTCCATAATGGAGATGCCAGCGGTATCATCAATAAAGAGCTTCGCTTCATTGAGCTTGTCCATGCTGTTGATGATTCTGCCCATCATTTCCGGCGTTATACGACCTGTTCTGACAAGCTGTGACTCAACATAAGCTTCAGCGCACATCAGCCTTATGGCCAGTTGCACCTCCGCCATTTCAAGGCTGAAAAAAAGCACAGGAGTATCGAAATCAACAGCCGCATTGCGGGCAACAGCAAGCGCCAGTGCAGTTTTACCTGCTGAAGGGCGTGCGGCAATAATAATCATGTCGGAGGGCTGAAATCCGGCGGTGAGCTGATCAAGTTCGGAGAATCCGGAACCGACTCCGGTCACCGATGATTGCGATGCTCTCAGACTTTCAAGCATCCGAATTCCGTTTTTAACCAGCTCTTTTATCAATGAGGCTTTCTTTTTGATGCCAGCC
>CAJEXQ010000003.1 GCA_903994635.1 uncultured Chlorobiaceae bacterium
CTTTTATTTCATGTCTCGTTATCTATTAATATTCTCAAGATATATTGTTTTTTTTGTAGAGATATTTTTCTTTTGATTGTTATGATAAAGAGAATTGCTGATTTATATTAAGTTCGGTAAACGAGTATTATTTATTGGTTTTTGAATATTTTAACCGTTAATTATATTTCATTATTAGGTATAATAATTAAGCTAAATCATTTGATTATATTCTTTTAATTTGTGTTTAATTGTTGTGTTATTGTTTGTTACTATTCATTTATACTCGAGAGTATTCACTGTCTTTACCAAATATGAAGTGCTGGTTATTTGAACACGTATAATGGTTGTGAAGCGGGTGCGTTGTTGACTGCGCAATGTTTTTTTGTGATTTTGATATTTGATAGGTTAAACTGGGATTCTGTCTTCTCGTCACTTGCGTTCTTTTACCGGTAACCAAACCTACACCCATGCCCCGAATACTGACTATTGTCATGATGCTTGTTGTACTTGTTTTCGGCGTTTTTCTTGGCACCCGGCTCAATGGTAGCAGGGATGGCAGGTTTGATGAGCAGAAGAAAATTCTTGAAGCATACAGTTTGATGAAAGATCTATACGTGGATGAGGTTAATGGCGACAGTCTTTTGGGGGCTGGTATCCAGGGAATGGCTGAGTATCTCGATCCTCATACGATCTACCTCGAGCCGGAGAAGGTCTCCTATTCGCAGGCGGAGTTCGATGGAAATTTTGACGGCATAGGAATAGAGTTTGATGTTGTCAACGATACACTTCTCGTTGTTACCCCCCTTTCGGGTGGGCCGAGTGCGGCAGTCGGAATTTCTCCTGGAGACCGTATCATTGCGATTGATTCTGTTTCAGCGGTCGGGATTACCCGGCAGGAGGTGCTCAGAAAGCTGAGGGGAAAGCAGGGAACAAAAGTGAGGTTGAAGGTCTTCAGACCTCTCAGTGGCAATCTTCTGAATTTTGTGGTGACCAGGGGGAAAATATCGACATCAAGTATTGAAGCTGGCTTTATGCTTGATAATCGCACTGGCTATATCCGATTGAGCCGTTTCATTGCTACGACGGCTGATGAGTTTCGCCTGGCGCTAGCTCTGCTGAAAAAAAAGGGTATGGGTCGGCTCATCATTGATCTGCGCGGAAATCCCGGCGGCTTTCTTGAGCAGGCGGTAGAGGTAGCCGATGAGTTTCTGGCCAAGGGGCAGTTGATCGTTTATACAAAAAGTCGCAGGGGCGGGGAGGAGAATGGTCGTTATGTAGCAAAGTCCGGTGATGGTTATGAGAAAGGCGAGGTCATTGTGCTTGTTGATAAAGGGAGCGCCTCGGCATCCGAAATTCTTGCCGGAGCATTGCAGGACAACAAGAGGGCGGTTGTTGTCGGTGAACTCTCCTTCGGCAAAGGTCTGGTGCAGCGTCAACTTCCGTTTGCTGATGGCTCTGCAATTCGATTGACAGTCTCCCGTTACTATACTCCTTCGGGCAGGCAGATCCAGCGACTCTATCGAAAGGGCATCGCAGGGCGCGAACACTATTACCAGGAGGCAATGACAAATATTCTTCCCCAGAAGCTCTTTGCGAACCCGGATAGTCTGCTCTATCTGAAAAACAGCGATCTCTCTGTCTACAAGACCTCATCCTTACCTCTCTTGTTGAAGTCGCTCAAGGGCAACGAGAAGGGTCAGAGTAAACTGGCTGCGCTTAAGGATGCCGGTGGTATTATTCCTGATTTTTGGGTTACAGGAAAACTACACTCTCCTTTTTACCAGGAGCTTTACCAGTCAGGCACGCTTGATGATATGGCACGAACTTTTCTTGATGATCCTCACAGCTCGGCTCAGGGCTACCGGAACTCAATGGTGCGCTTTATTGCCGAATATAGTGAAGAGAGCGGTTTTGAAGCTCTTCTCATGAAAACATGCAAGGCAAGAAAAATTCTTTTTGACAGGGCTGGTTTTATCCGTGAGAGGAAATATATTGTGCGTACCGTAAAATCGAAAATTGCCCATCAGCTTTTTGGCCCCGAAGGGCAGATCAGGTTCGTTGTCATGAATGGTGACCCAGTGGTCAAAATAGCGATAACGGTGCCGGTCAGTCAGCCTTGATTTCATTTTTTTTAAACATTAACCGGGTTTATCATGTCGTTATTCGAAAAAATTCATGACGCCACCTGTACGTTGCGTCTCCATAATGACTGGCTGAGAATTTTTACCTGTCCTGTTCCAACTTCTGATTTTCTCTCCTTTGTAGCGGTTGCAACCATTGATGCTCCTCAACATGCGGTTATGAGTCTTCTCTATGATGTTGAGGTTGCCACTGAGTGGGTCTGGAAAACAAGGGAGATGCGTGTGCTGCAGGAGTTGTCAGAAAATGAAGGCCGAATCGTCTATCAGCTTGTTAGCGCTCCCTGGCCTGTTTCTGACCGTGAAATCATCACACGCTCACAAGGGTATACGGATCCTGAAACATCCGAAATCTTTATCAAGCTTGAGTGTATGGCGAACTTCCTTCCAAAAAACGACAAGTACGTTCGTGTGCCTGAGCTTGAGGGTGCCTGGAACATTATCCCGCTTTCAGAGAAGCAGTGCAGGGTTGTTTTCCGTCTTCATATCGAACCCGGAGGAGAGATTCCCGCCTGGCTTGCCAATATCGCAGTTATCGATACACCCTATCACACGCTTGTCAATTTACGCGAAATGGTCAAGAAGGAAAAGTACCAGACTCCGGTTGATGCTCCGTTTATACAATCAGCCAATGATGTTATCCAGCATTATGAAAAGTTCGTGACGGAGTGATTTTTTTGATTTTCTGGTGGTCGGCTCAACAATTACATAACATAAGAGAGCATGGATGTAGCGTCAATCCTGAAGGGGAACTGGGAGTTTCGTGTCGAACATAAAGGGATCAAGATATTTTCTTCCAAGGTAAGCGGCTCAGATATTTATGGCTTCAAGGGAGAACTTGAGTTACAGGTCTCTTTGAAAAGGCTGATCAGCCTTTTTCATGATATAGCAAACTTCAATCGCTGGGTTCATCATCTTTCCGAAATGGAGGTGCTTGAAGCAAATGATAATACCGAATATGTTATGCGTCAGGTTATTGATACTCCATGGCCGCTGCAACAGAGAGAGGTGATCATGCGTTCCTGGCTGGTGTCGGAGGGGGAGAATGCCATTTCGCTGACCATGAAGGAGGAGCCGGATTATCTGCCGGTTAATCCGAAGTATCATCGGGTTCAACATGCAACGGGGATGTGGGTCTTTACCCCGAATGGCCATGGCGTGGTGCATGTCACCTTTGTGATGCACCTTGATCCAGGCAAGGATGTGCCAGCTCCTGTCAGTAATGCGGGGTTGTTTGAGGTGCCATTCTACTCACTCAACAACCTGAGGGCTCTTTTGAAGGACACCTCATATAACCCTCCATGGCCGAAAGAGCTGGAGCAGCATCTCTCGATCATTGAAGATGATCCCGAAACGCCTTGATGAGTTTTTCGGATTTGACGGGAACAGCGCCAACCTCCTGACAGACAGTTGCAGCGGCAAGGTTGGCTATTGTTGCATTCATCACAATGTCGATGCCCGCAGCCACGCCAAGCGCCAGAACCCCTATGACGGTGTCCCCGGCTCCAGATACATCGGCAACGTCCAGGGAGGTTGCCGCAATATGGGTAAATGAACCGTTGTAGAGCGTCATACCCTTGTCGCTTCTTGTGACAATAATGGTGTCAGCCTGAATTTTTTGCTGCAGCATGAGACAGGCCTCTTCAACCTCCCTGTCGTTATTGTGCAGCAAGATGCCGAGTGCTGCTGCCATTTCTGAAAGATTAGGCTTAAAGACCGAGCACCCTTTATAGGCAAAAAAATTCTGATGTTTCGGGTCGACAAGCACCGGGACATTACGAGCTTTTGCAGACGCGATAATTT
Source organism: uncultured Chlorobiaceae bacterium (assembly GCA_903994635.1). Taxonomy (GTDB): domain Bacteria; phylum Bacteroidota; class Chlorobiia; order Chlorobiales; family Chlorobiaceae; genus Chlorobium. Next base: position 3,924 of record CAJEXQ010000003.1, read on the forward strand.
GCTGGATGAGTGAAGCACTAAGAAGCCCCTTGTTATAGTCTTCGAGAACGACAGCATCAATTGAGTTGATAACCGCCTCAAAAGAGGCTAGAATATCTTGCTCAATGCCCACATCAATTTCCTTTCTGCTCTCAACATCAACCCTCGTTATATGATGGTTTTGCGACAGGATTCTTGTTTTGGAGGTAGTTGGTCTGGAGGTGTCGCAGATCAGTCCTTCGGTTGCAAGGCCTCGATCGCGGAAAAGTTCAAGGAGTACATCCCTGTTGCGATCAGCCCCTGTAATACCAATAAGCATGGTGTCTGCGCCGAGTGAGAGAGTGTTGAGTGCAACATTTGCAGCTCCTCCCAGCCGGTGATCCTCATGGGTAACATCAACAACAGGAACTGGATATTCCGGCGAAATGCGGGAGACATGGCCAAAAATATAGTTGTCGAGCATAATGTCGCCGATGACGGCAATTCGCTTGCTGCGAAAAGAGTTAAGAATGGCTTCTATCGAGCTGGCTCTCATAATTCGACTGTTTTGTTCTGCGTTCAATGCCCATAAATTTAAAAAAGCAGTAAAAAATCCGTTCCGCAATAAAGATATGATTCTATCATTTTATTTTTTGCTATTTTTTGTTATAATTAAAGCTAACCATTTTTAAGTTTTTATGAAAAAGCGGGAACCAGTGTTCGATAGTTTAAGTGATAAATTATATGAAAGAAGCGGGAACCAATGTTTGATAGTTTAAGTGATAAATTAGAGGCCACCTTTAAAAAACTGGCGGGTCAGGCTACCATCAATGAGATCAATATTGGTCTTGCTATGCGCGACATCAAGCGTGCTCTGCTTGGTGCTGACGTTAACTATAAGGTAGCAAAGAAGTTAATTGAAGATATAAGAGAGAAGTCTCTTGGCGAACAGGTTATCAAAAGTGTCTCGCCTGCGCAGATGATTGTGAAAATCGTCTATGACGAGCTTACTGAGCTGATGGGTGGAGAGCAGAAACCACTGAATCTGTCACCCAAAAAACTTCCTGCGATTATTATGGTTGCGGGTTTGCAGGGTTCCGGAAAAACAACTTTCTGTGCCAAGCTTGCGTTGCGCCTGAAAAAGAGCGGAAAAAGCCCGATGCTTGTTGCCGCTGATGTTTATCGTCCAGCAGCGGTTGATCAGCTTAAAGCTCTCGGCGCACAGGTCGACGTTCCCGTTTTTGCCATTGAAGAGCAGGATGCCATGAAAGCGGCACTCCAAGGTCTGGAGGCTGCGCGATCAGCGGCCAGAGATGTGGTTATTATCGATACCGCTGGACGTTTGCAGATTGATCACAAAATGATGGCTGAGGCTGAGGCGCTGAAAAATGCTCTCAAGCCGGATGAGCTTCTTTTTGTTGTTGACTCAATGATGGGTCAGGAGGCAGTGAATACCGCAAAAGCGTTCAATGACCAGCTTGATTTTGATGGTGTTGTTCTGACCAAGCTTGACGGCGACTCAAGGGGAGGCGCAGCGCTCTCTATCCGTCAGGTTGTCGAAAAGCCAATCAAATTTATCAGTATCGGTGAAAAGGTTGATGACCTTGATATTTTTTATCCCGATCGTATGGCCCAGAGGATTCTCGGAATGGGCGATATTGTAAGTTTTGTTGAAAAAGCGCAGGAAAATCTCGATCTTGAGAAAGCTGTCGAGATGCAGAAAAAGTTGATGAAGAATGAGTTTGATCTCAACGACTTTTTTGACCAGTTGCAGCAGCTCAAGAAGATGGGTTCTATTCAGGGATTGATTGAGATGGTGCCTGGCCTGAACAAGATGGTGCCAAAGCAGGATCTCGAAAATCTCGACTTCAAGCCCATTGAGGCGATGATCAATTCCATGACAAAGCAGGAAAAAATAAATCCCGATATTATTAACGGGAGTCGCCGCCAGCGTATTGCAAGGGGGAGTGGCACAAAAGTTCAGGAGGTGAATCTTCTGATCAAGCAGTTCGGGGAGATGAAGAAGATGATGCGTTCGGTCACAAAGCTGTCGCAGTCTGGAAGAAAAATCACATCACAGAATCTTGCGCTTGAGAAGTTTTTAAAACGATAGTTTGTATACGCTGTTACCAGAAACATTAACTCATAAAATATTTTAGCTTTGGTAAAGATTAGACTGAAAAGGGCAGGAAGAAAAAAATTGCCGGTATACCAGATTGTTGTGGCCGATGCACGCTCGCCCAGGGATGGCAAATTTCTTGAAGTTGTTGGCCACTATCAGCCGACCCTCAAGCCACATACCGTGACGATTAAAAAGGATCGTATTGTTTACTGGATGCAGACTGGCGCTCAGCCAACCGCAACAGTGAACAGCCTTATCCGCACTACAGGATTGCTCTATGAGCTTAGGCTCAAGAGCATGGGGCGTAGCGAGGATGAGATTTCTGCTGAGATGGAGAAGTGGCAGGAGCGTCAGACAGCAAAACGCCAGAAAGGGCTTGTTCTGAAGTCGCGTCGTCGCAGTGCCAAAAAAGAGGCTGAAGCGAAAGCTGCTGCCAGTGGAGAGGCGTAATCAACTTGTTACAGTGAGGTCAGGGTGGAACTCTATTTGACGGGTCTTATTCTCAAGCCGAAAGGGTTGCAGGGAGAGCTGAAGGTGGAGGTAATTACTGATTTCCCTGAAAGCTTTCTTTCCCGCAAAGAGTATTATGCGGGAAAGAGTGTCGAATTGGTGGAGAGGCTGAGGGTAAAAAAAGCAACTCTCTCGGCAGGGTTTGCCTGGTTGTTCATTGAAGGCGTTGACACTATGGAAAAAGCAGAGGCTTTTACGGGCTGGTATCTGTTTGTTGAAGAGGATCAGCTTTTGCCTCAGCCAGCTAACAGGGCCTACCTTCATGAAATTATAGGAATGAAGGTACTTGATCGTCATCGGCGTGAGGTTGGTTTTGTCACCAATGTGATCAGGATGCCTGCGCATGAGGTTTATGAGGTTCGTGTGGGCGAAAAAAAAATTTTGCTGCCTGCCATTGATGAGTTTGTTGATGAGTTCAATCTTGGTGAAAAATGTATGGTCGTACCGAGGTATGATGAATTTCTGTAAAAGGTTGTACGGCATCCCATGGATGGAATAAGGATTGATGTGATTTCCGTTATTCCAGGTTTTTTTGATTCCCCGCTCAACAATGGATTGTTAAGCATTGCGCGGAAAAAGAACCATGCGGACATTTACATCCATAACCTGCATGATTATGGATTGGGCAGATACAAACAGGTTGATGATTCGCCCTATGGCGGTGGTGCAGGGATGGTGCTTCGTCCTGAACCGGTTTTCTCCTGTATAGAAGCGTTGCTGGCCGAAAGAGAGTACGATGAAGTGATCTTTCTTTCACCGGACGGAAAGTTGTTCGAACAGTCTACGGCAAACAGGCTTTCAAGAATGCACAATCTGATCATTCTCTGTGGCCATTACAAGGCTGTAGATGAACGAATCAGGCAGAATTTGATTACCATGGAGATCTCCATCGGTGATGTTGTTGTTTCAGGCGGGGAGATACCAGCGCTGCTTCTTATGGATGCAGTTATCAGGGTTATACCAGGTGTTCTCGGTGACAGTGAATCGGCTTTAACCGACTCATTTCAGACAGGGCTTCTCGACTCAACCTATTACACACGTCCCGCAGATTTCAGGGGAATGAAAGTTCCCGAACTGCTGTTGATGGGCCATCATGGCAAAATTGAACAGTGGCGTCATGAAAATGCTCTTGCACGAACAGAGCAGCGTCGGCCAGATCTTCTCGATAAAGAGAGTTTTGAAGAATCAAAGAAAAAATAACGTAAATAAGTTGTTGTCATGGATCAGTTAATCAAGTTAGTTGAAGCCACCCAGGCTGTTACCGATTTTCCGGAAATTCGCCCTGGTGATACCATCAAGATACAGTTGAAGGTTATTGAGGGTGAAAAGGAGAGGCTTCAGGCTTTTGAGGGTGTTGTTATCAGCGACAGGGGAGCAGGTGGGAACAAGACCATCACTGTTCGTAAAATTTCTCATGGCGTCGGTGTAGAAAGGATTATTCCCGTTAACTCACCAAATATCGAAAGCGTCACGGTTGTAAAGCATGGCAAGGCAAGAAGGGCTAAACTTTTCTACCTGCGCAAACGTACAGGCAAGGCGGCATTGAAGGTCAAGGAACGCAAGATTGTCGAGAAGGCCTGATTGTTATTGCTATCCCCGACATGCGTCAGCGCTGGCGGGGGATGCCTTTTAACCTATGGAGCCTCTCAAGGATATTGAGCTTTTCCGCCAGAAGATTTTTGATTTTTATCGGCTGAACCGCAGGAGTTTTCCCTGGAGGGAGACTACAGACCGATATGCCGTCATGATCAGCGAGATCATGCTGCAGCAGACACAGGCGGAGCGGGTAGCTCCGAAATTTGAGGCTTGGCTGCAAAATTTTCCCGATGTTCGCCTGCTTGCATCTGCGTCACTTCGTGATGTGCTTGCTCTCTGGAGTGGCCTTGGCTACAACTCCCGTGCAGTTCGGCTGCATCGTTGTGCTGCTGCTATTACAGAGCTTTATGGAGGCATTGTGCCTTCAAAACCAGAACTCCTGAAAAAGCTTCCAGGCATAGGTGAGTATACCTGTCGTTCTATTCCTGTTTTTGCCGATAATCTTGATGTGGCGGCAGTTGATACTAACATCCGCAGAATCATCATTCACGAATTCGGTCTTCCCGAAGATATTTCTGCGACCAGACTGCAGGAGGTTGCTGAAGCAGCGCTTCCTCTCGGACAGAGCCGTGAGTGGCATAATGCTCTGATGGATTATGGCGCTCTTTTGCTTACGAGTAAAAAGACGGGAATTCGCCCTGTGACAAAGCAGTCAAAGTTTCAGGGTTCCAAACGGTGGTATCGGGGTCGGATCATCAAGGAGCTTGTTCAGTCAGAGGCAATGTTTATTGAGGAGATTAAAGTGATATATGGTGATTGCCCATGGAACATTAATGCCATTATCAGCGAGCTTGTCGAAGAGGGTCTGATTGAGCATTCGGAATGCGCCAACTCCGGGGATCTCTCACGATTGAAGATAAAAGGGAGCTGACCTTGTGCCCAGTGTTTTTCTTCGAGTACATACCGATGAAATGGCCGCTCCTCCAAAGCTGAAAATGATGAAGATTTATTCGGTGTTGTAGACCATATTGAGGTCGTTATAGACCTTGTCAATCTCGGCGGCATATCTGGTTGTAATTTCTTTGCGCTTGAGTTTCATGCTCGGGGTCATTTGACCGTTTTCAATGGTGAATGCCGTTTCAATCAACTGAAACTTGCGCACCTTTTCGTGGGTCGCAAGCTGCCGTGAAATGGTACGCATGAGTTTTTCATAAATTAACAGGATGTTTTTATTCTCGATTAATTCTTTGTTGTCCAATGCCTTAATGCCTTCCTTGTTGGCGAACTCCTTCAGCTTGCTGAATTCCGGCACAATAAGTGCAATCAGAAATGGACGTTTTTCACCGATTACAATAACCTGGTCGACATAAGGACTATCAGAGATCAGGTTCTCAACAGGCATTGGTGCTATATTTTTTCCACCTGAAGTGACGATGATATGTTTTTTGCGGTCGGTTATCTTTAAATAGCCATCCCGGTCAATCTCGCCAATATCTCCCGAGTGAAACCAGCCATCTTTGATAACTTCCTTTGTGCTCTTCTCATCCATCCAGTACCCCTTCATGATATTTGGTCCCCTGAGCAGTATTTCCCCATCCTGGGCAATCATCGCCTCAACCTTGTTAAGCGGCAGACCAACCGTACCGTATTTAACCTTTTCCGGTCGATTGACATGGGTAACTGGTGATGTTTCAGTCAAGCCAAACCCCTCAAGGATAGTGACATCAAGCGCCTGAAAAAACTCGCCAATCTTTTGGGGAAGGGCTGCCCCTCCAGAAACAAAATAGCGCAATCTCCCTCCCAACTTGCTCTTGATTTTATCATAAACAAGCTTTTCGGCCAGAGTATGCTGGATGGATAGTAGTTGTGATGCTTTTCCGTTGGTGTCGATTTCACGGTGATATTTTTCTCCCGTTTTCAGCGCCCAATAAAATATTTTTTGCTTTAAGGCGCTTTGCGTTGAAATCTGCTTCAGCACGTTTATCTTGATGCGATCAAAGAGCCTTGGCACGGTGAACATGATGGTAGGACGAGCTTCGGTCATATTCAGAGAGATGGTCTCTATGCTTTCTGCCATATAAATGCTGGCACCGCAAGCAAAGAGCAGGTAGTAGCCGCCAGTTCGCTCATAGGCATGTGAGAGAGGCAGAAATGAGAGCCCGCAGTCAGAATCATCAAGGCGAATAACTGAAGAGCAGGATTTGATATTTTCACAGATATTTCGGTGTGTGAGCATTACACCCTTGGGAATTCCTGTTGTCCCCGAGGTGTAGATGATGGTAGCAATATCGTCTGGCTCTACAGGTGTTGCGTCAAGCACCCAAGGTTTTTTAGCAAGAATTTTCTCACCTTCAGCTTTTGCCTGATTCAGGTCAACGACATCTTCTATCGGTTCCTCAAGTCGATTCATGACCACCACGAGGGTCAATTCCGGCAGATTTTGCCAGATTGAAAGTATCTTGCCAAGTTGCAGCATATTTGAGACTATGATCGCCTTGGCGCTACAGTTATTGAGAATGTACTCAATCTGATTAGATGGTAAGGATGGGTAGAGGGGCACGTCGATGGCACCGAGATTGAGGATCGCCATATCAGCCAGATACCAACTCGGTCTGTTTTCAGAAAGAATGGCGACCCGGTCTTTTGAGTTAACTCCGCTGTGTTTCAAAAATGCAGCGAGAATCCGCACATCATCCTCAAACGCATGATAAACGATCGGCTCATATACCCCGTTGATTTTTCTTGCGAACGGGAATTTAACACTATCATGCCGGTAATGAGCAAAAACTGAGGTAAAGAGCTCTGGAAGAGTCTGGAAATCAGGATTGATAAGTCCCATCAGCGTGCGAGTTAAAATAAACGAAGTTCCGCATCTTTTAAAATAATATGGGGCTAAGCGCTTATTCCTGCCCGATCATGGTAAATCCTGTCATTTCGAGCATCAGCGAGAAATCTTGATTATTGTGCCACAAGATTATTCCTCACTTCGTTCGTCGAAATGACAAGATGATAAGTACTTAGAAAAAAGTCATTCCTTAATTCAGCATACAGCGTTGCCTGAATCATGAGTGCCTTGGCTATTTTATTACGGAATCAATTACTATGGAGCGCTTACACGCATACTATACCAAGAACCACACCAACCCCACACCCCAATCAATATAAGAAGATAATGGGATAAAACGGAATAGCCGCCTGCCGGACTAACGATAGAGAAGCTAATCGCAAAAAAGCCCTCGATTTTCCTTCTTACGTTTATGTTATTCCTTTGCGTTTTCCAAAACGTCCTTGCCACTTGCTGGTCGTGCCATATACCCACCTTCTTTTAGGGTATGTTATAACACTTTTGTTTTAGAAATGGAATTAGCTATAGAGATCCATTATCAAGCGCATATTTTTGCTTTTTTGATGGCTGTAATAACGGGTAAATTTTTTTACATTGCGTAACTCAAGTTTTGCAATGGGAGGAGCCAGGATACGTGGGTTTCGTGGCTGATGTTTTCGGTGCTGTGGAGATTTTATTAGCCTTGTTTCCTGATTATTTATACAAATGACGAAAAAAAAAAGTCTTTCATGGGGCGGTTATGCCGGTCTTGTGCTTGGTATTATTTTGATTGCCTGGCTTTTCAACCAGCTTGACCTCCGCCGCTCGGCTGAACTGATCTCTTCGATTGGCGTTTCATCGATATTTATTCTTCTTCCTTTTCTTGCACTGCACCTTCTGGAAACTTTTGCGTGGCTCCGGGTTTTCCCCCGGAGCATCGCAGCGATACCTTTTTTCAGGCTTTTGAAAATACAGGTTATTGCTGAGACGGTCTCCATGACGCTTCCGGCCGGAGTGGCTGTAGGGGAACCCCTGCGTCCTTATCTCTGCAACCGGTTTATCGGAATTCCTGTACCGTCAGGGGTTGCAAGTGTTGCCGTTCGAAAGCTTATGCTTGGTTTGGCCCAGGGAATTTATACCATTATTGGTTCAATAGCCGGTTTTTCACTTCTGCAGTCGGTTTCCCTAAACCTGCTTGGGTTTCAAGGACTTGGCTACATTATGATTGCTGCAGGGTGTGTTGTATTTATACTTTTTCTTTTCCTTCTTCTGTTGCTGCTTGATGGAAAAGCGGCGCAGAATGTGCACCGGATACTGATGCTTGTTCCATTCAGGAAAGTAAAAAGCTGGCTGTTTGTAAAAGAGTCTGGTTTTCTTGATACCGACGAGGAGCTGAGAAGTTACCGAGGCTCTTCAATAAGAAGGCTTCTACCAGTCATGGCTATCTACCTTCTTGCCTGGTCGACACTTGCTATCGAAAGTTATACCATATTAAGGCTTCTCGGCATCAATATCACTTTTCAGGAAGTACTTACTTTCGACATAGCCCTTACCATGCTTCGTACGCTTTTCTTTTTCATTCCGTCGGGACTTGGCGTGCAGGATCTTGGTTATCTGGCCTTTTTTGAGGCGCTTGGTATGCCCGATGCCCTTGCCTACGGTGGAGCATTTGTGCTGTTAAGGCGTTTAAAAGAGGTGTTCTGGTATGCAACAGGGTACGGGGTGATGTTTTTTTCGGGGGTTCATCTTCATGATGCTGACGCTGTAAGCCCTGTGGAATCATGAAGAAAAAAGTCTTATTTATCTGTGGCTCAATGAATCAAACCACCCAGATGCATCAGATTGCCGGGTGGTTGACCGAGTATGACCACTATTTTTCCCCTTTTTTCAGCGATGGTCTTCTTGGTACCGCCAGTGATCTGGGGATGCTTGAGTTTACCATCATGGGTCGCAAGCGCTCTGACCGGAGTCTTGATTATCTTCATTCTCACCACCTTCAGCTTGATATTGGGGGTTTTGCTCATGCATACGACCTTGTGGTAACTTGTACCGACCTGATTGTGCCAAAACATATCCGAAGCAAAAAAATGGTACTGGTTCAGGAGGGAATGACTGAACCAGAAACGGGATTTTACCACCTTGCAAGAAATTTTCCATGGATGCCTCGCTGGATTGCAGGCACGGCAATGACCGGATTATCCGATGCCTACAATAAATTTTGCGTCGCAAGTGAAGGGTACCGAGATCTCTTTATTAGAAAAGGTGTAAATCCAGCCAAAATTGAGGTGACCAGCATTCCAAACTTCGACAACTGCGCGCACTACCTTCAGAATGATTTTCAACACCACAATTACGTGCTTGTCTGTACCTCAGATAACAGAGAGACCTTTATCTATGAGAATCGCCGGAAAAATATTGAGAGGTATCTGGAGATGGCAGGGGAGCATCAACTCATTTTCAAGCTTCATCCCAATGAAAATGCCAAAAGGGCAATACAAGAGATAGAGCGCTATGCGCCGGATAGCCTTGTTTTCAGTGAAGGCAAAACAGAAGAGATGATTGCCAATTCACGGATGCTGATTGCACAGTTTTCATCAACTATTTTTGTAGGTTCTGCCCTCAACAAAGAGGTGCATTGTGGGCTGGATCCTGATGTCTTGCGAGCGCTGACTCCACTCCAGAATAATTCCGCAGCCAGAATGATTTCGGATGTCTGTCGGCAGGTGGTGGATGGTTGAACAAAACGTAACATTTACTCTATGTATACTGTAGCAATAATTCCTGCGAGGGGCGGATCGAAAGGGCTGAAAGAAAAAAATATTCATCCCGTAGCAGGAAAACCGCTGCTTGCCTGGACGATTCAGCAGGCACTGGCCTCCGCCTCTATTGACAAGGTGTTTGTCTCGACAGACAGTTTTATCATTTCCGGTATTGCCCGGGAGTACGGAGCTGAGGTGATTGAACGTCCACCGGAACTTGCCGGAGACAAGGCCAGTTCCGAATCGGCGATCCTTCATGCTATTGGAATTATCGAAATGGAGTACGAGATGCCTGTCAGCACGGTTGTCTTTTTGCAGGCAACTTCACCGTTGCGAAAACCTGGTGATATTGATGCTGCAGTGGAGGTTTTTCGTCGTGAAGGGGCAGATTCGCTTATCTCGGCGACAAAAGCAGACGACCTTACCTTGTGGGAGTCGCGAGAAGGAAAGTGGGTAAGTGTCAATTTTGATTACCGCAACCGTGGAATGCGTCAGGATCGGTCAACGCAGTTCATCGAGAACGGCTCGATCTATATTTTTACGCCAAAAACTCTTGCCACTTTCGACAACAGGATTGGTGAAAAGCTCTCCGTGTATGAAATGGAGTTTTGGCAGACCTGGGAGATTGATACTCTCGAAGAAATAGATTTAATTGAGTACTATCTTTTTAAAAAAAACCTGATAGAGCAGGATGAAGATTAACAGAACCTTTAGATTACCTCTTTTATGAATTTCTTTTTATCTACCGATCTTGTTATCGGGGTTAACGAAGCGCTGAAGCTGAACGAGCATCTGGCCCAGATGTCGGCGCAGAAGCCGGGTATTATTTATGATGCCAATGTTGCAGGCAGCCACTATTTTCAGAATGTCCTGAAGAGCCTCACATCTGTCTATACCAATGCGGTACTCTATTGCAATGAATTTGCCGGGGAGCCGACGTATGCCCATCTCGAAAATGTGGCAGAATTTTTCAGGGGCAATATGCCTGACGTTATTGTCGCTATTGGCGGAGGCAGTACGCTCGATCTCGGCAAGGGTGTTGCCCTGCTCATGACCAACAATGTTCCTGCTCTTTCGCTCAAGGGTTTTCCTGCAGGGGTGAACGACCCGCTGCCACTTGTTACGGTGCCGACGTTGCTGGGCAGTGGCGCTGAGGTCAGCTATAATGCGGTTTTTATTGATGAAGCGGAGGGACGCAAGCTTGGGATCAACAGCCGCAAGAATTTCCCCAAAAAGGCGGTTATTGATCCGCAACTCTCCATGACAGCTCCGATTGAGAGTGTTATAGCTTCCGCCATGGACAGCCTTGTGCACTGCGTGGACAGTTTCGGTTCTATCAAGCATACGGCGCTGAGCAGGATTTTTTCCGTTGAAGGGTTTCAACGCACCTTTTATGCCTTGCAGCAGAATCAACTCGACAGGTCAGAGTCGCGGCTCGACCTTGCCATTGGCAGCGTTTGCGGTACAGCGGCTCTCATGAACTCCGGTGATGGCCCCACCAACGGTTTTGCCTACTATCTTGGTGTCAAGCACCGCGTTCCTCATGGATTGGCCGGAGCGATTTTTCTGAAAGAGGTGATGCGTTACAACCATCTCCATGGCTACGAAAAGTATGCCATCCTCAACCCTATGCACTCCACCCCTTCACCAAGAGAGGCGACAGAAGAGTTGCTTGAGCAGATGGATGATCTCTACAAGCAGTTGCAGATACCAAACCTTGCCCCTTACGGATATGGAAAAGGCAATGCCGCAGAATTTGCGCATAACGCTTCGGAAGCACTGAAAGGATCATTTTCTGGCAATCCGGTTGAATTTACCGAAGAATCGGCGCTGGAAGTTGTTTTTCAATTAACCTAAACGAACAGGACAGATATTATGGCGGGAGCGGAACTTATAGGGCGGGAGGAGCTGGCTGAAATTCAGGAGCTTTTCAGCCGTGAAAAGGTCAACTTGTACCGTTATGGCGGAGGAAACTACAAGGCACGAGAGTTTGAAGAAAAATTTGCAGCATGGATGGGTGTTAAGTATGCCCATGCCGTCTCCTCAGGTACTGCCGCAATCCATTGCGCACTTGCAGGAGCGGGGATTGGGCCAGGTGATGAGGTTATCACCACAGCCTGGACGTTCATAGCGCCGATAGAGGCGATCAGCGCTTTGGGTGCAATTCCTGTTCCTGTAGAGCTGGATGAAACGTATCACCTCGATCCTCTGGAGGTTGAGAAAGCCATTACACCGGCCACAAAAGCGGTTGTGGTCATTCCAATGTGGGCTCCTCCTCAAATGGCTGAGCTTTCCGTGCTGTGCAAAAAGCATGGTCTGATACTGATTGAGGATGCTGCCCAGGCGCTGGGAGCCACCTACAACGGCCAGAAGCTCGGCACGTTTGGAAGTGTTGCCTCCTTCTCCTTTGATGCAGGCAAGACGCTCCATACCGGTGAAGGTGGCATTATTGTTACCAACGACAAGGAGATTTATGACCGTGCTGCCGAGTTTTCCGACCATGGTCATAGGCACATCCCCGGTCTCCCGAGAGGCAAAGATCCAAGAAGGGCCAAGGGTTTGAATATGCGCCTCAGCGAAGTGACAGCAGCAATAGGGCTTGCCCAGCTTGCAAAGATTGAGACGATTCTGTCGAAATCAAGAGAGAACAAGAAGAAAATCAAGGATGCTATTCGCCATCTCGACAACATTATCCTCAGGCCATTCAGTGATGAGGCCGGTGCTCAGGGTGATACCCTTATTTTCAGGGTGCGGGATCGTGACGCAGCATTGCAGTTTGAAACGCACTTAACGGAGCATGGTTTCGGCACCAAGATCCTTCCCGAAGCGCTCGACTGGCATTTTGCTGGTGTCTGGGGGCATTTGCTTGGTGAATACGACCTCTATCGCGATGCTGATCTTGAAGCGCTCTGGCCAAAAACCGGCATCATGCTGCGCAGCAGTATCTGCCTGAACATTCCCGTGCTGATGGATGATGCGACGATTGAGAAGCTTGTCAATGCGATTATTACAGGTTCTGAAAAGATAGGATAAACGGCACTTCTTGATAAGTTGGTGATTTGTAATCCGGGTAGATGACTTTTTTATAGAGTTGTTTGCCCGGTGTTAGCGGGAGTTCAAGTGCAAGACTGTTTTTCAGGTGGCGGATAAATCAGCCTGGACTATTTGTAAAGAAAGAGTTTTTATTGTACCTTGGCACTCCAGAAATGGCGAAGTGGCCGAGTGGTTAGGCAGAGGTCTGCAAAACCTTGTACAGCGGTTCGAGTCCGCTCTTCGCCTCCATACATGATAACATAAGCCCGCACTTCAGCGGGCTTTGTTCGTTCTATGAGCTATTGTTGTGAGTAACGCTCTCTTTCCGCAATTTTTCTATATATTTGTGATGTAGAAATGCAACGTGTTGGGCATCGTGCATTTTGAGTTTGATCCTGAAAAAAGCAGAGTGAATAAGGCCAAACACGGCATTGACTTTGTGGAGGCTCAGCTGTTGTGGAGTGATAGTGATCTTGTTGAAATTCTGGCAAGAACTACGGTGGAGGCACGGTTTATTGTTATCGGACGGATTTCAGGCCGATGCTGGTCGGGGGTCATAACATACAGAGGTGAAGCTATAAGAATAATTTCAGTAAGGAGATCTCGCCCTGAGGAGGTAACAGTCTATGAAAGCAGAAGAGTTTGACAAAGCATTTGATGAAGGTGGGGATATCACACCCTACCTTGATCTAAGCAAAGCAAGACGGATACAACAGGAGCATAAAAGGGTCAGTGTTGATTTTCCGGTGTGGATGGTTGACTCGCTTGATAAAGAGGTAACACGTCTTGGCGTATCTCGTCAGTCGGTGATAAAAGTGTGGCTTGGCGAACGCCTGCAACAGCAGAAGGCATGAATCCTGAGTACGTTCTGAATTCTCTATTTGCAGGCTACATGTAATCACTATGATCACCGTGCCATGCGCCGATTTCCCAAAACATTCAGCCACTTGGTTTTTCTCTTATTCCTTGCTTTGACCGCTTGTCAGAAGAGCGACAAGTCAGACGGTTACGGCAACTTTGAAGCAACCGAGATCATTGTACCCTCCGAAGCAACCGGGAAGCTGGAGCTGCTTGACGTTGAAGAGGGGAGGCGAATGGCGGCAGGCAGTGTGGTTGCCGTTGTTGATACCACCCAATTGCATTTCAGTCGCTCGCAGCTTCAGTCTGAGCGTGAGTCGCTTATGGCAAGGCGGCCGAGCCTTGGTGCCCGGATCGGGGTGCTGCTTGAAGAGCGGCGAAACATCAAGCGCGACCTGGAGCGCTATCGGAGGCTGGTGAAGGAGGGTGCGGTTCCCTCAAAACAGCTTGAGGATATTGAGAACCGACTCAGCGTTATCGACAAGCAGATTGGCTCTCTCGAAACCGAAAATCCCGGTATTGCGGGGGAGATCAGCGCCAAAGAGGCCCGCATGGCGCAGCTCAACGATCAGATCAAAAAGAGCGTTGTTCGCAATCCGGTTGATGGCGTTGTCTTGACCAGGTATGCCGAGAGGGGTGAGCTGACCTCCTACGGCAAACCGCTCTACAAGATTGCCGATCTTCAGACCATGTTTTTGAGAGTCTACCTCAGTGGTGCGCAGGTGCCGCAGGTGAGGATTGGCGAGGAGGTTGAGGTGCTGATAGATGGCAGCAAAAGCCGGAAAGGCAGAATCACCTGGATCTCCGCAAAGGCTGAGTTTACCCCAAAGATTATCCAGACGAGGGAAGATCGGGTGAGCATGGTCTACGCTGTGAAAGTGCAGGTCAACAATCAGGATGGTCACCTTAAAATCGGGATGCCCGGAGAGATGAGGCTGCCCGCAAAACCTGGCTCATGAAGGAGGCGGTGCTGATCGCCGGTGTTGGCAAGCGCTTTGGAGCAGTCCAGGCGCTGCGGGAGGTGACCCTTTCAGTTGGCGAAGGGGAGCTGTTTGGCTTTATCGGCGCTGACGGGGCGGGGAAGACTTCTCTTTTCCGGATTCTTGCTACACTGCTGCTTCCCGATGAGGGTAGTGCGGAGGTGCTCGGAGTTGACGTGGTGCGCTCCTACCGCGATATTCGCAAGCGCATAGGCTACATGCCGGGCAAATTTTCCCTCTATCCCGATCTGAGCGTCGAAGAGAATCTCCTTTTTTTTGCCTCGGTTTTTGGCACGACGGTTGAAAAAAATTATGAGCTGATTCGCGATATTTACAGCCAGCTTGAGCCCTTCAAAACGAGACGGGCAGGCAAGCTGTCGGGCGGGATGAAGCAGAAGCTCGCCCTCTCCTGTGCGCTGGTGCATCGGCCCGAAGTGCTTTTTCTCGACGAACCGACAACCGGTGTCGATGCCGTATCACGCAAGGAGTTCTGGCAGATGCTTGGTCGCCTGAGGGAGCAGGGGATGACCATTCTCGTCTCAACCCCCTACATGGATGAAGCGGTGCTCTGCGACCGGATAGCCTTCATGCAGGAGGGGAGAGTCCTTGTGCTTGATACACCGACGGGCATTACAACCCTTTTCCGCAAACCGCTTTTTGTCATTCGTGCCCGGGAAACCTGGCGGCTGCTCTGCGCCTTGCGAGCCTCTCCTGATGCTGCTTCCGTCTATGCTTTCGGCAGCGCCCTGCACTATACCGACAACCGCCCATCCGTCAGGGCCGATGAGCTGCTTGCGGCTCTTCAGGCTGAAGGGTTTACAGAGGTCTCGGTGTCGGTGATTCAACCGGGGATTGAAGATACCTTTATCGCGCTCATGGAAGAGAAACAGGGGAGCGACTATGAGTGAGCCAGTGATTCATACCGATAAGCTGACCAAGCAGTTTGGCGATTTCGTGGCGGTCGACAGCCTTTCACTCACGATCTCCAGCGGAGAGATTTTCGGCTTTCTCGGAGCAAACGGGGCTGGCAAAACCACCGCCATCAGGATGCTGACCGGCCTTCTTGCCCCCACATCCGGCAAGGCCACGGTTGCAGGATTCGACCTCTACACCGGTGCAGAGGGAGTGAAACGGAATATCGGCTACATGAGCCAGCGCTTTTCCCTCTACGACGACCTTGACGGTGCGAGAGAACATCCGTTTCTTTGCAGGCATCTATGGCCTCACCAATCAGGCCATCAAGGAGAAGGGTAGCCAACTGCTTGAAACGCTCAAACTGGTGTCGGTTGCTGATGCACGGCTTGCCTCACTTCCCCTCGGCTGGAAACAGAAGCTCGCCTTTTCCGTTGCCATCTTGCACGAGCCAAAAATTGTCTTTCTTGACGAGCCGACTGGTGGAGTCGATCCGGTGACCAGGCGGCGCTTCTGGGACATGATCTACGAAGCTTCAGAACGGGGATTGACCATTTTTGTCACCACCCACTACATGGATGAGGCCGAATATTGCGATCGTCTCTGCATCATGGTGGACGGCAAAGTGGCAACGCTTGACCGGCCTGATGCGATGAAGCTCACTTTCGGGGTGGAGAGTATGAACGAGGTGTTTATTCAGCTTGCAAGGCCGAATAGAAAGGAGTGAAGGGAATGCACTGTTGAAGTTTTTTTCTGGCGACCTGGCTGGTTGGCTAAGCGGCGGTCATGGTTACGATAGCGGTAAACAGGTGGTGGAAGGTCGCTGTTTAAGGAGATATACACTGCGATACAGTTATCGGAGGCACATTCCTTTCACTCGATAACGCAATGTTCTGAAATATTTTGCTGGGCTTTTTGGCATCAGTATTATTGTTATTATCGTATGTCAGGGTTATCTTTACTGAAAATCTTTTCATTGTACCTCATCTGCTGTTATGAAAAAAGATTTCTTCATCAGTTATACCGGTATTGATCAGCGATGGGCAGAATGGATAGCTTGGCAACTTGAGTCCTCCGGCTATACTACTGTTCTGCAGGCTTGGGATTTTCATGCAGGAGGGAACTTTGTACTCCAAATGCAAGAGGCGCTTGTAACTTCAGAGCGAACGATTGCTCTGCTATCTCCGGGTTATCTTGAAAAAGCGTATACAAAACCGGAATGGGCTGCGGTTTTTGCTGAGGATCCAACAGGAGAAAAAGGGCTGCTAATCCCTGTTCGAATTAAAGAGTGTGAATTGCAAGGACTGCACAAGGCTATAGTCTACATCGATTTGGTCAATCTGCCAAACGACAGGGCAAAAACAGCTCTGCTTCAGCGAATAGAACAAACCACAAAACATACTCGTCTTAAACCGGAAAAAGAGCCCGACTTTCCCGCTTCGGCTTTGCATTCCGTGAAGAACGAACCCCGTTTTCCTGGCACACTGCCCTTCTGAAGTGAGCCGGTATCATCACCGAGCTTCAGAACGGAAGTTTCAGAGCAAATAACCGGCACCTATTAGCAATAGAGCAACAATGTTTGCGTTTAATCTCAGCGATTCAATATAACCCCTGATTGAAAACCCTACACGCTTTTTGTCATGACAATGTCTGGCATTTCTCTTATATTTATTTGTCAATATAGACAAGACATATTTTTTTTATGATGCCACCACAAACCGCCAGAACCGAAAAACTTGACCTTCGCCTGTCTCGGCAGGCCAAGCAGGTGTTGCGTAGCGCAGCAATTGCCACACATCGATCCGTCAGTGAATTTGTGCTTGAGAGTGCTCTGTCACGTGCAGAAGAGACACTGGCTGATCGACGTTCGTTTAGCCTTGATGACAAACAATGGACGGTATTTATGGAAGCGCTTGATGCATCGCCACGTGAGTTGCCAAGGCTTAAAAAGCTTTTTCAGGAACAAAGTATTTTCGAGAACGAGTAACACGCCATGTCAACACGCTTCTCGATTGAAAAGCTGCGCAGTGATCATGCCATAGATGATTTTGATTGCGGTAGCAAGGAACTTAACAGATTTCTTGTTCGCCATGCCCTTGCCAATCAACAGGCTTGTTCATCGCAAACCTATGTCGGGTTGGCAGATCTGTCGGTTGTTGGTTTCTATACCCTTGCTGTTGGCCAGGTAAATTATGAGGATTCCCCGCAACGCCTGACCAAGGGACTTGCGTGGCATCCAGTTCCGATCATGTTGTTGGCTCGTCTTGCTGTGAGCAACAACTGGCAAAAGCGTGGGATTGGCTCTGGTCTTTTGAAAGACGCAATGCGGAGAACCTTGCAAGCCGCTGATATTGCAGGTATCCGAGCCTTCGCCGTCCATGCCAAAGACGATGCTGCTCAGCAATTTTATGCCCATTTTGATTTTATTCCCTCACCGGTTGATCCTTATCACTTGTTCCTTTTACTGAAAGATATTCGTCGGATCATCGAAGTGTAGCCAATAAACGGAATGCACAGTTTCAGAGGCTTCCTGCTCAAGGAGTTTTATCACATTTTCCGTGACCGGAGAACAGCGGCCATTCTTTTCGGTATGCCGCTTATCCAGTTGCTCCTCTTTGGTTTTGCCATTCGCAACGAGATTCAGGAGGTCAATCTCGGGATATACGACCAGTCGCATGATGCTGTTACCCGGGAGATTACCGACAAATTTGCCTCATCGGGCTACTTTGTGATGACGCAGGAGCTGCACTCCACGGCGGAGATTGAGCATGCTTTTGCGGAGGGGAGCATTGCCGAAGCGATTGTTTTCGAGCCTGATTTTGCTGCACGCATGATACGGGAGGGGAGGGCAAACGTTCAGTTGTTGACTGACGGCTCGAATCCCAACATCTCGAAAATTATCACCGGCTATACCGCTTCGGTGTTGCAGGATTATCGGAACGCGGCATTCGGAGCGGCTGAGGTGGGTGTAGAGGCTGTGCCGCTCATGATGTTCAACCCTGAGCTGAAAAGTGTCAACCTCTTTGTGCCGGGTTTGATGGCGCTTATTCTCATGCTGGTCTCAGCGCTGATGACCTCCATCAGTATTACACGGGAGAAAGAGAGCGGTACCATGGAGGTGCTGCTGGTGTCGTCGCTCAGGCCGTTTGAGATCATTGTCGGCAAGGTTGTACCTTACTTTTTACTCTCCTTCGTCAATGTGGTGACGGTGGTGGCGCTTGCCTCCTTTGTCTTCGGGGTGCCCTGCAGGGGAAGTGTGACGCTGCTCATGTTTGAGTCGCTGCTTTTTATTGTGACGGCGCTCTCGCTTGGCATCTTTATCTCCACCATTACCAGCTCACAGCAGGTGGCCATGATGATTTCACTTGCCGGGCTCCTGCTGCCGACGATTCTCCTTTCGGGCTTTATCTTTCCCGTGGCGAGCATGCCGCTGCCTCTGCGAATGATCAGCAACCTCATTCCGGCCAAATGGTACCTGATCATTGTCCGAGGGATCATGCTGAAGGGGACAAGCTTCGGTTATATCTGGAAAGAGACACTGGTGCTTGCCGTGATGGCGGCTGTGCTGATGGTGGCAAGTATTAAAAATTTCAAGACAAGGCTTTAAGAGCAGTAAACAGGGGAGCAGGCTGATGCGTACGATATGGTTTCTGGTGCAGAAAGAGTTCCTGCAGATATTCCGCAACAGGGGTATGCTGCCGATCATCATCATCATGCCCTTTATTCAACTGGTGATCCTCTCCAATGCAGCCACCTTCGACGTTAAACAGGTGCCGATGCATCTGCAAGACAGGGATCGCTCGGCACTTTCCGAAAAGCTGGTGGAGCGATTCACCGCTGCCGACTATTTTCGCTTGACAGGCAACTCCTTTTCTGATCGGGAGAGCATCGCAGAGTTGCTTGGCAGGAAGGCCGACTTTGTGCTTGTTATTCCTCAGGATTTTGAGCGCGACCTCACCACATCCGGCCATACCAAAGTGCAACTGATGATCAATGCTGAAGACGGCTTTTCAGCGGGCGTTATTCAGGCTTATGCCAGTGAGATTATCGGGACCTTCAATCGCGAGGAGCTCAAGAAATCAGGAGTTAACGCCACAGTTCAGGCACCGCCGGAAATTGGCATCATCTCTTCAGGGTGGTACAATCCCGAACTGGAGTACACCCACTATATGGTACCGGGCATCCTCGTCATTCTCGTTACCCTTATAGGCCTCTTTCTCTCCGGCATGAACGTGGTGCGTGAGCGGGAGATCGGTACCATCGACCAGATCAACGTCACCCCGATCAAGCGCTACCAGTTCATCACCGGCAAGCTTGTTCCCTTCTGGATTATTGGCCTTGCCGAAATGAGCATTGGTCTCTTGATTGCCCGACTCATCTTTAACGTTCCGATGCTCGGCGGTTACTGGTTGATCTATCTCGTTTCAGCAATCTTCATGTTTGTTGTGCTCGGCATGGGTCTTTTCATCTCTACCATCACGGAAACCCAGCAGCAGGCGATGTTTGTGGCATGGTTCTTCATGGTCATCTTCACTCTGATGAGCGGTCTCTTCACCGCCATCGAAAGCATGCCTCACTGGGCACAAACCATGACACTGTTCAACCCCGTCCGACACTTCGTCGACATCATGCGCCGCGTCATGCTGAAAGGGTCAGGATTGATGGAGATCCGGGCGCAGTTGCTTTGGCTGATCGGCTATGCCGTGGTGATGGTGACGCTGGCGGTGAACCGGTATCGGAAGGTGGCAGTGTGAGCGGTGGTTGTAGCCAATTGCATAGATATTGTCTGATCGTTCTCTGTACTGAAGTTATGGAGAACAGGGGAAACGTCGATTCCTGATTTACGACGCATCGATTTGACGAAGAATTTCGAGCAACGAACCAGACGTTGACAGCTTCTCCTCTTCAGTGGTGGAATTGTAAAAAGCGATAATTGCTTTGCCGCCGATACCAATCGGGGGATACTTCTTTTCGGCAAGCATCGGCATCAGTGCAAGGAATTTAGCCACACTTACCCTGTCCATACTGTTGATTCTGCTGATGACATCATTGGCAATACCGGCAGAGGCAGTCTCGTCCAGACCGGCAACGTAAGCGGCGCTCTGCACGGCACCGTACTGGAAACCAAGCACAGCAAAAACGATATCCCTGTTCGTGCTGCTTTCGAGTCCCGCCGGGCATTGCCCGATTGCTTCAGCAAGGAACTGCAGTGCCATTTTCGTTACTGCCTCGATGTTTTCTTTATGATTGTTATGCATAAATATTTATTCTGTAAACGGGAAGATGTTGTGAAGAAAATAGCATTCCAATCCGGATTACAGCAGACATTATCAAGGTATCAGCTTTGAGCAAAACAGGGATCCTCCCTTATTACCATTAAACGGTATCAATCATGATCGAAGCTCTCCTGTTTCCAATTCTTCTCTCTCTTTTTGCGTTGCTTGTTTTTGTAGCGTATCGCGTTGTGCGTGATGCTCCGCTAAATGCAGAGCTTCATCGGCTCCGAGGTGTTGAAGAGGAGGCGCAATCTACGGCAATCCGGCTTGAATCGAAATCTCGGGAACTTGAAGAGCTGAAAATTCGTCAGGCCCGGCTTGAGGCGGATATCAGTTATGAACAGCGCAGTGCTGCCGAAAAAGCTGCTTTGATGCAGGAGTCGGAATCGCGATTGAAGAAAGAGTTTGAAAACCTTTCCAACAGGATTTTTGAGGAGCGGGGGAGGGCGTTTGGTCAGGAAAGCCGTGAACGGATGGACTCTCTTCTGCAACCTCTGCGCGAGCAGCTTGATGCTTACCGGAAGAGAATTGAGGAGGTTCATGATACCGATACGGTGCTTTCGGGCCAGCTTATTGAAGAGGTGCGTCAATTGCAAAAACTGAGCGGCAGAGTGAGCGAAGAGGCGAACACCCTGGCGCGAGCCATCAAGGGGGACTCAAAAAAGCAGGGCGATTGGGGTGAAATGATTATTGAGAGGATTTTTGAGGCTTCGGGGCTGGAGAAAGGGCGTGAATATATAGCCCAGGAGAGTTTTCGTGAGGCGGAGGGTTTATTGAAGCGTCCTGATTTTATGGTGTTGCTGCCGGGGAACAAAGCGGTCATTGTCGACTCCAAGGTCTCATTGACCGCTTATGAACGCTTCTGCAACCTTGATGAGGATGCTGAACGCCACATTGCCCTCAAGGAGCATGTGCAGTCAGTGCGTCGCCATATCGCCGGATTGCAGGCAAAAGAGTACAATAGTGTCGAGGGCAATCGGACACTTGATTTTGTCATTCTCTGTATTCCTCTTGAATCTGCCTGGCAGGCTGTTATGAAGGCTGACCCCGATATCATGTACAATCTTGCCGGTAAAAATGTTGTCTTGTGCGGTCCGACAACATTGATGATTACTCTCAAGCTCATAGCGCAAATATGGCGGCGTGAGAATGAGAACCGCAATGCTGAGCTTATTGCTGAAAAAGCCGGGAAAATTTACGATCAGGTTGTTCTAATTTTTGAAACCATGACCGAAGCTCAAAAAAAACTTTGTGGGGTAACAGAGTCATTTGACCTCGCTTTGAAACGGATTAAGGAGGGAAGGGGTAACCTTGTTGGCAGGGTTGAGGAAATTCGCAAGCTTGGCGCCAAGGTAAGTCGTCAGATTCCGCCCGAAATTGTTGCTGAAGCGGCAGCAGGTGATGACAATGGGGGATTATGAAGGCCCGGCCGCCGAGTCGTTTCGATACGGTCTTCGGCCTACTCTGCGATCGATGGGCTATATACCCTAAAACCATAGTAGGTTATCTCAATGATCCCGGTCGCCGAGTAGCGCAGAGCACGTATCGAGGCGCGGGCTCTCTTGATGCTCAGCGCGAGGGGATCCTGATGAAATTGGTTTAGGGCTGTTGATAGAAATTTTTCAGGGAACAGTGCAGGCATCGGAGTGCATGTTTCGCAAGCAGGTGTGTCCCAATCGTTCGCAATGTGTACTTCGTCACGAAATCAAGCGTATGGAGCAGGTGGTCAGAAACGAATTTGAACGGGTGGTATTCCCCGTGTGCTTGATGCCGGTCAGTGCAACGATTCCTATTCGCTTGCGGTTATTGCCCTGAAACTAAAGGAGGTTTTTGCCCTTGAAGATATCAACGTTCTGCCGATCTCTTATGACATCGCCTGGTACGAGCAGAAAGCTGTGACCGTCTTGCTTGCCTTGCTCTATCTTGGAGTGAAAGGCATTCGCCTCGGACCAACACTTCCCGAGTTCTTGATGCCGAATGTTGCAGCAATACTGGTTGAGACCTTTGGTATCAAGCTGATAGGAGCTATTGATGCCGATATAGAGGCCATGATGGATGGTGTTTAGGCCGATTCAGTAGTGCACCACAACATAAAAAATATTTTTTTGTATCTCGCTAATGACAAACTGGTAACTTTTATCATTTCTCCACCACAGAATCTGGTGCCACCACGTTGGTTTTGTTGGTACCAGAATAAATGTTTTTGATGATCCTTCAAATGCCCTGCTCCATGTCTGATGAAGACGGAGCAGGTGCGGTGGATCGCTGACGATCATTGCACTCCTCCATCCTTTTCGCTCCATTGTTTTTGATGTGTTCATGGCCTCTTCCCAGGTTGTTCTTGATTTTGAATCGACCTTGATTGCCACTTTCGGTACACCGAGTGTCATCATGCGGCGTTCACGCCAGTTGGGGTGCTCTGGATGGTAAAACCTCTGATCAATACCCGTTAGAATAATATGGGAAGCATATCCGGCATTGTAAAGTTCAGCTCCCTTGTGTACCCGAAGTCCGTTATCGCCTCCCAGCACGATAATAACGTCTGTTTTTTCAGGTCTGTCGGCATATTGTGAAACCAGAATACCAAGGCTGAAAAAAGAGACCGCAACTGTGGCGCTTATCAATAAAAGAAAAATCAAAGCCCGTTTAAACAAGAGTTTCATAGAGAGGATTAGGGGATTGAATTTTTGCACTACACCCGTTGTTACGAACGGCTGGGGAAAATAATCAATTCATCTCAAGATTGAGGAGCAGAAAGTACAAATTGAAAAGAAAAAGGTTTCGTGTTGAGCATAAATGAAGCTCCCCGCTGCAAGCGGCGGGCTATCTATTTTTAGAAGTATCTAAAACTTCATTGCAAGCGGTGGGGAATTCAACCCTGAGAAATTAATGGTGGAAAATGAAGTGATTTTACATAAAAACACATTGATTTCAGTCCGTCTACGGAAAAAGAATGGTAGTACTTGTATTTATATCGTTAAACTTATCGTATTGTTGTTTTGTGAGTTGCGTATTAGGCTCTTTAAATCAATAGTCCCTCGTTCCAGCATAACTAAGCAACTAATCTTTGGCCTCATCGATCAAGGGTTGTATCTCGATGCTGAGAGCCTTACAGAATGTCCAATCGGAGAAAAAGATGAGCGACACAATGGGTGGGGACGTTACGGTCAAAACGAAACGTCACAAGGAATACGATAAGGTTTTCAGTAACGCCTTTATTGAGAATATTCCAGGATCCGTCTCAATCACCGATGCCAGTGGTCGACTTGTCTGGTGGAATGCTTTTTTCCGTGATGAAATTTTCGGGAAACCGGATTGTGAGATGCTTAATACCGATGCGATCACGGGCTTTCATCCAGATGACAGGAAGTTTGCATTAAAATCAATACAGAATGTTTTTGAATTTGGTATTGACGTGTCAGCCGAAGGACGAGTTTTTCTTCGTGGCGGACCGAAATTCCAGTGGCATATGATCACGAATCGGAGAATAATGATTGACGGTAATCCGTTTGTTCTTTTATTTGGTATCGACATTACTGAGAGAAAGCGATACGAAGCAATTACGGCATTCAGCCTGCGCCTCATCGAAATGGTTGAGAATCGTTCTGTGGAGGAGTTGCTGAAAGCGACACTTGACGAAGCAGAGCGCCTGACAGAAAGTTCTGTTGGTTTATTCCACTTTGTTTCTGACGCTCAGTCAACACTTTCGCGGGTTGTGTCAATCAATATGAACAGCAAGGGACAAGGGTGGGACGGGAATGAAGGATGTTTTTCGCTACACGTAGAGAAATCTGCTAATGTTTTGATGGCGCAGAATGCCTTGATGTGCAATTATGCCACACAAGGATCGTCGAACACTTGTGGTGGTGAAATGTCGCAGGTACTTTTTGTTCCGTTAATGCGAGGAGCCGCAGTTGTAGCGATTATTTGCGTTGGAGATAAACAATACGATTATGATGAAGATGATTCGAAGATGGTTGAAGCTCTGGCCAATCTTGCTTTGGATATAGTTGATCGAAAACGCGTAATGCTGTCGAAGCAAAAAATTGAGGAGATACTATTCCAGGCACAGAAAATGGAGCTCGTTGGTCAACTTGCTGGCGGGATTGCTCATGACTTTAATAACATGATGGGAGTGATTCTTGACAATGTGGAAATGGCATTGAATCAGGATCATATTGAAGAACCACTGAGCAAAAATTTGAAGGCTATTCTCAAAGCCACCGAACACTCTGCAGAACTTACTGGTCAACTCCTCGCTTTTTCACGAGAACAGAGTGTGATGCCAATTGTTTTCACACTGAACCTCATGGTTGAAAAGGCGCTTGCTATTCTGATACGGTTGATTGGTGAAAATATTGCACTTGTATGGGTACCTGATAGTCTTAGCACTTCAGTAAAGATCGATCCTACGCAAATAGAGATGATTCTCGGCAACCTTTGTGTAAATTCTCGCGATGCCATAACCGGTAACGGCAGAATAACCATCGCGACCCACCGGATTTATCTTGATGAAGCAGCATGCAAAGCCAGCCACACCTGTAAAAAACCTGGTCACTATGTCCAGCTTGTCGTGACCGATGATGGTTGTGGTATCGAAAACAAGGTATTACCCCATATTTTTGAGCCTTTTTTCACGACAAAAAAATTGGGGAAAGGTACTGGCATGGGCCTTTCGACGATCTATGGCATTGTCAAACAGAGTAACGCCTATGTTGACTGTCAGAGTGAGAAGGGTAAGGGTACAACCTTTAATATCTTTTTTCCCTGGTATCAAGGTTATGCTGATCCGGATAATTCCAAACAACAGGCTCCATCGATCAGTTCCGCTAAAAAGACAATATTGCTTGTTGAAGACGAGCCTGATTTACTGAATATCTGCAGGCGGATGCTTGAATGTAAAGGATATTCGGTACTCTCTGCTGCTACTTTTGGTGAGGCGATCCGGATTGCAGCAGAAAACAAGGGTGATATACATTTGCTTATGACCGATGTTGTGTTGCCTGAGATCAATGGTTGTGACCTCTCCAAAAAGATTCAGTTAATTTCGCCGAACATTAAAACCCTGTTCATGTCAGGTTATAGTGCAGAAATTGCGTCCTGTCATACGGAGCTTGACTGCAGAGAGGACTTTATTCAGAAACCATTTTCAATTAATACGCTTTTTGTTGCACTTCAAAAGATTCTGGGATCCCATGATTAATATCTCTCAGGGTATCAAGATGGCTTAATAATCTCCTTTGCGGGTTCCAGTTGCATAGGAAGGGGAGGTAATGGCAACGTCGGCAACTCAAGTAATCTTACGGCTCCTGCAAATCGCTTTTCATAATATTGGTACTTAAGTTTGTCTTCAGCAATTCCTTTTGAAAGAGAAGAGTGAACAAAGGTGTCGTTGCCGATAAAGATGCCAACATGGTTAATGCGCCTGCGCTTTGAGTGAAAAAACACCAGATCTCCGGGTTGAAGGTTATCTTTACTAACTTTATTGCCGATGGCCGACATCTCCCTTGACGATCGAGGCAAATTCATATTGAATACCTTGTCGTACATATAACGCACAAACCCTGAGCAATCAAATCCCGCAGGAGTCTGGCCGCCAAAACGGTATCGAGTGCCGAAATATTTACTGACATTATCAACAAAGCTCTGCATTGGGGTGTTCTCATGGGATAAAGGAGAAGCAGGAGCTGCTGGGATCAGTACAGGGGTTTCAGCAGGTAGTTCGTGGGGAACTATTGCTGGAGTTGTAGGTTGGCGGGCTGAAGTAACCAGGCCAGGAAAAGTTGTCGGTTGTGAAAATTGAAGAGCTGAAACACTCAGGCATAATGCGTTAGCTGGCATTGCAAGCATTGCCAGTTGAAGGGCTGACGCGGTAAGAAAAAGACGAAAAAAACTATTGAAATGCAAATTTTTTTTTTGCAACTGAACCGGGCGGAAAGATGGTGAAAACATCGGCAGAAAAATCATGTAATTCTTGTTGTTTCAGAGGTGATGACTCATCAGTTTCACATAAAAAGAGTTCCAAGGTAATAATATATAAGGGAATATCCCAATTCTACAGGCTAAAAAACCCGCAATTCGCGTAATGCAGTCAAGTTTTTTTTCTATCTGCATTATCCGGAAGATCGTACAGGTTGAAGTTTTTAATTAGAGAGAGTTTTTCCTAAATTGGCGGACACAAAAATTTTCAAAGAATATAAGCTCTTAACTTTTTTTCACATTCAATGAAGTACCTTCTTGCTGTATTTCTTCTCTTTTTCTCTGCACTTATTGGCTGTTCAGGGAAAGATGGAGACAAAACAAGGGAAAGCGGCTCTATGAAGCGTGTTCTGCAAGCTGGCCTGGTTTTTGATGTTGGCGGCAGGGGTGACAAGTCATTCAACGATTCAGCGTATAATGGCCTTGAACTTGCAAAAAAAAAGCATGGGATAAATTTTATCTATGTTGAACCTCAGGGAGAGGGTGCCGATCGCGAATCTGCGCTGCGTCAGATGGCGAGCGATCCTGATGTCAACATTATCATTGGAGTTGGCCTCCTTTTCAGTGATGATATTACTAAAATTGCGTCAGAATTTCCGGCTAAAAAATTTGTCTGTATCGACTATATCCCCGATACAAAAGTTTCCATACCAGCAAATCTCCAGGGAATTGTTTTTGAAGAAAAGAGGGGTTCTTACCTGGCGGGAGCTCTTGCAGGCATGGTGACCAAAACAAAAACTGTTGGTTTCATAGGGGGGATGGAATCAAGCGTCATCAAAAAATTCGAGACAGGGTTTATTTCGGGTGTTCATTCAATAAATCCTGATATCAGAGTTATTTCAGGCTACATCGGTATGACCGGAAGCGCCTTTGCTAATCCCGCAAAGGGAAGAGAGCTTGCGCTTGGCCAATATGGAAGGGGAGCTGATATTATCTACGAGGCAGCGGGAGCAAGTGGGCTTGGCGTCATTGAAGCAGCAAGGGAAAGTAAAGCGCTTGTCATCTGCACTGATCGTAATCAGGAGTCCGAAGCGCCGGGATTCGTTCTCTCCAGTATGACCAAGGCGGTCGACAGGGCAGTGTTGAAAACTGTTGAAAATGTTCTGGATGGAAGTTTTAAGGGTGGAGGAGTGTCTGTTTTTGGTCTTGCCGACCGTTACACTGACTATGTTTACAATGAAAAAAACGCATCACTGATCGGTGCGAAGAAGCATGATCAACTTGAGAATATCAGAAACAAAATAGTTGAAGGTAAAATTATTGTCGACGAGACCGCCGTTGTACCATAAGGTTTAGAAAGGCTGTCAGTGATAACTGGAGCGTTTTTTGGGGAGCGGAAAAATGATGGATTGTTAATTGATTGAGGGATACTACTGGTGAATAAAAAAATTCTTGTAACTGGGGCGACTGGTTTTATTGGCTCGAGTCTTGTAAAAAAACTTGCTGCTTCTGACGATGAAATTTTCATTCTTGTTCGTAAAAATTCGGATTTAACTCCGCTCTCTGAAGTTTTGCACAAGGTTCATCTTGTGTACGGAGATATTACAAACCGCTCTTCGCTTGATTCCGCATTACATGGTATTGATTTAGTCTATCACTCAGCTGGACTTACCTATATGGGTGATAAAAAGAATGCCCTGCTTTATAAAATCAATGTTGATGGCACCCGCAATATTCTGCAGGCCTCTGCCGTTGCTGGCGTTAAAAGGGTTGTGCATGTTAGTTCCATAACTGCAGTCGGGATTGCCTTCGACAAAAAACCGGTAGACGAATCCGTTGTCTGGAATTTTGACGAGATCAGTCTTGAATATGCGAGGACGAAACATCTTTCCGAAATTGAGGTTGCCGAAGCGATCAAAAAAGGACTGGACTGCGTTATTGTCAATCCAGCTTTTGTTTTTGGTGCTGGAGATTTAAACTTCAATGCGGGGCGGATTATCAAGGATATATATAATAAAAGGCTTCCTTTTTATCCTATCGGGGGAATTTGTGTGGTCGATGTCGAAATTGTTTCGGATGCCATCATCACAGCGATGGAAAAAGGAAAAACTGGAGAGCGTTACATTCTTGGAGGTGAAAACGTAACCTACAAGCAGTTGGCTGATACCATTTCGCGAATTACCGGAGCCCCGAAAGTTCGTCTTCCCCTCCCATTCTGGACAGCTAAAATACTGAAATCGGCGCTCAATCTCTACAAGAACAAGAACCGAATATCAAAACTCTTTAACCTCTCAATGTTCAGGGTTGCCTCTCATTTCCTCTATTTTGATTCATCCAAGGCCAAACGTGAGTTGAACATGCGGTATGAACCACACGATCACAGTATTCGAAATGCATACGAGTGGTACCGTGACCGAAATATGCTTTAAATGACTATCACCGCACGAATGATTGTTTTCTGCAAAAAACAATCATTCGCGGGGAATCGGTTTTCATGAAATGTTCGCCCTGATAGTTGCCCACTATACTCTTGATGGTAAATCCCTCTTTTTGAAGCATGGCAATAATCTCCTCTTTGCTGTAAAGTCGAACTGATTCGCTGAAGGTGGTTGTCTTGCCCTGAGGGTGGGTAATGTTCATGGTTTTGGTAATTCTGTCACCATCAAACGCCCGATCTTCAATAATGGTAAGCTCTCCTGCCATTCGATGGGAGTGAGAAACCAGGTTGCCGGCAAGATGGACGGGGTTAAGAAGATCCAGTACGTACCAGCCTCCATGTTGAAGCGCTCCATAAGCTCTGTTGAGTACCAGTTGGTCATCCTCTTTCAGATCGAAATAGCCGAAACTGGTAAAAAGCTGAACCACAAGATCATAGTGACCGCTGGACGGAATGTTCCTCATGTCGCAGCAGGTCAGTTTCAAAGACACCAGGCTATTCATTGCAGATTTTCGTGCTTCCTCCAGCAAAAAAGGTGAAAGGTCGTTACCTGTGACACGGTAGCCGAGCCGGGCAAGTTCAAGAGCGTGACGTCCTGCACCACAGGCAATATCAAGAACTGATAGTGACTCCGGATTTTTCAGATCCAGTCCAGATAATGAGAGGATAGTATGAATGCAATGTGCAGCCTCATCATTGTCCCTATGGCTGTACACTTCCAGATAGAGCGGATGATTAAACCACTCTTTAAACCAGTTAACAGAGGCCCCTGTTCCTGACGAATCGGGACTTTCTACCATTGTCAGTGGAGAAAAAAAGGTGAGAGAGAGCAGGTTGAACTCAGGGTATCCTGCGATGCCCTGAGGAGCGTTCCTATTTCTTATTTTGCGTAATCAGTGATTGCTTTTGCAAGAACGGCCTGATCATTTTCTCCGTTGGGGATCCTGACGTTTTTTTCAATGAATTTCCAGGCGTTTGTTTTTTCTGACTTTACAGAAAAAATAAGCTTGGCACACTTGAAATCACTGCTCCCGGATTTTTTGCCTTTATCTGCAAACGTTTGTTTCTTTGCCATGTCTCGTGAGGTAGTTCTTTTGGTTTAGTACGCTTTACTTCTTTGTTTTTGTGCTCAAAAAGCTTTGAAAGGTAATAAAAAAATTATCGACAAGCAAATACTGCCCAGGAGAGAACTGCTCCTACAGCTCTGCCGATTCAATATATTTTCCCTTGTGAAAAATTCCTGTCGCTTTTCCTTTCAGAGATCGGTTAAGAAACGGCGTGTTGGATGATTTGGATTTCAGCGAACTCGATGTGACACTCCACTGAAAATCAGGGTCAATGATTGAAAAATTTGCCATTTCTCCTGGAGCAAAAAGTATTGGTTTGAGCCTCATAATTCCTCTTGGATTAACCGACAACAATTCAATCGCCCGATTCATGGTAATAATTTTTTTATTAACCAGCTCAGTTATGGTCAGCCCCACTGAGGTTTCAAGACCGATAATGCCGAAAAACGCCTGATCGGGGGGACACTCTTTTTCGTGTAGAGCATGGGGTGCATGGTCTGTGGCTATGGCATCAATGGTCCCGTCTGCAACTCCTTCAAGAAGCGCTTCACGGTTTTCCCTTGAAGAGAGAGGCGGCTTCATGATATAGTTGCCTTTCTGTTCAGCAAGAAAAAGCTCTTCATCACACAGTGTGAAATGGTGCGGCGTCACTTCGCAGGTTACCTGCAGTCCATCCTGTTTTGCCTTGCGGACGAGGTCGAGCGACGCTTTGGTGCTGATATGGGCGACATGGTAGCGTGGACGCAGGAGTGGATCGTGCAGTTTGTGCTCTTCGAGATAGTGCATCAGAAGCAGATCCCGGCTAAGCGTTATAGCTTCTGAGACATCAGGAATGCCCTTCAAGCCAAGTTTCGTTGAAAAAAGCCCTTCATTCATTATGCCACCCAGCGTAAGTGATTGCTCTTCGCAATGCTGGATGATGAGAAGGTCAAAATTTGAAGCGTATTCAAAGGCAAGACGCATGATCTGACTGTTCTGAACCGAGGAGCCATCATCTGAAACAGCCGTAACTCCGTATGAGCTGAACTTTCCGAAGGGTGCAAGATGTTTGCCCTTGCTTTCAACAGTTAATGCCCCGATCACTTCAATATCAACAGGGAGCATCGCAGCATGATGGCGGACATAGGCAACTCCGAGGGGAGTGTCAATAACAGGTTTTGTGTTTGGCATAAGTGCAACACCGGTAAAACCTCCCTCCGCAGCAGCGTTTGTTCCACTTTCCAGAGTCTCCTTGTACTCCTGACCAGGCTCCCGGAAATGGCAGTGCATATCAAAAAGCCCCGGAGTAACTATCTTTCCCCGAAGATCAATGACCCTGTCTTCGGGCGTAGATGCAAGGGGCTCATTACCGTATACGACCGCTTCAATGACTCCATCACCACCCACTTTTATCGTTCCGGTTATATCAATATGCTCAAACGGATTAAGGAGGCGTGCCTGCTGAAAAATATAGCTCATGACTCTGTGTGATTATTTGTTGGGTTAACAATTCGTGTTTGCAGTTTGCTACAGCCAGCACTCCATTGTCCGCGAAGATACGACAAATAATCAACAAGGTGATACTCTGATCAGGAGTTCTTCGAGCGACAGGTTATTCAATCCTGTTGTGATATTACCCGTGATGAGACGATTTTTCGCCTTTTTTAGAGAGCAGATATAGGGAGAACCGGCTCTATTTTATTATTTTTCAATTTTTAGTGCGCAGTATACGATTGAGAGTATTTTATTATTTCCTTATGAATCGAGAGAGCGTAGAAATAGCCATTGACAAAGCCACTCTTAGAAAACTGATGGTCTCCCGAAGACGGTCTCTTGCAACAGAATTGCGAACATCAATGAATTCAGCAATCGCCCGGCATGTTATTGGTCTACCTGAAGTAGTAAATGCTCGCCATCTTCATATATATCTTTCGATTCCAGCTTTTGTTGAAGTGGACACTGCGCCAATTATTAACGGGCTTGCCGTAATGGATAAAAAGTTTTTGGTTCCGGTTATTCAAAAGGACGTTCTTGTCTCGGCGCTGTTTCGAAAGGGAGATGCGGTTGTGCCTGGTGAATTTGGTCAACCTGAACCGGCAGAGTATGTAATTGCGGATGAATCACATATTGACGTTGTGCTGCTCCCTCTCCTCGCCTTTGACGAAAGAGGTTATCGCCTTGGGTATGGAAAAGGGTTGTATGACCGTTTTTTGCGGCGACTTTCAGAAGATGGAGTTAACCCGTACCGTATTGGGCTCTCGTTTCTTCAGCAAATGGTTGAGAAAGTGCCCATCGACCATTGGGATGAGCCTCTTGATGCCGTTGTTCATCAAGAAGGGATTATTCGATACACATGATATTTGATTTTTTATCTATGCAAACAGAGAAAGAACATGATGAGAGGGGAAGTGCGCCTTCTGATTTTTCAGATGGCTCTTTGTATGTCAACAGGGAGCTGGGCTGGATCTATTTCAATCAGCGGGTACTTGAGGAGGCACTCAATCCTGATGCGCATCCGCTTCTGGAGAGGGTAAAATTCATCTCGATTTTCAGTTCAAACCTTGATGAATATTTCATGATCCGCGTTGCAGGTATTGAAGATCAGTATGAGGCTGGCATTCAGGATCGAACCATTGATGGCCATACTCCTTTTGAGCAGCTCGAAAAGATCCGTACAATGGTTCAGCAGCAGCTCAGCCAGCGAAACGAATGTTTTTATCATGACCTTGTCCCTGCTCTGCAACGGGAGGGCATAGAGTTCCTTAAAGTCTCCGAATTAACGACGGTGCATCAGCGGGCATTGAGTCACTATTTTCGCAAGGAGATCTATCCGGTACTGACGCCACTCGCCTTCGATACTGGCCACCCTTTTCCCTTTATGTCGAATCTCTCGCTGAATCTTGCCGTCGAGCTGGAAGATGAGGAGAGCAAGACCCTGAAGTTTGCCCGTGTGAAGGTTCCGGGAATCCTTCCTCGACTTCTCCGCCTCAACGATATCAAGGGCTTTCATGATGAGGACGGAATCATCAGGTTTATATGGACAGAAGATCTCATCGAAAACAATCTGGCGCACCTGTTTCCGAAAATGAGAATTATACAGTCCCATCTGTTCAGATTGATTCGGGATGCAGATATTGAAATTGAGGAGGATGAAGCTGGTGATCTGCTGAAAACCATTGAAAAAAGCATCCGCTCAAGCCGTTACGGGAAAGTAGTCCGCCTTGATATCACTCCTGAAATGCCCTCTTCGGTGCGTAAACTGCTCATCAAAAATCTTGAGCTTGCCCCGAGGAATGTGTATGAAATTGACGGAGCGCTCGGGTTTGGCTGCCTGATTGATCTTCTGAAGATAGAACGGCCTGACTTGAAAGATGAGACTTTTGTCCCTTACAACCGCATTGAAGAGGAGTTTGCAGATGATATTTTCAGCGCGATACGGGTTAAAGACAGGCTACTTTACCATCCTTATGATTCGTTTCAGCCAGTAGTCAATTTTCTCAACAAGGCGGCACTTGACCCTGATGTCCTCTCCATCAAGCAGACGCTCTACAGGGTGGGAAGCAACTCACCCATTGTCGAGGCGCTGATGAAGGCGGCAGAAGAGGGCAAACAGGTTGCGGTACTTGTAGAACTCAAGGCGAGATTCGACGAAGAGAATAACATCGTCTGGGCTCGGGCGCTTGAAGATGTTGGGGTACACGTCGTCTACGGCTTGCCGGGGCTCAAAACCCATGCAAAGCTCACTCTCATTGTGCGCCGGGAACAACAGAAGCTGAAACGCTATCTCCACCTTGGCACCGGAAACTATAACCCTGCAACCGGAAAAATTTATACCGATTACAGCCTTTTTACCACCAACGAACAGCTTGCCAATGATGTATCAGAACTTTTCAACGCCTTGACAGGATACTCAAAACATACTGGGTACAGAAAGCTGCTTGTCTCCCCAATCAACACTCGAAAAAGGATTATTGAGATGATTGATCGGGAAATTGCACTGACCCAACAGGGAAACAAGGGACGGATAGTTATGAAAATGAATGCCCTGGTTGACGTTCAAACGATACAGGCACTTTACCGGGCCTCATGCGAGGGCGTCAGGGTTGACCTGGTTGTTCGGGGGATTTGCAGCCTGAAACCTGGCCTTCCAGGAGTCAGTGAGAATATCCGGGTTATCAGTGTCATCGGACGTTTTCTTGAACACAGCAGGGCGTACTACTTTCAAAATGGAGGAAAGCATGAACTCTATCTTGGCAGCGCCGATATCATGCCAAGAAACCTCGACGATCGGGTCGAAACACTTTTTCCTGTATTTGATAAAGCGCTGATCAAGGTTGTTACCTCCGATCTTGACCTGATTCTGAGCGATAATGTCAAGGCATGGCAGATGAACGCTGATGGCACTTACGCTCTGATTATCAATGACGCTCCGAAAATAAACAGTCAGGAACTCTTTTTATCAAGGGTTTCCCAGAAAAAATCTTCATTCAAATTTAACGTAAACGAATTATGAACATTGCAGTTGGAAGCGATCATGCCGGGTTCGAATTCAAAAAAACGGTGATTGCCTGGCTTGCAGGCAGTGGCTATGAGATAGAAGACATGGGGCCCTACGATGAGGGGTCGGTTGACTATCCTGATTTCGCCCGCAAAGTTGCTTTGGCAGTTGCTGAAGGGAAGAGCGACTCTGGAATCCTGCTGTGTGGCACTGGTATCGGTGTTTCTATTGCCGCAAATAAAATCAAGGGCATTCGAGCAGCGCTTGTCTGCAACCCGGAGTTCGCCACCCTTGCCCGGCAGCATAATAATGCCAATATTATCTGTTTTCCCGCACGTTTTACCGATAAAGCAACAATAGAACAAAGCCTTCATAACTGGTTTGCCACCGATTTTGAAGGGGGCCGGCATGAGCTGAGGGTGAATAAAATCGAACCATGCTGTTAAATGAATGGGTAAAGGATCATCTTGACATAACCGTTCCGTTTTTTGCGGATAATGACTTGGTTGTGGAAGTTCTTTCCTTGATGCAGGAGGGTGGGGTTGACTGCGCTCCTCTCCTGCATGATGGGAAAATCACGGCCATGGTGACAATTCTTGATCTTTTGCCTTTGCGGCAATCGAAAAAAAGGCTGAAGGAGCTGACGTTTGAAAATGCCGAAAGCATCGGACTTCATGAACATCTCTTTGATATTTTTTCGAGGACAAGTTCAATACATACTACCCTCATTCCAGTATCGGAAGAGGGTGGGCGTTATGTCGGGGTTATTGAAAAGGAGGCACTTTTTAAACAAATCAGTGATATTTTTCATTTGGGCGATGAGGGGGTTACCCTCGAGCTGGATGTGCCATCAGTTGATCTCAAGCTCTCCGAGGTTATTGCAATACTTGAGAAAAACGATGCCACAGTGTTAAGTTTTGGTAGCTATTTTGCAGCTCCTGATGGTGAAGGCACAGTTCTCACCTTCAGGCTTCAGACGTACGACCTTTTTCGTCTGGCAACAAATCTTGGAAAAATTGGCTACCAGA
The DNA here is from genome assembly GCA_903994635.1 of uncultured Chlorobiaceae bacterium. Lineage (GTDB taxonomy): Bacteria > Bacteroidota > Chlorobiia > Chlorobiales > Chlorobiaceae > Chlorobium. Next base: position 39,620 of record CAJEXQ010000003.1, read on the forward strand.
TCCGCTATACATCCCCCTTCTTCAGGGAAAAAGAGGATGAAATGAGAGAAAAGGCGCTTGAGTTTATCCGGTTTATGGATATGTAAGTGTCTGAACGACAAATATAATGTTTTCATGAAAACAGAACACTCCATCGAGCTTGTCGAGCTGATTAAAAGTGGCGCAGCAGAGATTTTCCATGAAGTTCTCTTTTTGCGCAGGGAGATTCATCGTCACCCGGAACTCTCTTATGCAGAGGTAAACACCACAGCACTGATAACCGATTACCTTCTTGGTCTCGGTATTACGCCGGAGCCTTCTTTGCTTGAAACAGGCGTTGTCGCTCTGATTAAGGGAGGAGGCAAGGCTGGCAAGGGCACATTGGTTGCGCTGCGGGCGGATATTGACGCTTTGCCGCTTAACGAAGAGAATCAGAATGGTTTCTGCTCCCTTGATCCAGGCAAAATGCACGCCTGTGGTCATGACATGCACACGGCAATGCTTCTTGGCGCAGCAAAAATTCTTTCAGGAATGAAAGAGAGGCTTATTGGAGATGTGCTTCTTATTTTTCAGCCAGCGGAAGAGAAAGCGCCGGGAGGAGCAAAACCGTTTCTCGATGCAGGCCTGTTCAGACAGTTCAAGCCGTCAGTGATTATCGGCCAACACTGCTTTCCAAACGTTGAATGCGGAAAAGTTGCTCTCTGCAGGGGAAGCTTTATGGCTGCGGCTGATGAACTCTACTTCACTGTGACGGGGCAGGGAGGCCATGCTTCTGCACCACATAAAGTGGCCGATCCGGTTCTTGCTGCTGCTCATATCATTACTGCGGTTCAGCACCTTGTGAGCCGCGTCGCTCCGCCCCATGAGCCTGCGGTTGTTTCGATTGCCTCGATTCATGGTGGCAATGCAACTAATGTTATACCAAGGCAGGTAACCATGTCAGGCACGATGAGAACCATGAACGAGGAAGTGCGATCACTGCTGCAGGAAAGGCTGCGTCAGACGGTCACTCATATAGCGATGGGAGTTGGTGTTGAGGCGGAAGTGGAGATCAGAAAAGGGTATCCAGTGCTTTATAATGATTTGGTTGTTACCGAAAAGGCGGAGATGATCTGCGGAGAGTATCTCGGTAGTGTCAACGTGCTCAACTGTGACCCGATCATGACCGCCGAGGATTTTGCCTACTACCTTCAGGAGTGTCCGGGGACGTTCTGGCAGATCGGAACGGGAATGGGGAACAACGACAAAAATAACACACTGCACTCCCCAACCTTCAATCCCGAAGAGCGTGCGCTTGAAACAGGTTGTGGCCTGCTTGCCTATGCAGCATTGAGGTTTTTGGGTGACGTGCAGTAGGGGGCCAGCCACAAGGGTTGCCCCTACTGCACCGATCCCTACTTATGCTTTTCCGTCAGAGCCGAGAACATTGATAATTTTGTGAACATAGAGTTTCTTCAGAGCATCACGGGCTGGGCCAAGATATTTTCTTGGATCAAACTCTTCAGGTTTTTCGTCAAGCACCTTGCGGATTGCGGCAGTCATGGCGAGTCGACCATCGGAGTCGATATTGATTTTGCAGACAGCAGACTTTGCGGCAAGACGAAGCTGATCTTCACTGATCCCAATCGCATCCTTCAGTTTGCCACCATGCTCATTGATGGTTTTTATCAGCTCCTGGGGTACAGAAGAGGAGCCATGCAGAACAATAGGAAATCCAGGAATGCGGTGTTCAATTTCAGTAAGGATGTCGAGGCGGATTTTAGGATCTTCGCCTGGCTTGAACTTGAAGGCACCGTGTGAAGTGCCAATGGAGATGGCAAGACTGTCAACACCGGTTTTTGCTACGAAATCTTCAACCTCTTCCGGTTGGGTATAGGTATGGTGGGCAGCAGAGACTTCGTCTTCAATTCCAGCCAGCACTCCGAGTTCACCCTCAACAGTCACATCAAATTGATGGGCATACTCAACAACTTTTTTGGTCAGTGCGATGTTATCTTCGTACGAGAGATGAGAGCCATCAATCATCACGGAAGAAAACCCTGACTCAATGCAGTCCACGCAAAGTTCAAAGCTGTCGCCGTGATCAAGATGCAGTACAATTGGAATGGGTGAGCCAAGTTCAGCGGCATAAGCAACAGCACCCTGGGCAAGATAGCGAAGCAGGGTTTCGTTGGCATAGCTTCTGGCCCCTTTGGAAACCTGAAGAATAACGGGAGATTTGGTCTCCGCACAGGCAAGAATGATCGCTTGCATCTGTTCGAGATTGTTGAAATTGTATGCCGGAATAGCGTAGCCACCTGTCACAGCCTTACTGAATAATTCCCTGCTGTTGACCAACCCCAGCTCTTTAAAGCTGATTTTTTTCTTTTGCATTGAAAGCTCTCCTTTTATTTATTATAATATGCTGTATTTCTCTGCCGCCATAATTATATCAATCAATGGGCCAATATATATATAATTGCGTTCTCATTCAACAATAGCATTCTATACGGTCGTTAACCCTTTGATCTTTATACACTAACATGCGTAGAAAAAGTCTGCTCCTCATTGTTGTCGCTTTGGGGAGCGCAGTTTCGGTTTTTGCCAAAAATGCGGAAAAATCTGCTCCGGCAGTGACTCTTGTTACGCTCCATCCAACTGCAGCCCAGGAAGAGGCTGGCAAATACATCACTCAATCCCTTCTCCAGAATCACTACAGAAAGATCTCAGTTAATGACTCTCTTTCTCAACAGATATTCAATCGCTATATCGAAAATCTTGATGGCAGTAAAAGTTATTTTGTGGCAAGTGAGGTACAAAGTCTCCGAAAAGTTTATGGCTCTCGCATTGATGATGAATTTCTTGCAGGGAAATCAAATGCGGGTTTTGGGATCTATAATTTTTTCCTGAAACGGGCAAAAGAGAAAATGCGGTTCATGAAGGCAACTGCAGACACTGTACACTTTAACTTTTCAACGCCCGAGACCCTTGATCTCTCCCGCAAGGCCGATCCATGGCCTTCTGACAGGCATCAGCTTTCCGACCTGTGGAAAAAAGAGCTGAAATACCAGTGGTTAAATCTAAAGTATTCGGGTGAAAGCAGCAAGACAATCCGTGGGGCTCTGGCAAAAAGCTTTACAGGCAGGCTCAACCTTCTCAATCGCCAGAAACCGGATGATGCTTTTCAGGCTTATACCTACGCACTGACAACATCATTCGATCCCCATACGAGCTATTTCTCTCCGGATGAATACGAAAACTTCCAGATAGATATGAGCCGATCGCTTGAGGGAATCGGAGCCAAACTCCAGACCGAAGGCGAATATACTGTTGTTAGCGAGGTCATTCCTGGAGGTCCTGCCTTCAAAAGCAGTTTAATGAAAAAAGGGGACAAAATTATTGCTGTTGGTCAGGGAAAAACAGGAGAAATTATTGATGTTTCCGGATGGAGAATCACTGAAGTGGTAAAACTGATCAGGGGGAAAAAAAGTACCATTGTTCGTCTGAAAATTGTTCAGGCCAGCCAGGGTGGCAGGGGGCCTGCAAAAATAGTCCAACTCCAGCGAGAAAAGATCGATCTGGAAGAGCAGGCGGCAAAGAAAAGCGTTATCCAGCAAAATGGCCAGAAAATCGGAGTTATTTCCATCCCGTCATTCTATCTGGATTTTGAGGGTCAACAACAGAATACCGGTAATTATACCAGCACCAGTCGTGATGTAACAAGAATTCTGAACGAACTGAATGCTGAGCATGTCGATGGCATCGTTATTGATTTGCGCGACAATGGAGGTGGTTCGCTTGAAGAGTCAGTGAATGTTACCGGGCTCTTTATTCCAGCCGGTCCAGTGGTACAGATAAGTAATTCCTCAGGTGAAAAACAGGTAATGTATGACAAAGATCGCCAGGTGGTCTATAGCGGTCCGCTGGCGGTACTTGTCAACCGTTACAGCGCCTCGGCATCAGAAATTTTTGCTGCTGCAATTCAGGATTACGGGCGCGGTGTTATAATCGGAGAGAGAACGTTCGGAAAAGGGACTGTCCAGAGTATTATAAAACTAACAAGGCCGTTTTCTTTTTTTGGAAAAAGTCCTGAACTCGGACAGATAAAGCTCACTATTGCAAAGTTTTACCGGATTTCCGGAGCAAGTACCCAGCATAAAGGTGTACTGCCTGATATTGCTATGCCATCAATGATTGACACCTCAATAGTTGGCGAGGATACTTATACCAGTAGCCTTCCGTGGAGCACCATTTCCCGTTCATTTTACCGCCCGACTGCAGAGGTTTCCCAGGAAGAAATTGGAGTGCTTCGCCAAAAACAGCAGGAAAGGGCATCAAAGAACCGCCAGTTCCAATCCTATCTTATTGATTTGAATACATTTAACCAGATTCGTAAAAAGAAGATGGTATCACTTCAGGATTCCTCCTTTAAATCTGAGATAGAGACGATAAAAAAAATAGAGGGGCAGTGGGGGCAGGATCAGGATTCAACCAAAAACATGAACAAAGACGTTCTCCTTAACCAGTCGGCCGCAGTGGTCTCTGACCTGGCCGAACTTAAGGCCGTACAGCGGCAAACAGTTACCAGAACATTGCCATCGCTGAATTAAACAACTTAAAAAATCAGTCAACTACATGCGTAACAAGATATTGTTCCTTAAGAAATATTTAAAAGCTCCTCAAAGTATCGGTTCCGTTATGCCCTCTTCTGAGTTTTTGGCAAAAGCTATATTTAAATCAATTAAAGAGTTAGATGAAGCGGTTATTATTGAAATAGGTGCAGGAACCGGTGCTATTACCAAACATATCTCCAGCTTGAATCCATTATTGGTTGAAATCGATTCGGAATTTTGTGAGTTGCTTCGTCAACAATATCCCCATCTTAAAACGATAAATTCATGTGCTATAGAGCAGTTAAAAAAAGTTGACCAGCAGTTTGGGCTTGTGCTTTCAATTCCTCTGATCAACAACCCATTCAAATCATCATTTATTCCCATTATTGAATCTCTTTACAGCAGAGGATTGCTTCTATGGTGTGTCCTGTACACATACGGCCTTAATGATCCTCTTGGAGAAGTCAATTTTCACAACAAGGCAAGAAAACGGTTTGTCATAAAAAACATTCCTCCAGCTTCTGTCTGGGTTTACTCTTAAGCTCTCCCTGAAAAATGAGTACAGTTTATTATGTTACCGGTGGAGCGCGGAGCGGCAAGAGCTCTTTTGCCTTGAAGCTTGCAGCATCCTACGTGAACAAGCTTTTTTTTGCAACTGCAGAGCCGTTTGATGAAGAAATGCAGATCCGGATCAGCAAGCATCAAGTAGAGCGGGGTACCCAGTTCACGACAATCGAGGAGCCTCTCTGTCTCGGGCAAGCGCTCCGGCAGCTTCCCGCAGGCACCGATGTTGTGCTGCTCGACTGTCTGACGGTCTGGACAGGAAATCTTATGCACTATCTTGACAATGATGAGGAGATCGACAAACAGATCGAACTTTTTCTGGAGGTACTTCGTCAGCCTCCTTGTGCTATTATCCTTGTTTCCAATGAAGTGGGTCAGGGCATTGTTCCCGAAAATGCCCTGGCTCGGAGATTTCGAGACAGGGCAGGCATGATTAACCAGCATGTTGCTTCTATAGCAACGGAGGCTTATTTGCTTTGCAGTGGTCTGCCGATCAGACTGAAGTAGTTACCTCTTGAATTAGCTAATTATTTTTTATTTAATAAATTATGAACGAAAAACTTCAGCATCTACTGAATCATATCCAACCTGCCGACCACTCACTCACCGCTGCAGTGCAAGCGCATCTTGATGATCTTACCAAACCGCAGGGGAGCCTTGGCCGGTTGGAAGAGATTGCACTGAAATATACTCTGGCAACCGGATTGCTGAAGCCGCAGCTTTCAAAAAAGAAAATCTGCTGTTTTGCCGCCGATCACGGGGTGGCGGTGGAAGGTGTATCGGCATTTCCAGCAGAGGTGACACCACAGATGGTCTATAACATGCTCAGTGGAGGAGCAGCCATTAATGTGCTGACTCGTCATGCCGGGGCAGATCTTGATGTTGTGGATATGGGTGTCAATCATGATTTTCCCGATCTGCCCGGACTGGTGAAAAAAAAGGTGCGATCGGGGAGCTGCAATATGGCTCTTGGAGCTGCCATGAGTGAAGAGGATACACTGCAGGCAGTGCTTTGTGGCGCAGAACTTGCTGCAGAAGCACACAAGGCGGGCTACCATCTTCTTGGAACCGGTGAGATGGGCATCGCCAATACCACCCCGGCGACAGCGCTCTATTCCGTTCTGCTCAATCTGCCGGTTGAAAGTATTACCGGCCGGGGCACTGGTATTGATGATGAGCGTCTGCAGCACAAAATAGCGGTGATCCAGAAGGCTATTGTTGTTAACGGATCCCGTTGTACGACTCCCTTTACTACACTTGCCGCTCTTGGAGGTTATGAAATTGCCGCAATAACCGGTTTTATTCTTGGGGCTGCAGCAAACCGCATTCCTGTTGTTGTTGATGGCTTTATCTCCTCGGCAGGAGCTGTGGTTGCGCTCAAGCTTTGTCCGACTGTGGATGACTATCTTTTTTTCAGCCATATTTCCAACGAACAGGGGCACAGGACGGTTATGCAGAAACTCGGGGCACGACCGATTCTTGATCTTGATCTTCGTCTTGGCGAGGGAACGGGTGCCGTGCTTGCCATGCAGCTTATTGAGGGAGCTGTGAAAATTTATAATGAAATGGCAACTTTCAGTGCAGCAAGGGTCAGTGAAAAAAGTGCTGAATAAGGTATGGTGAGAGGGCTTGTGACAGCTTTGAGAACATTGACCGTGCTCACTGTTCCTGGCAAGGATACTGATACTTTCAGCACTTCGCTTTTCTGGTTTCCTCTGGTTGGCTTGTTGATCGGAATATTGCAGGCCTCCCTTGCATATTTTGGTCATCTTGTTGGGTGGAATGAGCTGTCGGCAGCACTTGTGGTTCTTGGCGGTATCGCCTTGACAAGGGGAATGCACGCCGATGGCCTTGCTGATATGGCTGATGGCTTCTGGGGCGGAAAGAGCAGGGAAGCAGTGCTGAGGATTATGAAGGATCCGAACGTTGGATCGTTTGGTGCCATAGCTCTTTGTGCTGTTATGCTGCTCAAGTGGATTGCCATTCTCAAGCTTGTTGAACTCGGGGCTTTCAACATCATTGTCGCTGGCACCCTGCTTGCGCGATTTGTGCAGGTGCTGCTTGCCTCATCCCTCCCTTATGCCCGCAGCGAGGGCGGAACTGCCCAGGCATTTGTAACCGGGGCTGGAAGCCTCCATATTATAGCTACCTCTATAGTAACGCTCTCTTTTCTCGTTTTACTTCTTTATACCGATCTTTATGCGCTTTTTGCTGTGGTACCTGCGGCGCTCGCTGCCGGAATGATGACGGGTCTGGTGAGTCACCGGAAAATTGGTGGAGTTACAGGAGACGTGCTTGGGGCGGGAAATGAGATGACAGAACTGTTTGTCTGGATTGCAGCAGCAATAAGGCTCTCGGGAGCATCATGACGCATACAACTATTCTGATTATTGGAGGTGGAGCAGCCGGTATTTCTGCGGCCATTGCGGCACGACGGAGCGCTGAACATTTGGGCAAAAGTTGTACAATAACTCTGCTAGAGCGTAATGCTCGTCCGGGAACAAAAATCAGGATCTCTGGTGGAGGAAAATGCAATGTAACTCATCGGGGCACTCCGGCAGAGCTGCTTGATAAAGGTTTTCTGCGCTTGAATGAAAAGAGGTTTCTCCGCCATGCTTTTTATGCTTTTTCAAACAGCAATCTTCTTGACTTGCTGCGTTCACGGGGAGTTGAGTTTGCAGAAAGGGCTGATGGCAAGGTATTTCCCATAAGCGGAGAGGCATCATCGGTTGTTGTTGCGTTTGAAGAGCTGTTAAGAAAATCGTCAGTACAACAGCATTTTTCCAGTCGGGTTCGGAGCGTTGAGCGAAAAGGGGAGCTGTTTCTTGTTACAGTTGCTGATGCATCATTTACAGCAGAAGTTGTAATTCTGGCCACAGGTGGAGTCTCCTATTCCAGAACCGGCACGACGGGTGACGGCTTGGCGATTGCCCGAGCACTTGGTCACTCAATCAAGAGCTCTGTTGCTGCACTGGCCCCAGTTTACACCCAAAAGGCTCCTCCCGCTTCACTTTCAGGCATTTCTCTCCGTTCGGCTGCTCTTGTGGCCTCTGCCGGTGGACGCAGTGTTGAACGTCGAGGCGACCTGCTTTTTACCCATAGGGGCATCAGTGGTCCGGTGGCACTTTCGCTCTCACGCGACATTGCTGAACTCTGCACTGAATTTGGGAGCGCTTCACTTTTTGCTGATTTTTTTCCTGAACTGAGTCTTGCTGAACTTGAGGAACAACTTCTGCTTCATGCGCGCAAGAGTGGCGCACAGATGGTAAGAAAGTTTCTCCAAAGTTGCGCGATGGCACCTCATCGGGGAGCCTTTACCGAGACACCGCACGGCACAATTCCCACGGCAATTGTGCCTTTTCTGATGCATCATGCGACTATCGAAAACCTTGTAACATGGAGCAGCCTTCCGAAAGAGAAGAGGCAGTTACTCATCACTACACTTAAACGCTTCCCACTTGGCACCGCAGGTAACGTGCCCCTTGACCAGGGTGAAGTCTCCGCTGGTGGTGTTGTGCTTGGTGAGGTGAACCCGAAAACCATGCAATCGAGAATAATACCCAAGCTCTTTCTCTGCGGGGAACTGCTCGACTACGCCGGTGAAATTGGCGGCTTTAACCTGCAAGCCGCATTTTCAACAGGCTGGATGGCTGGGAGCTATGCGGCTTGCAGTTGACCAATTTCAAGCCGCATCAAAGTTTGAACTATCCTGCGCAGGAATATGCCGGTTCCTTTGTAGCAGCATCCATGTTTCTGATTTCAAACCGGCACTGTTCCACATCGAACGAGAACTTCGGGTTATCGTGAAACATCACCCGTCTCTTTTCAAATCGAACCTTCATCGGCACACTCACCTTGCGCTCATCGCCGCAGACATTGTTCTTTACTCCGGGGTGAAAGAGTTCACCATGCTCATTGATCAGTGAAACCTGTACAGCATGATCAACCGTACTCAGCGCCTCTATTGTGCCATCCTCAGCAAGCTGGACAGAGTTGATGTCGCCATGAATGCCATTCGGCTCATTGTCGTATGATGTTATTATTCCGATAGGTGTTGAAATATCAATTTTTTTCAAAGGCTCAAAAGAGCGGATAGCGCCAGACTCATAGAACGCCAACCCTTTTCGCACCAGAATCTCTCCCATCGGCGTTTGCACCGTGAGAGTCTGGCCAGGCCAGAGCGTTATACTTTTTAGTGCTCCGCTTTCATAAAACTGCATCCCGATCACTTTGGCGCTCAGTGAGCCGACTGGTGAATTGAAGGTAAGCGTGCCAGCAAGAGCGAACTCGTTCTTCCATGACCAGAAGCCGCTCAGTTTACCATCAAGCGGAAAGACTCTTTTGATACTTCCGTTTTTATGAAAGGTTACCAGTTCAGCCGGGATAGATCCGACCGGTGTTTCAAGGATGGTTTGCGACTGCAGCGCAATGGATTTCAGCGAGCCATCCTTGTAAAAGTAGATCGGTTTAACCGACCGGCGACCCATATCCTCCGCTTCATATTGAGGCACAAGGCTGCCATAAGGAGTTGCGAGCGTATTGGGTTGTGTGACAAGGCAGCCGTCCATCTTGCCATTCGAGAAAAGGGTACGGAACTCCAAACCCGAAAGATCGCCGAATAGTGTGCTGATGTTTGCCATGATATATTGGATTAAATAATGTCAGGATTGATGCTCCACTCGCACCCTTGTCTACATTTAAACCGCAATAATCATGCCAAATAGTGCCATACTTTTAAAACTATATATAGTAATGACTTATTTGCATCCTTCATGGTGACCAACAAAAGGGAAATGCTACCGCATTGTAGAAATTGTCATTCAACATACGCCACGGTACAATCGTGATTACCACTTACTTCCCGAACTTTGCCCTCGCTTTTCTGAATGCTTTTTTGAGGTCATTCATTGCTTCTTCAGCGCCGTATGTCACTTCGGCCCATGCTTCCTCACTGCTGTGCAGAAGATCAGCAGCTTTTGATGCGGCAGATTCATGATGTTGCTTCAGTTCATCGATATGTTGCTGGAGGGTTCGAGTTACCTTTTCGGCTTTTTTTTCAAGTTTGGTGATATCTTTCTCCCATGACCTGAGTTTACGGTCGAAGTTACTGATGTAGATTTTTCTGTTCATGGTGTTTTGCTTTTAGTGGCTTTGTCGGAGATGATCTGATCGACATCTGAAGAGACTGAGATGGATCGCATCAGATCTTGCAGGTTTTGCTGAATGGTGAGGTTGAGCTCTACAGGACGTCCGTTCTGAAACTCGGGGTTGGCACCCTTGAGCTGGACAGTCATGGCAGATTTGCCGTCCGGGGCCATATTGATCGACGAAAGCATTTGTGCATAAAGAAAGTTCGACAGCGCCTCGTAGGTTATGCGTAACCCGGGATTGGCTGCGGCTCGCTCTTCGGCCGTCGTTGCGTAGATGATTTGACCGGGTTCTTCGGCGTTCAAGCTACCATTGATAATTTCAAACGTTTCATTTTTAATTTTGACTGGAATATTACCTTTGAGGGCACCGGTGGCATAGATTTTTTTTGTGCCTTGCAAATCAAGTAATTTCTGCAAAGGAATGTGGCTGAGCTGAAGTGTGGTTTCGCCCTCCTTTTTAGCCATATCATAGTCGAAATGGTTGATAGCAACTGTGCCCTCAAAAATTCCCATGCTGAAGTCTGAAAGGGAAACCATGTTCGGGTTGAGGTGGTCATGCCAGAGTGATAGCCTCCCCGAGGGTGAAAGGATAACCATATCGCCGCCCGCTGTTTTCTGTTGCAGGCTCTTCAGTTTGAAGCTGATTGTGGTGCTTCCGTTAACAGAACGGTTACACAGAAACCCCGGTTCACTGAATGAATAGGTAACATCCTGCGGTTCTTGCGCAAAGAGGCGTTCACTTATGCTCTGCTTTTTTGAGGGCGGGGAAAGAGTGATGCTGCCACCCCCAGTGGATTGCAGAGTGCCATTCAGGAGCGCAAAACTTTTTTTGGTGATGGAAAGAGGAATTGTGCCGCTTATCCCTCCGTTGAGTGACCCCTTGATATCTCCTTGCAGGCGAATACGGTCGAGAAGTTTTACATTGTTCAGCTTGAGCGTAAAACGGGAATTTCCTGACGAAGGGTCAAAGCTGAAGGGTGTCGAGGAGATTTTGCCGCCAAAAAGTGTGGCCGATATACCACTCAGAGCAAAACCCGAAGGCTTTTCATTTTTGGTCGTAAAGTTTATCCTGGTATTTAACTTTTTCAGCAGACCTTCCCCCCCGTTGGTGAGACCAATATCCAGGGAGAGTAACGGTTTCTTTTCTTTGGTATAGAAGAAAATTTTGCTCCCTTTTTCGGCAATAACCGTCGCATTGCGTACAACTATCATCGAGTCCTGGAACTCAACAGGAATAGAGCCACTTATTCGTCCCTTGGCAAAAGGCAAACTCTTGCCGCCCTGGTAAATTCCTGGAAGTTTGTTGAGTGGAATTTTTGGAAGGTTAATGGTAAAGGTGCTCTTTTTTTTCTTCAAATTGTAGTCAATACGCTCTGTCGATGCTTTCCACTGAAAGAGCTCTACCGAGCAGTCACTGAGTGTGAGGGTGCAGGGGTTGCGCGGATCACGCTTAGAGCCAAAAAGCGCCCTGAAATTACCTGCCGGTGAGGGGATTCCATTGCTGGAGAGCTTGGTCACTCGTAGCGTGTCGATCGGCTGCTGCCAGTGCCCGACATCACTAAGCTTGACGTTGTAGTTAATTCCCTCAAAACAAAGCTTCTCACGGGTAACGGTAGCATCACTGATGGAGTAGGTGGCAGAGAGAGGCTTGATGGAAAGCGCAAATCCATTGCTTCTTGAAACCTCTAAATCTATTTTTATCAACGCGTTGCTATCGCCGAAGGCAAACTGTTGCGGGTTGGGTATGATACTGAGCGAATCAGCCTTCAGTGTAAATGTTGCGTCAACAATTTTCGGCAGCACCCCGCCTGACTTCTGTTGATCGCGATTACTGAACTTGAAAGAGAGAGCGCCATTGACAAGGGAGAGTGTATAGGTGGTCGCCTCTTCGTTGCACTCATCCGGCGGTGCGGTGAAAATGGCCTTCACCGATCGGAAACCAATGGCTGAATTACCCTGCATCTCTACACCTGCGACCTCAATGCGAAAGGGTTTACCTTCAAGCGCCCGGTCAAGCAGAGGCTGTGCATACCAGGGAAAGAAGAACCATGCTGCTGCTGGCAGCAGCGCCAGCAGCAGAATCACGGCAATCAGGATGCGCAGGAGCCATTTCACTAATTACTGGGCTTTCTTTATCCATTTTCCCTGAACCTGAACCCATGTTCCGGCAGGGATACGTGAATAGATTTTCTGCGACATCATGGTGCCGACGGCATCAAGCGACAGATTATTCTGCGCAGCAATTTTTGCATACTCCGCACGTCGGACATTGTTGGTGGAGTTAATCAGCTCTGCGGCATCTCCCGGAGCACCCGGAGGAATCGCAAGCAGACCGTTGTCAACCTCACCGGCAAGTCCACTTGCACGAGCAGTATCAAGGTCAAGTGCAAAAGCTGGCGCTGTAATTCCACCAAGCATCATTACGCCTACGGCGAGCGCCAAGAGAATCTTTTTAATGGCTTTCATTGTTGGTTTCTCCTCGTTTAGAATATGCCTTTTTTGTTCTCAAGCAGGGAATCGAGTTCACGGTCTACCTTGATTCTTATTTCATGATCAATCTTGATATTCATGTTAATCACAATAGGTTTATCGGAGGCCTCAATCTTTACTGTTGGGCTGCAACCCGCCATGAGTGCCCCGGAAGTGAGGCAAAGAAGCGTCATCATGCTCAAAATGGTTCGTCTCTTCATAAATGGGTTCGTCTTTTTTTTTGTTACGTAGCTTGTCCGCCCTGTTAAAAATATCTCATGGGAATTGTCAGTTCTACCTCTTTCGTATCCAATGTAAACATACAATCTTTATACTGTGGGGCACCCCTTCCTATTTTGGGATTGTTGGAAACGCCAATCCCCTCCTTGGGTATACCGATAAGAAAGGTGGTATCCAGCTTTCCGTTGGAGTTTTCGTCATGCAATACGCTGACAGCATAGGTGCCATAGGGAAGATTTTCAAAAACAACCATATCTGTGGAAGCCGTGATTTTTTTGAGTTGTTTGGCATAAGCCTGATCATGTTTGCCCGGGAAGCCTTTTGAGGTGTTAAAGAGTGAAACACCAACCATCCCTTCAAGGTTTTTCAATGCAGTCATATGTACAATAATAGTGCCCGATTGACCTGGTACGACAGATACAGCAGGAGAGTTCTCCGCCTGAAGTGTACAGATTGAGGATAAAAAGAGAACAACAAAAAGTAATAAAGCTTTTTTCATGATTTATTTACGTTGTATTTTCAAATGAATGCAATATATGACAAGACTAACTGCCAGCATAATACTTTTTTTCATCTCCTTACAAACTGAAACACTTTGCCATTTTTTGCTCAAAAGAGTTGACAAATATGTCAAGATCATGACTCTTCTCAGGAACATTTATCCAGTTAACAGCAAGTCGGTTGTTGAAAAATGTCAACTGCCGCTTGGCATAGTTGCGTGTATGCTGCTTTATCAGTTTAAGAGCTTCGGCAAAGTTGATTGCTCCGTCAAAATAGTTAAACAGCTCCTGATATCCCACTGATTGCAGTGCTGTTGTTCTTTTATCGGCAAGGATTTCCCGATATTTGTCATAAAGTTGCTCAGCTTCCAGGCAGAGGCCAGCCTCAATCATCTCGTCTGTACGTTGATTGATGCGCTGATAAAGCATCTCACGAGACACAGAAAGTCCTGTAGTGAAAAAGTGCAGGCCAGTATGCCGCTTATTTTGTTTTGCCAGCAGCGCGGTAACACTCGTGCCAGTTATTTCGATAATTTCAAGGCTCCGAATAAGCCGCTGGGTTTTTGTGGGGTCAAGCGTTGCCGCCTGCACAGGATCTCTCAGACAAAGTCTTTCATAAAGGGGCTCTTTCCCGATATTTTCAAGTTCAAGCAACAACCGTCCCCTTATTTCAGCATTTGCAGGAGGCAGGTCAGCAAAGCCTTTGAGCACTCCTTCAAGATAGAGTGTGGAGCCGCCCGCAATAATGGCACGTTTCCCCCTGTTATGGATTTCCCTGATCCTTTCGATTGCTTCAGCAGCAAAGTCGCCAGCACTGAAGGGCTCCCTGATCTGTTTTTCATCAACAAAATGGTGCTTCACCTCCTGAAGTGCTTCTTGTGGTGGTTTAGCTACACCAATATTGAGTTCACGATATACCTGTCGTGAATCGGCAGAGATGATTTCAGCCCCGATTTTTTTTGCCAAAGCAAGGGCAAATGCAGATTTTCCGGAGGCTGTTGGGCCGAGAATTACAATAACTGCTGGTTGCGCTGAAGTTATGAAGGGCATATTAGGTTTTAGCTGAAATTGCATCATATTAACAGTCTGGTGTGGGTATAAAGTACACTATACAGGGCTTGCACTCACCAACCCAACCAAAAGGCGGGAGAATCTTTTCCCGCCTTTCAGTGATCATGACGCAGCGTTTTCTACTTGCTCTGCTGGACAATATAAGCGACAGCATTCCCAATCTGGAGGTCGGTGAGTTTCGGATTACCACCTTTTGCTGGCATCATCCCTAATTTACCCGTATAGCCTTTTACTGATCTACTGACCAGCATATCCATACCCTGTGAGATACGAGGAGCCCATGCCGCCTTGTCGCCACCCTTGGGAGCTCCCATGAGGCCGGTTTTGTGGCAGGTAGTACAGCTTGCGTCGTATACTGCTTTCCCTGCCGCAGCACTATAGGCCGCACTGGCATTCGCAGTGTTCATTGAAAAAACAAAAATTGCACAAAAGGCTGCTGAAACGAAACGAGACATGGTATGTTACTCCTTTATTTTAAATGATTAATAGTGCAGCTTCGTAATATCTGAATCAAACACCATGAGAAAGAGCCCAATTTAATATTTTTTTTCACGATATAAATCGTACATTTGCGATGAACTAAGCGAGGCCGAGAGATGGGGGTAGGTGCTTAGCAAAAAGTCATACCGTAATTCAGCATCGAGCATCGCTTGAATCATGAGTGCTTTTGCTATTTTATTACGGAATCAATTGCTGTGGAGTGCATATTCCTGCGCGATCAGGTTAAAATATATGATTCTGTTATTTCGAGCATCAGCGAGAAATCTTGATTAGGGTGTTGTAAGATTTCTCCTCACTTTGTTCGTCGAAATGACAAGGCGGTTTTCGGCATCAATTCAGGGGAGGCCTTTGCCGCCGTTATCGGGCCGCTGGTTGAGGTTCCGGCATTGATTGCCCTTGTCAATGTTTCGCTCTGGTTCCGGGGGAAGTTTTTTGCGGATGAAGCTGCGGTGTGAGTTTTTTCATTTTTTGTAATTTAATGGGGATATACCATGAAACAGATTCAAGTTTTTGATCCTGCACTCTGTTGCTCGACTGGGGTGTGTGGTGTTGAGGTTGATCAGGCGCTGGTCACTTTTGCGGCTGATGTCGATTGGGCCCGACAGAACGGGGTGGCGATTGACCGTTTTAATCTCGCTCAACAGCCTATGGCGTTTGCTGAAAATGCTGAGGTGAAAACATTTCTTGAACATGCCGGGCAGGAGGGGTTGCCATTGATCCTGCTTGATGGCGCTGTCATCTTGACGGGCCGCTATCCAACCCGCGATGAACTGGTTCGCTGGTCAGCCATTGAGGCCGGGGGTGATGGTGCAAAACCTGCAAAAAGTTGCTGTTCAACCGGTTGCTGCTGTTAATCTTATCAAAACAGAATCATGAAATTTCTTGCAGAGCCACCGCGCTTTCTCTTTTTCACCGGAAAAGGCGGGGTCGGAAAGACCTCTATCGCCTGTGCCACCGCGATCTCCCTTGCTGAGTCGGGGAGGCGGGTGCTGCTTGTCAGCACTGATCCGGCCTCCAATGTGGGGCAGGTTTTTGGTATGACCATTGGCAACAGTATAACGGCTGTGCCAGCGGTGGCCTCTCTTTCGGCTCTGGAGATTGATCCGCTCGATGCCGCACAGAAATATCGTGATCGCCTTGTCGGGCCGGTGCGAGGCCTTCTGCCCGATGCGGTTGTCCGAAGCATTGAAGAGCAGCTTTCGGGAGCCTGCACCACAGAGATTGCGGCTTTTGACGAGTTCACGGCACTGCTGACTGATTCAACGCTCACGCTGGATTTCGATCATATTGTGTTTGACACGGCGCCCACCGGCCACACCATCCGAATGCTGCAACTGCCGGGCGCCTGGAGCGGCTTTCTTGAAACAGGAAAAGGTGACAGCTCCTGCCTTGGCCCATTGGCAGGCCTGCAGAAGCAGCGCGACCAGTACAAGGCTGCGGTTGATGCGCTGGCTGACCCGGAGCGTACCCGTCTTATTCTCGTCGCCCGTGCCCAGCAGGCGGCCCTGCACGAAGTTGCCCGAACCAGTGAGGAGCTGGCGGCTATCGGCATTGCCCGGCAGTATCTGGTGATCAACGGGGTTTTTCCCTCCACTGAGTCTGACGGTGACCCGCTGGCTTCTGCCCTTGTCGCCCGCGAACAGGCAGCCTTGTCGGCGCTGCCTTTTCAGCTCAAGCGGTTGCCAACCGATGAGATTCCACTCAAGCCCTTTAATCTTGTCGGGCTTGATGCCCTGCACCAACTGTTTTCCGGCGTAACCTCCTCATTGCCATTGGAGGATCGGGAAGCCACCACCTGTAACGCGCCACCACTTTCATCGCTGGTTGATGCTCTTGCAGCAGAGGGGCATGGTCTGGTGATGTTTATGGGAAAGGGTGGGGTCGGCAAAACAACGCTCGCCGCAGCGTTTGCCGTTGAACTGGCGCGTCGTGGTCTGCCGGTTCATCTCAGCACTTCTGACCCGGCGGCGCATCTTGCCGGGACATTAACCGAAGCCGTGGAGCATCTTACGGTGAGCCGCATTGATCCCGAGGCCGAGACTGAACGGTACCGCAGGGAGGTGCTGGAGAGCAAGGGGATGGCGCTTGATGCCGAAGGGCGTGCTCTGCTCGAAGAGGATTTACGCTCACCCTGCACGGAGGAGATTGCCGTGTTTCAGGCCTTCTCCCGCATTATCAGTGAGGCCGACCAGAAATTTGTAGTGATGGATACCGCGCCAACCGGCCACACGCTTCTGCTGCTTGATGCCACCGGAGCCTATCACCGCGAATTTGCTCGTCAGACCCGGAGCGATGGATTGACCGAGGTAACGCCGATGATGCAGATGCAGAATCCCGCGCTGACCAGGGTTCTGCTGGTGACGCTTGCCGAAACAACGCCGGTGCTTGAGGCGGCCAATCTTCAGCAGGAGCTGCGGCGAGCAGGCATTGAGCCATGGGCATGGATTATCAATAACAGCGTTGCGGCAGCCTCAACCACTTCAACGCTGTTGCGCCAGAGGGCCCAGAATGAACTCAAAGAGATTGACGCTGTAGCCCATCACCATGCAAAGCGCTACGCCGTTGTGCCCTTCTTGAAGGATGAACCGACCGGACTGGAGCGGTTGGCGGGGCTGATGGCGTAGGAGGCTGCTGCTGGTGCAAACTCCACGATCTGGAGTATACTGTGAGTAAAATGTATAAATTCAAAGAAATAGCTTGCCTCGTTCAGGAATCGGGAAGTCGGGGCTCCTGCGCTTTGAAAAGTTGCAGGAACTCGGTGCAAGCAGGCTTGTTTGAGAGCCATCTGAAATTTTTAAAAGGATGTACAGCATGGTACACACATTCTATGCAACGTATGACGGACATGTGCTTATGCCCGAAGGAGAGGTTGATTTATTACCGAATCACAGGTATTTGATTCAAATTGAAAGTCAACAGCAACAAAAACCTGAACCGAAAAAGAATGTACTGCAACGACTTTCAGAACGAGCAATGGATTTAGGAGTTTCCGATTTGGCCTCTCAACATGATCATTACCTATACGGAACAGAAAAGCGATGAGGAAATCACTTTTTATCGATACCTGCTACATTTTAGCCTTGCTGAACGCTCAGGATGAATTTCATCGTCAGGCGGTAAGCATGGCTGATCAAATTGATGGCTCATTTTTAACGACTGAGGCAGTTCTTACTGAAATCGCAAATGCCTTGGCAAAGCTGCAATGGCGTGCATTAGCAATAGATACTATCAATCATCTTCGTGATGATAACGATGTGGAAGTGGTCTCAATAACGCCGAAACTGTTTTCAAAAGCAATGGAGTTTTATGCCTCTCGCATGGATAAGGAGTGGGGACTCACTGATTGTCTCTCCTTTATCGTCATGACAGAGAAAAACCTGACTGATGTACTGACCACCGATCATCATTTCGAACAAGCCGGTTTCATGCCTCTCATGCGCAAAGAGAGAGTTAGTGATTTACCTGATTATCAGATGACTTGATTTCACTTAAACATAGGAGACAGGAAGAGCGATAATCTCGGCTGAAAGTGGAATATCGCATTCGACAAGGCAAAGCAGCGCCCCGTGTCCTATGTGGTGCCCCAGTTTGTTCAGTACATCGAAACGAACTCGCGCATTCTGTGATGGTGATGCAGTTTTTTTAATCTCGACGGGAAAGAGCCGGTCTCCGGACTCGTTAAGCAGATCAATCTCCCTCAGAGCGCAGCAACACGCATGGTACTTATTTTCATCAAAAACAGGGGGCAAAAAAATATGGCGAATAAAGAAACAGCAAAACAGGTGATTGATTCGTTACCGAATGATGCTTCAATGGATGAAATCATTCATGCCCTTTATGTGAATATCAAGTTTTCACACGGAGAGCAAGAGATTCGGGAAGGCAAGGGAATATCCCAAGTCGATGCAAGGAAGAAATTGGTCCAAACAACCAGTTCATCATTGCCTCGATTGATTTCATCACGCACGCGATCAATACTCCGTAGTTCACCGTTTCCTGCGTGATGGCTTAAAGAAGTCCAGAAACACGGGGCAATATCGAAAGCATAATACTGTCTTGCAGCCGTCATCAGAACGTTTGAATCGAGAAGAAAAACCTGACTTGAACTCATACGTTTCTTCCGAATATCTTTTTTGCATATTCCTGAAAAGTATTCTTTTTAAGGTTTGTCAACCGCCAGGCTTCGCTGTACAGGGTTGTTCCAGCCTGTACAGATTGTGTCAGCAAATCGCCAAAACGTTGGCCAATACGAATGTTCTGGCTGGCGTAGAAATTCCCACCACCATCATCATCAGCGGTTTTATGAAATAATCTGAGTTCACTTGCCTGCCAATCATTATAAAATCTGAAGAATTCGTCACGATTGATCAGTTCCATATCTAAAAGACGTCGTACAGCAACGATTTCACTAACCTTGAATCTTCTCGCTAACAACTGATAAGGATTATCTTTTATGGAGAGTTGAGGCCATATTTTACTCAGAACGCTCGATGGAACAAGAAATTCAGCGGCAATATGATTACAGGCAAGTTCGGTCTCATTATTTGCCGGTTGCAAATTCTGTAAATCAAAAGCCGCACTTGCTCCAAGCCAAATATGTGCAAGTTCATGGGCAAGAGTAAACATCCGTGCAGCCTTTCCATCCGCCCCATTGAGAAATACAAGAGGAGCATAATCATCGACAAGCACAAACCCTCTAAATTCTGCAGGGTCAAGCTTTCGATGCGTATTGTTCTCAACAATGCCATTGGACATGACTAATATTCCAGTATTTTCGACCTGCTGGATCATTTTTTTTAAGGCATCCGTCCAGGATGGTTGTTGTTGTGCCCAATCTTCTTCGATCCCGATGGCACTTCTTATGTGCTGTGCGATTATTACGGGATCTCCATCGGGTGTATCAGAACCCACAAAAGAGAGCCTGCCATGCCCTTCGGAAATGAGATATTCTCTCATCCAGGCCTGTCTGCGCTGCATCAACTGAATTGTATCAATAAGTTCCGGGCTGAACTGGCGCTCAGGCTCATCGGCTCGTGTGCGATAATTTGCAATTGGCAAGCGCTCATCCGGCGGGGCATCAAGCAAAAGATAACCAAACGGAACTGCGGCAGCTTTTGCAAATTCCTGCAGTTGAAGAAAAGTTGGCTGAACAGTTCCTGTAAGCCACTCGCCTATCTTTGTGAATTTTTGTTCCAACTTCTCCTGTTTGCAAGAGCGTTGCAACGCCCACTCAATTACTTCCGGAATAACAGCTATTCGCATCGCCACATCCTGAATGAAATTTCGACGAAAAATCAGAAAAAACTCAAACTGCGGAAAGATTTCTGAATAGATTTCGACGCTCAATTTAATAAAATAGTAACTCCTGCCATATTCCTATTTGTAGGAAAAGTGTAAAATAGTCAAGCAAATGGCCAACATTTCTTGCTCGGGGGAAATTATCAGATTACGATGCAGTGCAAGAGGTGCTGGTTCAAAGAACAACAGATGCGCCTGAAATGCTTGATGCACTTTTAAGGAATATTCGCGGCCATACCGAACCAATGCTCGTGCCTGATATTCCACCATCCCTTCCCGCCCTCACCAGCGTCACTTTTTCCTGCATGAGTCCCCACCCCGGGCGTGCCCTCTGGCGTAAGGTGTCAGCAGTGGATAATTGGAAAAAACAAAACGCAGAATCACTTTAAATCATAGCCCTTGTTTATATTGACACTCCGTTATCCCTCTCTGTGGATTCAATAAACGAACTAACGATTTAAGCCGCAGGCAAAAGTGATTGGTCAACCATTGAAGAAAAGGGAGTCGATAAAGGCAGGGTAGAAAAAGAAACGCTCCCGACCAAAGTTGAGAGCGTCAGACCGAAGATGCTATCTCTGCCGATGCTGTGTCCTCATTATAAGCATTTTTTTCAAGGTATAGAGCAGGAAAATGACAGTTAAACCACCATTCAGTCGGAGAAATGTTTGTTCCCCATGGGTACAGGACGATTTCCCGGATTCTGCACGCACAGCACTTTTACACCTCCTGGATGATCTGGTTGACCGAAGGTATGTCAAGGGATGGATTGAAATTGATAGAGAGATGCGACGCATTAATAGGGTAGAACTGCGGATATATGATCGGCAAGGCGATGAGTCTTATTTGGATGCCTGCCATTCTGTAGAACAACTTTTGAGAACATCAGAGTGGCAAAAGATTTTTGACTTTTGTGAACGTCTGCAATCTCATCTTGCATCCTCAATCGACGATTGGAATGGACATGTAGAAATTGACCGTGGAGAAGCGCAGTTATACATTGGTGATGAACTGAAACGAATCTTCCTCGAAGAAAACCTGGCATTTTCTTTCGATCAGGAGCAAGGTGAAATTCAGCGCAGAGGAAGAGGGCATACGTTACAGCAGATCGCAAAAGCAGAGCCAACGCTTGGTGACCCACGTCTGGATAACGCACGTGAGCACTTCACAAAAGCAATGCAGTATTTTAGCAATCGTACCAGACCTGATTATGAAAATACGGTAAAAGAAGCCGTTTGCGCGGTTGAAGCGGCTGCGCGAAATCTTTTTCCTCACGTAAAAGCAAAAACCTTAGGTGAAGTCGTCAAGCAAATTCAAGGTTCTGGCGAAGGTCAATTACCAAAACCTCTTGCAGATTCAATAACCGGCCTTTATGCTTATCGAAATGCGGGCGATGGAGTGAGTCATGGCGGTGCAGATGGAGGGAAAGCAACTCCGGCCATTGCCGAATATGCAATGGCAGTAGCGGCATCACAAATAATATTACTCCATGAAATTGCTTCTCTGCCGAAAGCAGATGTTCCGTTCTGATGGCTGATTGAACAAGTAACAATGTCCCAATTTCCTTGCACAATGAATAGATACTCAACCCATTTTTCCCTAACACACAACGCTTCATGAACATCCTTCAGTACGAATCAAAAATATGGGCGACCGCCGACCTCCTTCGCGGCAGTGGTATCAAGGAGTCAGAATGGCCCTCATTCATGATGCCGTTTTTTGCATTGACCATGATTGAAAGCCGGTTGGTGCGCATGTTTGATGAACTGAAAGCGCAGATCGGCAAAGAGGCTTTCGAGGGAATACAAAAAAACGATCTCTACGACCTGATCCGCGACAAAGGGCAGGGTTACAACATCTTCATTTTTGAGAAGGGCCAGACCCTGACGGATATCTGTAAAAATGACAAATCATTTGAAATTGATTTTGAGGCTTACCTGAAGGGTTTTGATGGTGAAACCAAAGACCTGCTTGGCGTTGACAGTGGCGACGGAGAGAAGTTTCTCGATATCAAGGGGGTGATTACCAAGCTGAAAGCCAAGAAGGTCTTGCTCGGTTATACCACCTTGTGGGCAGCGATTGATCTCAAACCCTTCAACAACTCTGAAATCACCACGCTGGAGGAGCATATCAAGCGGAAGTGGGCCGACATTTCTGCCGAAACTGCCGGAGAGCAGTACACCCCTGACGATGTAATTGCGCTGATTGCTGAAATCATTGCTTCAAAGATTGAGGAGTCAAACACCCTGCTCAAACTCTACGACTGCACCTGCGGTGGCGGCAACCTGCTCTTTGGCGTTGAGGATCGGATCAACCAAAAATTCAGGCGGCTCACCCAGACCTACGGGCAGGACTGGAATGATGCGCTTTACGCCCTGGCCAAAATTGAGAGCCGCTTCCGGCCCGACTCCAAAATTGCGCATGGCAATACGCTGGTAGAGGATAAGTTTGACAATGAAGAGTTTGATGTGGTCATAGCCAATCCCCCCTACGGTGTGAGCTGGGCAGGCTATCAAAAAGACATTACCAACGATAAAACTGGCCGCTTCAAATTCTTGCCCTCCATTGCAGATGGGCAGTTACTCTTCATGCAGCATCTCATCTCCAAGCTCGACAGCGTCGGCATGGGCGTGGTTGTTCATAATGGTTCAACCCTCTTCAGCGGTGACGCCGGTTCCTCGGAGAGCAACATCCGGAAATGGATGCTCGACAGCGATATAGTCGAAGCAGTGATTCAGTTGCCGACCGATGAATTTTTCAACACCGGCATCTACACCTATCTCTGGGTGCTCAATAAAAACAAGCAGCCGCATCACAGGGGCAAAGTGATGCTCATCAACGCCAGCGACAAGTTCAAACCATTGAAGAAAAGCAAGGGCTCCA
Source organism: uncultured Chlorobiaceae bacterium (assembly GCA_903994635.1). Lineage (GTDB taxonomy): Bacteria > Bacteroidota > Chlorobiia > Chlorobiales > Chlorobiaceae > Chlorobium. Next base: position 62,864 of record CAJEXQ010000003.1, read on the forward strand.
AGCGCAAAGAGATTGACGAGGTAAGCCGACTGGACATTGTAGCCGCCCTCACGGCATTTCAGGATAACGATTACACTCGGGTCTTTAACAAAGAGTATTTTTACTTCAACAAACAGGCCATCATGCTCACCAACGTGGATGAGCAGGGGAAAAGCTTTGAAGAGCACCTGCCATGGAAGGAAGATAAACAGGGCGAAATGAAGCGGTCGAGTTCATTGGAGCTTGCACCATTGAAGATAAAGCAGGGTGATCTTGAGCTGAGTGAATTTTGCATAAGCGAGTTCGATGCGACCGAGTACATGTCGCTGGAGGAGTATTGCTTTGATACCATCAAGCCGCTCGTTGGGCAGCTTGACTACAAGGAAGAGCCTCTGGTAATCACCACAGACGAAGCCAGCTATTACTACGACAATGAGCAAGAGAGCCTGTTCAAAGAGGTGAATGGTGTAAAAGAGGCGCTTGGCTGCGGAAAGATTATCGTTACGGCCAGTTACAAAAAGGCTACAAAGCGGATGACAGAACGCATTCTGGTCACGGTGGAGCTGACCCCTGATTACCAGAAAGATTATGAGATTATTCCGTTCCAGAAGGATGAGGAGGCTAATCAGGCAGCCATCGAGGCTTTTATGGCACGGTACATCACCAAGCCATTTGCTTATCTGGAAAATGTGGTTGGTGTTGAGCTGAATTTCAACAAGATATTTTATCAGCCTGAAAAGCTCCGCCCTGTGAGTGAGATTGTGGCAGAAATTGCCGCGCTGGATGAGGAGTTGAAAGCTTTGGAAGAGGAGCTGGCCTTATGAGCGACCGGCACGCAAAGCGCTATGCAGCGTATAAAGAGAGCGGGGTTGAGTGGTTAGGGAAGGTGCCTGAACCGTGGGCATTGCAGCGTCACAAAGACTGCTTTTATTTTATTTCGGACAGATGTGCAGATTCAACTTTCCTGAAAGTTGGGTTGGAAAATATTGAAGGGAAAACAGGGCGGTTCATTCCCACTGAAACTGAGTTCGACGGGGATGGAATTCAATTCAAAAAAGATGACATTCTGTTTGGCAAACTGAGGCCTTACTTGGCTAAAGTATATTTGGCTGAGTTCAGAGGAAATTCAGTTGGTGACATTTTTGTTTATCGTTGCAAAAGAAATACGTTGCCGAAATTTGCACGATATTTAATGCTCTCTGATCTATATATCGACGTAATCAACAGCTCTACTGCCGGGGCTAAGATGCCGCGAGTCAGTTCCAGTTTTATTACCGATTTACCAGTTGCAATGCCCTCAATTGTGGAGCAATCTGCAATTATATTTTACCTCGACACGAAAACCGCGCAGATTGATCGACAAATAGAGCTGCTCAACAAAAAGGCGACGCAGCATGGCAAGCTGAAACAGTCGCTGATCAATGAAACCGTTACCCATGGATTGGATAACTCTGTTCCGATGAAAGAGAGCGGGGTTGAATGGATTGGAAAAGTGCCTGCGCATTGGGATGTGAAGCGGGGTGTGGATTTTCTTGGTTTGAGTAGTAATCAAGTCGATACAAATGAAATGAGCAATCAGGATGTTTTCCATTACAGCATACCAGTCGTTCAAGAAATCGGGACAGGCCGAGTTGAAGATGGATCTGATATCGAGAGTAATAAGGTTCGTATTGCAGGAGAAGAGCTTCTTTATTCTAAACTAAATCCGAGAAAGGAAACTGTTTGTATTACTAAGCTCCCGTTAAATGGACAACTCTCAGTTGCTTCGGGAGAGTTTTTAGTTCTAAAGCCATTTCCGGGACGATCTGTTTTGAAGTTTTGTTACTACTTGTTTTGTGCAACCTTCAATAAAGAAAGGATTTGCTCTACAGTTAAATCAGCGACAAAAAGTCATCAAAGAGCCAATCCTAATGACATTCATAAACTTTCTTTTGCAATCCCATCTTTATTGGAGCAAACCGCTATCGCTGCATACCTCGACACGAAAACCGCACAGATTGATAGAATCGTTTCTACCATAAACACCCAGATCGACAAGCTCAAGGAGCTGCGCAAGACGCTGATTAATGACGTTGTCACTGGCAAAATCAAGGTTATCCCTGAAGGAGAGCTGGCATGAATGAACTGCACCTGCAAGACCGCTTTCTCATTCCCTTTTTTCGGGAGGGGCTGGGTTACAAGGAGGTCAAGGCCAACACGGTTACCCAGTCCTTGATTATTGAGGAGGACTTGCAGGCCTTTCTTGAAGAGAGTTCGCTCAACCGGAAGCCCTACGAAACGCTGCTAAAAAAGTTTCGGGGCGACAAAAAGGCGTTGCTGCATGAGGTGATGGCCTTGATAACGGAGCGCATGGCAAGCAGCCGCAACATGGCGCTCTTCATCAATGCGAACAAATCAATCTCGCTGCAAGGGGTAAAGCTCTATCTCTTCTACACCAGCGACAGTGTGATTCATGGTAATGCCCTGTTTGAAGAAAATATCTTTTCGGTGGTGCAGGAGCTGCCCTACAAGTTCAGCTTTCAGGGGGCGCAGATTTATGCCTTCCGGCCTGATCTGGTGCTCTTTGTAAACGGAATCTACCTCGGCTACAGCGAGCTGAAAAGCAACTATACCAGCCAAAGCGCCAGCAAGAACGGGCGGGGCAAGGTGCTGAAGGATTACTTTGAGGCGGTGAAGGTCTATCATCAGCACATCGAGAGCAACAGCTTTCTGAGTGACAAGGAGAAGCAGGCATACCGACGAGATTTTCTGAAAATCTTTGAAAGTGCCATTCATATCACGACCACCGATATTGGCGAAACCTATGTTATCCGCTCCATCTCCGACTATTTCGAGGAGATCATGGAAACATGCCGCCAGGGTAAATTTGACCGCGAAGAGGTTGAGAAAAACGCAACCGCAGTGTTCAAACACTATCCCTTACTGAACCCTGAAGCCGAGAAAAAGGAGAAACTCAAGGAGCTGTTTGCTGCACTGTACGGCAAGCTGATGGTTGAGAAAGAGATTTTGTATTACAACTTCATCGAGCGTGATGTCTATGTCAACAACGGTATCAAAGAGGTTAAAAACGAGCTGGGCCACTTGATCTCTCCCCGCCCGAAACAGAAGTTCGGGACCGACAAAATCCTTGCCAAAATCGACGAGTTCCTCGCGCACGAACAGGAGCCCGACTATTTTGAAAAGCTGCTGGAACGGCAGTTGGCTGGTGTCTCCGAGGCAAAACGAAAAGAGCTGCTGGAAAAGCGCAAGTCGTACTCGAATAACAAGAACGTCTATTCCCTCTTGATGCAGTACGCTGCCGGGTTTGGCAAATCGAATATTATCGGATGGTCAGCCCTGCAATTGAAAGATTTGCGCCGTCCTGACAGCACCGGCAAGATGCACTATGTCTACGACAAAATCATGATTGTGGTCGATCGTCTCCAGTTGCGGAGCCAGATTGATTCGCTCATGCTCAACATGAATGTCGATAAGCGCATGGTGATTGAGGCGACCAACAAAAAGAGCTTTCAGGCTGCACTGGCCTCCGACGTGCGGTTGGTCATTGTCAATCTCCAGAAGTTCGGATCAGTCAAGGAGATGCTTGACGCTGAGGTGCTGAAAAAGCTGGCAGGGATGCGCATTGTCTTTCTGATTGATGAAATTCACCGTTCCAACAGTGGTGAGCAGCACCAAGAGATGATCAGCATTTTTGACGAGTTGCAAAGCCCCTTTGATGGTGCTGCCTATTCAGGGAAAGCAATCAAGAAAAATCTGATTATCGGCTTTACCGCCACCCCTGACGACCACGCCCTCGCCCGCTTTGGCGAGTTCAGCGGCTATGCCGAGAGCGAAAAATTGTGGCGCCCCTTCGACAGCTACACCATGAAAGAGGCCATTGAGGATGGTTTTATCCTCAATCCACTCAAAAATATTGTGCCCGTCGCCTCCAAAATGCTCTTTGGTTTACCATCCAACTTGCTCGAAGGCTTTACCGAAAAAGAGTACAGGGATGCGCAGAAGAAACAAATCTATGAAAACCGTGACCGCATCAATGCCATAGCCAAATATGTCGCCGACTTACTGGTGAAGGATGTCTATCGGCAAATCCGGGGAACAGGCAAGGCGATGCTTGCGGTCTATTCAATCAAAGCGGCTATCGCCTACAAAGAAAGGATAACGGAGCACTTCAGGGCACTGGTGAAAGAGTCGAAGTATGAAAAGTATGCGGATGCTCCCATCCATATCGTCTATTCAAGCAACCAGGATGAGCAGAGTGCCAGCGGCCTCAATGGCGGATTGACAGAAGAGAAGGTGCTGGAGAGTTTTGCACTGAGCAAAAACGGCCTGATGATTGTGGTTGCCAAACTGCAAACCGGCTTTGATGAAAAGAAGTTACACACCCTGTTTCTCGACAAGGAGATCAGGGGAATCAGCGCCATACAGATCATCTCCCGTGTTGACCGTACCATGAAGCACAAGTATGACTGCAAGATCGTTGACTTTTCATACAACAACGTCAACGTGCAGAACATCAAGGATGCCTTCGAGCATTACTCTGATGTCGTCGTCAGTGACTTCGATCCCTTTGGCGATAAAAAGGTACTCGATCTTCTGCTGACAGAGCTGAAACGTTCCGATACCTTCGACAAGTTTTTCACCCCATTCATGGCCATTTACCGCGATGCCGCCCTCCGTGATGATCCCGAAAGCTATCTGGACTTCGAAAGCAGCCTGAAGAAATACCTCGATGCCAACCCGAAGCATACCGCCGATACCAAAGCCAAAGCGACGCAGTATTTCACCATTCTCAACAGTATAGAATATGTCATTGAACTCGATGCAAAGTTCAGTGAGCCGGGATTCTTGTTCTTCTGGCGCAAATTCAATACGCTCTACAACATGCTGCACCGACCCGCCGAGATCAAAGACCCGATTGAAGTCTATTTTGATAACCAGATTGGTATGGTTGAAGTGGTGGCGAAGGATTCACCAAAGACAGGAAAGAAGCCTACGGTGCTTGCAGAAGGCTCACTACCCTGGTTAGGAAGTCAGTTTGACATACTGGCCATCATCGCCGCCCGCAACGAACAGGAAGCAATAACCGGTTCGCTGATCAAAGATTTCGAAGCCAAAATCGCCGACTTTTTCCGCTACATCCGCGACTCAAAAGAATGCGAACGCTTCATCGTCAAAATCAAATCACACGTCTCCGAAGAAGAGATTTACAACGACTTCGCCATCATCTACCGCCGCTACAAAGCGCTCCACCGCCAAACCATTGGCGACTACTTCTTCAAAGAAACTGAAGACCTCGTCGAAAAGCTCTGTGACGACTTTGAGCGAACAGTGGCGGGCTCGCACCTGTGAAAGTTGGCTTTAGAATCCCTTCGCTCAAAAAGCGCATTGCGGCAAGCTCACCTTGCTTATTTTATCCCGGTTGATTTGCACAGATTTGACTCTATTTCCCGTGGCCATGCCAAAAAAGAGTTTTTTCGACAAGACGAAATTGATTTGCCACGCTATACGGTAATAATACGCTTTCCGGGCGTGGATTTAACGAATGCTTTTCGTACTTTGAGAAAATTTCATCAACCAAACAGGGTGGCGGTTATGACGATAACTGAGGGAGCTATACCGTCGTGGAACTCCATCGGAGCACTGCCTCCAATACGCCCACTGCAAAAGGGCCATTCGCCTGATCGTTCTCCTTATATCGCTGATCTGTTGACGCTTGTTGATCGTTTTGCTATTTCTGAGGAACGCGTTATGATACTTCGCGGGTTACTTCAGTTTCGCAGTGAGATGCACCAGGCAGGAATAACTTCAGGGTTTCAATGGATAGATGGAAGTTTTTTAGAAAATGTCGAAATTACGGAAGGACGTCCTCCTCGCGATATGGATGTCGTAACTTTTTTTCACCTTCCAGAAGGAGAATCACAAGCCAGTTTAGTAGATAAATTTGAGACATTGTTTGATCAAGAGGCTCTTAAGGTCAAGTATTTTGTTGACTCCTACCCCGTTGTACTTGGGGATCCAATGGATTCTTTAAAGGTTAAAATCATTTCCTATTGGTATAGCATGTGGTCTCATCGCCGAGACGGTTTGTGGAAAGGATTTGTTCAAGTTGATCTTGATCCTTCGCAGGATATTGATGCATGCGCAATTCTGGATAGTGACGGAGGAATGACCTATGAATAACGAATATCAAACTATATCCTCTGAAATTAAGGATTTGGAGGCTCTTATTTCTTCCGTTCCTCTCGGGAATGTTATCGATAAGATGAGTCTTGAGTCTCGGCTCAGGAGGGCAAATAGTATTTTATCTAATTTGTCTCAACAGTATACGGCCACAAGAGCGCAATTGACTTTCAGGGGTAGACCTGTGTTTGGTATACATGGTATTTCTGCTGATTTTGCTTCCAAAGCTGCAGGTGCGTTTTCGGATGCCTTTAGCGCGGTTGCTGCAGGATTGTGCGATAGGTTAAGGCATAGTGGTCCAATTCCCGATAAAGATAAAAATCAGTTATTGATTACCGGAATTGCTATAGGGTCTTTTGGTTTTGAATTTGAGCTTCCTGATAAGGAACAGAATATGTTCCCAGAATTTGAAGAAACAAGGGTCGCGATGAATAAAATTGGCGCTTTGTTTCGGTTGGCGGCTGAGGGGAGTGATGATGATGTAGCGGAGCTTGTAGAAGAAGTTCAGCCTAGAGCTGTCAAGAAAATTCATGAGTTTCTGGATGTTCTCGTCAGGTATCACGCATGGTGTGGCTTGTCGTATGAAAATACTTCCTTTTGTTATACGGATTATGAACAACTCAAGTTTTCCGCTGCTCGCTTGAAAGATGAAAATATTCAGGAAACGCAAAGTTCTTACCGTGGAGAATTTCAAGGAGTTCTACCGAACGGACGGACTTTTGAATTCAAGCTACTGGATCAAGATGGTTTGATTAGTGGGAAGGTGGATGTGTCAATTGAAGACCCTGACGTTTTAAACAGGGATTGGCTACATAAGCCTGTGACAGCAAAACTGAATGTAATGCAGATCGGGGAGGGGCACCCGAGATATACGTTGATGTCAATGAACGATTTGATTCAATAGGGGCAGGCAACTTACTTGGAAAAGCCCCGGTGTTGGCCGGGGCTTTTCCATCATCAGTAAGCGCTACTACCTCAATTCGCTTGTGCCGACCGTTCAAAAGTTGAAACTTGATGTATGGGGTCACGACCAGGTGATACTGCATGAACGCGACATCCGAAAAGAGAGTGGCATATTCGCAACGCTGAGAACGAACAGGACATTGCGCGAGGAGTTTTTGGAAAGGCTTACTCAAATCATTGCCGATGCACTCATACAGCTTATCACATCAATCATTGACAAGCCGAAACTGCTGATCAAGTACACGAATCCCATCAACCCCTATGAGTTGGCATTACGTTTTTGTATGGAAAGGGTTTTGACCTACTTGAGCAGTCGGGGAGAGACCGGTAAACGATTACATGTACTTCTCGAAGCACGAGGAAAAATTGAAGATGCCCAGCTTGAGCTTGAGTTCCGGCGCATTTGTGCCAACCAAAGCGACTGGTATTACAAAGCGATGGATTTTCAAAAAATGAAGTTCGAACCTATTTTCGTACCGAAAGCAAGCAACTCAACCGGCCTGCAAATAGCTGACCTCGTCGCACGGCCACTGGCACTTCAGTACTTGCGACCAACTCAATCCAACAGAACCTACGAAATTCTTAAAAGCAAAGAGCTGAACAGAAAAGTTTTCCCATAAAAACAAAGAGACCTCGGAAATAGTCCAAAGCCCCATTGTCGACCGGGAAAAGCCCAATCCTTTCAACTAATTTACCTGAAAAACGCTTGTTTTGCAATTTTTTTTATAAAAACGTATACAAGCATCATAAAGACATCGTAGCAGCTTGCAGGAATTGGTTGGATTACTATCTAATAACAGTTTATCACCTGAATCAACCGGGAGGAAAGAAGCAGATTCAAAAAAGAAAAAGGGAAAGTTGGCTGAAGTCTATTAAAACCGCAAGGCTCGGTGCACATCTTGATGCATCGAGCCTCGAAACTCCTTCCTCCTATCTTGGTAGGATGAGCAAGGGAAACATAAACAAAAAAAAAGTTGCATTACAATATGTTTGAATTGAATTGTGGTACATGGGATCATTGAAGGCAAGCACGCTTTTACAAGAAGGCGATCAACGCTTCCGTAAAAAACAAGAAATAACCAGCATTGCACATGAGCAACAATATTCTCCAGCTCAATCCACCGGCGGTGTGGAAACATTTTTACAGCCTGACGCGCATTCCCCGTCCATCCGGGAAGGAGGCGCAAATCAGGGAGTTCATCGCTGATTTCGGCAAAAACCTTGGGTTGGAGACTCTTGTGGACGATGTCGGCAATGTTATCATTCGGAAGCCTGCCACCTCCGGCATGGAGAATTGTCAAGGGGTGATTCTGCAAGGGCATCTCGATATGGTGCCGCAGAAGAACAGCGGCAAGCAGCATGATTTTGAAAACGATCCGATTGAAACGCTTCTTGATAGTGAGTGGGTGAGGGCGAACGGTACCACCCTTGGCGCCGACAATGGCATGGGTGTTGCCGCTGCAATGGCGGTGCTTGAATCAGGGGAGATGCAGCATGGCCCGCTTGAGGCGCTCTTTACCAGCAATGAGGAGGCTGGAATGACCGGGGCAATCGGGCTGAAACCCGGTATGCTGAAGGGTAAGATTCTGATCAACATGGATTCGGAAGATGAAGGGAAACTGTTTATTGGTTGTGCTGGTGGTACCAACGCAAAGATGACCTTTCGCTACAATGAACAACCGTTATCAAGGGAGTGCAGGGGTTTCAGAATCAGGGTGACGGGATTGAAGGGTGGCCATAGCGGAGTTGATATTCATCTTGGACGTGGCAATGCCAACAAAATCATGAACCGGATACTCTATCATGGGTATCAGTACGGACTGCAGCTTGCCTCCATTGACGGGGGAAGTCTCCGCAACGCAATTCCCCGGGAATCATTTGCCTATGGAGGCATTCCTGTTGGAAGGGTGGGGGAGTTTCTCAACAGCGTCACGATCTTGATTGAGAAGATAAAAAATGAGCTGTCTGGAGTTGAGCCATCCCTGCGGATTGACGTGATAGCGGCCGAACTTCCCGAGAGCGTTATCGAACAGAATAGTTTTATCAAGGTTCTGAATGCGATCTATGCTTGTCCGAATGGTGTGATTCGCATGAGCAACGAGATGGATGGTCTGGTTGAAACATCCAATAATCTTGCGCTGGTCAAATCCGGAAATGGAGTTATTACCATCGAATGCTTGCTGAGAAGTTCGGTTGACTCTGCCCGTGATGATCTTGAGATCATGATAAAAAGTCTCTTTGACCTTGCAGGTGCCGATTCGGTCTTTGATGGAGCTTATCCAGGATGGAAACCCAATCAGGGTTCCCCGATCCTGAAGACTATGCAGGCGCTCTATACCAAGCAGTTCGGCAACGCTCCCCAGATAACAGCTATTCATGCCGGTCTGGAATGCGGGATTTTAGGCGGCACCTATCCCGGTCTTGACATGATCTCTTTTGGCCCGACTATCCGATATCCCCATTCACCGGATGAAAAAGTGAACATTCCCTCTGTCCAGAAATTCTGGGAGTTTCTTGTAGAAACACTCCGAAATATACCGCTTGATATTCCTGGGTAAGCCGCGCAGGCGTATCGAACAGCTTCATAAAATTGTTAGAACCTGGAGGCCCAGTCATCCGCACAGGTAATAGCCCCCTCTTCGTAGGTACATTCAATTTTCTGATAGGTGAACGAAATATGCTCACGCTCCTTGTGACGGACGTTTTCAGGATACATGTTGTTCAGCATCTCCATCCTGATATCGGAAATATTTGCATTGAAAAGTTTTATGGTAAAAAATTGCTTCTCAATACCGGACGAGGATGGGCGCCAGAAGCGTAATTCACATTTTTTCAGGTTTTCATTCGTGACCAGGACATTCATCAACACTGGCGTTGCCTTGTCAATTTCCTTCGTAATTGTAAGAACTTTGTGTTGGCGTTGGCCTGTGGGCAAGCCTGAAGCCGGGTCTCTTGGGGATAGAACTTCATGGTTGAAAGCGATCACCATGATTGAATCCTCACGACCTTTTTGGGTTACAGAACCTTTGATGGCTCCCGTTTTTTGACCTTCCAATCTCAGATAAGCATTCAATGCCATAACAACTCTCCGGTACATTACACGCTAACGAAGCTCCCCGCCGCAAGCAGCGGGGTATCTGTTTTAAGAAAAAGCTTAACAAACTTCACTGCGAGCGGTGGGGAATTCAGTTCTGAGAGATTAAAAGCACTACTGGTTTTTCCCTTGAGCGCATTAATCACGAGAGGGATAAATACCTTCTACGCAAATTATAAAGCGCGGCTCATCATTATTCCAGGAGCGTTTTTTACCAGCCTCGTCCAAAGGTCGTAAATCAGGAAGCTGAAAATTGTGTGTTCCATCACCACCATAATTTGTTCCCAATAAACTAAACAATGCCTGATTATGCATGATTAATAACGTCTGGCCATTGCACTCCATAAAGCCTCTCGGTACAAAAGAACCGGCAAACAGCTTGATTGTTGCTAACATTTCATCCATGATAAACTCTCCTCTTCGTTTTATTTAGAATAAATGATACACTTTATTTTTACTTCTCTTAGGGATAGGCACAAACAAATACTTCTTCTTACATTAAGTGGTTAACACCGATTTTCAAACAATAGTTTACGTAAGTCACTTTCTCGGAATCTGTGGTATAATTGTATTCTGGTTACAGGAAAACTCTCCTTTTTTGTTCAATTCGTGATTAATTGGTACTATTCAGTAATAGATATAGCAATTCACTCTTTTATAACCTTGACGAAACCTGATCATGAAAATTCATAAGTTTGTTGTTGGTCTTTTGGCGGTTGGGGCCATTGCCTCATGTTCACAGAAAAAATCTGAAACAGTAAAGAACCCGGTGCCAGTTGTTGTGCTTCCTCCCGCTCCTGTGCTTCAGCCAAGAACCGGAGAACCTGTTAAGCCGATAACTGCCCCGAATGTTGCTGATCAGGCTATGGTTGATCTTGGCAAAAAGCTTTTTTTTGATCCCCGTCTTTCAAAATCGGGCTTTATATCCTGTAACTCCTGCCACAATCTCAGTATGGGGGGCAGTGACAATCTGAAAAGTTCCATTGGCCATAAATGGAATCAAGGGCCAATCAATGCTCCGACGGTGCTCAACTCGAGTCTGAACCTGGCACAGTTCTGGGATGGACGAGCTAAAGATCTCAAGGAGCAGGCGGGTGGGCCAATCAGCAACCCCGGGGAAATGTCGTTTACCCATGACCTTGCTGTTGGAGTGCTGCAATCTATTCCTGCCTATGTTGAAGAGTTTAAAAAGGTATTCAAGGTTGATACCATTGATATCGACAAGGTGACAACCGCTATTGCTGCGTTTGAAGAGACGCTTGCTACTCCCAATTCCCGTTTTGATAAATGGCTGAATGGCGATGACTCTGCAATAACCAAGGAGGAGCTTGCCGGGTATGAGCTGTTCAAAAGCAGTGGATGTACCGCCTGCCATAACGGGGCCGCTATTGGCGGGAATTCATTCCAGAAAATGGGAGTTGTGCAGCCATACAAATCAAAGAGTGCGGTTGTTGGGCGTTTTGCTGTAACAAAGGTTAATGCTGATCGTTTCCAATTCAAGGTACCAACCCTGAGAAATGTTGAGTTGACTTATCCTTATTTCCATGATGGTGCGGCACCGACAATGTCGAAAGCGGTTGAGATTATGGGCCAGGTTCAGTTGGGCAAAATGTATACACCAGAGGAAAACGCCAGTATTGTAGCCTTTTTGAAGACGTTGACCGGTGATCAGCCATCATTTGTGTTGCCACAGCTTCCGCCATCATCCGATACGACGCCTTCTCCGCAGCCATTCGGGAAATGATCTGAAGGGATATGCTTCTTTTGGTTCCGGTTAACTTTTAATAAACAGGGAGGGGTATATGAAAAGGTTTTTTTTTCATCCGAATGGTCGTTTATTGGCGTACCTGTCATGCCTGATTACTCTTGTTTTTGTGGCTGGCTGCAGTAGTGTAAGTAGTACCATTCGAGCGGCTCGTTATGACGAGGTTACCGACAGCAGTTTGTCGGCCATTCAGCAAAAAACTGATGATTTTGTGGCCTCACTGAAGAAAAACTTTGGGACGGATGCAGCTTCTTTGGAAAATTCGAAGGGGTTCTATGGGGAAATAGGCCAGGAGTTGCTTCGTTTGGAAACCAGGGTCAGATCAATTCCGGAGAATGTCAAGACTGAGAATCTTGTGCATAATATTCGTATGGTCATTCTTGGCGATGGTACCGTTGCTGATGTAACAAGCCTGAAATACCTGCATGGAATACCCGGGAATGTAAGCAGAGGAATACCAATGACGACACTTGAGATCACTCATCGTAATATTAGTCAGATAATCTCTTCGGCACGAAGTTTGGAGCTTGAAAAAGCAAGACCGTGAAGGGTTAATGATCAACAATCTGTTTCAAGGAGATAATCCATGGCAAGCAACGATATTACAATGGACAATCTTGGCGACAAGATTTTCGAGGAAGCAAAGGTGGCTGCTGGCAGTAAATATGAGATTGTGAAAAAGTATTTGAAGGCAGAAAGTGAGAAGCTCGCAATTACCCTTCGAATGATCTCGGATGGAGTTGCTGCAGGAGAAATTACACAGGCCGAAGCGAAAGTTTTGCTCAATCAGCAAAAGCTTGCTATGGCATCTGTTCTTACTGCATCTGAAGGGATGGGCATTGTTTTGGCTCAAGATACGGTTAATGCTGCCCTGAATGTGGGAGCAAGCTTTATCAATGGCAAGATAGGTTTTACCTTATTTTAAGGAGTTCCTAATGACGGTCGATCAGCATCATCAGGCGAGGATACACGATGTCAATCCTTTGGTCTGGCTGTGATGGATCAATCAGGTCATGGCCAAGCTTCAGGTCGGCCTTGAATTCGTAGGTTGTGAGGTTTGCTTTGTCTGCCTCCCAGACTTTTATAATCTTGTTTGTCTCTTCGTTATTGACCATCATGTCGTTGGCGTTGAGCACCACAGTTATCTTTTTGGCTGCTGGGGGGGTATGACGGGCATTATCCAGGGTGGCAAAGCCGAGACGCAGGATCTCTACCAGAGCGTGACGGGAATAGAGGGGATAGGAGTGTGCCGGGGGCGATTTTTCCTTGAGGAGTGGATCCCACCATTCGAGAGCGTCTGGCAACAAGGTATAGAGATTCATGGCGGCGGCGGTAAGTGGTGTCGGAATCTTTTTGACTCCGAAGGCAGGGGAGATGATGACCGCAAGATCAATATCATTCCGGTTTTGTGCCGCCCAGGCTGTCGTTACCCCTCCGGCGGAAAGTCCCATCATGACCACCTGCTTGCCGAGCCCCCGGGCAATATCGACCGTCTGGTCAGCATAAGCTGCAAGCTCCTCTGCCTTGAGTTCTGCATGTTCTTTTGTCATCCGGTCAGCAAGGCCGTGATGCGGGAGGGGTGCAATAAGCACGTTATATCCTGAATCATAAAAACGTTGTCCCAACTCATGAAATTGCTGTGGACAGTTTGAATAGCCATGAACCAGAACAATGGCGTGCTCTGTTTTTTTGTTATGGGTCATCAATTGCATTCTGCAGACCGGATTCATCTCCTGTTTGTCCTTTTTTCGAAGGATCTCAACGAGGTGTAAAGCCTCAGTGTAACTCTGTGCAGGTTTGGGGTAAGACGACAGGTGCGCTATGTCCCAAGGCTTAAGAAGCAAAAAACCGGTGGTGATTGTCAAGCCGATGATCAGTAAAAATAACCACCATCTCCGAGTGCCATTCCGCAATCGTTGTGTCATGGAAATTTCTCCAGTAAGCAGAGGCTTGTTTGTTTATACCTGTTCCATGGAGCTTACCCTCACTGAGACGCTGAGTTTCTCTTTTGCATTGCCTTTATAGGTTCCCCGAACTGGCGGCACGTCGTCATAGTCCCGCCCTGATCCTATTTTGATGTAGCGCTCATCAACAAAGAGGGTTTTGTGGGTCGGGTCCATCCCGATCCATCCTTTTTCTTTGCCGCAATAGACTTCGCACCAGGCGTGACTTGCTTCATCACGTCCATCAGGGGTGCTTCCTCCAAAGAGGTAACCGCTGACGTACCGAGCTGGTATGTTCAGGTAGCGGCAGGCGGCAAGCAAAATGTGGGCAAAATCCTGGCATACACCCCGTCCCAGAGCCATGACAACGGCACTGGTGCTGTGAACGTCGGTCACACCTGGTTCGTAAATGAAGGTGTCGTTAATGTAGCGACAGATCAATTCGGCAAGCTGAAAGCTGTCAGCATCTGTTGCAAAACGGGCGACAAACTCGCGGATTGCCTGGTCAAAATGGACATAGCGGCTTTGGCAGGAAAAGTCCATCAGATAGATATCCTCATCCTCACTGGCCGAAGAGAAGCCCATGCCGGTTTCGACTACAGAGGTCGCAACAATTTTCACCCGTTTATGGCTCTGGAGCAGGTTAAAGTGGTTGACCTGGTTTCCGTAGAAATCGGTGTACTGAAAAAGGGTGGCCGGGGGATCGACCTCAAGCTTGAAACTTGCGCAGCGCTGTGGAGCAGCGGGGTTGTTGTCGGGGTGGAGTCTTACTTCGGTCGCTGTTTCATAGATTGGATTGTCATATTCAAACAGGGTTGCGTGCTCAACTTTCAGAATCATGCTCTTTGTATTTACGTCCGGTTATTGCTGTTGTTGCTGCTGATGCTGCTGTGCCTGGCTCCAGTAGGCCCGTCCTCCGGCTACTCCGGTAAAAGGAAGTGCCTCTTCAATGTCCAGTGGCTCAATTTCCGGAGTGTGATAGGCAAAATAGGTCAAATGTACCTGCTCACCAACTTTTACCAACCGCTGTTCAAGATCTTCAAGATAGTGATGCAACCCTTTGGCATAGATGTCATCAATGGCGGTGTAGCTCAGCTCAGCCTCCAGTTTTCCGATAAGCCGGTCGGCGTTGTTGACATAGCGGTGGCGGGAGCTGCCCGATATGCGCCACAGGGCATCTTCAGCCGCACAGACAGAGAAGTTGATGCTGCGCGGAAATGTTCGGTCGCAAACCACCTCAAGGCGTGGCATTCGGCTCAAGGCAACTGAAGGGACAATCCAGGTCACTCGATAGGGGCGATTTGTATAACGGGCTGGAAATTCGTAAATCTACCGCTCCTCAGGCCTTGATAGGGATTGTTTTGTTTGATATTTGGGTTTACAATACAGACCGTTCGCCACGCAATCCGAATGTTCTTGTAGAGGAAATCGGCAAAAACAGTTTCCGCCTTGTAGCAATTGATCATGCCATGATCTTTGATGAAATGGAGTACAGTGCTCTTGCAGCGGGTAGCGGAAACAACAGTTCGCCAACGATTGAAGATTCACTGATTAGTCACCCTCTCTATCAAGGCATACATGATTTTCTTGGCCTTTTTTCCTCTGACGAAGCAGAGAGAGTTCTTGGTCGGATAGAGAGCACAACGGAAGAAAAACTTCGTGACATAGTAAACGTCATCCCGGAAGAGTGGGAAGTCAAAGAGACAGAAAAAGAGTCAATTATAAAACATTACCTGTTACCCCGAAAAAATTTGGTTCGCGGTTTCTATCAACAGCTTTTAGTGGATGCAAAGATTAATATACCATGAAAACCTATTTCACAACCGTAAAATACGCACCGAATCCTGATCGTGAGGAGTACTTTGGTATCGGATTAATTATGGTGAGCCCTGAGAGCGGTGCTGTAAAAGTACGTTTCTCGCGAGATCGCGTGACTCTCATTAATCGAGCACTTGGTATTGACAAATCCTCACTTCTTGAGAGCGCAATGCAGCAGGCCGAAGGTCTCGCAAAAAGCCGGGAGCCTCTTGATGTCAAACACCTCGAATATCTCTCCGTCTACGAAAACGGCATCATTCGCTACGCAGCACCAAAACCGCTGGTCATTGCCCACGATAACCCTGACGAATCTGCCGACGACCTCCTTGTGCAGCGTTTTGACAGACTGTATCATAAGTTGATAGCTGATAAAGAGGAGAAAAATGCCAAAAGGGAATCGAAAGGATCGGCGCTCGGTACCATTTTTTGCCAAACAGCAAGAGTGAACAGAAAGCTTAATACCCACCTGAACATTGGTTACAACGTTCAGGACATAGATGAATTAAATACGAGCATATTACTCCCTGAAGTCCATTTGGATTATATCGGGGGCAACGGCTCAATTTATTGCGGTCATTTTTTGGATCTTGATGTAAGCGAATCAACGTTATCAAAAAATATTTCTGAAACACTGAATCTTTACGAATGCCTTAATCGCTATTATAATACAGGAGAACAGTCAGGCAAAAAAGAGCAAAAATTAATTCTCGATAGAAAACAGTATGGGAGCAAAGGCACATCCAAAGCCTTGAAAATGATTTCCCTCGTAACAGAAAACAAGCCCTATGAGGTTAAAGAGGTGGAAGACATCAATCAATTTATGTGCGAGGTGCAGGAAGAAGTGCAAGATATGAATGTAGAACCATTTACAATTTGGGCGACGAAAAACTCCCCAAAACAGCTTCACTCCATGCAGTAACTATTTCGTTACTTCAAGTAATCGATAACCCTCTCCTCTCTGGAGCTTAAACACTTGCAGGGCAGTACTTGAAGGAAAAATAGAAAGGCCGCTTATTTGCTACACTGGTCCAGCAGGCCGAGACCTCAATACATTCAAAGCCGATAAGCCATTAATTCACCTCCAATATAAGGGATGTTTTTACGATGTCAAGGGGAAAAAGAGCTGCTATAGAGACTCATAACCTGTATCCATCCTATACAGCCTTTGCTCCTGTAGGCTCAACCGCCCTGCCCACTGCGAACCTTGACACCAACCACACCTCACCACCGCCACTACCCCTTCACCACCATAATATCCCGCCACCGCGTCGTGCAACATGGCGACAGCTGCTCCTGATTGGGTTTCCACCCCCCCGAATTTTCAGAGGCCAGCCGCACCGTTCCACGCCCGTAGCGCTGATTAATGCAATCCATCACCAGTATCAACGTTTTACTCTGTCCAATAACGACGATAACGTGTGTCGGCGTGTGTTGTGTCATGTCATTTTCAAGGAAGCCATGTCGATGACAAAGCGATATTTCACGTCGCCTTTGACTGTGCGGTCATAGGCTTTATTAATATCCTTCATATTGACCATCTCAAAGGCTGTCCGGAAGATGGAGGTTGCGCAGCAGAGTGCTTTCCCTCGCTCACTCTGCTGCGAATATAGTGATTGTCGGGTCGGTGGAGGGCCGCCATATATCACCGTTTAGCGCGGTCTGTGGTGCTACAAAATTTGCGGTACACTCTTTGGCAGAGGGGTTGTGTCGGGAGGTGGGGAAAAAGGGGTTCGTGTGTCACTGGTTGAGCCGGGCATTGTTCTCAGCGAATTTCAGTCGGTGGCTGGCTACAGCGATGAGCTGGTGAATACCTTTCATGACCGCTTCGGGCCGCTGCTGATTGGTGACGATGTGGCAAATGCCATCCACTACATCGTTAGTCAGCCTCCTCATGTCCATATCAGCGACATTGTTGTGCGGCCAACTCGCCAGGATTATCCGTAAACAGCCAGTTGCCGAGTTGTTTTGCATGTCATCAAGGTGTTCGGCAAATGGAGTCGGAAGTGTTGTCTATTCGGGCAAGTTTCATTAATGTTTGCCATGGATGTTTGATCGGAATGAACCAAAAAAGAGTGAGGCAAATTTTGCGATAAAGCGTAGAATTTCGCGGTCAGTAAGGAGAGAGAGAAGTTGACCTGTTATTCTGCCGGGGTTGTTTCTCATCCACTCGTTTCTGTAGAGCGCGCTCATGAGTTTATCCATGGAGATGGAGCAGGAACAGGCGACCAGTTGGTCAATCCTGATTTCAGGGCCGGTAAAGGGTGTCGCCTCTTGCCGTGCTGCCATGGCAAGCACCCGGTTGCCGTTGCGCTCACTGAGGGTAAAGTCTATGCTTTTAGCGCTCGAATGGCGGATGCGAATGTGGATTGGTTGCCGAAGTACTGTGCATGAAGTTGCCGCAGGTTGCTCGACCTCGCCCTGCTTCTGCTCAAGAAAAAGGAGGAGCGCATTGAATAAAAGGTCGCAAATCTGCGCGTCACTGATGTTTTTGTTAACCCGGAGGAGCAAGCTGAGTTGAAAAAGATCTAATATGAAGCTGAGAAGTACGGCTTTGGGGCTGTTGCGTTTCATCACTGAGCGGTAGCCATTGAAGGCAACGTTGCAGTAGGCCAGCATGGCAATGAGGATGTCGTTATCCATGCTGCGGGTTTCAATAACCGGGCAATAGTTGTTGTAGAGATCCCAGTCGAAGGAACGGATTTTTCCCTCAGCCTTGTACTCCCTAAAAATACCGGTGCCGGGGTAGGGAGTCATCACCATGAAGAGGGCATGACGGAGACCGAGAGATTTTGCAAATTCGGGGTAGGCAAGTGTATCCTGTACATTTTCGGTATAATGGCCAATGATGAAATAGCCTTCGGCACCGATGTGGTGTTTTTGGCAGAGTGAAATGGCTCGGGAGACATCGTCAAGGCTGTTTTTTTTGTTCATGAGTGCCAGGGTTGCCTCGTTCGGGCTTTCGATGCCAAGCCCTACTTTACTCAACCCTATCTGGTGAAGTTTACCGAGAATCCGTTCTGCCCGGACAAGATCTTTTGCTCTGGTTTCGGTCATGATTCTGAAGTTGGTCAGCCCCCTTTCAATCAGCATGTCGCAGATTTTTTCTGCTCGCCCGATGTTTGTGAGGAAGTTTGCATCCCAGATTTTGAGCAGTTTTTTATTCTTCGGGTCGTGCAGAAGTGCAATCTCCTCAACAACATTTTCCGCGCTTCTTCCTCTCCACCCTTTGTGCATCTGGTCATTGGCGCAAAAGGAGCAACTCCACGGGCATCCTCTTGAGGTATAGATGGTATCAATGGAGTAGGCGTTGCCTTTTTCACCGTATCGGTCGGGACGCAGAGAACGGAGTGGAAAACGGATGGAGTCGATGTTTGCTATGACAGGTCTCGGCTCGGTATGGACAATGCCTCCCCCCTCCCTGTAGGCAATTCCCCTGACCTGGCGTGAAGGGCCGTTGAGTACCAGCTCCCTGAAGCTCTCTTCGCCCTCTCCGATAACAACAACGTCAACACAGGAAAGTTTCAGAACTTCATCGGGCAGTGCCGTGGGGTGAAAGCCGCCCATCACAACAAAAGCACCAAACTCTTTGGCAATGCGGGCAAGTCGTTCTGCCTGGTTGAAGGCACCGGTCATTGACGAAATGGCAACAAGGTCGACTGGCTTATTTTTCAGGAGCGTGCGCATGCTCTCGAAAATCCCCTCATTGTAAAAATTATCGGGCATGACAAGAGTTTCGACATCATGCTCTACGGCTGCTGCAAGGTAGCAGACGCCAATACAGTCGGTGATGAATCGGGGAAAGGGTGTAATAATGGTCTGTGGTGCCTCGACAAGGCAGATGTTCCTGAAATATGCCATAGAATTCCAAAAGTTAAGTGGATCAACCCTGGTAATTGGAACCTGGGCAATAAGGGGATTATAGCGATAAAGTTAGAAAAAAAAACAGCACTAGCTGATTTCATCTTCAAAATTTTTGGGTTAGTGACGAGCTGACCTCATCCGCAGTCGCAACCCTTAAAATGACACTGAAAACCGAGCCGTGGTTGACTCGCGAGCGAACCTCAATGTTGCCATTATGGGCAAGAACTATGTGCTTTACAATTGAAAGCCCGAGGCCGGTACCGCCGTTCTGGCGGGAACGCCCTTTGTCCACCCTGTAAAAGCGTTCAAAGATTCGTCCGAGATCCGCTTGAGATATACCAATACCGTTATCTTCAAACTCCACACGGAGGTCATTGTCACTTCTGAATGCTGAAATCCTGATCCGGCCATGACGATCATCAACATATTTGATGGCGTTGTCGAGGAGGTTACTGATAACAATATCGAGATATCGGGCATCAGCATAAACCGGTGGAAGCCCATCTTGAATATTGAGATCAAGCAGGATCTGTTTTTTTTCCAGAGAAGGTTGCAGAAGATCCACCGATTTATTTACGGCACTTTTAAGGTCAACAGCGGATAATTGGTACTCAATGTAGCCAGACTCAATTTTGGAGAGGTCGAGCACATCGTTGACAAGAGCTGTGAGCTGTTTCGTTGCCTGAAGGATAGTCTTCAAAAAGGGTGTGGCATGTTTTGGATCATCCATGGCCCCTTCGAGCAGGGTTTCGGTATAGCCGCTGATGATGGTGAGCGGAGTGCGCAGTTCGTGTGAAACACTGGCAACAAAATCACGCCGTATTTTTTCGAGGTAACGAAGCTTGGTGATGTCGTTCAGCACAAAAACGGTTCCTTCGAACTGCGTCTCCTTGATGAGTGGCATGGAGCTAATCTGCATAATGCGTGCCCCTTTTGAGGTCGTGATCGACATCTCCTCCTTGCGTAAGGTGATCTGCTTGCTGTGAACTCTGGTAAACAACTCCTGCAGATTGTTGTCTGAAAGGTGCAGGATTGGGCGTGACTTGAACATGGAGCCATTGATGCGGAACATTCTTGATGCTGCAGGATTGACAAGGGAGATATCACCGGCAGCATCGGTGACGATGATTGCCTCACGAATACCCGACAAAACAGCCTTGTACCACTCCTCATTGCGTTGCATTTTTGTTATCTCATCCTGCATGCCTTTAATGGCTCGTGCCAGCACACCAATCTCGTCACGACGTTGAACAGGAATAGATCCGGAGAGCTCTCCGAATTTCTTTTTCCTGACAGTTTCGGCAAGCATGCTGAGGGGTTTGGTAAGAATAAACGCCGTTACAATACCAGTGGCAAGGGAAAAAAAGAGTGCGAGAAGGAGAGTGGCCATAATCTCTTTCCGAAACCCGCCATTCTCCACATCGATATCGAAGAGTGGCTTGCCAAATCGAAGAATGGCTCGTGGCTTCGGGATCCCGACAGGTACAGCCATATAGATAGTGTGCTCTTTTATGGTTTGACTGAAGCGAATGTTTTCACCGTAACCATATTGTAGCGCATCATGTACTTCGGGCCGTGCCAGGTGGTTCGCTATTGTAAAAATTTTTTCTGGCGAAACAGCCGTATCGTAAAGAACCCTTCCATCAGGCTCAATGAGGGTGACCCTGATGTCAAGCGCCTGCCCAACCTGTTTTGTCCAGGCAGCGGTACGCTCTGTTGTTTGCCATCCCGGGGGTTGTTGTTCGAGCATCTGCTTGTTAAGGAGAAGATCCCTGTGCAGCTCTTTTTTTGTTGCAGCGGTGATTATCTCTGTCAACTGATGGTCGAGGGAGAGATAGGTGATGACGATAGCTGAAAAAATAATTATCCCGATAACGATGCCGCATCGAATGGAGAGCTTCGTCAGAGGATTTGACATAATATTCAGTTAAACTGGTTTTTACTACTCACTGCAAGAGGGATAGACTTCCGCTGCTGTCGGGTTCTTTGTTAATAAACTGCAAATTTCAGGCCAGTACTGCTTTTTTTAGGCGAAGTTAAAGCCCCTGAAGCTGGGTACTGATCTCCTCCCAGAGGTTACGATAAGCTTTTGATGCCGGAGAGTTTGGCAGAACGGCATTGAGTGGTGCCCGGTAGATGCCCATTTTCTCAACCTCTGAATTGTAGGGAATCGTCTGGGTGAGAAATCCTGGCGTATTGTGAAATTCATGAATGATGTCACGGTGCAATTTTTTCTGTTTTTCCACCATGCTGAAAAAAGGCCGAATTTTTGAGCTGTCAAGTTTATTGATGTCAAAAAAATCCTTCAACTGAACGTAGGTGCGAATGGAGAGCGTTGTGGGAATCATGGGCACAAGAATCACGTCGGAGGCTGCAAACACACTTTCAGAAAGCAGTGTCAGATTTGGCGGGCAGTCGAAAAAGAGAAACTGATAGTCACCGCTTAGCTCGTCAAGGTTTTTTTTGAGCTTTTTTTGAGGCTTTTTCTCCTCAGCGAGCTCAATATCAAGATTCCGGTAGGAAAAATCAGAGGGAAGCAGGTCAAGGTTTTCATAGTCAGTCGCCTTGATATTGTTGTAGATCTTTTTATTTCCCTTGAGAAATTTATCGCTGTTGTACTTTTTGGAGGCGGTAATCCTGAAATAGTAGGAGCTTGCTCCCTGTGGATCAAGATCGCAGATCAGTGTCGGTGGAGAGAGCAGGGAGGAGAGATAGGAGAGGTTGACCGCCGCCGCCGTTTTGCCTACACCGCCCTTGATGCTGTAAAGCGCTATTGTTTTCATTGACAGGTGTCTGTTAAAAGATCGCGAAACAGTTGATTGGTATCCTCATGGTCAAACAACTTGAAGGTTTTGTGGAACTTGAGTCGAGCCTCTTCCTGTTTTTGAAAGAGTGTTGCCATAAGCCCGCCCATTGAAGCAGAAAGTAACTTATCAGCAGGGACTAATGCGAATTGTTCATGAAGAAAGCAAAGTTGCACAGAAAAATCAACAAAGTCACCAAGATTTTCCTGCAACTCTTTCAATTGCCTGATGACAGAAGCAATGGTTTCTGCGGGAAAGATTGAGGAGAAGAATTCCAGCAGATAGCGCAATTTCTTGCAGTCGATACGGAGCGCATGAAGCTCGGAGTCAGTCGTTTTCCGGCTGATCTGATGCCCGTGTCGGATCACTTTTTTCCATGCTTTTTTTATGCTGGTCATGGCAACACTCTTGGTTGAAAGTGAGGCGTTCGGGGCATTCTCCGGGTTCGGGATCGATAGCGGGTTGAGAAATCTCTCCAACTCGTCAAGAAATGAGCGGTAATCGCTGGACGAAAGGTAACGGCAGAATCGCTTGTGCAGCCCGCTGCGGGATGAAGAGATATTGACGAAAAATGGCTTCAATGATGGCTGCAAAAACGGAGGGAGATAGTGAAAATAGGTCGTTTGTCGAAGAAGGTAAACATCTCGGTCACGCAATTCGTTGCTTTTCTTGCCAAGATCCCTGAAAAAATTGAGAAAATATGTTGTTTCCCTGTCGTCAAAAATACCCTTGAGTTGTTTCAAAAGCGATCGGCTGCGGCGAATGGCTACACGATAGTCGTGCAGAAACTCGGAATCAATATTTTTTTTGATTCCCTCTTCATTCTTCCTCATGACATACATGGTGGACTGCAGGAGTTGCCGGGCGCTCTCATGAATGGGAGCGTCCGGATGGAGAGTGAGGATGATTTTTGAGGAGTAGTCTTCTGCCTTGCGTCCTGCTGCGTGTATGATCAACTGAAAAAGAGCCTTGAAATCAAGAACAGTGGATATTTCTGTATGGCTGGATAATAAAGTTTTAATCGGTGCCACCTCCTCCTCATATCCCTTGAGCGGTGAGAGGGTGATGAGATGCGTTAATGGTTCAGGGCTCTCACTATTGGCAAGGTACAGTGATTCCGAGGTCAGCGTAGCGATTGTTTTTTCATTATTGTCAAGAATGCGGTATGAACGAGTGAACGCATCAATGGAGCAAAGCCTTGTGAATGCCCTGATAGTGCTGCATGAACAGAGCAGCTCTTTAAATTTGCAGGCGGGAAGTTGGTCGGAAAAAAAGGAGGAGCATATTCTGGTGTGTGGCAGGGAGCTTAACTCTTGGCCGGTATTGAGGGCAACAAGAAAAATGGCTTCCTGTTTTTCAACAATGACAATTCCTTTCCGGAAAGCTTGCCATTCGAAGGTGTCATAAAAATCACGTCGCTCTGTTGATGCGGAGAGTGCCTTGAGGCTCCATCCAACGGGAAGGGTGCTCACCGGCAACGAATCCAAAGAGGCGGCATGATTCAGTCTGAAGTATACTGTTTTCGGGGTGGCACGCATCCGTTTCCTGTGATTAAATGGGACTGTCCGGAATCCAGACACCCCCCAATGTATTATATTTATTGCGCGAATTCTCAAAAATTGAAAACGGTTACCCTTTTTTCAATATGCCGATAATCTCTTCGGGACGACGAACCAGCCCTTTTGCACCGAACTCCAGAAGTTCGCTTTCTGGTCGGAAACCCCAGAGTACACCGAGCGGGTACATTCCGGCCCTTGTTGCGGTCAGCATGTCAATACCACTGTCTCCGACATAGAGAATTTTGGATGGCACCTCTCCGAGCATCCGGGCTACAAGCAGTGCTCCCTCAGGGTCTGGTTTGTGGGCTGTCCCGATCTGATGGCCCATAACGACATCAAACCTCCACTCCTTAAGCAAAACCTCTGCGCAGAGATGGGTAAACCGATCAGCTTTATTTGAGAGGATCGCCATTTTTATTCCCTGTGCTGCAATATTATCGAGCAGGGTGGCGATCCCGGGATAAGGGCGGGAGTGTATGTTCCAGTTGTCGGCATAGTGTTCCATAAACTCCGGCAAAAGTGTATCGACGGTTGCGGGGGTGCCCAACCCTTCAGGCAGCGCTTTTCTGATCAGCTCCTTCATGCCCTGCCCGACAAGAAACCGGCACTCATCAATGGTATGAACGGGATAACCGTGCCGGGCAAGGAGGGTATTGAGTGTGTTGAAAATATCCTGCAGGGTATTGAGCAAGGTACCGTCAAGGTCGAAAATAACTGCGTTGAAAATCATGGAAGTGGTTCTCTTTGTTGCACGGGAAGAAAAAAATCAGCGATTGGCTTGTGTGGTTTGTGATTGCGTAAAAAAAGTGCCCTATACCAATCGTATAAGGCGCTTATAGAATTCTTTCACAAGCTAATGCCTACTTTTTGGGAGCAATAGCTGATGCCGCATTCTGCAAAAGCCCCCCTACAGTGTTTGATGCACTGCCAACTAAATCAATCGCTGTTTTACCGAGGGGCTCGATAACCTGAACAACAGCGTTGAAACCGGCACCCAAGAGATCAATCTCCTGCTTGATAAGTTGGCCAGCGGTATTAATAAGGTTGCTGACGGCCCCTGAAAGATCATTGTTTGCTTCGTTTGCCATGGATGTTATTATTTTATGGTCGTGGAAAAAAATACGTTTAGTCAAAATAAATTCCTTACAATATCAAAACCTTCGTCAAGTTTAATAAAATAAATCAACAGATACCAAAAGAAACTGTACAGGCTGCGCCTCTTTAAGCGAATAACGATTGCCCGGAAAGAGTGAGCTTATTAATGTTTCTTCGGCATAAGTTTCACAGTTGTAACAGAAGCACCTTTGTTTTCTATGGTGAAAGCCTATAAATTGGGCTCCATAATCAGAGACAAGAGAAATGTCTGGTATTGGACAATTGGTCAAAGATAAAAATCAAAAATATGGCTGAAGAGAAAGTGGAGTCTAACCGCACAAATGCTTTTGTGGTAAGTGCCCGTAAACGCACTATCCAGAATGTGGTAAAAAGAGCGGGAGAGTCTGTTCTTTTTGCGATAGCCTCATTTGTGGCCGTTATTGTCCTCTTTATTTTCTATTTCGTGGCACGCGATGCTATCCCTTTTTTCCAGATTCGCGGGTTTACCGAATTTTTTACCAGTTCGAACTGGTATCCTGCGGATGACCCAGGTCAATTCGGCGCTCTTGCCATTATGTACGGCAGCCTGATGGTGACAATCGGATCAGCCATGATTGCCGTGCCGATGGGAGTTGCGGCCGCAATATGCCTGAGTGACATCCTTCCTTTTTCGATTCGGCAGTACGCCAAGCCAATCATTGAAATGCTTGCAGCAATACCGTCTGTCGCATTTGGTTTTTTTGCTCTTGTTGTTCTGGCTCCGCTCATGCAGGATAAAGGTGGCCCAATGCTGATGTGGGCGTGGTGGATTCTCGTCTCCCCATTTTTGCTTCTGGCCGTTATTGTTGTTTCTGATCTTTTGACTGCCGCGATCAAGGATGAGAAGCGTCGTCAGCAACTGCATATACTGCTCTTGATTGTTTTTGGCCTGTTTTCGGTTTTACTCTTGTACAAGGTTGGAACAGTTCTCTATGGTGTCCAGATTCTGACTGGCACCAATGCACTGAATGTTTCGATCATTCTGAGTTTCATGGCACTGCCTACTATTGTCAGTGTCTCCGAAGATGCGCTTCAGGCTGTCGGGCGTGACCTTCGTGAAGGGAGTTACGCTCTCGGGGCTACAAGGGCAGAGACCATAATTAAAACAGTTCTTCCGGCAGCAAGCAGCGGCATTCTTGCTGCGGTCATTCTGGGCATTATGCGTGCACTTGGTGAAACAATGGTGGTCTGGATGGCATCGGGCAACTCCTCTCACATTCCCGAGCCGTGGTTTAACTACCTCGAAGCGATTCGGACACTGACAGCAACAATTGCCGGAGATATGGGCGAAGCCGACCAGGTAACTGGATCCGCCCGTTTTCATGTTCTCTTTGCCATGGGTCTTCTTCTCCTTCTTATCAGCTTTATAAGCAATCTTGTGAGTGAGAGAATTGTCATTCGCCAGCGAAAAATTCTTTCCGGACAGTAATTGTTTCTCATTTAATCATTTATGTATGAATATCGGGACCCGGAAAATACTTGATCGTTCGTTTACCGCTGTTGGTATCGGCTCAATCATTGTCATGGCTATCGCCCTTATGATTGTTGTTGTCCCAATTGTTTCCAATGGTATCGGTGCTGTATTTTTTACCGGTACAATCGAGCACCGCAAGTTGTTGCGCGATGAATTCAAGAGGGGCAACAGCGAAAATCTTGACAGTGAAGTTGCCTCCTCAGAGCGTTATCGGGCAAAGGTTTACGACATGCTTACCGGTTTTGAGGCGGAGCTTGAGACGATGGCACCCGAAAAAAAGACGCAATACAAGGGGAAATATTCGCAGGTACGAACAGCTTTGCAGGCATTGCTTGGCCCTCTTCCGGGCGATCAGATGCCGATGCTTACGAGGTTCAAATACGGTCAAACCCGCTGGGAGAAAGCAGAGGAAAAATTGCATGATCTCCTCTATGAATCAAAATGGGATAACTCAAATACTGAAGTTATGTCCAGGGAGTATTTTGTGAGCCGTGCCAAAAGCTTTGAGGGCACCTCTCTCGCCCCGCTTTTCCCCTATCTCAGCCATAATGTTGAAAAGATGCTTTTGCCTGAGTTTACTGTTTATTGGGGATTTATTACGGACAGCTCTGTGGATTCCCATTTTTTTGGCGGAATATGGCCGGAAATTCAGGGAACCTTTTTCCTTGCCATGGGTGCCATGCTCTTTGCCTTTCCACTTGGGGTTGTGGCTGCGGTCTATTTTACCGAATATGCCAAGCCGGGCTTTTTGAACAGTATGTTGCGCAGCGCCAACAGCACCCTTGCCGGTGTGCCGAGTATTGTTTTCGGTATGTTCGGTCTCGCTTTTTTTATCAATACACTCAAGGTATCTCCCTCCAAAAGTGTGATTGCCGGTGCGCTGACGCTGGCCATAATGATTCTGCCAACTATTATTCGTGCGGCTGAGGAGGCAATCCTTGCGGTTCCAAAAACCTACCGGGAGGCATCGCTGAGTCTTGGTTCTACGAAATGGAACACTATTGCCACGGTTATTCTGCCTGCGGCGCTTCCCGGCATTCTTACTGGCGGGGTGATCAGTCTTGGCAGGGCGGCAGGCGAAACAGCTCCAATTATCTTTACAGCAGCGGTCAGTGTCGGCTCTGCAATAGGTCTTGCCGATGTTTTATCATCGCCTACACCTGCTCTTTCGTGGAACATCTATAATCTTGCCAGTGAACATGAAGCGGCCGCTCAAATCCGCCATGTGCAGTACGGCATGGTGCTCGCTCTTGTCAGTATCGTTCTGCTGTTGAATTTATCGGCGATTGTTCTCCGGGCTCGTATTTCCAAAAAATTAAAAGGCTAAAATGTTCATGACCACCGATGCGACGAAAACTTCAGAGAGTGTGCCAGCAAAAAAAACACGCGATATCTATTTGCCTCCTGAACGAAAAGTAATCTCGGGGGGTGGAGCCGCTCATATTGTGGCCAAGGATTTTTCAATCTATTACGGAGAATTTCAGGCTGTCAAGAAGATTAATGCTGATATTCTTTCAAAGTATGTTACTGCAATTATCGGCCCCAGCGGCTGTGGCAAGAGCACCTTTTTACGTGCCATCAACCGGATGAACGACCTTATTCCAAGCTGTCACACCACCGGTGCCCTCCTTTTTGACGGCGATGACATTTATGGAAAATTGACCGATGAGGTGCTGCTCCGCAAAAAGGTAGGGATGGTATTCCAGAAACCGAACCCATTTCCAAAGTCCATTTTCGACAATATTGCCTACGGGCCGCGTCTGCACGGTGTGAATGACAAGAAGAAGCTCATGGAGATTGTAGAGCGCAGCCTCAGAAAAGCCGCAATATGGGATGAGGTTTCTGATCGTCTCGACAAGAATGCCCTTGGGTTGAGCGGAGGCCAGCAGCAGAGGCTCTGTGTCGCCCGTACCCTTGCCGTTGAGCCAGAGGTGCTTTTGCTTGACGAGCCTACCTCCGCTCTTGATCCCAAAGCAACAGCCAAAATTGAGGATCTCATCCAGGAGCTTCGCGGAAGTTATACCATAATGATTGTTACGCACAACATGCAGCAGGCATCAAGAGTGTCAGACTCCACCATGTTTTTTTATGAGGGGGTTCTTGTTGAACATGCGCCCACGGCGCAGCTTTTTACCAATCCAAAAGACCCTATGACCGAAGATTATATCACCGGAAGATTCAGCTAACAAAACCACAGTACTCTTATGTCATCACGCCCGGTTCATGAACTTATCAAAGAACTCTCTCAAGTCCTTGTACAAATCTCCGATAAAGTCGTTGAGAATCTCTTTAATGCTCTCCATGCTGTTAAATATCAGGATGAGCAGGGTGCCCGCAGTATCAGGATTGTCGATCAGGAAATTGATGTGGCTGAGGTCAACCTTGAAGAGCGATGTCTGGCATTTCTCGCCTTGCAGCAGCCTGTAGCAGGGGATCTTCGTACCATTATCACCATCATAAAAATTAATGATGATCTCGAACGTATCGGTGATCTGGCGGTTCATATTATTGACCGGATGCCCGAAATCAGTCCGGAGATGCTCTCATCGTTTGCATTTGAGGAGATGGGTATGCGTGCTGGAGAGATGGTGAAGAGGTCGATTGAGGCCTTTATCACCAAAGACCGTATGCTCGCTGATCGGGTTTGTGCCCTTGATGAAGAGATTGATGTGATGCACCGTTCTGTTTTTAAAAAGGTGACGACGTTAATGAAAAGTCCGGATTCGGATGTTGACCAGCTCGTCGCCGCCCTGAGCATTTCAAGATATATTGAGCGTATGGCCGACCATGCATCACGGGTAGCTTACGAGGTTATCTATCTGGTGACTGGAGAAATTGTTCGTCACAGAAGAGGTTTTTATGAAAAGCTTATCGATTCGCTTAACGAGTGACCGTACAACGGAGTGCGGGAATAGTGGGAAGGGGTTTTGTTTTTTTTCTTGCATTTAACCTTGCTTCTCTGCTAAATTAAAAGCACTTTGTATTTTTTAAACATAAGCATGGTGCCTGAACCCTATGGCTAATTTGTTAGGAAAATTTTTTGGCGAAACACCCAAATCAACAGAAACCCCGCAAGCCTTTACAATCAAGATTGATCCCCTAAAGTTCTCGCTTTCCATGAAACCCCAGGGCACAGTCTATGTGCAGCTTGAGTCACTCAAGCAGAAACTCACAAAACTCTCCTCAAATGTAGAAAATAACCTGATGCTGAGCATTCGGGCATCAACAAAGGGGAATGCGGAGCTTGCCTCTTCGGCTTTCAAGTTTGATGAGGCCTATATCCGAAAAGGGAAGTTTGAGGTCGAATATCTTACCCTTGCCTACGCATCCTTCCAGAATCTCGGACAAGAAGATCTCAAGGCCATTAAGTATGCCCGAATGATTCTCAAGGATCTTGAGAGACTGGCCCAGTTGGCGCTCAATATTGCCGATAAGGCGGAGTATGTGAAGTTTGCCAATACACAGGATTTGCACAAGGACGAGTATGGACTGAAGCCGATGGGCGATATCACGGCTGAAATGATCAAGAAATCGGTAGAGGCTTTTGTGAGCGGCAACTCAAAACATGCCAGTGAAACTCTTGTCATGATGAATGAGATCCAGGGACTTTATGATACAGCCGTCGCAAAGATCAAGGCATCGGTGAACGACCAGAACATTATTAATCTTACCGGTATCCTTTCGATTATTGAACATGTCAAGGCTTCGGCGGATATCTCCTGCTCTATTGCCAGTAATTTTTGTTGACGAGAATAAAGATTATGGCTGGATGGATAAAAAAACAGAAGAATCTCTCCGTGTCGCTTTTGATGGCGCTTCTTTTGGGGCTTTTTTGGCTGGCACAGCGTCAAGAGTCGACTAAAGCTCCAAAAGCAATAATAACAAGAACGTTTGACAGCATTCCAGTTTCCGTTGCTCAAGTCTCCAGGGCGGTTGTTCGAGATAGTTTCAGCACAACGGGCACAGTCGAGGCTTTCAGGGAGGCTGATATCTTTTCGGAGTCTGCAGGGCAGGTTCGCAGGGTTTCGGCTGAACCGGGAGAGCATAAAAAGAGGGGAGATCTGTTGTTTCTCCTTGATAATGAGCTTGCCAGTATCCGTCAAAAAAAGGCTGAGGCCTACTATGGCCAGAAAAAGCGGGATCTGGAGCGTTACAGAAACCTCTACAACGAAGGGGCCATACCACTTTCAGCCTATGAAACTGTACAGTTGCAGTCCGATGAGGCAGGTGCAGACTTTGTTGCCGCCAGTCGAAAAAACAGCGATGCAAGGGTAAAATCTCCTTTTTCAGGAGTTATAACAGCACGATTTGTTGAGCTGGGGGAACTGGTTCACGAGGGGATGAAGGTTGCGCACATCGCCGATTTGACCAGGGTCAAGATAATCATCTTTGTTCCTGAGAGAGAGATTATGAAGTTTGTGGAGGGAACCCTCCTGAGTGTTACCAGCGATCTCTTTCCGGGTGAGAGTTTTTCAGGCAAGGTCAGTTCGGTAAGCGAAAAGTCGGGGCGTGATCATACCTACAGGGTCGATGTGATTTTGCATAATCCCGATAAAGCGAGTTTCAGGTCAGGGATGTTCGCAAGAGTGCTTTCACTGGGCAAGGGTGAGCGGCAAGCTGTTCTGGTACCTCGTATTGCGCTTGTGTCAGGAATCAGAAAACCCGAACTTTTTGTTGTTCGCAGAGGCAAGGCTTTTTTGACACCATTTATTGCTGGCAGGGAACTCCATAAAAGCCTTGAGGTTATCGGCGGAGTTGCCCCGGGCGACACTGTCGTGATCAGTGGTCAGAATGAGCTTCATGACGGTGCCAGTGTGCTCGTTATTGACCAGAAGAAGAGCCCCTCAGCGCCATGACCCTTACTGAGCTCTCCATAAAACGGCCAACGCTTATTGTTGTGTTGTTTACCGTACTGGGCATTCTCGGTCTCTTCAGTTACCAACAGTTGCAGTATGAACTGCTGCCCAAAATGACACCTCCGGTTGTTTCTGTCTCCATTCTCTATCCGGGCGCTTCGCCAAGCGAGGTTGAGACATCGCTGACCAAGCCGGTTGAGGAAGCTGTTTCGGCGATTGAAAAAATTGTATCCATCACCTCAACATCAACCGAAGGGCTTTCGGTTGTGGCTATTGAGTTTTCCAATTCCGCCAATATCGAAAAGGCGCTGCAGGATGCGCAGCGCAAAATCAACGAAGTGCGCGACCGCTTTCCAAATGAAGCAAAGGCACCGGTTATCACCCGTTTTGCGCTTGATGAGGTACCTGTACTCCGTATCGGGGCCACATCTTCACTGCCGGATGCGGATTTTTACCAGATGCTGAAGAACAACATCAAGCCCCTGCTTTCGAGCGTTGACGGGGTGGGGCAGGTCTATCTGAGTGGAGGTCGTGAGCGCGAAATCAGGGTCAATATTGATCTTGCAAAGCTTCAGAGTTATGCTCTTACGGTGCCTGATGTACTCAAAGAGGTTGGTAAAGCCAATCTTGACTTTCCAACAGGAAAAATTGATGACCGCGACAGGCAGTTTGTTGTCAGGCTTGCCGGAAAGTTCACAACCCTTGACGAGCTGAAAAACCTTGTTTTGCGATCCACTACTTCCGGGAATGTTGCTCTTCGTGATGTTGCAGAGGTGGAGGATGGCTTTAAAGAGGTTACAACACTCACAAGGCTCAATGGCCGAAGCGCTGTAGGGATTATGGTTATGAAGCAGAGCGATGCCAATACGGTTGACGTGAGTCGACTGACAAGGGCCTCACTCTCAAAGCTTGAAAAGCTCTACAGTGCCCGGCATCTCCGCTTTGATATTGCCCAGGATGCTTCGACCTTTACCCTCGATGCTGTTACGGCCGTTCAGCACGACCTTCTGCTTGCTGTTGGACTGGTCGCAATTGTGATGATGCTCTTCCTGCACAGTCTGCGAAATTCGCTTATTGTGCTTGTCTCCATACCGACC
Source organism: uncultured Chlorobiaceae bacterium (assembly GCA_903994635.1). Lineage (GTDB taxonomy): Bacteria > Bacteroidota > Chlorobiia > Chlorobiales > Chlorobiaceae > Chlorobium. The sequence goes on from CAJEXQ010000003.1 coordinate 95,391, forward strand.
TCCCTTGTGACGACCTTTATCGGTATGTATCTGTTCGGGTTTTCACTGAACCTCATGACACTTCTTTCGCTTTCGCTGGTAGTTGGTGTTCTTGTGGACGACTCCATAGTGGTGCTTGAAAATATCTATCGCCACCTTGAACGTGGAGAAGAGCCACGCCAGGCTGCCCTCAATGGAAGAAACGAGATTGGCTTTACGGCGCTCTCCATAACACTTGTCGATGTGGTTGTCTTTTTGCCGATCTCACTGGTCAGTGGAATAGTGGGCAATATCCTGCGCGAGTTTTCCGTTGTTATGGTGATCTCTACCCTGGTCAGTCTTTTTGTCTCCTTTACCCTGACGCCACTGCTTGCGTCACGCTTTTCAAAAGTTGAAAAGTTTACCGGCAAGAATGTTGTGGAAAAGTTTGCTATTGGTTTTGAACGCAACTTTCTTCGTCTTCGCCAAGGCTATCTTGATCTTCTTCAGTGGAGCTTGCGTAATCCCCGCAAGGTTTTTTTCAGTGCAATGCTTTTGTTGCTGTTCTCTTTTCTTCTTCCATTTTTTGGCTTTATCGGAGGCGAGTTTATTTCGGTCTCTGATCGAGGCGAGTTTTCTGTGAAGCTGGAACTGGAACCCGGCACTCCTCTTGAAGAGACCAATCGACTGACCAGAAGTGTTGAGCGCCGCCTTACCGCCATGGCTGAGGTAAAAAAGGTGATGGTTAATGTTGGCGCTTCGAGCGAGGGATTTTTTAACCAGAGTGCGGACAACATTGCTGAAATAAATGTGAGACTTACTCCCAAGGAGGAGCGGATACGATCGACTGATGCCATCATGCAGGCCGTCCGTATTAATCTGAAGGATATTGTCGGTCTCAAGGCAAGCATCAATCCTATCGGTATATTTGGAACTGCCAATGAAACTCCTGTTGTTGTTATCCTGAGTGGCCCGCAGAGAAGTCAGGTTTCGAAAGTGGCAGAGACGTTGCGTGACAGTGTAAAATCCATTCCGGGAACAGCCGATGTCAAGCTTACCTCCGGGGTTGGAAGTCCGGAGGTACGCATTGTGGTCGATCGTGATAAAATGGCCTCTTTTGGCCTCTCCATTGCCGATGTGGGAGCTGCCCTCCGTACCGCTTATGCTGGAGACGAAGCCGGAAAATACCGCGATGGGGGTGATGAATTCGATATCAGGGTCATGCTCGACAAGTACTACCGACAGGACACGTCGACGCTTTCGGAGATCGCTTTACGTACTCCACAGGGCAATCTTGCCACTCTCGGCCAGTTTGTCAGTTTTGAACAGGATAGAGGATACAAGCAGTTGCAACGAAAGGATCGCAACAATGCGGTATGGGTCAAGGCGCAGGTGGTCGGGCGCCCTGTTGGTTCCGTCGGAAAGGATATTGACCGTATTCTGGCCAACATGAAAAAAAACGGTCTGATGCCCTCGACGGTCTCCCATGCGTACGATTCGGATCTGAAGAGGCAGGGTGAGTCGAATTCAACCCTCCTGATCTCTTTTCTTGTTGCCATTATCTTTGTTTATCTCATTATGGTTGCACTTTATGACTCCTATATCTGGCCAATGGTTGTGATGTTCTCAATTCCGCTCGCCATTATCGGAGCGCTTTTTGCCCTTGCTATTACCGGCAAATCCCTCAGTATATTTACCATTCTTGGTATTATCATGCTTGTCGGACTTGTGGGGAAAAACGCCATTCTTCTGGTTGATTTCATCAATAAATTCCGGAAAGAAGGTATGGAGCTTTCTGATGCCATTCTTGAATCTGCAAAAGAACGCCTGCGCCCCATTCTCATGACCACGCTCACCCTGATCTTCGGACTCCTGCCTATTGCCTTGTCGCAGAGTTCCGGTTCCGAATGGAAATCGGGCCTTTCTGTTGCTCTTGTTGGTGGTCTCTTCAGTTCAATGTTTCTGACGCTTCTCGTTATCCCTGTCGTTTACGTCTGGTTCGACAACGCACGCAAGAAGTTTTCAATGTTCCGATTACCGTTCCGATCGTAGCGAGAAATTTTTGACATACCTGTAAACAAGTAACCGCCAATGCTTTTTTTCTCAAACCAGACTCCGACTCTCCTTATTTGCCGTTCAGCTCTTGCCTTTTCATGGATCTATCAGGGGGCTGTGCCAAAAATAGCATGCCAGAGCAGGGGTGAAATTGATCTTCTTGGCCACATCATTCCACTCTACCAATTGGCCTGTCAAGCCGTTTTCTGGATGGGAGTTGCCGAGATTCTTTTTGGACTTTTCCTCCTTGTTACCCGTTGGAGCTGGGTGTTTTGGCTCAATGTGGCAGCCTTGACAGGGTTACTCTGTTTCGTTGCCCTGTTTGAGCCAATAATGCTTACCTTGCCGTTCAATCCCCTGACACTCAATGTTTCATTGATTGCGCTCTCTGCGATTGCAGCTCTGGAATTAAAAAAATCAAAAAATCTGAACTGAATGAAGCTGCGCCGTTTTGATGGAAAGTTGAGCACCATTGCTCGGCTCTTTTTCTCTGTTTCAGTGACCGTTATCGCTCTTGCCTCTTTTTTGGGTGCCGCAGGAGCGATAACGGGCAACCATTTTCTTTTGAAGCTTCACCCCTATCTTTTCTTTATCGGGTTTGGCAATCTTGCCATACTTATTCTCAACCGATACCTGACAGCATCAATTTATCCTGAACTTAAGATTGATCCATTCAAGCAGTTGCGTTACATCTTTGCGGTTCTGCTCTCCCTTGTCATGATTACCGTCGCTGTTGCTATTGAGTGGCCTCTGTTGAAAGCCTTGACGGGTTTACTCCTCATGATTATGGTTATGGGGCCGATCAGGGAGATTTTCACGACGCTTTCCATTCCGAAAATCTGGAAAGAGGTTTCGGTACGCTACTACATTTTTGATGTCCTCTTTCTGCTCGTAGCCAATCTTGGACTTTTTACCCTGGGTCTTAAAGAGGCCTTTCCTCAACAGAAAATTATTCCCTTTTTTGTAACACAATCCTCCTATTTTCTCGGTTCCTCTTTTCCGCTCAGTATCAGTGTGATGGGCTTCCTCTATACCTACGCATGGAGCCACTCGTCAAAGCGGGAGCTGGCCAAACGGCTTTTCAGCCTCTGGTTTTATATTTTTGTCGGAGGAGTCCTCTGTTTTCTTATCGTTATACTTGCTGAACACTATTTGGGGATGATGCTGATCAGCCATCTGCTGCTGTTAGGCGTTATGGCTCTCGTTGGTAGTTTTGCCATCTATCTCTACAACTTTTTTCACCAAAACTTTCCCCACCCGGCCCTTGCTTTTCTGTTGAGCGGCCTTGCACTTCTTTTTGCGACCAGCGCTTACGGTATCATGAATATCTTTTTTCTCAAGGGAGTTCATTTCGGCACAATCCCCCCCTTGAGTATTAACAGAATGTGGATTTATCACTCCCATACCCATGCTGCGCTCCTCGGATGGATAACCTTCTCCTTTATCGGGATGATCTATATTGTCATACCATCAATCACGCATTCAAACTCACTGGACACACTCAAAAGCCATCAAGCACTCTCCGCCTTGCTCGGCAAAGCTGTTATGAGTCGGGCCTTTATACAACTGACGGTGCTTCTCCTTTCATCCACAGCTATTCTGCTTGCATTTTTTCTGCAAAACAATCTTTTACTCTCGCTTGCAGGTTTTGTCTATGGCATTTCAGTCTATTATGTTAAAATCAATCTTTGGCGGGAAATTACTTTAAAACAATAAAACTCTATATGCAACTCACAGCAAAGCTTGCGGCGATTCTTCCTGAACAGACAGGAAACGGCAAAAATGGAACCTGGAAAAAACAGGATATCATTGTTGAAACTGACGGGCAGTACCCGAAGAAAGTCTGTATCTCCTTGTGGGGAGAGAAATATGACAGAAATCTGCTGAAAATTGGCTCAAAACTCACCATATCCTTTGATATTGAGAGCAGGGAGTTCAATGGAAAATGGTACACCGATGTAAAGGGGTGGAAGGTTGAGGGGGATAAACAGTCGGATTCTTCTGCTTATTCCCATGAGTCTGAATCCTTCTCACCACCGGTCTTTGAGAGCGATCGGGAGAGCATTATCTCCAATGATGGTTGCCCATTCTGATCTTGTGAACCCAATTTTTCAGTAGTTCTATCAATACAATCCATGTATCTCTTTTTTGATACCGAAACAACCGGGTTGCCGCGCAATTGGCGAGCGCCGGTGACCGATGTTGTTAACTGGCCACGGCTGGTACAGTTGGCATTTTTATACTACGATTGCGACGGCAATATTCTTTCTTCCGGCGACTACATCATCAAGCCGGAAGGTTTTTTGATTCCATCAGATGCGGCAAAAATACATGGAATATCAACAGAAAGGGCGAATGCTGAAGGGTTGCTTTTATCGGAGGTGCTTCAATTGTTTCTGGAACTCACAGACAAGGCAGAGCTGCTTGTTGCCCACAATATAAGTTTTGACGAAAATATTATAGGCAGTGAGTTGATAAGGGCTGGAATGACAAACCCGCTACCATCCAAAAAAAGAATATGCACCATGCAAAGCAGTACTGATTTTTGTGCTATCAGGGGGCCTTATGGCAACAAATGGCCAAAATTGTCTGAGCTGCATCAAAAGTTATTTGGCACAGGATTTGAAGAAATGCACAATGCAGCTCATGATATTCGTGCTACTGCGAAATGTTTTTGGGAAATGAAAAGAAGAGGAGTGTGAGGCCAAACTTCCTTTTGCTCCTGAAAATGCAGACTTTGTAAAGTGGACAAAGAGTTGTAAATTGATGCCAGATTGACGGGCCCCCAAGCATTATTATATACATAGTCGAACTGCCTCTCCTCCTCTTCAATCATAAAGCCGGGTTTTGTCAACGTCCAACTTGATGGATATGGATTTTTTTTCCGTTCTCTACTACCGGTTCAAAAAAGTCTGGAAAGCAATTCGGCTTTACCTTGTTATTGCAGGTCCCGGTCTCGTGGTGATGATTGCCGACAACGATGCTGGCGGCATTACCACCTATGCCGCTACAGGAGCTAAATATGGCTATCACCTGATATGGTTTCTGCTTTTGCTTATTCCTGTAGCCTATTATGTCCAGGAGATGACCGTGAGGTTGGGAGCAGTGACAAAACGGGGACATGCTGAGGCCATTTTTGAAAGTTTTGGCGCTTTCTGGGGTTGGTTTTCACTCCTTGATCTGATGATTGTGGACTGGTTGACACTGGTAACAGAATTTGTTGGAATGACTGCCGCTTTAAGTATTTTCGGCGTTCCTGCATGGCTGACCGTTATCATCGTTGTGCTGCTCATGAGCATCCTTGTGCTGAACGGGCGTTATTGGACCTGGGAAAAGATAGCTCTTGGATTTTGCCTGCTAAACCTTATCTATATTCCGGCGGCCTTCATGGTCAATCCATCCATTTCTGATATCGTCGGTCAGGGATTGATTCCCAATCTTCCCGGAGGTCTCACCAATGAGCTTTTCTTTCTGCTTATGGCCAATATCGGCACAACCATTGCGCCGTGGATGCTCTTTTTTCAGCAAAGCTCAGTTGTTGACAAGGGTTTGCTTGAAAAAGATATAAAAATGGGCAAGATTGACACCTTTATTGGTTCAATCATCACCGTTGCCATAGCAGTTTTTATTGTGATCGTTACTGGAACACTTCTTAACGGGGTGCCGATTGATGATGCTGCCACCGCCGCCAAACTGCTGATGAAAACGAACCAGTATGTTGGTGCTTTCATGGCTATAGGCCTGTTTGATGCTGGTCTGCTCGGAGCAATCTGCATATCGCTTGCAAGTTCATGGGCGTTCGGAGAGATCTTCGGCTGGGCACATTCACTCAACACCAAGGTGAAAGAGGCTCCCTGGTTTTATATCTCCTTTTTCTTTACTCTTGCGACCGCGGGTGTTGTTCCCTTGATACCGGGTGCCCCACTGGTGCTCATCACTCTCTTCGTCCAGGTTATTGCTGTAACGCTTCTGCCTGCAGCTCTTGTATTTCTGATTTTGCTGCTCAACGATAAAAAGACGATGGGGGAGTATGCCAACACTCCATTGCAGAACATTGTCAGCACCACTATTGTTGTGTCAATCATCATACTCTCAACGATGTACGGCGTCAGTGCTCTTTTTCCCAACCTTTTCCAGTAATTGAGGGTATCAGGCCATGAGGACGATCAACCAGTTTTTCAGCAAAATACGTGAAATTAACCAGCGCTATGCCAAGCCGACTGTCGAAATGTCGCGAGGTGTAAAAATATCTCTGGCGGTGCTCCGTGTTTATCTCTTTCTGCTCGTGGTGTTGATGATCTACAAATTTATCACTGTCCTCAAGGTTGTATAAAACGAAAACACCAATGGTTACAGTACTGGATCGTGAATTTTTTCTGAGCGAGCTTCTCGGGCGCCGCGTCTACCTGAAATCAAACTCCGTCGGCAAGCTTAAAGATCTTGTTATACAGGAGAATGCGGGTAAAATTCCTGAAGTGACCCATTTGCTTGTCCATCGACCTTATGGCGACTCCCGTCTCCTGATTCCCTGGGATAAAGTAACCCTGATTTCAAATACCGAGATTGTTTCGGAGATTACCACAACAGAAGGGTACGAGCTTAATCCGCTCGACAATCACATCTTCCTCAAAGACTATATTCTCGACAAGAAAATTCTTGACATGGACGATCATGAGGTCGAAGTGGTTTACGATGTAAAACTGTTATTCCAGAACGAGAGGCTGTTTGTCAGTGAAGTGGACTTCAACCGCTTTCGGATTTTGCGCCGTATGGGCTTCAAAAAGCTGGCTAACTACCTTGCTCGCCATAAAGAGGACTCCAGTATCTCCTGGCTCTATGTACAGCCGTTGCCTGAAACTATCGGGAGTTTTGAGGGGAATGTCAAGCTCAACGTACTGAAGGAAAACATCAACGATATCCACCCGGTGGATTTGGCCGATATTCTTGAAGAGCTGGAAGGCAATCAGCGTATAGCGGTTTTTAACGAACTCGAGCCGGAATTGGCCTCGGATACTCTCGAAGAGGTAGAGCCAAGGGTGCTGCGTGAACTGATCCGGTCAATGCAAAAAGAGAAAGCTGCAGGCTTGATTAACGACATGAGTCCGGCCCAGGTTGCCGGTATTCTTTCGGCACTCCCGGCCTCCGAAGCTGATGAGATTATCGAGTACGTCGATAGCGAAAACAAACAGAGGGTACAGCAGATCATCGATCAGAATGATGAAAACATCATGCTCTATTCAACGCAGCAGGTGATCATGCGTCCGGCTGGGACGATGGTCAAGGAGGTGATCGATAATTTTCGGGAAGTGGCCGGTGACATGGATGTGATCATGTACGTTTATGTCGTGGATGCCGACAATATTCTTCAGGGAGTGGTCGATATCAGGGAGTTGATTGCTGCCGGGCCGGATCATACACTTGGAGACATTATGACTGACAACCTTATTACTCTCAACCCGGACGATTCGCTTCATGATGCTGTTGACATGTTTTTTCGCTACTCCTTCCGTGCAATCCCGATAACTGATGACAGTGATCATCTCCTCGGTGTTGTTTCCTGCCACGATATCAGGGGTCTCAAGCCCCGGCTGGATTAATCGGAGCAGAGGCACTACCGGCAATCCAGAACAAAGAGGTGTAGTAACTGATGGCTGAAACTATTCTCAGGCTTGAAAATATCCGCAAGGAGCTTGGGCTCTCCAAGGCTATCCGGCAAACCATTATTCCAAATCTTTCCCTTGAGGTAAAGGCGGGAGAGTTTGTTGCCATTACCGGCCCGTCAGGATCCGGCAAGTCTACGCTACTCTACCTTATGGGAGGGCTTGACAAGCCAACTTCTGGCAAGGTATGGCTTGACGGAGATGAAATTTCTGAAAAAAGCGAGAAGGAGATGAACCGGATCAGGAATGAAAAAATCGGGTTCATCTATCAGTTTCACTTTTTGCTGCCCGAATTTAACGCTGTCGAAAATGTCAGTATGCCGATGATGATCAACGGCCTGCGTTCCCGTAAAGAGATCAGGGAACGGGCGGTGAAGTTGCTCGACCTGGTTGATATGCAAAACAAGTACACCAACAAGCCAAGTCAGTTATCGGGGGGACAGCAGCAACGGGTTGCTATTGCGCGTGCTCTCGCCAACGAACCGAAGGTGTTGCTTGGCGATGAACCGACCGGCAACCTTGATTCACGTTCAGCAAACAATGTCTATCAGCTTTTTAGCCGACTGAACAGGGAGATTAATCAGACGATTATTGTCGTCACTCATGATGAAGAGTTTGCCAATCGAGCCGGACGGAGAATTCATCTTGTTGATGGAAAGGTGGAGAGCGATCGACCGTTGCTGCAAAAGGCTGAACCGGTTATTTGATTCGGAACTATTTTTACTTCTATGACCTTGTTATTCGACAGCATCAAACTGACGCACCCCAATCTTTACAGCGCTTTTTCATCGCTTGAGGATGGTGAGTTGCATTTGAACCGTATTACCGAACTCGACAGTTACTGGAATCGGCTGAAGCAGCCTCTCCAGCCTGTTATTTTGCCATCCGGAAAACTTCCCAAAGATGCAGTCATCATCGGCGAGTATGATTTGATCTATGCGGGCGGAACACTCAGTCTGCTTCATGCAGCAGTGATGGTGGGGAAGTATAGCCGGAAAGTGATGATTTTTGACCGCCAGACCCCGGCAAAATCAACCAGGGACTGGAATATTTCCCGGCAAGAATTACTCAATCTTTCGGCTATCGGCCTTTTTACCGAAAGCGATATTGATTCAATCATTCTCCGTCAGTACAAAACCGGGTGGGTTGAATTTTACAAGCCTGACGGGCAGCAGAAGAGGCTGGTTATAGAAAACGTGCTTGATTGTGCTGTTGATACCGACAAGCTTCTTGGCCTTGCGAAAGAGAAGGTGCTGGCAGCTTCGGGAAATGACATCATTGCATGGTGCACCTTTATCTGCTGTTATCAGTTCGATGACCATATTGTTGTCCAGGTTGAAGATCGTCAGGGAAATGCCCTCTATTACAGGGCCAAAGTGCTGGTGGATGTTATGGGGATACTCTCTCCCATTGCCATAGAGCTTAATGACGGAGTTCCCCAAACCCATGTCTGTCCGACAGTCGGCACCATTGCAAGCGGATTTGAAGATGTCGATTTCGATACCGGTGAAATTCTTGCAACCACCGGCCCTGCGGAAACTGGTTTTGGAAAAGGGCGACAGCTTATCTGGGAAGGATTTCCTGCTGAAGGAAGAAAGTATATCACCTACCTTTTCTTTTATGATGAAGCGGATTCTCCGAACGACAAATCGTTACTCGGGCTTTTCGAGACCTACTTCAAAACGCTCTCTGAGTATAAAAAGCCTGGAGTTGATTTTGTTATTCACCGTCCTGTTTACGGCATTATTCCTGCCTATTGCCATGACGGCTTCGATCGTACAAGGGAAATTGCCGCCGACCATATCATTCTCTTTGGCGATGCTGCATCACTTTCTTCTCCTCTCACCTTCTGCGGTTTTGGGTCGTTGGTTCGCAACCTTCACCACCTTACGGCTGATCTTGACCGGGCAATCAGCGACAATAACCTTTCAAAAAAGCATCTCGAAAAGATCAGCGCCTACGAGCCCAATGTGGCATCAATGGCCAATCTCATGAAATACATGTGCTTTAATTCGGCTACCGATGAGCCAAATTTTGTCAACGATCTGATGAATGAGGTGATGATTGTTCTTGATGAACTTCCCCAGCACTACCGTCAAGCGATGTTTCGTGATGAGATGAAGATTGAGGAGCTCGCTGTTGTGATGCTGCGTATTGGATGGCGCTACCCGAAGGTGCTGATGGCAACCTGGGAGAAACTCGGAATAGAGGGCGCGCTCGGCTTTTTCAAAAATATTGCCGGATGGGCGTTTTCACCGGTCAGATAACTTTTATTCTGTGATGATCGACATTATTCATGCCGAAGAGAAGATAGCGCAGCTTCGCCAGGAGATTGAGCGTCATAACTGTCTCTACTATGTTGAGGCCAAACCTGAATTCTCCGATTTTGAGTTCGACAAGCTGCTCGAACAACTTGTCGAACTTGAAAAGCAGTTTCCTGACCTTGTGACACCCGACAGCCCTTCTCAGCGGGTAGGCGGAACTATTACAAAAGAGTTTTTGACGGTAATCCATCGCGAACCAATGCTGAGCCTCTCCAACACCTACTCTTTGGGCGAGATGGAGGAGTTTTACAATCGGGTAAAGAAGCTTCTTGCCCTCGAAGGGGTGGAGGAGCAGGAGATGGTGGCCGAGCTGAAGTTTGACGGGGTGGCGATAAGCCTGCTCTACCGCGACGGGCTGCTGGTTCAGGGGGCTACCAGGGGAGATGGTGTACAAGGAGACGATATTACAGTCAATATCAGGACCATCCCGACGGTACCCCTGAAACTGATTGGTGGCGCTGATGGAGAAATTGAGGTGCGCGGTGAAGTCTTTATGCGCAAGGATGATTTTGAGCAGATTAACGAAAGCCGTCCAGAGGAGGAGCGCTTTGCCAATCCACGAAATGCTACGGCTGGCACACTCAAGATGCAGGATTCAGCCGAGGTTGCCCGCCGGCGGATGAGCTTTGTTGCCTACTATCTCAAAGGCATCAGCGATGAATCAACCACCCACTTCCGCCGCCTCAAACTCCTCGAAAAGCTTGGTTTTTCTACAGGAAACCATTACCGGTTATGCCGTGAACTGCATGATATCAATGATTTTATAGCTGAATGGTCTGAAAAACGGTGGGAACTTCCTTATGAGACTGATGGAGTTGTACTGAAACTGAATGCTGTGGCCATCCGGGAAAAACTTGGTGCAACGTCAAAAAGCCCCCGCTGGGCAATAGCCTATAAGTATCCAGCGCAGCAGGCAAGAACGGTGCTGAACGCTGTGGTTTTTCAGGTTGGACGACTTGGTACCATTACTCCCGTTGCAGAGCTTGAGCCGGTGCTGCTTGCCGGTTCCACGGTCTCCCGATCTACCCTCCATAATTTCGACGAAATAGAGCGTCTTGGCATTATGATTCACGATCGGGTCATCATTGAGAAGTCAGGCGAAGTGATTCCCAAGGTGATCAGTGTTGTGCTTGATGAGAGGCCATCGGATGTTCAGCCGATTGTTATTCCATTGAACTGCCCCGCGTGTGGTACGCTTCTCAAAAAGTCGGAAGGTGAAGTGAGTTATTACTGCCCCAGCGAAGAGGAGTGTCCGGCACAGATCAGGGGAAGAGTGCTGCACTTTGCCTCACGCAATGCCATGGATATCAGGAACCTCGGCAAAGCACTGGTCGATCAGCTTGTTTCCATCAAGCTGGTGAAAGATGTTGGTGACCTCTATTTCCTGCAGGAGCCGTTGGTCGAAAACCTGGAGCGGATGGGGCGCAAATCAGCGCAGAATCTTGTACATGCCCTTGACGAGAGCCGGGCCAAAAGCTATGAGCGGTTGCTCTATGCCCTCGGTATCCGCCATGTCGGGCGTGCAACTGCTCGCGAGCTGTCGCAAGCCTATCCTTCGCTTGAAGCGCTGATGCAAGCCAGTGAGGAGGAGCTTTCAACCGTTCCTGACATTGGACCGGTGGTTGCCCGCAGCATCTGCGACTATTTTGCTAAACCCACAGCGTCCTATTTTCTTGAAAAACTGCGTGCTGCGGGGTTGCAACTCTCTGCATCGGAATCCACAATACAGGTCAATCGCAATTTTGAGGGGCTTACGGTACTCTTCACGGGAGGCCTTGACCGCTATGACCGCCAGCAGGCCTCTGAACTGGTGGTAGAGCGAGGTGGAAGGGTGGTAAACTCAGTCAGTAAAAAAACCGGCCTTGTCGTTGCCGGTCATGATCCTGGCAGCAAGCTCGACAAAGCGCGGAAGCTCGGGGTGAGGGTGGTTTCAGAGGACGAGTTTGACAAGATGCTTTAGGCAACTTTTCCTGATTTCTATTTTTTTGCAACGTAAAGAATTGAGGTCTCAAAAGTCATCGGGAAATATTCAGCACTCTTGAATCCGCTCTTTTTCAGAATAGCGATAAATGGCTTGCCTTGCGGAAACTGTTCGACAGAGTTGGGCAGGTAATCGTAGGCAAAGGAGGATTTGCAGAAAAGTCCGGCGATTTTCGGCAATACTTTTTTGAAGTATACCAGGTAAAGTTTTCTCATCACACTATTTCGCGGAATCATTGGTTCGATAATAAGTGCATGGCCGTCTGATTTCAGGACACGGTGGAACTCGCGCATTCCGGCATCAAGATTTTCAAAATTCCTCACGCCAAAGCCTGCGCTGACCACATCAAAACTGGCATTTCCAAATGGAAGTTTTTCAGCATACCCCTCGATAAACGTTATCTGCGGGTACTTTTTCCTTGCTATGGCAAGCATTTCAGGTGAAAGATCAAGAGCGGTAACTGTTGCGCCAGCAATTTTTGACATGGAGGCCCCCAGATCACCCGTACCGGTAGCGACATCAAGAATTGTTGGTGCCGGGTTTTTCGCCAGAATTTTTTTTGCCTTGCTGGTTGCCATTGCCCGCCAGTAATTGTCGATGCCCAGACTGAGCAGATGGTTTAAAAAATCGTAAGTCGGGGCAACCTCGTCAAACATTGACTTGATTGATCCTCTTGATTTTGTCCGAAGGAGGGATTGTGTACTCTCTTTTGATGGACTTACCGGCGAATCAGCTCTTTTTGCCATAAACCTCTTCCGGATTAAACATCAGTGTATCACAAATTTCCATGGAGAGATTTTCAGTTGCCTTGCGAAAAAAGCAGGAGTGGTAGCCGACATGGCAAGCGCCACCGGTCTGTGAAACTTTTAGAAGCAGGGTGTCGCCATCGCAGTCAATCAGAATGTCGTGAACCTCCTGCATGTTGCCGGAAGACTCACCCTTCAGCCAAAGCTCCTTGCGGCTGCGGCTCCAGTAACAGGCTCTTTTTTTTTCGAGCGTCATCTGGAGGCTTTCGCGGTTCATCCACGCCATCATCAGCACCTTTCCCGTCTCCTGATCCTGAACAATTGCTGGTACAAGTCCTTTTTCATCAAACTTTACCGCTTCAACAAAGCTTTTTTGGATATCTTGGTTACCGCTCATTGTGTGGTGTCGATTAGGTGTTTTTCATGCCTTACAGCCCGCAGGAGAGAGCAGGAAAAGAAAAATGTTTACAAATATTGATAAAATTATGGAAAAACCAAGGTTGTAATGGATAAAAAGTTCAAAACATGTAACTTCCCCAAGTCGAATCCATAATAAACGAGCAAGATGAACTCCTTTCAGAAATTTATTCCCAAATATTCCATAGCACTCGCCCTCCTTTTTATTGCGACGCTCTTTTTCTTGATGACGAAAGGCAATTCGGTTGATATTGAGGCTGGTGAAGTAAACAATGCTGAGCTGATTCAGGCGATTTATGCCACAGGTTTTGTTGAAGCCGATGCCGTAGCCAATCTTGGTGCTGAATGTTCAGGCACGGTGAGTTATATCGGCGCACTGGAGGGGCAGCAGGTCACTGCTGGTCAGAAAATTCTTCAATTCGACAGCCCACAGCCACTGCTTGCTCTTCGTGAAGCAAGAGCTTCTCTCGCTGAACAGGAGGCTCTTGCGAGAGACAACAGGCTGCGCACAACAAGAAAGAAGAATCTTTTCACTGAAGGAGCGGTATCACGCCAGGATCTTGAGGATGCCGAAAAAAACAGCATCCAGTCCGAAGAGCGTCTCCAGCAAAAAGCAATCCAGTTGAAGATGCGTAAGGATGATCTCAAAAAGTTGACGGTTACCTCACCTTTTTCTGGCATAATGACGTTGCAGAATGTCAAAGTGGGGGACTATGTCATGGCAAATACACTTGTCGCCAGGGTGGTTGATACCTCGCGCTATATTGTCAGTGTAGAGGTTGACGAGCTTGATATTCCCAGAATCCGTAACGGCCAGACAGCCACGGTTGCTTTTGATGCATATCCAGACAAGCGACATTCTGCGGTTGTTTCCCGTATCGTGCCCCAGACAGACCGGGTGACAAAGACGTCAAAGATATATTTGGCACTTGACCATCTGCCTCTCAATATCCAGTCAGGAATGACCGCAACTGCCAATATCATCTACAATATCAGGCCTAATGCCCTTCTTGTCAAAAAAAGCTCTCTGTTCGAAGAGAACCGTCAGAGCTACGTCTGGAAAATCGATAATGGTCGATTGAAAAAACAGCCTGTTCGGCAGGGTGCCAGTGATATGACATTTGTTGAAGTGCTGCATGGGCTTAAAAAAGGTGACAAGATTGCACTTGCCCCCGAAAAAAGTCTGCACGAAGGCATGGAGGTCAGAATCATTCCCTCAAAAAAATTATGATGGGTTTACTGCTGAGGGAGGAAAGGATATTCGATACGGCAGCACCATGAACATTTTTTGAAAAAAATGCCTTCAAGAGTTGAGTTTGTATTTTCATATTGCGTTATTGAGACAAGTAGTTTTATCCTCGCTTGAAAACAACAGAACGATGCTGAATCACATCCTGCAATCCGCGATTTCCGGTTCACGGACAAAGCCCTCCCGTCCACACTGGAAGCTCTCTCTCCTGAAATACTTTTCACTGCTTGCGGCTTTAATGCTCTCTTATCAATCCCTGTGTGCGCAAACAACGGGTGATGCTCCCATAGACTCCTACATCGTCAAGGAGATAGGCAATCCTGCGCTGCTGATGGCCAAGGATGTTGACAGACCAGTTTCTCCGGCAAGTCTGACCAAAATACTGACCTGTATCATGGCCATTGAAAGCGGCAAGCTTGATCAGAATGTGCTGATTACAAAAGAGTCAACCCTGGTTGAACCTTCAAAAGCAGGATTCCGGGAAGGGGATAGAATCAAGTTGCTTGATTTGGTCAAAGCAGCGATGGTTAGTTCGAGCAACGATGCCGCTTTTGCCATAGCGATACATCTTTCCGGCAATGTGAATGCGTTTGTTGCCTCAATGAACTACAAGGCAAAAGTGATCGGAATGAAAAATTCCATCTTTACCAATCCGGCCGGTTTTGATAAAGGAATCTATAATGGTAACAGCTCAACAGCAGGCGATCTTATGCGCCTTACCGAATATTCTGTTAAAAATCCTGTTTTTAATCAGGTAGCTCGACTTGAGATGGTGGCGATCAAGGAACAGGCGACAGGCAAGCTTTACGCTCTCAAAACTCATAATAAACTTCTCAATAAATACCCTTATGCTGTTGGCATCAAGACTGGTTATACGAACAGGGCAGGCGGGTGTCTTATCGCCAGAGCAATCAAGGATAACAAGGATATTCTTCTGGTAATGCTTAATGCCCGGAACAGGTGGGATATTGCTTCCAATATGTTTGATTCGGCTTTTTCAGATTCAGCCCCTTCCTGGCCTCCGGTTGTCAAAGAAAAAAAGGTGTATAAAGCACTATCCCTGGTAAAAACAGGTCACAAGCCAAAAACACAGGTAGTTGCCGCACTGAAGTTGAGCCATAAGGCGAAGAAACAGGTGGTTGTCGCGCATAAGTCGAGCCATAAGGTGAAGAGACAGTTGATTGCCAGGCTGAAACCAGGTCACAGGTCGAAAACACAGACGGTTGCCGCACTGAAGTCAAATCACAAGTACAGGAAGGGTGAACTTGTTTCATTGAAAACCGTCAAGAAAAACAAAAAGAAGGCGACGCTTTCATAGAAAATCAAGGAAAAATGAATGAACCCAATCAATTTAATTCTGCAAACAAATGATCAAGCACATAGTAATGTGGAAACTTAAAGATGTTGCTCATGGCAATGACAGTGAAACCAATGGTAACCTTATCAGGAAAAAGCTTATGGCATTGAGCGGAAAAATTCCTGGTATGACTGTGATTGAGGTTGGATTTGATATGAGCCAAGGCGAGAGTTCTGCCGATGTCGTGTTGTATAGTGAATTTACCAACAGGCAAGCTCTTGCAGAATATCAGGTAAATCCAGAGCATGAGGCATTGAAGCCCTTTATCGGAGAAGCAACGACTGATCGCAGGATCGTTGACTATGAGGTATAGCCAAAGTGATTTGCGTACTTGATCTTCTTGTTTGCCAGCGTGGACAATAAAAAAGCGGATGGTTTTGGTGCCACCCGCTTTTTTTATTGATTCTGTCAGTTTATCCCTGAACGATAGCTTCTGCGGGGCAGACTGCAGAACAGGCTGGCGAATCAGAATAACCTACACACTCGGTGCAAGTAGCAGCGTCGATGACATATACGTCGTCGCCAGCCGAAATTGCATTGGTAGGACATTCTGGTTCACAAGCTCCGCAGTAGGTACATTCGTCAGTAATGAAAAGTGCCATAGTAACTTCCTCGCTTAAAGATTTGAAAAAAAGGTAGAAAGAACGACTCGGGTGAATCTGCTGATAATATAAGATTTTTTTTTAGCTCAAAAAAAACGTTACCGCACATAAACATTCATTTTGTGTGGTTAATTTTTTCCCGGAAATCGAGATAGGGATTGTCAATGGAGAGGTATTGCTGTACATACTCTTGTATGCCATCCTCAATAGAGGTAAGCTTTTCGCTGAATCCTGCAGAACGAAGCCTGGTAATATCTGCACAGGTGTAATACTGGTACTTGTCACGCAGGCTCTCTGGCATCGGGATGTAGTCGATAACTGGCTGCTTTCCAAGGGCGGAGAACATTGCAGTCGCCAACTCTTTGAAGCTTCTGGCGGAGCCGTACCCAACATTGAAGAGGCCCCCCACAGAAGGGTTCTCAAGCAGCCATGCCATGACTTTCGTGCAATCCCTGATATAGACAAAATCTCTCAACTGTTCACCGTCCCGATAGTCAGGCCTGTGCGACTGAAAGAGTTTCATCGATCCTTTATCCCGTATCTGATGGAATGCCTTGTAAACGACGCTGCTCATATCCTCTTTGTGATACTCGTTCGGGCCATAGACGTTAAAAAATTTCAGGCCTGCAGCATGATCAAGAACATTATTCCGTCTGGCCCACAAATCAAAAAGATGCTTGGAGTAGCCGTACATGTTAAGAGGACGGAGTGAGTCAAGCTCCCCAATGTTATCGCTGTATCCGTTTGATCCGTCACCATAGGTTGCAGCGCTTGACGCATAAATAAATCGGACATCATGCTTGATGCAAAATGAGGCAACTCTTTTTGAGTAGATGAAATTGTTCGTCAGAAGGTGGTCAGCATCGGTTTCTGTTGTCGAACTGTTTGCACCCATGTGGACGATAGCTGAAATGCCCGCCAGTGCCCCTTTTTCGAGCAGGTCAGGTAAAAGATCTTTGGGTATAACATCAGCAAAACGAAGAGCTGAGAGGTTGCGCCATTTTTCCGTGGTTGTTGAGCCAAGATCATCAACGACAATGATGTCGCTTTCACCATTTCGGTTAAGTTCCCACAGCATCGCGCTGCCGATAAATCCAGCTCCGCCAGTGACAATAATCATGCAGAAAAAGGTATTGTTGTTTAACCCAAGGTAAACCTCGAAATATCAAGCGGCGTATTCTTCAAAAAAAGACAAACCACCCGCAATTTATAAAAAAATGAAGATTGACCAGATTTTTTTAAGGAATTGTTGGAAAAAGATGCTTTTTTAGGGGCGCAGGTGGCCGGTACTGGCCCTGTTCGGATTTTCCTTCTTATCGAGTAATTTATCACAACGACGACCAGGGTGCACCATGAAAAGAGGTATTGAGTGTCTTCTTAATCCGGCACTACAGAATATTGCGACCTACAAGGTTGAGGGTGGGCAGCAGGCTGAGGTAAAACTGAATCAGAACGAGAGTCCCTTTGATGTGCCAATGTGGCTTAAAGAGGAGATAGTCGGTGAGTTTATCAAGGAGCCATGGAATCGCTATCCTGATATTCTGCCTTACAGGGGAATGCACGCTTATGCGGAATTTCTTGGTATTTCGCCTGAATCGGTGATGATGAGCAACGGTTCCAACGAGATGCTTTATACTATATTTCTTGCGTGTCTCGGTCCAGGCAGGAAGGTGCTGATTCCCAACACCTCTTTTTCGCTTTACGAAAAATTGGCCCTTCTTTTGCAGTCTCAGATTGTCAGTGTGCCAATGCTTCCAAACCTTGATTTTGACACGGAAGCAATTCTTCGCACGGCGCAAGATGAAACTGTTGATTTTATTGTTATCTCCACACCAAACAATCCAACATCAAAATCGCTCACCTTTGACGAAGTGCGTTTGATTGCAGAATCTTCAGATGCCATTGTGCTGGTTGATGAAGCCTATATTGAGTTTTCAAGGCAGCGCTCCATTCTTGAACTCATAAACGAACTGCCCAATTTAGTTGTGCTCCGTACCATGTCCAAAGCGATTGCTCTTGCGGGCATCAGGATCGGTTTCGCAATTGCCAATCCAACCCTTATGGCCGAGATTGCCAAGCCGAAAATTCCTTTCGCCTCGAGCAGGCTTGCCGAAATAACGATCACAAAGGTTTTGGCGAATTACTCGCTGGTTACCGATGCTGTGTCATTCATTCTCCATGAACGGGAAAAGCTCTATACTGCACTTTGTTCCATAGAGGGGGTAGAGCCATTTGAGAGCGATACAAATTTTTTGATCATCAGGGTCAGCAATGCAAACGTTGTTTTTCAAAGCCTTCGTAGTGCGGGTATTCTGGTGCGAAATGTTTCAAACTATCATCTTATGGAGAATTGCCTGAGATTCAATGTTGGTCTCGTTGATGAGAATCAGCGACTCATTGAAAATCTCAGGTGCCAGAAATTTCCCTGTTCGATACCATAACATTTGCCGAAGTTCGCACTTGTTAGCTGGTATTGCCCCGGATAAACTGCCGCGCGTCACTGGCTAAAGGGGTGTAATTTTTTTGATTTCTTGATTTTTTTGTGTATATAAGACGGACGCTTTTAACCATGTTCATTCAATGCTTCATTACAAGACTTATGAGTTAGACAACTCCGAAGCTCCCTGGGTTGTTTTTGTTCACGGCGCAGGTGGTAGTTCTTCGATCTGGTTTCTCCAGATTAAGGAGTTTGTAAAACATTTTAATGTTCTGCTTGTTGATCTCAGGGGTCATGGCAAGTCGAAAGGGCTTGTCAGCCAGAAAGAAGAGCGACATTACGACTTTGAGGATATTACCCGTGATATTATTGAAGTGCTTGACTTGCTGAAGATTCAGAAAGCCCACTTTATCGGCATATCACTCGGGACCATTCTTATCCGAAACCTCAGCGAAATTGCTCCAGAAAGAGTCATCTCCATGATTATGGCAGGGGCCATCATCAGGCTTAACATCCGGGCAAAGGTGCTTGTTGCCCTCGGTAACATGTTCAAGAGTATTGTTCCTTACATGTGGCTCTACACCTTTTTTGCATGGATTATCATGCCCAGTGAGCGCCATAAAAAGTCGCGACTCCTCTTTGTCAATGAAGCAAAAAAAGTTGCACAGAAAGAGTTTATGCGCTGGTTCATGCTGACTTACGAGATGACACCGCTGCTGAAATATTTTGAAGAAAAAGATACAGGTATTCCAACACTCTACCTTATGGGTGAGGAGGATCACATGTTTCTTCCCGCAGTCCGTCATATTATTACCCGGCATACCAATTCCTGGCTGGAGGTGATCGGGAATTCAGGTCATGTATGCAATGTAGACCAGCCGACAGAGTTCAACACCTTCGCCGTACTTTTTTTGCAAAAGATTGCGGCGTCCAGCTTGCCTGAGAAAGCGGCGGTACAATTCGCCCCCTGCTAACCGAGAGGCTTGTTGTAGTTGTTCATGGCGTGTTCAATACCGTTGAGTACAAAATCAAGTGCTGCTTCGCAGCAGACCGGCAGTACCCTATCCATCACTTTTTTCTCACCCTCGCCGAATTTCCCGAGCACAAACGACGAAAAAGAGGTCAGTTGCAACTCATCTGGTTTGATGCCAATCCGCAGACGGGCGAACTCCTCACTTCCCAGGCATTCGATGATATGCTTCAGCCCATTCTGCCCACCTGCTGACCCCTTTGGACGTATGCGTATGGAGTTCAGTGGCAGGTTCAGGTCATCGCAGATAACAAAAATATCGCTGCGCCCAATTTTATGAAAATTCATGGCGGCAACTACCGCGTGACCCGAGAGGTTCATATAGGTCATCGGCTTGATTATGATGACCGGCTCCCTTCTGTACATGATCTTGGCCGTAAGGTATTTTCCTTTCCCTCGGCTGAATCCAACCCCGAAAGAGTTCGCAATTTTTTCAACGGCACAAAAACCGATGTTGTGTCTTGTACCAACATACTGGGCTTCAGGATTTCCAAGACCCACAATAAGTTTCATCTGCTTTTAGGGCTTTATTGCAAGAGATAAATGAGTAAAGTAAAGAATATACAGACCGGCACGGCAAAACCGGTGACAATCGTTCATTTCGCCCTTGAAAACAAACAAACATCTTGTCCTGAAATAGTGGGATAGACGTCTAAAAAGCTATTGAGATTCATAAAAAAAAATGCAAATTATGTCTTCCTGTTGTTAGCAGAATTGTCAGTCTTGTCAAGGTTCTGCTTAACAACTTTTTTTCTTGATTCTGGAAAAAACAGTGAAAACAAAGGAACAAAATGAAAAAACAATTCAAAGTAACATGGTGGGCCAGAGCTGTGTCAGTTCTGGGGGGCCTTGGAGTTTTGTTGCAGGCACCAAATGCGCTGGCAAGCGAGGCCGATTTGGTTTTGCCGAATTTACATTCGGTGAATTTTCTCGGAGGAATACCCGGAGACACACTCTTGCTTTGGGGCCTTGTAATCTGCCTGTTTGGCATGATTTTTGGTGTAGTTCAGTACAAGGGTATTCGTGAACTTCCTGTTCACAACGCCATGCGCGAGATCAGCGAACTGATCTACGAAACCTGTAAAACTTACCTTGTGACGCAGGGTAAATTCATTCTTGTTCTCTGGGTTCTGATTGGTGCAATTATTGTGGCTTATTTCGGCTGGCTCCGCCAGATGGAAACCATAAAGGTTATCTCCATTCTTGTTGCCAGTCTTATCGGTATTCTCGGAAGCTACATTGTTGCCTGGTTCGGCATGAGGATCAACACCTTTGCCAACTCAAGGACGGCATTTGCAAGCCTTGGAGGAAAGCCCTTTCCAACCTACGCCATTCCGCTTCGCGCAGGGATGAGTATCGGTATGCTGCTCATCAGCATCGAGCTTTTTGTCATGCTCTGCATTCTGCTTTTTGTTCCCAGGGACTTTGCAGGATCCTGTTTTATCGGTTTTGCCATCGGTGAGTCTCTTGGTGCATCGGTGCTTCGTATTGCCGGTGGTATCTTTACCAAGATTGCCGACATCGGTTCTGACCTTATGAAGATCGTTTTTAAGATCAAGGAAGATGATGCCCGCAACCCCGGTGTTATTGCCGACTGTGCAGGCGACAACGCTGGCGACTCGGTTGGGCCGACTGCTGACGGTTTTGAAACCTACGGCGTGACCGGTGTAGCCCTGATCTCCTTTATCCTGCTTGCCATCAAGGCTCCGGAAGTGCAGATCATGCTCCTTGTCTGGATCTTTGCCATGCGTCTTGTCATGATTTTTGCAAGTGCGGCTTCCTACTGGGTTAATGCCGCTTATGCCAAGATGAAGTACAGCAATGCTGCCGAAATGAACTTCGAAAAGCCACTCATCACGCTTGTCTGGCTGACCTCGATTGTTTCCATCATTCTTACCTACATCGCATCCTGGTACCTTATCAGCACGCTCGGTGACGGCACCATGTGGTGGAAGCTTGCTTCAATCATCACCTGCGGCACCATTGCCGGCGCGCTTATTCCTGAACTGGTCAACCGCTTTACCTCCACGGAGTGTGCCCACGTTCGCAATGTCGTCCAGTGCACCAAAGAGGGTGGAGCTGCCCTTAACATTCTCGCCGGTCTTGTTGCCGGTAACTTCAGCGCCTACTGGATGGGCCTTGCCATTGTCGGTCTTATGGCCGGAGCCTACGGTTTAAGTACTCTCGGTTTGAGTATGTTGGGACTGACTCCTGAGCTGATTGCTGCAAAAGGGCTTCTTACTGTTGGACTTGGTCAGGTAATTATGCTCGCACCATCCGTTTTTGCTTTCGGTCTTGTAGCTTTTGGCTTTCTGAGCATGGGCCCTGTCACCATTGCGGTTGACTCCTACGGCCCGGTTACGGATAACGCACAGTCGGTCTATGAGCTCTCGCTTATCGAAACGCTTCCGAACATCAAGAGTGAGATTCAGCGCGAGTTTGGCTTCCAGCCCGACTTTACCAATGCAAAACGCTATCTTGAAGCTAACGACGGCGCAGGCAACACCTTCAAGGCAACAGCCAAACCGGTGCTTATCGGTACCGCTGTGGTTGGATCAACGACCATGATTTTCTCAATCATCATGATCCTTACCAACGGACTCGTCAATAACCTCGACAAACTCTCCATACTGTCACCTCCATTCCTGCTCGGTCTCATGATGGGTGGCGCGGTGATCTACTGGTTTACCGGCGCATCAATCAATGCCGTGACAACCGGTGCCTACTATGCTGTTGAATTCATCAAGAAGAATATCAAGCTTGACAGCTCCGTTGAAAGAGCCTCAATTGAGGACAGCAAAAAGGTTGTGGAGATCTGCACGAAGTTTGCGCAGAAAGGTATGCTCAATATCTTCCTTACCGTTTTCTTCACAACACTTGCCTTTGCCTGTCTCGATTCGTTCTTCTTTATCGGCTACCTGATTTCCATCGCCCTTTTCGGTCTCTACCAGGCGATCTTTATGGCTAATGCCGGTGGCGCGTGGGACAATGCCAAAAAGCTTGTGGAAACTGAACTTAACGCCAAAGGCACTGAACTGCACGATGCGTCAATTGTTGGTGATACGGTCGGCGATCCATTCAAGGACACCTCTTCGGTTGCTTTGAACCCGATTATCAAGTTCACCACACTCTTTGGCCTGCTTGCCGTTGAACTTGCCATTGGACTCGCTCCACAGATTGCACTGACAGCCGCAGCAGTTTTCTTTGCCCTGTCGCTTGTTTTTGTACACCGCTCCTTCTTCTCCATGAGGATCAAGGTGGACGAACACTGACACGTTCGGATTCACAGGAGTTATTCACACGAAAGCCGCAGAAATGCGGCTTTCGTATTTTGGACCACTATTAAAATATCCAGAAACAAAGACGCAGTATGATTATCAGTGCAAGCAGAAGGAGTGACATCCCGGCTTTTTACGGTGACTGGTTTATGAATCGTTTGCGGGCGGGTGAGGTGCTGGTGCGTAACCCCATGCAGCCAAAACAGGTGAGCCGAATTTTGCTCACACCGGAAACTGTGGATGCATTTGTTTTCTGGACAAAGAATCCTGAAAAATTTCTGCCTCATTTGCCTGAGATTGATGCTTTAGGGTATTCGTATTATTTCCTGTTTACGCTTACCCCCTACGATGCAACGCTTGAGCCCGGTGTTCCAGAAAAAGGCAAGATTCTTGATCTGTTCCGGCAGCTCTCCCGATTGATTGGCCCTGAAAAGGTGATCTGGCGCTACGATCCTGTTGTTCTGACGGATCGTTTCACTCCAGCCTGGCACGCAGAGACCTTCAGCCGATTTGCCAATGAACTATCTGGCTACACCGAGCGATGCGTCATCAGCTTTCTTGACGAATACCGTAAGGTGAAGGGGCGGATGCGTGATATTCACTACCACTTGCCCAATACAGATGAAATGGGGGAGCTTGCCGCACGTTTTGCTGATGCTGCCCGTTGTCATGGTATGGCACTCTTCACCTGCAGTTATGATGTTGACCTGTCGCGTGATGGCATCATGCACAGCCGCTGTATTGACGCTGACCTTATTGAACGTATTTCCGGTCGTCAACTGCAACACAAAAAAAAGGACAACAACCAGCGTAACCGATGCGGCTGTGTTGAAAGTCGAGATATCGGGAGTTACAACAGCTGCGGGCATGGCTGTCTCTATTGTTATGCGGTTGATAGCCATCCCAAAGCCTCAGCCGCCCAGCAGTGCAGCAATACAATGTCGCCCCTGCATTGCGACACATTGCGGGGAGATGAAACAATCGTTACCACACGGCGAAAAATCTACGGCAAAGCAGGTGGTCTTTCCGGCTCCACATTGATGCAAACGGAGCTGTTTGAGTAGCGAAAGCAACGTAGAATCGACTTTGTAATGCTGCGCTGTCTTCTCTATAGCAATAGCATATTGCCGATCATTATTTCCTTCCGGGAACGCCGAGCCCCAGCTCGGCATTTTGAAATGTGTTTGAAGTCCTCTCCATAACCAGATATAGAAAAATAATTCTTATACTTCGCTCAATTATACTTTAAAATGAGCAGCCAAAAGTTTGCGCCCGTTGTTCGTTGGCCAAAATTCTTTCCCATTTTTTGTTAATCATGAACCGGAGACAACCATGTGCAAAATAAATCCCCGCGTTGATTTTGCCTTTAAAAAGCTCTTTGGCAGCGAAGAGAACAAGGATTTACTGATCTCGTTGATTAATGCCATTGTTTCGGAAGAGGAACAGGTGGTGGAGGTGGAGTTGAAAACCCCTTTTAACCTGGCCGATTACCGGGCGGATAAGATCTCTATGCTTGATATCAAGGCCAAGGCAGAAAATGGTCGCTGGTTCAACGTCGAAATACAGATCACGAAAGACAATCACTTCGACAAAAGAGCTCTTGTATACTGTGCAAAACAGGTGACTGAACAGCTCAGTGAAAAGACGATGTACAAGGAGCTGAAGAAAACCATCAGCATCAACATTCTCGATTACAACTTTATACCTGATTCAGAGGAAGTTCATAGTTGCTACAAAATCATCAATACCGCGACGGGCAAGGACGACGGGCTGCACGACGTTTTTGAGCTGCACTACATTGAGTTAAAAAAGTTTACAAAAACGTATCACGAAATTCAGAGCGCGCTGGACCGCTGGATCATTTTTTTAACGACAGCACATCAGCTTGACCGGGAGCATACCCCAAAAGAGCTGGCATCCGACAAAAATATTGTGAAGGCCATCGCTGCGATAGACAGGATGTTTAATGAAGAGGAGCGTCAAGTCTATGAGGTTCGTCTTCAAGAGTTCACCGCTGTAGCGAGCATCATCGCCTCTGGAGCAGAAAAAAACATGGAAATAGGCATGGAAAAAGCATCAAAAGCCATTGTGCTGAACATGGCTGGCAAAGGTATTGATACGAACACCATAGCCGAATTCACCGGGCTGAGTATGCCTGATATTGCTGCCTTTTTACAGAGTAAAGGTGAGCAATAAGAGTACAAGAGAGCAGAAAGCCCAGGAAATACTGTAGAGCCAACAGTTACAACTGCTTTGGCTTCAGAGTGTTTCTTTTCCGTTGGCGGATTTTGTTACGCTGATATCTTTCTTCTTGAGCGATGTGGGATGTGGGATGTTGAAATCAATGGAACAATGGCTGGCCAAATACATAGTTCTGCAAGTTGGTAAGTCGGCGATAGTGATCTTTGCAAACCATGGTTCATTTGCTGAGAGTGGCCACTTCTCCTATATTCTTACTTGTAAGAAATTCCCACACAATGAGAGTCAGCATACACATCGCGAAAATTACCTCTAAAGGCCAGACCACTATCCCGGTATCCATTCGTAAAGCTGCACATTTGAATGCTGGCGATACCTTGACATTTGAAGTCAAAGGTGATTATCTCCTCATCAGAAAAATAAACGTCCCGGACGATGAATATCTGAAAGGAGTATCGGATTCACTCAGTGAATGGTCCTCACCAGAAGATGAGGAGGTTTGTTTATATTCAACAGAGCAATGATTCCGAATTGCATACACTTAACCAAGCAAGAGATGTGAAGCGATGAACACTCAAGAACTGATAACTGAAGTAATTTCACTGCCTGTTGAAGATCGGGCGCTGGTAGTAGATTATCTGCTGAAAAGCCTCAATCATGGTGAACCTGATATCGAGAAAACTTGGGCAAAAGAGGCGCAGCGTCGTCTGGAAGAGCTGCGTTCTGGAACGGTTCAGGCTATTCCTGGAGATGTAGTTATCAACAATCTGAGGAAACGGCTTCATCAATGAACATCGAATTTCATCCGGAAGCAGCATCCGAGCTTGATGAGGCTGTTGACTATTATGAAACGAAGGAAAATGGGTTAGGCATTGATTTTGCCTCAGAGGTTTTTGCAACAATCAACAGGATAAGGGCTTATCCTGAAGCATGGCCTTTACTCTGTGCTGAACTTTATCCTGAAATTAATCGTGCTTTGGTAAAACGTTATCCTTACGGGGTTTTGTACAGTGCCGAAAAAGATCGCATTTACATTGTGGCCATCATGAATCTTTCAAGGAATCCTGAATACTGGAAAAAACGGATGTGACATCATGTGCTGATTCAGCTTTATCTGATCCATCGCTGGATGAAGAGGGGCGGCATTGCTCTGATTGACGAGCCGTTTCTCTATCTGCATTCATCTCTTTTCTTGTTGATTAGTGTTACATTTCCTTGCCTGCCACTTTTTGCTGTAAAACCGCTAAACGTAAGGGTAAACCTTTTCTTATGTGATCGGCTTTCGATAAATTGCTTTTTCAATTGAGCGCATTTACTTCTTTTCAAATTATTGGCGGCTGCAAATCATGCAAGTTGAAAAATGGGGTAACTCTCTGGCGGTAAGATTTCCCGCTCTGTTGGTGCAAGCCCTTGATCTGAAAGAAGGCGAAGACATTGATCTTCAGCCTACAGGAGCAAAAGTTTTTGGTGTCAGTAAAAAGGAGCCTAACAAAGAGTTGCTTTTGCGGCTGCACCAGTTTCGTGGACGATTGCCTGCAGATTTTCATTTTGACCGCCATCAAGCCAATGAAAGGGGCGAAACCCAGTGAGCAAGGCATTTATCGATAGCAATATTGTCTTGTATCTTTTGTCTGCTGACATAGCCAAAGCCGACCGGTCAGAAGAAATACTTGCGGACGGTGGAGTGATTAGTGTACAGGTGCTCAATGAAGTTGTATCGGTTTGCCGACGCAAGCTCAAGATGCCTTGGGAAGAGATCGAGGCTTTGTTGCTGGCAGTGAAAGCGTTTTGTGACATTCAACCACTGACTGTGGCTTCTCATGAGAAGGCTGTAGAGATTGCCAAGCGCTTTCAATTATCGTTCTACGATGCCAATATTGTTGCCTCTGCTCTCTTATCCGGTGCAGAGGTACTGTTTTCTGAGGATATGCATAGCGGCATGCTGATTGATGGAATCCGTGTTCAAAACCCTTTCTGAATATTCACGGCGCAGAGTGTGGCAATCTGGTACCGGACGGCGATGATTGATTCTGTTCCGCAAAGTATTGGTAGTCGAAACAGTCTCTCCAGGATTTCACTGGATTCCATGTCGATCAGAATGTTCGCGTCACTGATGAGGAGCATCATCCGCTGTTTCGAGTTGGCGTTGTTTGTAAAACGACATCATCGGGATGCCAGGCAATTCGGCTGCTTTGGATTCTGAAATGCAGTGTTCACCGAGAGCGCGGTAGACCAGTTGCTGGGAAAGTTTCGGGTTTTCCTGTGGTACAGTGGTTTCCGGTTCCACTTTCCAGACAGCATGGATCATTGCAACCATCATGGCTATGCAGGCTGAGTATAAAGGATTTAATTGGAAGGTGTTGGATGGGCGATGTGAAGAGTATGTCAGAGCAAACCAGAAGTTAAACGGGAAGCTAACGATGAAAAAAAGTACTCATTGCCACGCAACACCTGTAAATATCAAAAGCAGGTAACTTATATTGACGTTTGCAGTTTTCCCGTAATCCTGACAAGAAGCCACACATAGGGTATTAAGACCTCCAACGTTGAAAATCCCTAAACCTTCATGGCGCACAAGGAGGCCACTGTCCGCATCATAATCAACAAGCTGCTCGAAGAGGCTTGTTGCTTTTTTCAGATTTAACGATTCAGTTCAAGAAAATCATGGCTAAAATTGAATTTCCAGGATTGCTGAAGCTGTTACTGGAAGAGAGCGATCTCCAGGCACCTGTACGTGCAATTGCTGACCAGATTGGAAACATACTTTCTGACAATAAACTCCCGTTCTTTCCCGATTACACTGATCACGGTATTGATCACGTCAACCGTGTGTTGCAATTCGAGGTAGAGCTTGTGCCCAAAGCGGTTTGGGAACATAGCCAAAATGACTCCAATCCACGTTTGCTCTGCGATGCCGATGCAGCAGTGATTATTGGTGCCACCATTTTGCATGACATCGCCATGCACTTGCATGAGGATGGATTTAGGGAACTCGTCAGCCCTGATTCCCGGTTTCGATCTCTCTCGTGGTTCAAAGATACCCACGAAGATCATGCTGCCGATCGCATTTGGCCTGAGTTGTGGGAGGAGTATGTTCGTGAGGCAAAGCGATTCAGCGAACGTGATCTGGCCAAAATTATTGGTGAGAAGGAGGCGCGTGTCTGGAAATTCGATCAGCTTCCAGATGAAATCGGCCAATGGGTGGGAAACCATTACCTGATCATTGGCGAATTTATCCCTCGTTACCATGCTCGTCGCGGTAGGAATGCCAGTTACCTGACACCCCCCGCACAGATCCGTACTTGCGGAACTACCGCATAGGCTCCTGCCTTCAGTAGTGTCCGGTTAAAATAAAGAGAGCTGCGCAACAGGATCCCTCACTTTTTGCAGTGAGCGCTCATCCAGCGACAAAATATCAATAAGCATTCGTTGCTCCATGAGCACAGAGGCGATCATTCTTGTCAGAACCTGCAAGGAATAACTGTATTTGGTCTGAAATTTGATGTAAGATAGTAACAGATAATAGCACATAGCCACCCATATCTGGGATAACACGGCATTCTGGCTTGTCCCAAGGAATGACTTGATTTTCAGGTTCTGTTTGATCCACTTGAAAAAGAGTTCAATCTGCCAACGGGACTTATAAATCGCAGCAATCGTTGACGCAGGGAGTGTCATATTGTTGGTGATAAACGTATAAACTTTCTTGGTTTCAGGATGCGTATAGCAGACCAGACGAAAGGTTTTTGGATACTTTTGTCTCGTTTTCTCAACGATTAACTCGATTTCATCATCCCGAGTTACCTGGGGATGATCAATTGGTTGATGCTGTCCGACAATACGGTACTGAATTGAGGTTTTAGCGCGTGTGACAAACCAGACGTGACGTTGATCAAGGCTGTACAGCCATTCGAAGTCAATATATGCCCGGTCAACGGAAATAATGCTGTCCGGCAGAAGGTGCAAATCAAGTTTCTCCTCACTTTTTGCGACTCGAATGTCTGACTTCTTGCCATCCGTCATGACCATGAATGATGGCAAAGAACCCCGGTGATCATACAGATAATGTAATTTAATAGCTCCTTTCATTTGGCGATATTTTGCCCAGGGAAACATGCTCAAGCACAGGTTAATGACCGTAGCATCCATCGAATAAAGAGGATTTGTAAATTCAAACCGATGATTTGGGGTGTGTGAACGGCACTTTTCGAGCAGCTTATAAAAAAGACCTTCGTAGATTTGATAAGGTCAGTTTTTCATAGCATCAGACAACGTACTTCGCTTGATGTCTTCAAGCCCAAGGTGATACCATTTGTTGGAATGAACGCCAAGACTTGTCTGAATGGCTCGCAGACTGTCGTGACCTGCAATCTGGGCAAACAGCAATGTCACCAATTGCTGCCATCCTGTATAATACTTGGTGTAATGGTTGCTACGATGCTGCTTTTCGAGTTTCTCAAATTCATATCAAGGAAGAATTTTTAGTAACTCACCCATTATCGTTGTAATTTGTCGCATGGTCTGAAACTCCTTGTGAATGTTACTGATATCAAAGGTTTGGTCACTTTTAATATCGCTGTTTTTCAAGTTGTTTCAGACCATTTTTATTTTTTTACCGGACGCTACTGAATACCGTATAGAAGGTACCTTTTGTACCCTAAACAGGTTAGATCAGATATGGTATTCGGTAACTTGAATTTATCGTGCATTTATGGTGTCTTTGACAAGTTCATGACGAATTGAAACTCAAGGTTTTATGAAAGATATTTTTTTCTCGGAATCATTACCCAATGAAAGCTGAAATTTAGTAATTGCGATCTCTTTTGTTGAACAGCTACATGCAATCCTTCGAACAATCTCAATTTCTGATGTCGTTGTCAACAGGCACGGGCAGTTCGTGATCAGTTACAATGCCTATGAACATTACAGCGCGTTTACGTTTGACACCCGGAAACGGTATTCCCTCTTTTTCTTCTATAATCGGGTGCGCTTATACCGTAGTTGCGGGATGCCGTTCTTTTTTTGGTAGTTTCTTCCTTTACAGTATTTTATACAGGCTTTATGCATGCTTTTGCTGAGCACGGCAGGCGAGTTTCTTTGCAGCTTCCTGGGCTGTTCTATCGATATTATCCCCAGATAGTTATTAACCTGAATTATTCATCAAAACAATAAAAAAGGGTGCAAAAAATATCGCAATTGCTTATATTATAGTTGCTTAACTCAATAAATAAGACACGATATTTATGCAACCCCTTCAGCCGAATATAGTCACATCAGAGAGTACGCAACAAACATTATTTTCATTCAATTCTGCATCAGCCGTAGCCCCGGTAATGGGCAAAAAGGTTGCTCTGGATTTTGATGGTGGCAACATCACAAGCGATGCTGGTGTGTTGCTCTTGAGTGAAACCGAATCACAACTTGGCATCATTAGTGTGCTGACCCAAGGCATCAATGATACCCGTCGCCCTTCTTCGATTACGCACAGTGTCAATGAACTCAATACCCAGCGGATATTTCAAATCGCCTGTGGTTACGAAGATTGCAATGACAGCAACAGTTTACGCATTGATCCGGCAATGAAAATGGCTGTTGGTCGTTTACCTGAAACCGGCCTTGATTTAGCCAGTCAACCGACGTTCAGCAGGTTGGAAAACATGATTACCCGTCGCGATCTCTGTCAGATTGCACAGGGTTTTGTCGATCATTTTCTTGGTTCGTATACCGAGCCTCCCGAGATCATTGTCCTGGATTTTGACGATACGGAAGATGTTGTGCACGGCCATCAGCAACTGGCTCTGTTCAACGGTTATTATCAGGAGACCTGTTATCAACCTCTGCATGTTTATGAAGGTTTTTCTGGCAAACTGATTACCGCGATACTGCGGCCTGGAAAGCGCCCCGGAGGCAGGGAGATCGTCTCCTACGTGAAACGGATTGTGGAACGTATTCGCCAAAAGTGGCGAGATACGATACTGGTTTACCGCGGTGACAGCCATTATTCAGCACCAGAAGTCTTTGCATTCATTGACCAACAAAATGATTGCTACAGCGTGACTGGCCCGACCCGTAACGCACTTTTACTCAAGCATGTCGAATCCCTGATCGAACACGTCAAGCAGCAACCAGCAGGCTTCAAACGCTATCATTCGTTTATGTACAAGGCAGAAAGTTGGAGCAAGCCACGCAAAGTTGTTGCAAAGGTAGAGATGACCGACATTAGAAAGTTGAACGTCCGTTTTATTAGCACTGAGATGCTGGAAGCAAAGGCAAAAGCGCTCTACGAAGAGATCTATTGTGCTCGTGGAAATGATGAGTTATATATAAAAGATCACAAGACTTACACAAAAAGCGATCGAACCTCCTGCCACCGTTTTCTTGCCAATCAGTTTCGACTTTTTTTGCACTCAGCAGCTTATGTTTTGCTGCACAGTTTCCGATCCAACATGCTCAAGGGAACCAGCATGGCTACGACGACCTTTGACACTATTCGCTTGAAACTTCTCAAAACAGGCGCAAGAATTATCGAGTGGAAAACAAAGATCAGTGTGCATTTGCCGACAGCATACCCGTACCAGTGGATTCTCTCAAAATGTCTGGCAATCTTTGAACATTTGCGCCGTCAGCCTTGGCCACCACCGGCTATGTCGTAAGGCGACAATTGGCAACAGAATGAACACTCATATATTTTACACCAGCGCAGCAAGACTCACTTGCCATACGGAACGGGTTCGAGCACTGTGGAATATCGCCTGCTTTTTTAGACCGTTCAGCGCTGTTTTTAGTCGGTTATGAGCTCCTGCAAGTTGCTTCATTTGCGATAACGACATTATTTACCTGACCACAACCATGGGCATTTCCATTTTTTACTCTAAATTTCGATTTTTGCGGCTATCATGAATTATTCAGGTTGTTTTCCTTTTAATGATTGTTAACTCTTTTTTTGATTTTTTTCCAAATAAACTCCGATTTTTTTGAGTGAGCATCGAAATATGGTTTGTGTTTTGGAGAGTCTTGATGGAGTTGTAACTTGTTGCGATTTATATCGGTAACTTTAACCGACCCTTAAACCTGGAAAAATGGATTTTACACACCTCGACAACAACGGCAACATCGCCATGGTTGATGTTTCAGGAAAGCCAGGGACGCTCAGGGTGGCAAGGGCATCTGGATGTATTGTGATGCAGCCTGCAACCATTGAGCTGCTTCTTCAGGAGGCTTTGCCCAAAGGCAATGTTCTGACGACGGCCAAGCTTGCCGGTATTATGGCGGCCAAAAATACCGCTCATCTTGTTCCCCTGTGTCACCAGCTCAACCTCTCATGGGCAGATATTGAGTTTGATGTTCAGAAAGATAGGATAGTTATTGTTGCAACAGTAAAGACAAAAGAGTCCACTGGAGTGGAGATGGAGGCGTTGACTGCCGTATCGGTTGCAGCACTTACTATTTATGATATGTGCAAAGCTGTCGACAAAACCATGGAAATCGGCTCAATAACACTGGAAAAGAAAACAGGCGGAAAATCTCATCAACCAGAGGGCTACAGGCCGAAAACATCTATTCTTGTGATGTCCGATTCCATATCCTCAGGTCGAGGAATTGATCGCTCTGGCCAGGTGCTGCGTGAAGGATTTGAGGCGGCTGGATGTCCGGTGGGTGAGGTGAGGGTCATTGCTGATGATCAGGAAGAGATTGTATCAGTTGTTGATGAGTGGACAGCGGGAGGTGTTGAACTGATCATTACGACGGGGGGAACTGGTCTTGGGCCTCGCGATGTGACGGTGGATGCCCTGCTTCCCAGATTCTCTCGTAAATTGCCGGGAATTGAGCAGGCGCTCTTCAACTGGGGACAGGGAAAAACCAGAACAGCCATGCTTTCGAGGCTTGCCGCAGGTATGATTGATTCATCAATGGTGATCTGCCTGCCCGGAAGTACAGGCGCGGTCAGCGATGCGCTTGAGGTGCTTGTGCCTGCAATATTTCACGCTTTTGCAATGATAAAAGGGGAGGGACATTCATGATCACTGTACAGGAGGCTATTCGTCTCATCACGGACTCACTTGCACCGCTTGGCACTGAAGAGTTGCCACTCGCTCAGGTGCAGGGAAAGGTACTTGCCAGGGATTTTGCAGCCCCTTTTGCACTTCCGCGTTTTACCAATGCCGCCATGGACGGTTTTGCCCTCAGGCTCGATGACATTCGTGATGCCTCTGATGATGCTCCGGTTCGTTTGAAGGTGACACAGAGGATAGCGGCAGGCGGTATGGCGACTCTTGCTGTTGCCTCTGGTTGTTGTGCAGAGATTATGACCGGAGCGCCTCTTCCGGAAGGGGCTGATACAGTGGTGGCATTTGAGCAGAGCAGTGGTTTTGGTTCAGAAGATGTTCAGATTTTCAAGGCGCCGAAGCATGGAGCAAATATTCGGTATGGTGGAGAAGAGATCTCCGCAGGAGAGACTCTTTTGCGTCAGGGAAGCATCCTCACTCCTGCCGAAATAGCTGTTCTCGCCTCGTTTGGTTGTGCTTCAGTGATGGTCCAACAAGTGCCAAGGGTATCGATGGTGACGGTTGGCGATGAGGTCTGCATGCCTGGTGAAGAGTTGTCAGGGGCACAGATCTATAACTGCAACAGCTTTATGCTTGATGCAGCCTGCCGTTCAGTTGATATTGTCCCTGTGAGCCTGCGACATGTTCCCGACAACAGGTCGCTGTTGCGGCAAGCGCTCGCGCAGGCGTTGGCTGAAAGCGATGTTCTTGTGACGGTGGGCGGTATCTCTTCGGGAGAGTATGACTATGTTCAGGATGAGCTTTCAGCACTTGGGGTGATAAAAACCTTCTGGAGTGTTGCCCAGAAACCGGGAAAACCTCTCTATTATGGTCACACCATCGAAGGGAAGGCGATCTTTTCACTGCCAGGTAATCCTGTCTCCGCCCTCGTTTGCTTTGTCAAGTATTGTCTCCCTGCTTTGTATGCATTACAGGCAAAAACCTGCCACAACACCTTTCGTGCCATTTTGGCCGAACCCTTTCCCACCGACAAAAAGCGTCACCGTTTTCTTCTTGGCCAGGTGCGTTCTGAAGGTGGCCAACTCTTGTGCCGACTCTCCCCTAAAGTTGAATCCCACAACATCACCTCGGTTCTGGATGCAAATTGTCTGGCAGAGTATGCTCCTTCCGGGGATATTCTGCCACCCGGCTCGGAGGTGCTCTGTACGTGGTTACCCTGGGCGAACATTATATCGTAAGTAGTTATGTTGTTTCACCCTTTTGAAATAGCCTTCTGCGGCTATTCCGGTTCCGGCAAAACAACGCTCATTGAAGCAGTTGTACGTCACCTTTCTGCCCGGCTCTCCATTGCCTATTACAAGCATGGTTGCCACCGGTTTGCTATTGACCGTGAAGGAAAAGATTCATGGGTTATTCGTCAGGCGGGAGCTGCCACAATCATGATTTCTGACCCTGAAAAAAAAGCGGTTGTTACTGGTCAAGTGACCGGGTTGCCACTACTTGAGCGTCAGGCATTTGCCGACCATGATCTGCTTCTGGTTGAGGGGCTCAAGGAGCTTCCTCTTCCGAAGTTGCTTCTGGTGGATGGGGAACATCGCATTCTGGAGCTTCTCACTCATGGAGGAGTTGAGAACGTTGTTGCACTTGTTGTGCCTGATGATCCACTCTCCTATCAAGTTGCTGATCTTCCTGTTTTCCATCGCGACAGTGTCATTGCTCTTGCTGCATTTATTGAAACCTTTCTGCTCAACCGCGCTGTGCAAGATTCTACACTCCATGGCCTGGTACTTGCGGGAGGAAGGAGTTCCCGTATGGGACGGGATAAAGCTCTTTTGGAATACCATGCCGACAACCAGCTTCTTCACACGGCAGCGTTGCTCCAGCGATATTGCTCTGAAGTGTTTATCTCCTGCCGCGAAGAGCAGGCTGCAGCATATCAACAGTTCGGTATACCACTCATCACCGATGCTTATCTTGGCATCGGGCCTTTGGGTGGCCTGCTCTCTGCCCAGCAGGCCAGACCTGGCGCAGCCTGGGTGGTTGCCGCATGTGATTTGCCCTTTCTTGATGAGCGAACGGTTCGCCAACTCTGTGCACAACGTCATCCGCTCCGTTTTGCCACCGCCTTCAGAAATCCCCAATCAGGCCGTCTTGAACCGCTCTGCGCCTGTTATGAGCCAAAGTCACGCAGTCGGCTGCTTCTCCGACATCAGGAGGGAGATAACTCCCTTTCAGCTTTTCTCGACGAGTCGCGTATTACAGAGCTGGTGCCAGAGGATGGGGGGGCACTGCAGAACATCAATGATTCTGAGGGGATGCAAGGCTTTCGCAGTTGTTAAAACCGCGACGATGAAATGCGCAAGGTCGAATACATGAAATGTGACCGAACCTTACGGTCAACCGGAACTGCGCGAAAAGCCGTGCAGGCATCTCAACTCCACGTTGGGCATCCAAAAATTTATTGCATTTTCAAAAGAAATTTCTTAATATTGTACAATTGTACATAATTTCAGATTGATATGAAAATTGTAATTGATACATCCATTGTAATAGCAGTTATTACAAATGAAAAGCATAAGCCAGTTTTAATTAATAAAACCAAGGCAGCTCATTTGCTTGCTCCCTCTTCGCTTCCTTTTGAGATTGGCAACGCCATCTCGGCAATGTTTAAAAGAAATCGCATATCTCTGGATCAAGCACTTTATGCGCTTGAGGCCTTCGAAAAAATTCCTATTCAGCTTTGTGATGTCAACCTAAACAAATCTGTGGAATTAGCTCAACTCTTGGGAATATATGCATATGACGCTTATTTTATCGAGTGCGCTCAAACCTATAAATCACCTTTGTTTTCGCTGGATCATGGACTAATCGAAGCGGCATCTAAAATTGGTATTAAATCTATAGAGGTTTAAAATGACCGTATATACATATTCTGAAGCAAGACAAAATTTTGCATCTGTTCTTGACAAAGCAGGGAAAATTGGCGAAGTGTTAATAAAACGTAAAGATGGGACAATCTTTGTCATCAAGCCGATTCCAAAAAACGATTCTCCACTTGATGTTGAAGGCATCGATTTAAATTTATCGAGAAATGAAATTGTTGAATTATTGCATGAGGTTAGACAAAGATAATTTATGATCGAAGCATTTAAGAAGTTATCTGGGAAAAGAAGTTCGGGGGCAGAGAATCAATTCGAAATAATTAGGCAGTTGACATCCCCTAACAAGACTAATTCAGCCGACGCAAAAAGGCGCGCGGCTGATTAGCGTCGTTATGCCCACTTAGCTCTCTCGCACTCCGACTCTTGAGCGGTGCCTGCAAAATATGAAGCACTCCAATGCCAACAAGTGATGAGATTGTGGAATGCTTTAACTCGTATAATGCCAAGCCGATTTCGAGTTGATGGTTATTTTAAACAGAAAGACATAATGACAAGCACCCAACAACGCGCCGAACTGCAACGTCAAATCTGGCAAATTGCCAATGATGTACGAGGCGCAGTCGATGGATGGGATTTCAAGCAATATGTACTTGGCACCTTGTTCTATCGCTTTATCAGTGAAAACTTTGCCAGTTACATTGAAGGCGGTGATGACAGCATCAACTATGCGCAACTCGGCGATAAGGTCATCACCCCGGAAATCAAAGATGATGCCATTAAAACCAAGGGCTACTTTATCTACCCCAGCCAACTGTTCGCCAGCATTGCCGCCAGCGCCAACACCAACGAAAGCTTGAATACCGACTTGGCCGCCATATTTGCCGCCATCGAAAGCTCTGCCAACGGCTACCCATCGGAGCAGGATATTAAAGGGCTGTTTGCCGATTTCGATACCACCAGTAACCGCCTCGGTAATACCGTCGCCGACAAAAACACCCGTTTGGCTGCTGTGCTCAAAGGGGTGGAGAGGCTGGACTTTGGCGACTTTGAAGGTAGCCACATCGACCTGTTTGGCGATGCCTACGAGTTTCTGATCTCTAACTATGCCGCCAATGCCGGGAAATCCGGTGGCGAGTTTTTCACCCCGCAACATGTTTCCAGGCTGATTGCACGACTGGCGATGCACAAACAAACCAGCGTCAATAAGATTTATGACCCTGCGTGTGGCTCTGGCTCCCTGCTGCTGCAAGCCAAAAAGCACTTTGATGCCCACATTATTGAAGAGGGCTTTTTTGGTCAGGAGATCAACTATAGTGGACCCCGGTTTTTAGACAGTGGTTTAAGTTGTTAACTTGCCCCAAAAGGAGCAGGTAATGACAAAAAAGACACGAAAAATTTTCAGCAGTGACTTTAAGGCCAAGGTGGCGCTTGAGGCTATTCAAGGGGTCAAAACGCTGAATGAAATCGGTCAAGAATTTGGAGTACACCCCGTTCAGGTCGGGGCGTGGAAGAAAGAGCTGCAGGATCAGGCATCAAGCTTGTTTGATTCCAAACGGGGTCCAAAACCAGTTGAACCGGCCGCTGATCCCGAAAGGCTCTATACCGAAATCGGCCGGTTAAAGGTTGAGCTCGACTGGCTAAAAAAAAAGTCGGGACTATCCCTATGAGTACGCGCAGATGGTGGGTTAGCGACAAAGAGCCACTGACAGTGGCAAAGCAATGCGTGCTTGCGTCCGTTAATCGTTCGACGGTATATTTGCCTTCTATCGTTTTGTTTCCTGATGCGGAAGAGCTGCTGTTGCTCGAACTGATTGATAAGGAGTACACCAGACATCCATTTTAATGGTAGCCGTAAAATCATGCACTATCTGCGTAACGATGGTCACAAGATCAACAGGAAACGGGTTCAGCGGCTTATGAGAATGTTGGGGTTGGCCGGTATGGCACCGGGCCCCAACACCAGCAAGCCGCATCCGGAGCACAAGATATACCCTTATCTCTTGCGGGGAGTTGATGTCACAAAACCCAACCAGGTTTGGTCGACTGACATCACCTATATTCGCCTTCCAAAGGGCGTTATGTATCTGGTGGCAGTCATTGACTGGTATTCTCGGAAAGTACTCTCCTGGAGGTTATCGAACTCGCTGGAAAGCACCTTTTGCGTTGACTGTCTGCAAGAAGCGTTACGGAAGTACGGGACACCGGAAATCTTCAACACCGATCAGGGTGCCCAGTTTACGAGTGCCGCCTTTATAGGAGCCCTCACGACACACCCATCCATCAGTATCAGTATGGATGGACGTGGCAGAGCACTGGACAACATTTTTGTCGAACGGCTCTGGCGGAGTGTCAAATATGAGGATATTTACTTAAAAGGGTACGCCACCCCAGCAGAATTACATTGCGGATTAAAGGAATATTTCTTATAGTTTAATGTCGAAAGACCGCATCGGTCGTTGGGCTATAATAAACCTGATAAAGTTTACCGGACAGCCCGCGGAGGGGGTGCAGGGATAGTTGACAAGTATAAAAAGTTGAACAAACTGACAGAAGAGTTAAAGATAAAAGAGGGGCAGCGCCTTTCCGCTGCATGAACAGGCCAAGTTACCAACTTAAACTCAGCCACTTTTTGTCTACCGGCTGGGGTCCACTTTAGCCCTTCTTCGATTACGCACAGTATTAATGAACTCAGCACCCAGCGGGTATTTCAAATCACTTGTGGTTAGGAAGATTGTGTGTGACGTGAAGTCGTGTAATAGAATTGTCCGGTAGAACGGACCCGCTGTTCAGTCAGCGGAGCCCACCGACACATGCAAGCAAAAACAATTATCTGAGATAGGGGGGAATAAAGATGAGAATCAGGTATCCTTCAGCACCAAAGCAAATCTTCCAGTGTAAGCCATCTTCTTCAACATCCTGAACGCACCATTGGATCAGTAGCTCCCAAAATATAATCTATGCGGAAAAGAGGTGGTATTTTTATAAATTCGCTGCTGTTGCCAATGGAGAGCTGGCGCTTATCAGGGCAACTCAGTGGTTACAGAATATACGGAGAGGTGCG
This sequence comes from uncultured Chlorobiaceae bacterium, assembly GCA_903994635.1. GTDB lineage: Bacteria > Bacteroidota > Chlorobiia > Chlorobiales > Chlorobiaceae > Chlorobium. The sequence goes on from CAJEXQ010000003.1 coordinate 134,633, forward strand.
AGAGTGGTTGAATCGGACGGTCTCGAAAACCGTTGTGCGCTTCGGTGTACCGTGGGTTCGAATCCCACCCTCTCCGCCAAAGGGTAGTCCATGCTTCAGCACTTTCATTACCGTTTATCAGCCCTTAAGCCCGCACCATGCGGGCTTATTAGGTTGTTCACCTCCTCACTATTTTGCCTGCGCCTTGACCAGTTCAACATCCAGCAAAATGTTCACCTCTTCGCCAACAGCTACTCCACCTGTCTCCAGTGCCTTGTTCCAGACAAGTCCGTAATCTTTGCGATTAATGGTTGTGCTGGCCGAGGTTCCGCGCCGGATATTACCCCAGGGATCTTTGCTCTCTTTGGAGAAGGGGGCCACACTTAACACGACCGATTTGGTGACACCATGAATCGTCAAATCTCCCGTAACCTTCATGGCACCCTTGCTTGTACGAGTCCATTTTTTTGACACAAAGGTCAAGGCCGGATATTTTGCTGCATCAAAGAACTCCGCGCTCCTCAAATGCTCGTCCCTTTTCTGAACATTGGTGTTGATGGAACCAGCATCGATGGTGACATCAACCGTTGATTTTGTGATGTCCTGATCATTAATATCAACAACCCCGCTATACTTGTTGAAATTGCCCTTGACATGGGAAACCATCAGGTGGCTGACACTGAATCCCACATTTGAATGGTCGGCATCAATACTCCACGAAGTTGCAGTGGCCAATGACGGTAACGCCATAATGGCTATTGTGAGTATTGCCCGTGCGATGTTGCTTTTCATGTTTACTCGCTTTTTTTGGTTATGATTGGTTGAAACGCACTGAAAATGGTAACAAAAATTCACGACCTGCCTGCCAAAAAATTTTCAAATCAACGGCTTAAAAAAACCGGGGAATAAATCGCTTCAACCGAAGTGAATAGTCCGCATACTCAGGATGGCGTTCAGTCAACCATCGCTCTTCACGGGAAGCTTTATAGCTGAAAAAGATAAATCCAAACAGCGTCAGAAAAAGGTGAGCAAGGCTCATGGTGAAAAGTGTCCAGCCGGTAGCCGCCAAAAGCAGGCTACTGTAGAGCGGATGACGAACCAGTGCGTATGCGCCAGAGGTGACAAGCTGATTATGGTCGACAGGATAGGGTAGCGGTGTCAAAAATTTCCTGAGCTGCCTTGAACCAGAGGCTCCAAGAAGCAAAGCTGCAGCCCAGGTGCAAGCAAGAATGAACCATCTGAATGGAGCCATCGCTCTCAACAACCCTGCATCAACGCAAGGTACTGCCGGAAGAAAAACAAAAAAGATCATGAGGATAAACTGGAAAATCACCAGATACTCCCCTTTTTTGCCCCATGAAAGTTTAACTTCTTGAGTAATACGTCTCTCCGTGCTTGTACGTTTTTCCTGAATCTTTGCCCTCAAATCTACCAATAAAGTGGCTCATTACCACTGATAACCAACTCCCAGATTGACTCCGGTGCGGTTATCATACCCGGCTTGAAGAGAGTATTGCTGCCTGACAGGAAAATAGGCAATCCCCCCACCATGTAATTGTACCTTCTGTTGGTTGTAAAAAAATCATACTCCATCGAGAGGGATGGTGCTTTTGCTGTACCACCACCTGCGATGCCCACTCCTGCACTGTTTTTCAGATTTTTTGCATAAAGCGACGGGGAGATCAACCATCCAGAAAGGAGGGCAATACACATGAGAGTATGACGAGAGTATTTCATTGTTCTGTTAATCGTTTACAGGGTAACCAGTATTTCATGAACAGCCGCAGTTTATAAAACTCTCCGAAGATACAAAAGCATAAAAAAAAGAGCCTCACTCCTCCCTTCGCTCCACACGCGCCTTCAAAGCCTCATTCATTAGCCGATATCCCTCACAAAACCTCCCTTCGAGCAGAAAAAGGAGAGGAGCGCTGAGAATCCCGCTGAACTGTTCCGCATGAAGAAATCGGCACCCTCCAACACCAAACCTCTCTATTGTAAAGGAGTGAGAGGCTTCGAAAACACCTTTCAGAAAGATTGCCTGCCATTCCAGTCTGACGGGAAAAAGAGAACTTTTAACCGTGGCACCAAAAGCAATCTCCGGTAAACCGGGCAGTTTGGCCTTTACTCTCAATCGTTCACCCACCGAAGCCTTGCCCGTAACGGCAGAAATAAAGGGGTTCCACTCTTGATAAAGGGCAAAGGTGGTCAGAACCGTCCACACCTTTTCTGCCGGTGCATTGATGATAATCTCTCGCTGTACTGTTTTCACTCTGGCGCTCCCTGTATCAACTTTTGTATACTTTCCCCAACAACTCAGCAACGAATATACCGGCAGCTCTGGCTCAACCAGCCTGCCCGATGGCGCTTCCACAATGGCTGTCGAGCAAGGCTGCCAGCTTTTCCGGATCTTCCACCGGCAAGAGGCAATGATGATCAAGACAGAGAGAGGCCTGCGGAGAAGCTGCTCCGGATTGCAAAGTCTCCGAAAACTCCACCAGAGCCGCCAGCTCGCGGGAAGCATGGATCATGACATTGCCGGGCAGGTATCGTTCATCAACAACAGCACGCAATCGGGCCATCTCTGGATGATGCAGCTCTCCCGAAAGAATAACCCGGCTTTTGCGTTTACTGGCAAAGTTCAGAGCAACCAGCATCTGTGGTAAAGCATGACTGCTCTCTCTCAGGGTGGAGCCAAAACAGGCTATGGTTTGCTCCGCTTTGATGGTAAACTCCTCTCTGCCGGTTATTGCGCCAAGGCGAAGCAGATTCAGGGCGCTGACAGCGTTGGCCGAAGGCTCTGCGCCATCATCATTCTCCTTGAGGCGCAGTGGAACCGTATTGTCATCAAACGCTGTACTGAAATAGCCGCCCTGCGAGCTGTCGTAAAAAAGAGTGTTCTGAAGGTCGGTGAGGTCGAGTACCCACTGAAGATACTCTACCTCAAGTGAGGCTTCATAGAGGTCGAGGAGCGCCTGCACGAAAAAAACATAATCCTCAGCCATGCCTGGAATAGCTGCATGACCATCCCGATAGCGGCGCAGCAGGCGACCTTGCTGAGTGCTGTACAGTTTGTCAAGAATAAAAGCAACCGCTTTTTTGGCTGCAACAAGATAGAGATCGTCATGCAATACTCTATACCCTTTTGCCAGTGCCGAAACCATCAGGCCATTCCATGAGGTCAGTATCTTGTCATCAAGAAAGGGGCGTAGCCTCCCGGCTCTTGCTGTAAAAAGTTTTTCACGAGCTACATCAAGCGCAGCCACAACGTCTGCGGCAGTTTTGCCAAACCGCTCTGCTGTCTCCTCAACACTGGCCTGCTGCATTAGAATATTTTTTCCGATAAACTCTCCATGAGGATCGTTTTCGGCATTTCCCTTTGCCTTGATGCCATAGGTGAAAGAGAACATCGCCTCAGGCTGCTCATCGGCAAGATGCTCATGCAGCTCACCAGCTCTCCACAGGTAAAATGCACCCTCTTTTTTTATGGTAGCAGACTCATCCTCAAGGCTGTCAGCATCTTCAGCCGAATAAAAACCTCCTTCAGGAGAAGTCATATCGCAGAGCACGTAATTGAAGATGTCTCGCGCAACCGTTTTATAAAAAGCATCACCACTGCACTGAAAAGCTTCAAGATAAGAGAGCGCAAGCTGCGCATTATCATAGAGCATCTTCTCAAAATGGGGCACCTGCCATCGGGCATCAGTAGAGTACCGGGCAAACCCTCCTCCCCCTTTGCCTTCAATACCAAGATGATCGTGAATACCGCCCTCGGCCATTTTGACGAGCGTCTTGAGCGCCATGTCAAGTGCCCTTTTGTTGCCAGAGTGGTAGGCCTCGTTGAAAAGAAAGTTCAGCAACACTGGCCGGGGAAATTTCGGAGCGCCACCGAAGCCGCCAAAAAGCGGATCAAAGGTTGATGCAAGCCATTCGAAACATTGACGCTGTGGCTGATCGTCAGCGGGCAGATCGGATGATTCTGAGCGTGTAGCTTCTTCAACCATATACACAAAACCCTCCGCGGCATTCATGATTTTTTCCCGGTCACTCATCCACAAACGTGCAAGAGAGAGCAGAACCGTTGTAAATCCTGCGATACCATAGCGATCCTGAGGGGGAAAATAGGTGCCTCCATAAAATGGCTTCCGATCGGGAGTGAGCCATACCGACATCGGCCACCCGCCTTGCCCGCTGGTGGAGTGGAGATAGTGCATATAGAGCCGGTCAAGATCAGGAAGCTCTTCGCGATCCACCTTGATTGAAACAAAATGGCGATTCAGCAGTTCTGCAATCTCTTCGTTTTCAAATGACTCCCGTTCCATGACATGGCACCAGTGGCAAGTCGAGTAGCCCACAGAAAGAAAGATGGGCAGATCGTCACGCCGTGCTTTTTCAAAAGCCTCCTCACCCCATGCAAACCACTCGACCGGATTGTGAGCATGCTGCAAGAGATAGGGGCTTTTCTCGTTTGCAAGGCGGTTTGCTTTTCGGGACACGGTGACCATAGCAATATCATCAAAGGTTATTGGCCAGTGCCGTCAGGCAGGGTCGCGTTGCCGATAATGGCATCAAAATCCACAGGAAATGATGGTTCGACGTTGTTATGTCGATCCCGCCCCTCCGGCATGGCATGAACCCCTTCAGGAAACATGCCATAAGCGACAAGATACTCAAGCAGATAGTTGGTCAACCGGTAATACCCACTTGGTTTTCCGGTGGCTTCAAGTGGCGGCTTGCCAGCAGCCCACCCCTCCACAATTCGCTCGACCAGTGGCTGGTAGTCTGCACCTTGTTTGCCAGACAACCCGGTATTCAGCATCATCATCTTTCAACCTGTTACTTTTCAATAATCTCACTCCATCGAATGCAGACCGATCATATTCCCTTCGGTATCAACGACCAGAGCCATAAAGCCGTATGGATCAATAGACATTTTTTCGCGATAGAGCTGGCCACCGCTTTTGGCTGCCAAAGCGGCTTCAACCTCACAATCTTTGCAACTGAAATAGACCCTCATCCCACTGCCGCCTGATGCAGCACCCTCCATTTTCACCAAAGTACCACCAATCCCGGGACGATCCATCGCCATCGGGAAGGCCCACATCTCCATTGCTGGATCGCTTTGCAGCAGTTCAAGCTGGACCTGAAACACCGATTCGATAAAACAAATCCTCGTTTCCCAAGGCGAACACCCTCTGCTACCGGCATATCGCCCCTTACGGAGCTTGTCTGACCTCATTCACCTCCTCAAATCAGATATCCTCCTGCCAGACAAAACGCGAGCGGAAGTGATAGTCGATAATCTCTTCTCATGCCTTGTCGGTTTTAATCAGTTCATGGGGTGATTTCCCCTCCCCTGCCTCTTCATGCGTACGACCATCGCGAATATGGTAGATCCGCTTGAAAGTAGGGATGATTTTTTCGTCGTGGGTGACAATGATAATGGCCGTCTCATACTGACGCGCCATGTCGTTGAGGATGGCAATAACCGCAAGCGCACGCTGGCTGTCGAGCGGAGCGGTCGGTTCATCGGCAAGGATGACCGGCGGATGGTTGACGAGCGCTCTGGCAATAGCCACCCGCTGCTGCTCGCCGCCGGAGAGCTGCGCAGGCATCGCCTTTGCCCTATGGCCGACATCAAGCGCCTCCAGCAGCTCCATCGCCCGTTTGCGAGCAACGCCGTTTCGCTCACCGGCCAGCATCGGCAGCAGCGCCACATTATCCAGCACATCGAGAAAGGGAATCAGGTAGGGTGCCTGAAAGACGAAGCCTATCTTATCGCGCCGGAGTGCCCGGAGATCCCTGATTTTCCAGCCGCCATCGTAGATCATCTCCTCCCCCAGTCTCATTCGTCCTGCGGATGGTTCAATAACGGCACCAAGGCATTTCAGGAGTGTGCTTTTCCCTGAGCCTGAGGGGCCGACAAGCCCGACAACCTCTGCCGGAGCAACCTGCATGTCAACCCCCTTCAAGGCATCCACAAGGGTGTCGCCGCTGCCGTACCGCTTCTGTAACCCCTCAATCACAATGCCATTGCCCGACATCTCAACCTCCTATTGCTTCAGCAGGATCAACCTTGAGCGCTGCTGTAATGGCAAGAATACTGGCAAGAACCGAAATCACCATGACGATGATGAAGCCACGAATTGCATCGCCGGGTTCAAGCAGCACATATCTTGGAAAAAATGGCGACCAGAGCGTTGCGGCAATCTTTCCAACCACAAAACCAATGGCTCCAAGCCCGATCGCCTGCTGAAGAATCATGCTGGCAATAACACGGTTTCTGGTTCCAATCAGCTTCAGCACCGCAATCTCCCGGATCTTTGCCATCGTCATGGTGTAGATGATGAAAGCGACAATTGCCGCACTGACAATGGAGAGAATGACGAGAAACATGCCGATCTGTTTGGCCGATGTTGCAATCAGCTTGTCGACAAGAATCGTTCGCATCTGTGAGCGCGTATAGACCTGAAGCCGCTGCCAGCGTTGAATATCCTTCGCAACGGCTTCCGGAGCATATCCTGGCTTCAGTTGCACGAGCACGGCATTGACATAGAGGCTGGTGGTTTGTGACGCAATAATGGCATCGAGCAGTCCCGGAACATTTGGACGGTTAAAGCCTGGATTTTGCGCCGTGCGCCGCCGCTGCTGAAGCAGCATATCGTTATCCTTGAGGAACTGCGCCTCCTGGGCATCTTTCAGAGGAATAAACAGCATCGGATCGCCTCCAGAGGAGACCATGCGCCGCGTCAACCCGACAACCCGGAATCGGTTGCGGCGGATAATCACGGTATCGCCCAGCGCACATCCTGCTTTGACATCCGCCACAACCTCATAGTGGCCTCCAGTCAGGTGGCGACCAGCGACGAGAAAGCCCGGCTGCCCAGGCTCACCCGGCCCGCCCGGTACCACGCCCACCACCATTGCCCGCACATCGCCCCCTCCATGACGCACCTGCATGGTGAGATAGGTGACATTGGCCGCACGCGCCACACCCGCCATGCCGATAATACTGCAGTAGGTATCCTCGTAGAGGCTCGATGGTTCGGCATAAGGGCCGAGGGTTCCCTGCTGCACCACCCAGAGATCGGCTCCGCTATTGTCGATCAGCACATTGGCATCATCAACCATGCCACGATAGATCCCGGCCATGCTCAAGGTAACCCCGATCAAAAGACCGAGGCCGAAACCGGTCATGAGAAAGCGCACCCACCCATGCAGTATATCCCGTCCGGCAAGGCTGATCATAAGAGGCTTCCTTTACCGTTATTCCTGATAATCGTGATACGGCTTCCGGCATGTAACGTGCTTTTGCTGTACGCCACAACGCGCTCGCCGGGTTGCAGACCCGCAAGCACCTGAATGTTTCCCGCCTGGTCAGTTGCACCGATGCGAACCGGCGCAAAACGAAGGGCTGAGCCATCAACCACCCAGATGCCGAGCTGCCCGTCGACCCGATGCACGCAGGCGTTGGGCACAACGGGAACCGCTTGCAGAGACGAAAGCTGGACGCTCACCTCACACAGTTCGCCAACCGGCGGCAATGGCACAGGCTGCACCGTGAAAACAACTTTTGCGAGAATCTCCTCGGTAACGCGATCAGCGAGCGGCTCGACGCGCAGCACAGAGGCAGCAAAACTCCTTCCTGATTGCGAACGGAGCCTCACCTCCGCCGGAAGCGCCGCTTTCAGCCCCGCACTCTGTAATTGATCGAAGCGAACAGCAACCCAGAGCGTTTTTGGATCGATCATCTCAATGACTGTCTGACCCGCCAGCACTGTGTTGCCCGGCTCAGCATCACGGCTTGTCACCAATCCGTCAGTTGGAGCTACAAGCAGCAGATTGTGCCGCTGCTTCACCATGCCCTGATACTCGGCCTTTACGGACACCAGCCCCTGACGCGCAGCATTGACACCAGCCTGTGCTCCGGATGCAGCAGCGCTGGCTGCCTCCGCCTCCTGATGCTTCGCGTCCACCAGCTCAGTACTCACGGCATGAGCTTGCAGCAGCAACCCGTACCGTTTTTCCTGCGACGCGGTAAAGAGCTGTTTTGCCTTGGCATCACGTAACTGCGCTTCTGCCGAAAGCACCCCGGCCTCCGCCCGTTTGATTGCGGAACGCTGAGCGCCAAGATGCTCTTCCAGATCGACAGGATCGATTTCACCAACAACCTGACCAGCCTTTACCATGTCACCCACATCAACCGAGAGCCGCTTGAGCCTGCCCGCTGCAACCGAGCCGATTCGAAAGGTATATCGCGCCTCAATGGTGCCAATTCCAGAGAGCACGGGAGTGATCGCTCTCTTTTCAACCGCAACAACCGTTACCGGCACCGAGGCAAGCGGGCCTGAGCGCAATGCAACGTAAAAGAAGAGCAGCAGCAGGGGCACCAGCACCGCCAGTAACCGAACCGTTTTTTTATTGATGGCTTTGAATTTCATGGTTTATATGTTTTATGCCCCTGGCGTAAAGCGCAAAGAGCGGTTTGGCATTGCCAAGCATCACGGCAATATCACCGGCTATCATGGACTGCATCACCAGCCCCTGCACCATCCCGATAAACATCACCGAAGCGGCTGCCACATCAAGATCGGGATCGATTATTCCCTCGCCCATCCCTTTTGCGAGGAGTTTGCCAACACGGTCACTGTAATGGCGAAGCATGGTTTGAGCAATTGCTTTGGCCGCAGTGGGATCGGGGCGCTGAAGTTCAGCAAACATCATGCGTGGCGCTCCGGGATGCTTCGCCACAAAATCGATGTGCGCTGCAAACATCAGCTCAAGCGCCTCCAGCGGCGACTCGGTTGTGGTAATCACCTTGTCAATTCGGCCAAGCAGTTGAGCAGTAACCCACTCCATCACCGACTGCCAGAGCGCATCTTTAGTGGGGAAATGGCGGAAGAGCGCCCCCTGTGTCAACTGCATCCGCTCGGCAATCTCTGCAGTGGTGATGGAGGCGGGATTTTTCTCGGCTGCAAGCTCAATCACCGCCTCCACCGTCACCGCTCGCCGCTGCTCTGCTGGCAGATTTTTTATGGTTGTGTTTGTTGTTTTCATAGTGGGTTGGTTTGTATGACGGAAGATAGTAATTGATTACAATCTTTTAGAATTAAAACGCAAAAAAGCCGCAAAGGGCTCCATGCGAGTAGCCTTTCGTTGTAGAGGAAACTGAATCAGGTAGTGAGAATCCTCATATACTCATCATGAGAACCTATCCAAAACCAATACATTAGTGCATCTTTTTCAAGCGCCAGAGCTCGATAGTTCAACCCGATTCTCACCGAATACAAGCCACCAACTTTTTTAAATTGCAGGGAAGGATGCCTTCGATCGCTCTTCAATAACTGAAAGTTTTTATCCGCAATGTCCTGAATTTGTTCAGGTAATTGATAGTATAACTTCCAGAACTCTTTTGTTGTATGATACATCAGAGTTCCTTGACATCACCATTGGCAATATCAGCAAGCGCTGCATTAATTAAATGATTTAATTTTCCTGCGTTATAATCTTGCTCTATCTGCTTGTCCCACTTATTGTTGTTATATTCAGCAATCCACAGCATGAGACTACCAAAATCTTCACTTGACAAGTGCTGAATAGCCTGTTTAATTTCAACAACAGTCATCGTTATTATGGAAGAGGTTTCAAAAATGCTTTATTCATTGCAGCAAGGTAATAAGTTACCAGCAACTCCGCTGCCTGGGTCGTAAGAAAGATAGTCAATACCGTTGTGACAGCAAAATAGCATTTAATTACTTCCTCTCAAGAGAAATATATTTACCGATTCCAAGCCTGTCAGTCCAGCAAAGCGTAATGGCTAAAATGTTCAAGCAAGACAATGACGAAATTGCTACTGCAATAAACATTAAAGTGCGATTTTTTAGCTGCGCGGAATATCAAAATTATCTGCTGTATGCAACCAGCTAATCTTCACAAGTTCCCTCGCTTTATGACTGACTTTTGGTCGCTGAACTTTTCTATTCCACCAACGCCATGAAGAAAATCACTATTTTCCTTGCTTAGTCAAATGACCTGAAAAGTTCGAAAGAATCTAAGCGAACTGCCGCAATTATAATCTCTATGCTTCCCAAACGGCAATCTTATGAACTATAAACAGTTACTCATACTCTTCAAAGATACCCACCGCGAGTTACAGCACAAAGCCGCACGTTCGGTTGATACAGCCCTTGTTATCCGCAATTGGCTCTTTGGCTGGTATATTGTCGAATTTGAGCAGGGTGGCGCCGAACGAACAGAGCTTTATGGCAAAAACCTCATGAATCGGCTCTCTCAAGAGCTAAAAAGCATTGGTTTAAAAGGTGTCTCAAAAACCAGTCTGAAACAATGCCGAACATTCTATCTCGCTTATGACAAGATTGGTCAGGCAGTGCCTGACCAATCTTGTGGTAAATTCAGTATTTTTGACTCTTCCGAAATTTTGCAGGCAGTGCCTGCAAAATCTGAAAGTGAGCATGACCTACAAAAGATTCAACAGGCAGTGCCTGCTACATCTTTTGACACCATTGCCAATGCTCCTCAGATAGTGTATCAAATCTCTATAATATTAGCAAATAGCTTCTTGTTGGGGTGGTCGCATTACGTTACTCTGCTGACCATCTCTAGCACTATCATGAAATCTACCATCGTAATCCCCCCATGCCTGACTCCAAACTCCTCATCATAAAAAACATCACGCACGAAGGCCCTGGATTGCTTGAACCTCTGCTCCACACGCATGGTATTTCAGCCTACGTTGTTGATTTATCGCAAGGCGGTAGCTTCCCCGACCCGCGAAATTACCAGGCTGTCGTAGTGCTTGGCGGCCCGCAAAGTGCGAACGATGTCACGCCTGCCATGCAGCATCAGCTCCAGCAGATTACTCGCATCGTGCAAAGCGGCACTCCTTACCTTGGCATCTGCCTTGGAATGCAACTGCTGGTGAAAGCCGCAGGTGGAACGGTGCTCCCCTGCCCACACAAAGAGATCGGCTTTTTTGATGCTGATGGCGATCCATACGACATCGTGGCAACCAACACCGGCAAAAACGATCCGCTTTTTGCCGGACTGGACGATGCCATCCGGGTCTTTCAACTGCATGGCGAAACCGTAGAACTTGCTCCGTCGGGCATGGCGCTGCTGGCGACGGGCATTCAGTGCCGCCACCAGGCTGTCAAGGTTGGGGCAAACGCTTACGGCTTGCAGTGCCATTTTGAACTGACCCGAGCCATGTTTGCCGAGTGGCTCACCATTGACCACGATCTTAAACTGATGGAGAACAGACAATTTCTTGTCGACTTTGAAGCATTCCACGAAGCGTACAGCACAACCGGCAACCGGCTTTTGCACAACTTTTTAACACTCGCCAACATTGCCTGAACCATCAGTTACTCTTGTTGATCCGCGACGGGTCAGGCTTCTGAACAATTGTGCGGATACAACGGGAACAGTCATCTACTGGATGTCGCGCGACCAGCGGGTACGCCACAACTGGGCACTGCTCTTTGCCCGCTACAAGGCTGCACTGATGCAAAAGCCTCTTGTTGTGGTGTTTACCCTTGCACCCGCGTTTCTCGGAGCACCATTACGCCATTACGACTTCATGCTCAAAGGGCTTCAGGAGGTTGAAACTGATTTGAGATCACTCAATATCCCCCTCCTCCTCCTGCAAGGAGAGCCGACCGAGGAGCTTCCCCGCTTTGCCAACGCTCGCTCTGCCAACACTATCAACGCGGGCGCTATGGTGACCGACTATTCACCGCTGCACATTTCGCGGAGATGGAAAAGCGCCGTGGCACAGCAACTCACCATCCCGCTCTACGAAGTTGATGCACACAACATCGTCCCCTGCTGGCTCGCTTCCGGCAAGCTTGAGTACTCCGCCCGCACCATCCGTCCCAAAATCAACGCTCTTCTTGGCAACTTTCTCACGCCATTTCCTGCACTTGAACCACTGCCAACGACACCTCGGGAGCCGCTGGTGGAGTGGGAAAGCGTTCGCCAAAAACTGCACGCTGACCCAAGTGTCCCCGCTGTGGATTGGCTGCTGCCTGGCGAAAAAGCCGCAGCCGATTGTCTGAACAGCTTCATACAGCAGAAGCTCTCCGGCTACGCGCTGGAACGCAACGACCCGAATGCCGATGCCATCTCAAACCTCTCTCCCTACCTCCATTTCGGCCATATCAGCGCGCAATTCATCGCAACAAAGGTGATGGCAAGCCAAACACTGGAAGAGGATAGAAAGGCATTTCTTGAAGAGCTGATTGTGCGCCGGGAGCTTTCGGACAACTTCTGCGCCTATAACGACCACTATGATTCGTACGACGGCATCCCCAACTGGGCGAAGGAGACTCTGGCGCAGCACAACGGCGACAAACGGGAGTATCTCTACACGGCAGAAGAGTTTGAGAGATCGGCAACGCATGAGCCACTCTGGAATGCAACGCAGCACGAACTGGTGCAAAGCGGCAAAATACACGGCTACATGCGGATGTACTGGGCAAAGAAAATTCTGGAGTGGAGCAGAACACCAATGGAGGCTTTTGACATTGCCATTGCGCTGAACGACCGCTATGCACTGGATGGACGGGAGCCCAACGGCTACGCAGGAGTTGCTTGGTCAATTGGTGGCGTACATGACCGCCCGTGGTTTGAACGGGAGGTCTATGGGAAAATCCGTTACATGAACGCCAATGGCTGTGCCAGAAAGTTCGATGTACAGCGCTACATCAAACGCTGGATGCTCTAAGAGTTCATCAGTCTTTGAATTTCAAGCAGATGAGTATCAATAGTGTGGTTAAGTTTCACCGCCTTGTTGAAGGGAACCTGCACAATGTGGTCGTTCGCAATCCCGATCATGACGCTTTTCTGGTCATCAAGCAGCGCATCAATGGCAGCAACGCCCATTCTGGTGGCATTGATACGGTCTTTGGCTGTTGGACTTCCCCCACGCTGAATATGACCAAGAATTGAGACTCGCACCTCCAGGTCGGGATGCTCTTGACGAACCTCTTCAGCAATTTTCATGGCACCACCCGTCTCCTCGCCTTCGGCCACAATAACAATACCGCTGCTCTCTTTATTCTTGTAACCTTTACTCAAAAATCTCTTCAGTTCATCATGCTGATGATCGTTCGATTCGGGAATAACAATCACCTCGGCACCACAGGCGATACCGCTGTACAGGGCAATCATCCCCGCTTCATGACCCATCACTTCAACAAAGAAAATGCGTCCGTGCGATCTGGCAGTATCCCTGATTTTATCAACCGCATCAACAACAGTATTGAGTGCCGTTTCATACCCGATGGTGTAATCAGTTCCGTACATATCGTTATCAATCGTCGCAGGAATTCCGACAAACGAAATATTGTACTCCTGCGACATCACAAGAGCACCAGTAAAAGAGCCGTCACCGCCAATAACAACAACGGAATCGATTTCCGCTTTTTTCAATTGCTGATATGCTTTTTCACGACCTTGAGGAGTCATAAATGCCAAACAGCGGGCTGTTTTAAGAATTGTTCCACCAAGGTGGAGAATTCCACTGACATCGAACGCTTTTAATGCAATAAAATCGCCATCAATCAGCCCCTGATAACCGCGACGGATGCCCACCACTTTCAGCTTTTTGGCTATGGCCGCGCGAGTCACCGCACGAATGGCAGCATTCATTCCGGGAGCATCACCGCCGGAAGTCAACACTGCTATCCTCTTTAATTTCCTTTTTTTCACCGCAACCTCTATGGTATGTTTAGTAGCTATCATCATTATCAAGAGTGTCCGCCAACCACAATCCGCATGATTTTAACATTCAGAACAACAAACCGAAAGAGCTGCCACAACAGGTTTTTCCGCCAGTAGAGTGTCCCTTTTGAGGGTACTGGTGGATAAGCCTCATCATAATATGCCTTGACTTTATTCATGCCTCTACATTTTTAAGGGTTGACATTATCACTTACCAGTATAGTTACTCCGGAATCAACCACCAGAAGGGGTAACCCTTTGCCTTGTGGAAAAACAGATAGTGCAGGATAACTTTTAGCCAATGGCCTGCCAGACCAGCCTCTCCAAGCGAGTAGTCCATGTCGCGACCCCATTCAGGATACTTTTCCCAGTCAGGAACAATCGGAAAAAGAGTCATTGAGGCTCCCAGACCATCAAATGAACCAAATCCTGCAGAGACAACACATGCCGCCCCCATTCTGCTCATTGAAGCTTTATGGCGATACTCCTCAGCTCCCTGAATTTTTTCTGCAATGTTCAACGCCACAATTTTTCCCATCACACCTGCAGGCATACCGGTACGCGGGGCGGTCGGAAAAATTTGCCGACCACTCGGACTCGACATTGGTTTGGAAATCGGATGCGGCGGAGCAAAGGCAATGCCCGGAGCAAAGATATTTTTATAAAGAGGATTCTGGTAAATTGAGGGCCAGTCATCTGCGGCCCACTCTTCAAAGGGCTTGGCGGTATAATCGGCATCAACCTTCATAAACTTGTTCGGAGCAAACATCTTTTCGGTAATATCGGCTCCTGACTTGTCATAAGCAGTCAGTCCCACTCCTGAAAATGAGGGGATAAGCATGGCAAAATCAAACTCCTGCGTCAACTCTTCGCCATCAAGGGTCTCATAAAAGGCCTTGCCGGGTTCAACATGATGCACTCCAGCGCGCCTTATCCAATTGATACCATACTCTGCCATAATGGATTCGGTAAAGACCTTCGTCGGCGTATAGTACCCTCCCCGGTTAATGAAAGCGCCAGCCATACCAAAATCACCAAGCTCATACTCATTGGATATCCAGGTGATCTGCGCCATATGGCTGAGGCCAAGCTTTGCAATCTCATAGGCCACATTAAGAATGTATTCAAAAGCAGCTCCCTGGCATGTCGCCATGGCATGACCAGTACCAATCAAGATTCGTTGCTTTTGTCCGGCCTGCATCTTTTTGATATTATCCTGCAGATGTTCCCAGGCGTGTGCCGCATGGGTATAGGTACAAACTGAAAAGCTGTTTTTATCGGGGCCAAGGCCAGGTGTTGCATCAAAATTTAGCTTTGGACCGGTAGCATTGACGAGATAATCATAATCGACCTTCTCCGTATAACCATCATAAACGCCATCGGTGTATTCAATGGTTACATAGCCTTTTGTAATCTCATCATCACCTTCAGGGTGAATTTCAATGGCTTTTGCCTGTTTCAGGATAATACCCCAACGATCATAGACCTTTTTCAGTTCGAAACGAACATCGTCTATGGACATCTGACCAACGCCAACCCAAATGTTTGAGGGAATCCATTGATAATATGCGTTTGGGGTAACAACAACCACCTCATGATGTTTGCCAAGTTTCTTTTTGAGAAACGAAGCTGCGGTATGGCCAGAAACCCCCGCTCCTAAAACAACTACCTTTGCCATAGCAACTCAATGTTTTCAATTGTTCGGAATAATGCCGCTTCACACAATGCTATTTAAAGGCAGTACCTGGCTCAACACCAACGGCCTTCAGAATTTTGGCAAGCGGGCAAAACCCTGTAAATGCCGCCTGAAAAAGGTTGAGCCCCACAAAGCCTGTAAACCAGAGCCAGTTTGGGTTATGATAAACAGAGAGTAAAACACTGCTGAGCACAAAACAACCTGCAACAGCAAACACAAGACGATCGATATTCATGGTAATATTTATTTGAATGATTAGTGAAACAAATATGACTTTACAAGTTCACACGACAACATGCAACCTCTTGAAAAGAAAAAGAATTGGCCACATTCGCATCTCTTGACTTGCAGTCAAAGCACCATTGCGGTTAATCTTTGACACACCGAACTGAAAAACCCGTTTTTTTACTCGCCTTGCCTTTTCGCAATGCCGCATCAAAATAACCAAGGGAGCGCCCCCACGCGCTGATTGGCGTTAATTCCGTTGATGTCCATAACCGGCTGTATTCCCCCGGCAACATAAATTCCCCATCGGTATCCCGCCGTGCTCCAGCGGGCAGAGCAGCAAACCCGCTCTTATTCACCACTCCCTCACCTGACCCTTTCCAGGTACCTTTGGATTTGAGTGCACCACCGGCATTTTCTGCTCCATCAAACTGATCACAGAGTGCACTCCACTCAGCATCGGTAGCTACATGCCAGCCATTTGGTGCAAGACCTCTCGGATCTGCCACGGCATACCAGTTGTAAAGCTTGCCATACGTTGCTCCATTATCCGGCTTATTGTCGTTGTAACACCAGGCACCAGTTGTGAGAGTTGCCCACTCGTTAGGATCCTTCACTTCCGGAATCGCATCACCATTGCGATAGTGTACAACATCAAGATTTTTTCCCATCCATTGCATTGCACCAATCTGAACAACGGGATAACTATTGCCGTCATGATCAACGACCTTAAGCGGCTGACTGTTGCACCCGATGAACAAAAATATAACTGCAAATACTCCACCTATAACAAATACAGCTCGTTTGAACATGATAATATTGCGATTTCATCTTTCCCGAAAAAGCCATTCCATTCTGTGGTGCTCATCAATACATCACAAGCTTACTCAAACCGTTGCCTTTATTGCAATAACCAAAAATACAGGATAAGCAACCGTTTTACCTGAGCTGTTGACTTTTTCCATCGTGTAAATGGTTTCGAACGAGATTACCTGCAACCCTTCAGCGCGCAGTAGAGCCGACAGTTCTACACGGTCAAACCCGTGATGCACCTTCTCCTGCGGATCATCATGAAACGAACCATCTTCCAGATCAAGATCAGCCAGCGCCATAATTCCACCAGAACAAAGAAGAGTTGAGAGTCGATTCAAAAACCCTTCCGTATCATCGATATGGTGAAGAGTCATGCTGCTGTAGATCAAATCAAAGCGCTGTTCATGCTCACCAAACCCGGCAGATGATAACAAATCAATACAGCGAGTTTCAATATTGGCTACTCGCAATGCTCTGATTTTCTCATTGAGCACCGCGACCATTTCAGTTGAGGTATCAACTGCTGAAAGCCTTTTCACCAGAGGTGCAATTTCAAGGGTAACCAAACCTGTGCCACACCCGAATTCCAGTGCGCACATTGTTTCAGCAGGTTTTACCGCCGCTATGATTGCCTTCGAAACCGCCAAAGCAAGTGCCTTGCGCCGAGGATTCTCTTCCCATGTCAATGCCTCGCGATTAAATTTATCGGGACTGTTCCAGGTACCAGACATGGGATTCAACAGTAAAAAATTAAATGTCAAAACTTAAGTCTCAGAAATACAACCGCCCTTGCGTTTCAGTGAAACGCCACATTGCGGGCAAAATGTTTCACGGCAAGGCTCTCCCTTTTTGTGTGGAAGCTCATGACCACATCCAGGGCAGACACAAATATCGGGACGATCAGTTGGAACACTGTCGCAGAGAGACCTGAATACTCCGCCATGGATACAGAGTTGTTTGCCGTCAACAATGGCTTCAGCTACTTTTTTATGGGCAGCTTCAAGAATACGCCCAAAAGTAGGACGAGAGACATTCATTTGCACTGCCGCTTCAGCCTGGTATAACCCCTCCTTGTCCGCCAACCTGATGGCTTCCAGTTCATCAACCGTCAATAATACCGTTTCAAGAGCATCAGGATGAACACCTTCCGGCTTAAAGCAGGAGATTCTTGGCATGTCCGCCACACAACGACAGTTCGTTGGTCTGCCAACCCTCCTGTTTTTCACCATGACATATCCTGAATTCATGGATTTACCGCGTAATGGTTGTAACGACAAATTCAGGTGGCTCCATGATATGCCTTTTAACAGCACAAAGATTGGCCGCACTGACAAGGGCATCCTTGTATTTTTCAGGAAAGCTGACAGGCAACTCTATCGTAAGCTCAATTTTCCCTATGCCGTGACCCGACTCCCTGGCAAAATGTGACTGCACAATCCTGATCTCATCAGTAGGAATACCTCTGTTCTGACAAAAGGATAAAACATAAACTGCCGCACAGGTGCCGATAGAGGCAAGAAAAAGAGTAAACGGCTCGGGAGCTGAACCTTCACCCCCAGCATGAACAGACTGGTCTGTATGAATGGTAAAGCCATTAAAATCGGCATTTACCCTCTTTCCACCTCCGAATGTTACGATCATTTCGCTTTTCATGGCATGCACAAATAGAAAAAGTTTGAATAATATAGTTATAGCATTATAGTCATAAGCTCATAATAAAGCAAATCTGGAGATGATATTTCAGAAAACTCAATTCAAAATTCATAGATAAATTTCAACCAACGCAATGGATGAGATAGATATCGCATCATACCTATCAACACTAAATACGAACAATAGAATAATTTACAACCTTAATTGCGCATATTTTCAGAGCCTTGATGAATATTTTATGCTCATTGAAATTTGACATATCGCATTATTTTTATAAATTATGAGCAAATGATTATAAATAAAATTTAACTCCCGCCGCTGATCCTGCCGACCATTTCGTGATACGTTTCAGGGGGCACAGCCGTGATGCCATACAATTTCAGGTATTGGCATTGCATAACAACCAATTCAACCTGAAGGAATACAACGATGTGGAAATATCTCTCATGGCTACAGAAAAATCTGGTCTGGAGCATTCCTCTCTCAATGTTGGCCGGTCTGATCTTTGGAAAAGTGTCTGATCCAGTTTTTCTTCGATCGGCCATTCTCCCGCTTACCTTTCTTATGGTCTATCCCATGATGGTGACGATGAATTTCCGCGATCTCTTAAAGCCCGGCGGTAACAAGCTGCAAAGCGTAACGCTTGCCATAAACTTTCTTCTGATGCCCGCCTTCGGTTATGGCATCGGCCTGCTGTTTTTCCCGCATCAGCCCATGATTCGGTTGGCATTGCTGCTGACATCGCTCTTACCTACCTCAGGAATGACAATTTCCTGGACCGGTTTTGCGAAAGGCAATGTACCTGCTGCGGTGAAAATGACGGTTATCGGGTTGATCGCTGGTTCATTCCTGGCACCAGTCTACCTCAAAATGCTTTTGGGTACGGTGGTCGAAATCCCGCTTATGCAAGTCTTTCTTCAGATAGCCTTAATTGTTTTTCTTCCACTGGCGCTTGGTGCTCTCACCCAGAGCTGGTTACTCAAGCGCTTTGGCGAAAAGAGGTACAATCAGCAACTAAAGCCAAAATTTCCGCCATTATCAACCTTGGGTGTGCTGGGCATCGTGTTTTTATCAATGGCGTTAAAAGCAAAAAGCATCATCGCCAACCCGGCCATGTTACCAAATCTCCTTCTGCCGCTGGCGCTGATATACATGATCAATTTCATCGTAAGCACCCTCATCGGAAAGATGCTTTTCACGCGAAATGATGCCATTGCAATGGTTTACGGTACAGTCATGCGGAATCTCTCAATTGCGCTTGCGATTGCATTGGGAGTATTCGGCGAAAAAGGTACTGATGCCGCGCTGTTGATTGCATTGGCCTACATCGTGCAGGTGCAGGCCGGGGCGTGGTATATAAAGTTCACGGATCACCTGTTCGGAGATTCGGATTCCAGCCCGGTTACCATTGCCTGAATGCACCTGTCTTGAGCGCTACGCAGAGCTTGAAAAGTTATTTGTCATCACCTTTCTCGAAGCACCAAACCCTATGGCCAACAGCGCCATGGAGAGCTGGGCAAAAGCACTGAGAAACTCATAGTCCTATCGAGATACCATAACCAAAGCAGCTTGCTCCGAACATTTCAAGGCATGCCGCTTTTTTTGTATGAATAAAAATTTCTTTGATCATTGATCTTTAATTATTAGCTTATGCTTATAATTAAAGACTTTGTTTGAGCATATCACGTGTTCATGATATAACGGATACTATCAAATCAGGCAATGTTTTACATGATTTTCACAATACTATAACCTTTACGGGAGACTCTCAACAATGACACTTTTTCACAAAAAAATGCCAATGCTGCTCTGTGCTATGGCATTGATGTTCCCACCTCAGATCACTGAAGCGGCGCCAACAAAATCTGCGTCTGCAGCCGCATCATCAACAAATGCAGGGGTAAATGCAAGTGCAGCATTGACCGCATCACTTGCTGCCGACAGCACAAAAGGGTTGTTCGTTATCCTTAGTGATGCAGATCCAATGACCCAGATGATGGCGCTCGTGCTCTCAACGCAGACCCTTGATCAGGGCAAATCACTGCAGATGATGCTTTGCGGCCCTGCCGGAAAACTTGCAGTGAAAAACAGCGAAGAGACAATGCTCAAGCCCTTCAACAAATCGCCCCAGATGCTGCTTGCCAGCTTGATCGCTCGTGGTGTAACGGTTGAAGTGTGCCCACTATTTCTGCCGAACAACAACATGACGGAGGCGCAGTTAATCTCAGGTGTCAGTGTCGCAAAACCCCCTGTTGTTGCAGCAAAAATGAGAGCTGATGGAGTTAAACTTTTTACCTTTTAACAGGCTCGTTATCCCTCTTCGGTAAATCAGGAATACAATTCGATCAATTACAATGAAGTCCCCCGCCGAAAGCTGGGGGGTATCTGGTCAGAGAAGAAACGTAACAAAATTCACCGCAAGCTTTGGGGAGTTCAACCCTGAAAACTAAAAGAAACAGGTGAGATACATATTGAAAACTTGTAGACAAAAGGGAAAAATGAAAATAATTGTACCATTGGATGAGCAAGCTGGCCAAAACTCAAGAATGAGTGAGCACTTCGGAAGTGCTCCATTTTTTGCTGTAGCAGATAGTGAAAACAGCTCTTTTGAAATTATCCCAAATACATCAATGCATCACGACCACGGTCAGTGCACTCCTGCTCATTTCTTTTCAGAACTGGGAATAAACGTCTTGCTTTGCAATGGAATTGGGGCCGGGGCAGCCAATAAGCTGCAAATGATGGGCATTGATATCTATATGGCTGCAATGTCCCCTACTCTTGAAACAGCTTTAACACGTTTCAGCCAAGGGGCTCTGGCAAAAGTAACTGAAGAAAAAACCTGTCATGGCCATAATTGCCATTAACTGATTTTAGAAAAACATTTTATCCTCCACCGACGGCTTCTTTGATACTCTGTTTCATAGAAGCCGTTTGTCTTCGCCGGGTGCCCCCCTACTCCAGAACCAGGTCAATCGTGCGTCGCTGCATATCAACACTGTTGACCTTTACCTTTACCCGTTGCCCTATCTGCAACCGTTTTTTGCGCCGTTTTCCAACCAGGGAGTAAGTGGCTTCATCATACTCGTAATAATCGTCGGTAAGATTGCGCATGTGCACCATTCCCTCTATGGCAAAGTCAACCATTCTGATATAGATGCCATAATCGGTAGCTCCGGAGATCACTCCTGGGTAAACCTTGCCAACATGGCTGGCCATATACTCAACCTGCTTGAGCTTGATCGACTCACGCTCTGCCTCCACAGCGCTCTTTTCGCGCTCGTTGGATATCTGGCAAACTGTCTGAATTTTATCGGTCAACTCCGCAAGCCGTGCGGGAGTAATCTTCCGACGCTTCTTGCGGAGATTCTCATATTCAAAGAGCATCCGATGAACAATCAGATCCGGATAACGCCTGATCGGTGAGGTGAAGTGAGTGTAGTGCTCAAAACCAAGGCCGTAATGGCCGACATTGTCTCCGGTATAGACCGCCTTAGACATTGAGCGCAGCACCAGCTCGCTGACTAAAAACTCAACATTGGTACCTTTCACCTGCTGCAAAAGCTGACGAAGCACTTGTGCGGAAACAATTGGCCCCTCTTTGCCTCGGTTCAGCTTGAGGTCAAAACCAAGCCTCTTGACAAAATTTGCAAGAATAATCACCTTCTCCTGCTGTGGAGCGCCATGTATCCTGTAAATGACAGGCTGCGGCTCTTTCTTGTTCTCCCTGAAGGTCTTCGTCAGATATTTGGCCACCTTTCGATTGGCGAGCAGCATAAACTCTTCAATAAGGCGATGACTACCAAGGCGCTCTTTTTTAATTACTTCCAGGGGCTCACCCTTATTGCCAAGCTTGAAGCGAACCTCCTCAGTATCGAAATCGAGTCCTCCATGTTTGAACCGTTTTTCACGCAGGATGATGCTCAGACGATCAAGTGATTGCAGCTCAGTAACATAGTCGCCTTCACCACGTTTCAGTATCTCTTCAACATCCTCATAGGTAAAGCGGCGTTTGGAGTGAATAACCGTTTTGTGAAACTCATGCTTGCGAACTTCACCGTCAGGGGTAATAACTATAAAAACAGAGAAAGCCATCCGGTCAACGCCGGGATTGAGACTGCATATCTGTTCGGAAAGTCGTGCAGGCAACATGGGAATCACCCGATCGACCAGATAGACCGAGGTCGCACGCTTCAAGGCCTCACGGTCAAGGGGAGAATTTTCAGGAACATAGTGTGAAACATCAGCAATATGAACGCCGATTCTGTAGAGGCCGTCTTCAAGAAGCTCCACTGACAATGCGTCATCAAAATCTTTTGCATCGACAGGATCAATGGTAAAGACAACTTTATCACGAATATCAAGCCTGCTCTTGATCTCCTCTTCGGTAATCGCCTCCGGTACAGAGGCGGCAAAATTGAGCAGCGCGGTATCAAAGGTTTCATCAATCCCCTTGCTGCGAGCAATAGCGCTCACCTCAACCGCTGAATCGCCTGCCTGCCCAAGAATCTCAAGGACCTTTCCATGGATCACTCCCTCCTTGCTGAAATCAAGCTCTCCAAGAAGCACCTTCTGGCCATCAGTTGCTTTGGAGGCGTTTTTGATGGAGACAAGAATTTCAGGAAGCAGTTTCCGGTCATCAGGTTTAAGAACAAACCTGCGGTTAGCCTTGGTCAGCGTGCCGACAATTGTTGTAATACGACGACTGATAACTTTGGCCACCGCCCCTTCACATCGTTGGTGCGGAGTGGATTTTGATGCATAAGTATCGGGGACTTTGGAAACCAGAACCTCAACTTCATCGCCATGAATAGAGCTGCCCATATCGACCGCCTTGATGAAAATATCATCATCAAAACCCTCAACATCAACAAACCCGTAGCCATTGGGATGAGTGGTGATATGGCCAGAATAGTTCTGGGCCACGGTATACTGCTTTTTGCCGGGCAGAGGGAAAGGCTTGGCAAGCTCAAGATGAGCCTCAAAAGTGGATGCATCGGCACCCGACATCCCGTAACAGCGATTGGAATCCTTGTCAAGCGTCCCCTCTTCCTGCAGTTTGTGCAACACATACCAGAAGCCGGGTAGCTGTTTTGATTCGGTATATCCCAACGCTTTAGCCAAATCTACCGACTTGAATCGCTCACCATCATGGTCGGAAAAAAAAGTAACAATCTCGACAGCAAGGGAGCTTTCTCCTCGCCTGAAAAGAAACTCGTTGATCAGAATATGATCGTTCGCCCTCACCCTCTCTCCGGTAAACTGGGATGGTTGACGATTGCTTTTGGTACCGGGGGTTTTCGATTTTCGTTTGAAACGCTCTCTTGCCACTACAGTAACTCTTTTATATTAAAACGCTTATAAAAACATCATAGCACACACCCGAATCCTGAAATCAGGTTATCAGGGAAACGTGCGACACCTATGCGGTAATCACTAAAACCTCACTGTATCAACATAATGAAAAAGAAGCCATAAAACACCCTCTGCAAAAAAAGAAACGGAAGAAAGCACTGCCTCTTATTGCTGTGCACCAACAAGCCAGCCATTCACCTCATCGATGTCGGCTGAAGAGAGAGTGCCAGCAGTTTGCTTGAGCATCATCCGATTGAGGATGTACTGATAGCGCGCCTTTGCAAGATTTCTTCTGCTGGCGAAAAGCTTCTGCTGGGCATCAAGCACATCAACATTACTGCGAAAACCTGCCCCGTACCCCTTTTGTGTACCGGTTAGAGCAACTTGCCGTGAATTAACTGCCTGCTCATAAGCCTTGATGAGCGAGATATTGCTGACGATACCATTATAATACTTTCTCACCTCCGATTCAACCCCACGCTCCTGCCAACTGAGCTGCTCCCCTGCTTTCAGCCATTTTGCCTCAGCCTGACGCACCGAAGCGCTGGTATAGCCACCGGTATACATCGGCATGCTCATCTGCACACTTATCGAATAGGTGTCGTATGTTGAACCGATTGAATAGTTATTTTCACTTTCAGAATAGTTTCTCCCTCCAACCAGCTCAATCGTTGGGTAACGGACATACTTCTGCTTTTCTATCTCCCTTTTGGCAATCAAAATCTCCTGGCGTGCAGCAGCCACGGCAGGATTGGCTGCATGAGCAAGCTCAATCCATGAGTCGACACCATCCGGATCTGGTCGGGAAAGAATCAGCTTCTCAGGAGCAATTTTACAGAGTTCATCAGGATAAACCCCGGTAAGATCTTCGAGTTCACGGCGGCTGAACTCAACGCTGTTGTGAATTTCCACCCCGTCTGCCTGCGCACTATCACGGCCAGCCTGAGCCTCCTCCACTTCAGTAATCGTGCCAAACCCTTTTTGAAGACGTTGTTTAGCCTGTTGAAGCTGCTCCATAGTTGCCAAAATCAGCACTTTGCTGAAATTAAGGTTATCCTCGGCATACAAAGCATTACAATAGGCCTCGGTTATTCTGACAATCAGCCCAGCCTCCTCTTTCAGCACTTCACCATCACTTTTTTCCGATACCACCTTCGCCTGTTTATAACTGGCAAATGTCGAAAGATTCAGGAGTGGCTGGCGAATTGAGATGCCCAAATTTGCAGTATTGTAGAAATCGAGAGAGCGACCACCCGATTTACCCCAATACTGTGTCGCACTTCGTCCACGAGCAGCATTCATGCGAACACTTGGAAGGAGCTGTGAGCGAGCCTTGCCGACCTCCTCCTTGTATATCTTATTGTCTGCTTTTGCCGAGCGCAGCCGGGCATCGTACTCCAGCGCCTTCTGATAGGCTGTTGTAATATCAACTTGCCGGGCTTGAGCAGGCAGAGCAGAAAAAATCCCGGCTACTACAATTACATACACCAATAGCTTCATGATCGACCTAATCATAACGTTTAGTTCTGCGCGCAAAGCACTACTCCTCTTTCATCGAAACCGTAATCCTCTTGATCAACGGATCAACAAGATAGGTTAACAGCGAACGCTCACCGGTCTTGATGACAACCACAACCGGCATGCCTGGCTGCATTTCACGTTTTCCGAGTGACTTCATCCCTTCAGGTGTCACCGAAACCCGGGCAAGGTAGTAGGAGGCACCTGGCTGTGCAGGATTAACCTGCGGGTCAGTCACAATATCTTTCGAGAGTGACTCAACCACACCCTGCACCACAAGCTGGGGAGAGTGGACAAACGAGGAGAAACTCACATCAACAGAGAGTCCTTTACGAATACTGTCAATCAGATGCGGAGCAACCTTGGCATCAATAAGAAGACCTTCATCAAGAGGAACTATGTCCATAATTTTCTGGCCAGGCTGAATTACCGCTCCAACCGTCTGCACCTGCAAACCAACCACCTGCCCTGATGCGGGGGAGCGTACCTGGGTATCAGCAAGCTCAGCCGCAAGCGCCCTGGTCTTTTCAGCGTCTGCCTCCACTTCAAGCTGAACCTGCGCCAGTTGGGATGCCGTATTGGTTTTGAACTCCGCGATCTTCAGCTCCAGCTCATTCTTCTGACTGCGGGGGGCATATCCTCCCTTTACCAACGATGAAATAGAGGCCAGTTGATCAGTGAGAATCTTCAGCATAGTCCGTCGCGACGAAAAAAGCTCCTTCTGATTCTCCATATTTCGTTCAGCCAACTGGCGCTGGGAATCACG
Organism: uncultured Chlorobiaceae bacterium; assembly: GCA_903994635.1. Lineage (GTDB taxonomy): Bacteria > Bacteroidota > Chlorobiia > Chlorobiales > Chlorobiaceae > Chlorobium. The sequence goes on from CAJEXQ010000003.1 coordinate 160,378, forward strand.
CAAAAGATCTTTGTGAAAAGTGATCGACGAGGCACCGCGCATTTCCGACTGCAGACGGTCAGCAGTGGCCCGCATACCAATATAGTGCTGGTGAATCTCATCATAGCGGGCTCTGGCCGTCTGACTGTCGATAGTAATCAGAACATCACCCTCTTTGACAATTTGCCCTTCCCTGACATGAACCTTCTCAATACTGCCACCCCGCAGATTCTCAACCACCTTGCGCTTTGTGGCAATACTTACAAGCCCCTGGCAGGGTACACCCTCATCAAGCGGCGCAAAAGCAGCCCAGAGCAAAAATCCGCCAAACCCGACAAGCAGCACCCATATTCCGAGCCGTACCGGACTGCGGGTATCGCGATACTCTTCACCCTTGCTGCCTGCTCCCTTTTCGGCTGGAACAAGCCTCATCTTTGCCATCACATCACGAATACTCATTACTGTGCGTTATACATTTGACAAAAAAAATATCAAGCCAAGCCACTCAGGCTGGACGGGGACTCCCGGCACGCAAGGTCGCCAGTACCTCATCACGCGCCCCGCACTGAGCAATCTTGCCGCCCTGCATCACCACCAAAAGATCTGCCACCGCAAGAACGCTGGGTCGATGTGTCACCAGAATCACCGTTTTTCCCGATGCCCTTAAATCCTTGACCGCTTCAAGCAACGATTTCTCGCCAGCATCATCAAGGTTGGCATTCGGCTCATCAAGCACCAGAATTGCAGGCTTGCCATACATTGCCCGCGCCAGTCCAAGCCGCTGCCGCTGCCCACCCGAAAGCATCCCTCCCGCCTCACCAATCTGGGTGTCGTAGCCTCGCGGAAAACGCAGAATCATTTCATGAATACCGGTACGCTTTGCCGCCTCAATCACCTTCAGTGAGTCAATCTCCGCAAATCGGGCTATATTTTCGGCAATCGTACCATCAAAAAGCTCTATATCCTGTGGGAGATAGCCAAGATGCGGTCCAAGCTCACTCCTCTCCCAGCTCTCGACCGGCTCTCCATCAATAAGGACTCGACCCTCTCTTTTTGGCCACACACCAACAATGCAGCGGGCCAGTGTTGATTTTCCTGAACCAGAAGGGCCAAGCACCACCGTTACCTTGCCAGCAGGAAACATGGCTGTCAGATTATCGAGAATAGGAGTTTCACGCCCCTCAGCAGTAGCCGTAAGCCCCTCAAGCCGAATTTCGCCAAAGGGATCCTGATGCTTTGCACCGGCCACACGCTCAGGAAAATCTTCAAGCAGTTTCTCAAGACGATGAAATGCCGTACGTGCCTGAACAAAGGGCTTCCATGTGGCCACCACAAGATCGAGAGGCTGAAGCGCTTTCGACATCAGGACATTTGCCGCAATCATCGACCCCACCGCCATCTTGCCCTCAATCACCATCAAGGCTCCAGCGCCCAGCGTCAACGACTGCATACTGTAGCGCACAAACTTGGCAAACGCCTGCTGGCGATGCTGCCGCTCAAGAGACGCATCCGCCTTATCAAGAGAGGCTTCATGCAGCTTGAGCCACTGCCGACGAAGATTTCCCGCCATACCCATGGCATGAACCGGTTCAGTATTACGAAGCTTGCCCTGCACATAACGAAAACTGTCATTACTTGACTCCGCAGCACTCTCAATCTCCCTAACCGAGAGACGGTGAGTCTGCCAGGTCACACCAAGCTGAATAATGGCAAACAAAATAGAAAGCCACCCCAAAAAAGGGCTGAGCAAAAAAATGACGGCAATATAGACCGGTGTCCATGGAGTATCGAAAAATGCAATCATGCCATTAGCCGTCAGAAACTGGCGAATATTGGTCAGATCGGAGAATGCCTCCGCCACGTTGTGCCGTGCACGGTTAAGGTAGGCCTCAAAACTTGCCCTGAAGACCAGCGAGTTCAGCGCCTCATCCAGGCGGACACCTGCCCGAACAAGAATGCGTGAACGAAGCCACTCGGCAAAAGCCATCACCGCATAGAAAAGAACCAAAAAAATGGTCACCATGAGCAGAGTCAGCTCACTGCCGCTCTTCATAACACGGCCGTAGAGCTGAAGCATGTAGATCGTTGGCGTCAACATCAGCACATTGGCAATCATGCTGAAAACGCCTACCCACAAAAACTCTCTCCGAAAAGTCCAAAGCTGTCGGGAGAGCGCACTGCGGTCAAAAAAATCAGGTTTCATGAGGGATCTGTTTGCAGATAAGTATTAGCCATCAGCCCTGAGGTGGCTTTTGATTCGGAGGCTGCTGACCTGCCGGTGGGGACTGAAGCGCCTCCATGACCTCCTTGCAGGTACCAAAGCGCTGTACCTGACCATCAACAAGCACAAGCATGTGCTCTATTGCCCCCAAAATATTCAAACGATGCGTTATCACTACCACCGTGGAGCCCTTTGCTCTCAACAACCTCACCGCATTAAGCAGCGCCGCATCACCGGCTTCATCAAGACTGGCGTTAGGCTCATCAAGCACCACAAACTTCGGCATATCATAGACTGCACGAGCAAGAGCCACCCGCTGCCGCTCCCCTCCCGACAAAAAAGAGCCATCATCGCCAATCTGCGTTTCATACCCCATGGGAAGCTGCCCGATAAGTCCGTCAAGCCCCACCATCCGACACGCTTCACTCACCTTTTCAGGATCGTGCTCACCAAATCGGGCCACATTCTCGGCAATGGTACCCTCAAAAAGCTCCACATTCTGCGGCAGATAACCAATATGCTGCCCCAGCTCCTCCTTGTCCCACTGATAGATGTCATTGCCGTCAAGCCGTACCTTGCCCTGCATTGCGGGCCATATTCCCACCAGCAATCTGGCGAGCGTTGTCTTTCCTGAAGCCGATGGCCCCACAATCGCCAGCGAACCACCCGGAGCGACCCTGAAGCTTATCCCTTTGAGAATCTGCACCGGGCTTCGTGGAGCGCCAGCAATAACCCCCTCAACCGAAAGCATGCCAGTCGGAGCCGGCAGGGCCATCCCCTTCACGGGTAGAGGCAGCTCCCGCAACATCCCCTCCAGTCGGTTATAGGATTCAAGAGCACCTTCAACCTGCCGCCAGCTCCCTATAATCTGCACAAGCGGTGCAAGTACCTTTCCACCAAGAATAGAGGCCACAATCATGCCTGAGCCATGTATCTCACCTTTCAGCGTCAGCCAGCAACCCATGCCAAGCAACAGAGAACTCAAAAGACTCTGCACCAATTTGGAGAGCGCCGAATTGGTGCCTGCATGATCAGAGGCCTCCGCCTGATTCATCAAAAACTCCTGCTGGCGCCCCATCCAGCGTTTCTGGATATGATCAAGCATTCCCATCGATTCAATAACCTGGGCATTGCGAATCACTCCGTCAGCATAACTCTGCGCCCCAATGGCACTCCGGTTGGCCACCAAAAGAGGCTCACGAATCCGGCGTTCATTAAAGACACCAATCCCGAACTGCACCAGTGCCCCTGCAACAGCAAACCATCCAAGGGCTGGCGCCATCAAAAAAAGCAACACCAGAACAAGCAAGGCAAGAGGCGTATCGACAACAGCAAGAAGAGCCTGGGAAGGCAGAAACTCCCGAATAATTTTAAGGTCGCGCAGCGCCTGGGCTCCTGCTGCCGGGATATTCTGAAGACGAGCGGTAAAGATTGCACTGAACACCTGGCCGCGCAGCTCCTTGTCGAGCTCCATGCCTGCATCATGCATCACCTGCCTGCGCACCCACTCCAGCGCCTCAAGCAGCAGATAGATGCCAACGACAAGGATAGTCAGCATCAAAAGCGTCTCATGACTGCGGCTGTTAACGACGCGGTCATACACCTCCATCATGTAGGCGCTCGGGGCAAGCACCAGCACGTTAACGACAATGCTGAAGTAAAAGGTATGCTTTAGAAACGGAAAGAGCGACGCCAAAGCCTCGCGCAACGGGGATTTTACTTTAACTCCTTTCACAAACCGGCAAACTTATACATTATTTTACGATTGTATGATAAGCCAAAGATTTTCCGAATTTAACACTTAGAGAACACCATTCCAAACAGGCCGTTCACTTTATCCACCGAAAAAAAATGAACGGCACCGTAAAATAACGCCTCTCCGAATCTCGATCAGAAAATAGCCCAAGCAAGCACACCCAAGAAGCGCTAATCCTGCGACATCATTGAATACCTGACCATCATTACCACTGCTCGCCGCATACGGATCAGCCCCTGTCGTGAAGTCGTAAGCCGTTGTACCAGCGTAGCCGTTCTCTGCAAGATCATGGATTGATTCGATCGAGTAAAAGATCATCAACTAAATGATCGATCATGTGCATTCCCTCATGGCGCATGACAGTATCGTGAGCCAGCTTTCCGCCAAGGCGCTCATCCTCGGATGGTGCAAGACTCCACTTTTTCATGACCCAGTCACCGGGGCGGTGAAAATAGACGGTATTTGAAATATCGTTCTTCCAGGCTGGATAGTCGATCTCGTCGAGCCGCTGTTTCAGGTATTCCGCATTCTTCAAAATCAACTCAGCTTGGCGCCGGTACCCTTCAACTCCGGTCTTGTGGATTTGCCACCAGAATTTAAGTGGAGCCAGCGCTGAACGCGAGCAGGTGATGGTAGGAACCGAAGCGTTCAGATAAGAGACGCGAAAGGGGTTTTGCGTGGCGAGAACTTCGTTTGTCGTGAGAAAAAGGCCCAATGGCTCATCGAAACCAAAGAATTTGTGTCCACTCACCGCTATGGAATCATATTTCCGCACAGAGTGACTGACCAGATCGGCATATTCTGTAAAAGGCAGGTACCCGCCAAAGAGCGCGGCATCGACATGACGGTACACGGCGACAGGCCGTTTTTTTGCCAGCACCTCATCAATTGCATCCTGATTGTCGATGCCTCCCTTGAAGGTGGTGCCGACAGCAATAACAATCAAGGCCGGACGGCTTGGGTCGAGTGCCTGCTCGAACGCTTGCACCTCCATTTCACCCTTGATGTTAGCCGGTATCTGGCACATCTCCAGCCCCTGAAGGTCGCATAGCCTCATGACAGAGTAATGAGCCTCTTCCGAAACATACAGAATCGGCCTTATTTGGCTGCGAGCGCTCAGTACGTGGACACCGAAGTAAATGCCGTGATTATTACCATCGGTGCCGCCATTAGTGACGATGCCCCAGGCTTCTTCGGGTAAAAATCCGTACAGCGGCGAGAAGAAATCAATGACTTCGTTTTCGAATTTGTGGGTGTTGAGGGAAAAGAGGCTTGGCTTGCGCGGATCACCCACGTTGTTCATGGCCACATCTGCAAGGCCTGAAACGGCATACCAGTGATAGAAATCGGCCAGTTTGATGTTCTGGTTGCAAGGGAACCCGACAGCAGTCTTTTTCTCATGCACCATTTTCTCGGCGAATGCGTTAAGACGATTGATATCAATGCTATGATTCGTTGTCATGATGCTTTCACTGCTTATCTCGTGGTTATAGATGTTGATAGTTACTAAACCGGCCAACCAGATCAAAGCATGTGCGATTAAAAAAAGTTCTGTTTGTCAGCACAAGTTTTCATCCGTTCTGCCCTCAAAGCTAATGACAGGTCGGATGGGAGTATGAACAAAAAGCCATACATCCATCTATTTTAGTTAGTGCCGGAAAAGAAACCCATGTTTTTTGAAAATTCGACAACTTCCCGTCGGATCAAAAATCGTTTATAATGATCAACCAACGGCGTTTTTGTGCGAATTGGGACAAGCCATGGGCAAACTACTAAATTTTACTCCAAGAAGCTTCATAACGAACGGACCTCTCCCTGCGAATTGGTAAAAAACTCTTTTTTTTGAGAGAACTCAGGCCACTTTTTTGTAAGGCCCTCGATGTCGCTTCGCATCCTGCTTGAACAAGAGCGCTCCTTAACGATGAATGTTGCGGGCCAGCACCGCAAGGGCAACATAACGCTTGAATCCTTTGATGCCATGGTCGAGGCATATATTCAGACCGTGGACCTCAAGCGCATTGATTGCTGATTCGACTGTCGAATGCTGCCGCCTCAATCTCCTGAATTCCGGCTCGGATTCATGAGATTGATCGATTTTTGAGAGCTTACCTTTTTTCGGCATAACAACTGTTTCAAGAAGCTCTTTCAGATCGCGCTGGTTATCAGTTGCTGTGAAAACTCTTGTCGTAACTGATTGATCGCAAGTTTGGAAAACGTTGCTTGGTCTCTTCGATGATGGATACGGCTATGTCGCTATCGGTAACTTTTTCCATGACCTGATGATGCAGGATGAAACGGTACTGATCTTCGATAATGCAGACCCGTAATCCCGACTCAACCGTGACAGTGCAGGGAAAGAGGAGCCCTTTGTGCTCGACTTTGTCAATGAAGCGGAGGATATCTACAAGGCCTTCAAGCCCTATTACAATGTAACGACGCTCGAAGAGCCATCCGACCCCAACCATCTTGAAAAACTCAAGCATGAGTTGAATGCCTTGCAGGTCTATTTATGGTCAGAAGTGGCTGGATTCTGTCAGGTGTTTTACCTGCCTCACCACAGGCAGAACCCCTCTGACCACGCTCGCATGGAGAAAATGGTGCAACCGGCAGTGGACCGATTCAAGGCTCTTGATGAGGAAAAGAGAAAGGCTTTCTATGAAAAAATAACCGCTTATACGCAGTTCTATGCTTTCATCAGCCAGATTATCCCCTATTCCGACCAGGAGCTGGAGATGCTCTACAGCTTCAGCCGATATCTGATACCGCATCTTGACCCTGGCGACACCGGCGCAAATCCTGATCCTGAAAAAGAGGTTACGCTCCAGTATTACCGGATAGAAAAAGTGATGTCGGGCGCGATTATGCTTGAGAGTGACGAGCAATACGGCGTGAAATCGCCAACCGCTGTCGGAACCGGCAAGGCAAAAGATGAGGAGAAGCCTCTCTCCGAGATTATTCAGGCGCTGAACGAACGATTCGGCACCGATTTCACCGACGAAGACCGACTCTTCTTCGATCAGATCATGGAAAAAGCCGCCAAGGATGAGCGGGTCATACAAACAGCCATGGCCAATCCGCTCGACAAGTTTGAACTTGGCATCAAAACCATTATTGAGTCACTGATGATGCAGAGAATGGCCGAAAACGACGGCATCGTCACCCGATATATGGACGATTCGAGCTTCCAGAAAACGATATACCCGATACTGGCAAAGGAGATCTACAGGAGTATTCTGGAGAAGCAGGAGTGAGAATGGGGGCAACTCTCCGGGATTTCCGGATAGTTCAGGCACAACCTATCGCCTTGCACCTCTCATCGAAAAGCCGAGTTGTTTCCAGATAATAATCAAATATTGTATTATCTTCTTTAAACGCTTACGCTGTTATCAACTCTGTTGCGACCATGAACACACAACTTTTACAACAAGCAAGTATGCTCGGCATTAACGAGCAGATCGAACTCGTTGAGGCAATCTGGAATTTCATGCCATGCTGCCCGCACCATTCGGTGGAACATTTACGGGATATTTGCAAAAAAAAGGTTATGCTCTGGATGGTGGTGCCTTCGGCAGATTGAACAGAGATTGATTTATCGGAAATCCGTATACTACGATGGGTAAGTACTCCAAACTCAAGGAAAGAATCCTGTCAGGTACGGCGGACAACAATATTGAGTTTCGGGAACTCTGTCGGTTCCTCATTCGCCTCGGATTTGAAGAGCGTGTGAGGGGAGATCATCATATATTCGTAAAGGATAACATTTCAGAAATTATCAACTTGCAGCCAAACGGGAGTAAAGCCAAGCCTTATCAGGTTAAGCAGGTCAGATCAATTTTAGTAAAATATATACTCGGAGATGCCGATATCGATTAAATACGAATTGATTATCTACTGGAGCAAAGAAGACGATGCTTTTATTGTGGATGTCCCGGAACTTCCCGGGTGTATGGCTGATGGAGCGACTTATGAAGAGGCCGTAACGAATGCTCAAAGAGTTATTGAAGAGTGGGTCGAAACTGCTCATTCACTCGGCAGGCCAGTGCCGGAACCAAAGGGGCGGTTGATGTATGCTTGATCATGGGAACAGAACACTCAGTAAAGAAACCCGAAGAGCCACAGCGGGATTTTGTTCTGAAATCCTGTCTCGATATCGTCAGCGACAACAAAGCTCTTCTCGACCCCGCTGATTTGGTTGAACCCCTTCCCTTTTCCTCCGACTTCAAAGGTGTACTCTGACTTGACAATAAAATCCCCTTTGGCTGAAAGCTCAACGCTGTTTTCAACAAGACCGGGATGGAGGGCGCTGGCGTTGCGCAGTTGATTGACGAAGAAGAGTTCCCGCAAGGTGCCTGTATTGACATGTTCGGAAATGGCGTACATCAGGTTGCTGTTTTCAAGGTAAATCTTGTCGGGCCTCGTGAGCACCTCATAGCCTCTGCCCTGACTGCGCACCAAATTCAGCAACCTTGCATCCTGCAAATTCTCCAGATATTCGTAGAGACGTGGCCGGGAAATATCGGTTGCCTCTGCCAGTTTTGAGATGTTCGGGCTAAACGGAACGCTTGTGGCCAGCAGGTAGAGCAGCTTTTTGAGTTTTGAAATCTGCCGCACTTCGATGCGATTGACCATAGGAAGATCAACTTCAAGAATATGGTTGATAACCTCCCGGAGTCGAAAGAGATAGGTGCCCGGGCTCTCAAGAAAGAAGGGATAGTATCCGATCTGCTGATAATCGCGAAAGAGTTTGCGAACGGTTATCTCGCCGCACAAGGCTTCGGCCATCTGTCGATGATCCGCAAGAATATCTTCGAGCGCATACAGAGAGTACTCTTTGTTTTTGTTGAAGTTCACATACTCACGAAAAGAGAGACCGTGCAGGTTGAAAATGATGGCACGCCTGCTTAAATCAGCCTTTTGTCTGGAGATTTGCAACAGGCTGGAACCTGAAAAAACAACATGGAGCTTCGGAAAGGAGTCGTAGATCGCCTTGATGTCGATCGCCCAGTCAGGATATTTGTGAATCTCATCGACAAGAAGAAGTTCACCGCCAAACTGATAAAACTCCCGCGCAAACTCGAAAAGGTTATGCGCCTGAAAATAGGGGCTGTCGACCGAAATATAGAGCGCCCGGTCAGAATCGCCATACCGCTCCCTGACATGCTGCAACATCAACGTTGTCTTGCCCGTACCCCGCGCCCCAAGAATCCCGATACAGCGCTCATTCCAGTCAATACGGCTGTAGAGGTATCGCTTCACCGTGCTCACCGATGCAATCAGCCGATGCTGTTCGTTGAAAAAGTTTTCCATTGAAAATTGTAGCTGATATTTGTAAAACAGATTTTACAAATATACAGAATAAATGGAAAAAGCGGCAACTACTGTTACAACGGCAAACATAGCAATCAGTGGCATGAATGACTGTGTCCAAAGATTTTCAGAATAAAACGGTACACATCACGAAACAGCATTAAATCATGGTATTGTGCAACATGTCACAATATTATTGGAGCAAACCTGTACCGCCTTCAACGGGTCAAAGTGACGAATGTTTTAAAAAGCCCGCACGGCCCGAACACGAACATTGATCGATGCCTTACCGTCCTGGCCTTGGTTCCCATTGCTGAAGTTCTGGCCCCATGCATTACCGGCACTGGCCTTGGCCTCCGAAGAACTCCAGTAGTAACTGTAGCCATCTGGAAAGCCAGCAACAGCATTTTTGTGCATGTACAGTTGATTCAGTTCCCACCTGCTTGGCAAATACCAGTCAGAAAAGCCGCCATGAACAAAACGCTCACAAGCCTCTTTTGCTCCCTGCCACTCATATTCACCCGGCAAATCTCTCGTTGCTGCTATCAATCCGTGCTGACGAGACTCATCGACATAAAACACAATACCGCCTTGATACTGTTCACCAATAGATACCGCAAAGGCAACGGTTGAAACCGGCACCATACTCAAACTGGTGAACAAGAGCATTATCCATAGCCGGGCAAAGCGTACTTTTGCAAGAAGTTTCATAATGATTACTGTTTGGTTGCCATGATTTGAGAAAACACTTGCAACGTACAAAATTTACAGGGATGCTTACAGAGAGGCTGGCGATTGAAAAGACAAAAGTCCCCTTGAAGTTGACCCCTGTGCAAAATTGACACCAGTTGGAACTGTCAAGGATTGCTTTACAGTTGGTCGAGTCGACACAGAAAAACTGGAAAGCAAACCTATGCGGCGACGGCCTTGTTGGTTGGTGTTCCATAAGTCAATTTTAATTCCAACCGAGCAGCTAACGCTTCTATTCTGGCATGGGTATCTGCAACATATTTTGCAAGATCGTGCTCAGCCTTGTCGTCCAAAATTTTTTGGGTTTTGACTTTTTCAATCAAAAGTTCATTATCATTCATCAGGTTTCTCCAATAATAATTCTAATGGAGCGCTTTACACCTCTCATCGAAAAGCCGAGTTGTTTCTGGATGATTAAATATTGTATTATCCTTTTTAAAAGCATACGCTGTTATCAACTCTGTTGCGACCATGAACACACAACTTTTACAACAAGCAAGTATGCTCGACATTAACGAGCAGATCGAACTCGTTGAGGCAATCTGGAATGGCATAGTTAGTCGAGATGCTGCGCCATCGTTAACAGATGCCCAAATAACTGAACTCGACCGCCGCCTTGAAGATCATCTTGCAAATCCAGATGATGCTATTGGCTGGGATGAGGTAAAAGCTGCTGCTCTTGCCAAAATCAAGCAATGAGCCTGCTTATCACCTTTAATCGTGCTGCCAGCGCGGAGCTCAGCGAAGCTACTGCATGGTATGAAAGCAAGCGCATTGGTTTGGGGAAAGAGTTCATTGCTGAAATTGAGCAGTTGTGTGACGCTGCATCTGAACACCCTCTCCAGTTTGCTGTTGTTCATAAGGACATTCGACGGGTTGTCGCTAAACGTTTTCCGTTCAGCGTTTCAAGCGCATTATTGTTTGATTTACCCTGCCGGGCAGAGAAACGAAGCTCAGGCTCTCTACCCAAAATCTGACTATTCTTGAAAAGTTGACAAGTAGTTTTTGTAACTCTCTACTAAAGGCTATGAAAACATTACCCTTGGGCGAAATACAAGCCCGGTTACTCCTTTTCTCAGTTTCACGCCATGCTGGCCGAGCTAAAATAAGAGGCATAGTTTCAGAAAAATTTATATCTAAGGGATGTTTTTTCGTCCCGGGAGGGATTTTTTTATCAATCACTTTACAGGAATAGCATTCGATGCAAACCCATGATCGTATTACCATAGACCCCAATATTTGTCACGGGAAGCCCTGTATTCGCGGACTGCGTTATCCAGTTGAAAACGTGCTTGAATGGCTGGCTGGTGGAATGACCATTGATGATATTCTGGGTGACTATGAGGATCTTGAACGAGATGATATTCTCGCTACGTTAGCTTATGCTGCTCGATTAGCGCATATCAAAAGCACCAAAGTTCTGGCAGCATGAAGTTTCTGGTGGATGCGCAACTGCCCCGCCGTTTTTGCGATTGGTTGCGGGAACATGGTCACGATGCTCTGCATACCCTCGACCTGGAGTTGGGCAACCAAACACCCGATTCTGATATTATCCTGAAAGTAGGATAAAGCGCACACTATTTGCAGGGCACTCCCAGATATTCCAGGAACAACCTGTCTCTGGCTACTGATTCGGTAGACCAACGGTAGTTGCCCATGGGT